>NZ_JABFNS010000270.1 GCF_013116825.1 Myxococcus xanthus
CGCGCCGCCCGCGCCGCCCTCTCCGCCGGTCGTCCGGTGGATGATGATGCCTCCGTCGACGACGCCCCCGTCCCGCACGACCTGGCCGCCGTTGCCGCCGTGTCCGCCTTCGCCTCCGGGGCCTCCGGTACCGCCTTCGCCACCCTCGCCACCCGGGCCTCCGCCGAGCGTGCGCAGCACGCTGCCTTCCTCCATGGCGGCCTGGGAACCGATGAGCAGCAGGGAGATGGAGGCGCCGCCACCGCCGCCTCCTCGGCCGCCCTCACCGCCACAGCCGCCCGCGCCGCCCGCGCCACTTCCGCCGCCGCCAGCGACAATCGTGTTTTCGAGTCTGCAGCTTCCGCCAGACCCGCCGCCGCCACCGCCGGAGCCCGCCGTGCCGCCGCCGCCGGGCTCGCCTTGCTGTCCGGCGACCCAGGTCCCGTCGCGCAGCACCCCCATGCCCGCGCCGCCGCCGCCCGGAGTCCCGGGGCCTCCCGCCGCGCCGCCCAGGCCCCGCTCGCCGGGGTAGGGATTGCAGACGCACTCGAACCTGGAGCACGCGGCGTCCGGTGCCTCGCCGCCCGCGCCGCCCGCGCCTCCCGTTTCGCCGGGCCCACCCGTGCCGCCATCCCGTCCTGGATTGCCGCCGCTGCTGCCCATCACCCCCGAGCCGCCCGTGGGCTGGATGCCATCCGGGCAGGTGATGAGGGGCGCCGTCCCGCCCTGGCCCGGATCGGAGTAGCCGGTGAGGCCGCTCCCTCCTTCACCTCCGTCCGGGCCGCCCAGGCCCGCGTCTCCCGCCTCGCCCGGGGCGCCCTGGCCACCCGCGCCCGCGGCCAGGGTGACGTGACGCAGACGGACTCCGGAGGAGTCCACCATGCGCACGGCGATGGAGGGCTCTCCGGGGCCGGCCGCGGTGGCGGCGCTGACCTGCACGTACTCCATCAGCACGCCCGCGTCCTGGAGTCCCTGCACCGTCAACCCCAGCGTGCCGGCGTCGAACATGGCCACGCGGTTCGCGGCGCGACGCCAACCGCCACTGCGTCCGGCGTAGCCGCCGTGCAGGGAGACGGGGACGTCCAGCACCAGGCCCGCCTCGTCGTAGGCGCCGCCCGCGAGGAACAGGTGGCGCGGGCCGCCATCCCGTTCGCGCAGCATCGCCAGCGCGCGGCCCACGGTGCGCAGCGGCGCCTGCCGGGTGCCCACGCCCGCGTCGTCATCTCCGTCCATGGGGTCGATGAAGAGCCCGGCGTCCGCCTGGCCATCCACGCCGTCACAGTCGGTATCGGCGAAGGCGTCGTCGGGAAGGTCCTCGCCGGGGACGGGCGTACAGGCGGCGACGTTGGGCTCGCAGCGTCCCTCGTCGCTGCAGCGCTGCCGTGCACCGTCGAAGTCGTAGCAAGCGCCCGCACCGAGCGCCGCCACGAGCGCCGTGCCCGTGGCGCCGAGCATCCTGGTCTTCCGCATGACTCTCCTCGAATTCAAGGCAACGTCCCGGACAGGCCCACCACGCCCCCACCGGGGACCACGGCGGCGGAGGGCTGTACCTTCGCGGGCAGCTCACCGGGCAGCAGGAACATCACCGCGCCCGTTACGAGCCCCGCCGCGCCCAGCCCGAAGGCCACCCGGCTCAGGGTCTGCGCCCGGCGGCCCGACGACGCGAGTCCATCCGCGTTGTCCAGTGGCGCGTCCGGCGTGCCGTCCTTGTCGAGCCGCGAGTACTTGTCGCCCGCCTGCAGGTAGAAGACGGTGCCCACGCCGGCCAGGGCGACACCGCCCGCGGCGGGCAGCCACGCCCAGCGGCGCAGCGGGCGGATGGGCTCGGGCTCCAGCTCCGGGGCCAGCGGCTTCGCCTCCACCACGGCCACGGGCGGCGGGGGCGGCTCGGCTTGGGGTGGCGCCGGCGGCGGGCCGCGCAAGGCCGTCTGCGCCACGGGCACCACCGCGTCGATCGACTGGGTGAGCGAGTCCAGTAACTGGTCCTCGCTCACGCCGGGGATGAGGTGCTCGGTGACGAGCGCGCCGTCGTTGGCGGTGTAGATGCGCGCGCCCGTGCGATAGCCGCTGAGCAGTTGGCCCAGCTCCGTCACCAGGACGAGCTCCGTCTTCCCCGCGGCGCCCAACGAGCGGATGCAGGAGGGCGCCGTGCGGTTGCAGCGCAGCAGCGGGCGGCGCTTGGACGCGGACAGCTTGCGGGTGATGTCCTCGATACGGACCACCACCAGCCCACGGGCCCGGAGCTGCTCGGCCACGTGCTCCTGCGCGAACTCGACGACGTGGGAGGGAGCTCCCGCCGCCCCTGTCCGTCCTGGTCGCACCGCCTGACGCGGCGGGGGCCTGGGTGGCCAGGGTGAGCGCGGCGAGGAGGGAGATCCACACTCAATCACTTTCCCCCCGACCGGAGCTCCTCGCAAGGTCGGGAATCACCGCCCGTGCTTCGGGTGAAACCCGCCGGGGCGGAGCGCGTGTGGTGGGAGGCCGCCCCACTGGCCCGGGGTCGTTTCCGACGCGCCGGGCCGGGGCGTCGCTTCAGCGCCGGGGCCGCTCCGACGGGGCCGGGCGAATCTGGGTCTTCTCGGAGCCCCCATTCGAGCCCTGGGTGCTGTCGTCGTCTTCATCGGACTCCGGCGCGGGGCGGGACGGCGGGGGGCGGCGCGCGCCCAGGGCTGGCCGTGCGCCGGTGGCCAGGT
>NZ_JABFNS010000271.1 GCF_013116825.1 Myxococcus xanthus
CTCCCGCCGCGGCGCCTCCGCCCGCGCCCCGCGCGCCGGAGCGCGCCCCCGCCCCAGGCGCTGGCGCCAGCGCCGCGGACATCCTCGACGAGATTCTGGCGGGTGGCACGCCCGCCAACGAGTGGACGGACGAGGACCTCAAGCGGCTGCAGACGGTGCAGCAGAACCAGGAGAAGAGCTCCAAGATTCTGCGCGCGCTGCTCGAGCTGCTGCTGGAGAAGAACCAGCTCCAGCAGCGCGAACTGGCGGCGCGGATGCGGCTGTAGGGCGCACCCTCAGCCGGCGCCGCAGCCCGCCTCCAGCAGTTCGCGGCCGGTGAGCCCCAGCAGGTAGAGGATGCTGTCCAGGCCGCCCGCGGAGATGGACGTGTCGGCCGCGGCGCGCAGCTTGGGCTTCGCCCGGAAGGCGATGCCCAGCCCGGCGCGCTCCAGCATCAGCAAGTCGTTGGCGCCGTCTCCCACGGCGACCACCTGGTCCAGCAGGATGCCCTCCGCCTGCGCCAGCGACTCCAACAGCTCCGCCTTGCGCTGCGCGTTGACGATGCGGCCCACGGTGCGGCCGGTGAGCTTCCCGTCCTGAATCTCCAACTCGTTGGAGTACGCGAAGTCGATGCCCAGCCGCGCCTTCAGCGCCTCGGCCGCCACGGAGAAGCCGCCGCTGATGACGGCGGTGCGGTAGCCCAGCCGCTTGAGCACGCGCACCAGCGTCTCCGCGCCCTCCGTCAGCGGCAGGTTCGCCGCGAGCTGGTGGACCACGGACGCGTCCAGGCCCCGCAGCAACGCCACGCGCTGACGCAGCGACTCGTCGTAGTCCATCTCGCCGTGCATGGCGCGCTCGGTGATGCGCGACACCTGCTCGCCCACGCCATGCGCGCGCGCCAGCTCGTCGATGACCTCGATGCGGATGAGCGTGGAGTCCATGTCCATGACGACCATCCGCTTGCCGCGCCGGAAGAGGCTCTCGCGCTGCAACGCCACGTCGAACCCGCCCGACTGCATGGACAGCTCCAGCAGCGCGTGCTTGAGCGCGTCGGGCGGCTGGCCCGGCGGCAGGCTGATGTGGATGTCCACCGAGCCCAGGCGCGGCTCGCTGAGGCGCGTGATTCGCTCCACGTTGGCGCCGTGCCCCGCGAGCACCTGCGTCAGCGCATGAAGCTCCCTCGCGCCCAGGGCGCGGCCCACGGCGGTGACGACGTGGCGCGCGGACGCGGCGGGCGCGGCGGACGCCTCCACCGCCTGGAAATCCAGCGTCACGCCCAGCGTCTTCGCGGCGGACAGCAGCGTCTCCAGGGTGCCGCTCGCCGGGGGTAGACGCACCAGCAGGCAGAGCGTGAGGCGCCCCTGCACCACCACCTGCTCCACGTCGAGCAGTTCGGCGCCAGCGTCCGCCAGCAGGCCGGTGAGGCGCGAGACGATTCCGGGATGGTCCTTCCCGGTGACGGTGATGAGCACGCTTTCGGACAGGGGCGGAGTCATGGCGCCACGGAGTGTGGCAGCCCCCAACGTGCGCGGCGAGCCCCGAGTGCGCCGGGGCCCGGCCGCTCGTCCGTCACTCCTTCGGCGTGTCCGAGGAGATGATGAGGTCGCCCTTGGCGAGGAACTCCTTGTCCGGGAACGCCTTGTAGAAGTCCTCCAACATGGCGTCCACGTCCGGGTAGCGCTGCTCGCGCTTGTCCTGGGTGGCCTTGTCGAAGAGCTGGTCGAGGCCGCTGGGGGCCTCCGGGTTGACCTCGGAGGGCAGCGGCGAGCGGCGGCCCGGAATCTGCCCGGTGAGCATCTCGTAGAGCAGGATGCCCAGCGCGTAGACGTCCGCGGAGGCGCCCGGCTCCTTGCCGCCCCGGTTCATCAGCTCCGGCGCCATGTAGGCCATGCCACCGGTGCCCACGAAGACCTGGGGCATGCCCTTGGTGGCGTCCACCTCCACCACGCGGCCCAGGCCGAAGTCGGCCAGCTTCGCGTTGCCGTACACGTCGAAGAGCACGTTCTCCGGCTTGATGTTGTGGTGCGTGAGGCCCGCGGCGTGCGCGGCCCGCAGACCATAGGCCATCTGCAGGAAGGCGCGCAGCGCGAAGGGCACCGGCACGCCGTTGCCACCGCCCGCGTCCAGCCGCTCACGCAGGCTGCCCTGCATCAGCTCCAGCACGAAGTACGGCCGGGCGGCGTCCACGTTCTGGTCCACCACCTGGACCACGCCCGGGTGGCGCACCTGCGCCTGGGCGCACAGCTCCTTCTTCAGGCGCTTGAGCACCTCGCCCCGCTGCAGGAAGGAGAAGTAGCCGAAGATGTCCTTCAGCTCCTTGAGGCAGATGTCCAGACCCAGCGCGGTGACGCGTCCCTTGAAGACGGTGCCCAGCGGCCCGCTGCCGATGGGGTCGAACTTCTGGTAGCGCAGGTCCAGCTCGGCGCCCTTCGGAGCGGGAGCGGCGGGCGCTGCTGCGGCGGCGGCGGTGGAGGC
>NZ_JABFNS010000272.1 GCF_013116825.1 Myxococcus xanthus
GGGGTCGGTCATCGGCCAGGCATGGGGGAGGGGCGACTCTACGCGATGCGCGGACCCCGCGAAAACAATGGTGCGGCCGGGAAGCCTGGTGGCCCGGCCGCCGGGCAGGTGCGGGCTACTTCTTCTTCACCTTCGCCAGCTCCGTGCGCATGCGCTCCAGCAGCAGGTCCCAGCCGCCCTTCTCCATCAGCGGCTTCACCTGCGTGTCCCGGATGTCCTGGAGCATGGACGAGCCCAGCACCGTCACGTCCACGACCTTCCAGGCGGCGGCTTCCTTCACCAGCCGGTACTTGAGCTTCATCTCCTGCGTCTTCAGCGGGTGCTTGATGAAGACGGTGGAGGCCACCGTGGCCTCGGGGCCCTGCACCTGCGAGGGCTCGTAGGTGATGCTGTCCAGGTTCTTGAAGTTCTCCCGCACGCGGGGGAAGGCGATGTTCGCGAAGAGGTCCTGGAACAGCGTGACGAACTCCTTGCGCTGCGCATCGGTGCCCTTGTCCCAGTTGTCGCCGAGCAGGAACTTGCCCTGCTCCTGGCTGCCGAAGTGCTTGAGGGCCAGGGCGTCGCGCTCGTAGCGCACGGACTGCACCACGGTCTTCACCGGCTTGGCGATGGGGTCTTCCTTCGCGGCGAGCGCGGGGAGGGCGAAAGCGAAGGTGGCCAGGAAGGCGAGGGTACGGAAGCGGGCGTTCATGTCGGGCTGTTCCTCCAGAGCGGATGCGCGGACGTCTGTTAGCCCAAGGGAACGTCCGGCGCCTCGCGAAATTCATGCTGGGGTGGGAGGCGGTCATCCGGCCGTAGCCAGCCTGGTTGCTGTTCGCTGGCGGATTCCGAAAAGTTGAATGATGCGGCCCTCTTGCGCGTTTGACTCCTCTAGGACGCCACGTCTAGTGTCCGGCCTTCGCGCACTGTCAGCGCAGCCTCTGAGACGACATGCCTACCGACTTCCTGTTCACGTCTGAATCCGTCACTGAAGGCCACCCGGACAAGATCGCCGACCAGATCTCCGACGGTGTGCTGGATGCCATCATCGCCAAGGACCCTCAGGCGCGCGTCGCCGTGGAGACGCTCGTCAAGACGGGTCTGGCCATCGTCGCGGGTGAGGTGACGACGAACTGTTACGTGGACATCCCGAAGCTCGTCCGCAGCACCATCTGCCGCATCGGGTACACCGACAGCTCCATGGGCTACGACGGCAACACCTGCGGCGTCATGGTGGCCATCGAAGGCCAGAGCCAGGACATCGCCCGGGGCGTCGACAACAAGAAGGACCAGGGCGCCGGCGACCAGGGCATGATGTTCGGCTTCGCCTGCGACGAGACGCCGGAGCTGATGCCGGCCCCCATCCACTACGCGCACGCCATCACCCGCCGCCTGGCGGATGTGCGTCGCAAGCAGCACCCGTGGATCCGCCCGGACGGCAAGAGCCAGGTGACGGTGGAGTACCGCGACGGCCGCCCCGCCCGCATCGACGCGGTGGTGGTGTCCACGCAGCACTCCGATGAGGTCTCCAACAAGAAGATCCAGGAGGCCATCCGCGAGGACGTCATCGCGAAGGCGCTGCCCAAGAAGCTCATCGACAACAAGACGAAGTTCTTCATCAACCCCACCGGCCGCTTCGTGGTGGGTGGCCCCATGGGTGACTCCGGCCTGACGGGCCGGAAGATCATCGTGGACACCTACGGCGGCATGGGCCGTCACGGTGGCGGCGCGTTCAGCGGCAAGGACCCGTCCAAGGTGGACCGCTCGGCCGCGTACATGGGCCGTCACATCGCCAAGACGGTGGTGGCCGCGGGCCTGGCCCGGCGCTGCGAGGTGCAGGTGTCCTACGCCATCGGCGTGGCCGAGCCCGTCAGCGTCATGGTGGAGACCTTCGGCACCGCCACGGTTCCGGAAGAGCGCATCGCCCTGGCCGTCCGCAAGACGTTCGGCCTGCGTCCGCGCGAAATCACCGAGTACCTGGACCTGCTGCGGCCCATCTACCAGAAGACCGCCGCCTACGGGCATTTCGGCCGCACGGAGAAGGAGTTCACCTGGGAGCGCGTCGAGGAGAAGAAGGACGCGCTGCGGGATGCCGCCAAGAGCGCCACGCCGTCAGGTGGCCGCCGCCTGAAGGCCGTCTGATAGCGCAGTTCATCTGGGCTGAGCGACGGAGTAACCGCAGTAGGCGAACCAGCCTGCTGCGTCGCTTGGGGAGATGGCCGCCAGAGCGAGCTTTATGCCCTGGTGCAAGGCGGAGCGGGTCCGCAG
>NZ_JABFNS010000273.1 GCF_013116825.1 Myxococcus xanthus
GGTCTGGGGGCGGCGGTCGCATCGGCGGGGTTGCTGGCGCTCCCCATCGCGGGGACGTCGGGCGCGGGTGTGCGTCAGTCCCTGGTGGGCAGCGAGCTGGGGTATCGGCTGGAGCTGCCCCCGGGGTGGGGACAGCTGACGCGCGAGCAGCTCGCACCGCACCTGGTGCTGGCCGCGTCCACCCTGCAGGGGGGCGGCGTAGGCTTCGGCGATACGGCGCAGGGGCGTTATGGCCTGCTCTGGGTGGAGCGCGGCACGGGCAAGGCGGCGGCCGTGGGGTGCAAGGGGTTGTTCCAGGCGCTGGGCGGTGCGCTGGGGGAGGCGCTGTCACTTCCCGCGCCTCCGGCGTTGGGGAGCAGGGCCACCGTGCATCCGCTGCGCACGCCGGGGGGCGCGGAAGGCACGCTGGCGTGCGGGGTGCTGGCGGACGGGCGGCTCGTGGGGCTGGTGGTGGTGGCCGCCCAGGCGAGTGGCGGCGCGGACGAGGTGGCCTTCACGACGGTGGGCGCGGGACTCGCCTTGCAGTAAGGGGCTCATCGCCATGAACGTTCAGGTCCTCTTTCACGACAGCTGCTTCGACGGCGCCGCGAGCGCGGCCGTGTTCTCCCGCTTCTACCGGGAGCGCATCCGTCCGGACGCGGCCTTCCGGTACCTCGGTCTGAACCACAAGCCGGGCGCCGAGGGCATCGACCCGGCCGTGTTCTCCGGCGAGGAGAATGTCATCGTCGACTTCCGCTACAGCCAGGACGCGCGGCTGACCTGGTGGTTCGACCACCACGCCTCCGCCTTCCAGCAGCCGGGGGACGAGGCGCACTTCCGCGCGGACACCAGCGGGCGCAAATTCCACGACGCACACCGCAAAAGTTGCACGAAGTACCTGGCGGACGTGGCCCGGGAGCGCTTCGGCTGGGATGCGTCGCCCATGGCGGAGCTCATCCACTGGGCGGAAATCATCGACGGGGCCCAGTTCCCCTCGCCGCAGATGGCGGTGGCGCTGGAGGAGCCCGCGCTGCGCATCATGACGGTGCTGGAGGCCAACAAGGACCCGGGTCTCATCCCGGAGGTCATCCGCCGCATGCAGTCCGAGTCGCTGGCGGACATCGCCGCCTCGCCGCTCATCGCCACGCCCCTGGCGCCGCTGCTGGCGCGCCACCAGTCGAACATCGAGCTGGTGCGTGCTCGGGCGCGCTACGAGCGAGGCGTCGTCTTCTTCGACCTGGTGGACGAGGGCGTGGACAGCCTCAACAAGTTCATCGCCTACGCGCTCTATCCGGACGCGCGCTACACGCTGTGGGTGGGGAAGGGCGCCTCGCGGGCCAAGGTGTCCATCGGCTCCAACCCGTGGAAGCCGGAGCTGCGGCGGCACGATTTGTCCGCCATCGCCGGGCGCTACGGCGGCGGTGGGCACCCGGTGGTGGCCGCGGTGAGCTTCAAGGCGGACCAGGCCGACAAGGCGCGCGCCGCCTACGCGGAGATTCTGGCGGAGCTGTCCTCCGACGCGTGACGGCGCGGGCGTCAGCGGCGCTCAGAAGAACCGGAAGCCCGCCTCCCGCAGCAGTCGCACCACCGTCACCATGGGCAGGCCCTGAACGTTGGAGCGGTCGCCGTCGAGCCGCTCCAACAGGGCCTGTCCGGCGTCCTCCACGCGGTAGCTGCCGCAGCAGCCCTCCCATTCGTTCAGGTCGAGGTAGCGCTCCAGCTCCTCCTCCTTCACCGGGTAGAAGGTCAGCCGGGTCGTCTCCACTGCATCGAGCACCTTGCCTCCGGGGCCCACCAGGCACACCCCGGTGTGGATGGCGTGGGTGTGGCCCACCAGCTTGCGCAGTTGCTCGCGCGCCGCGTTCCGGTCGACGGGCTTGGAGAGGACTTCGCCCGCCACCTCGACGAGCTGGTCCGCGCCCAGCACCCAGGTCTCCGGGTGCCGCTGATGCACCGCGCGGGCCTTGCGTGACGCGAGCTCCCGCACGGCCTCCGTCACGGACAGGTGTGGGGCTACGACCTCGTCCACGCCGGGGGCCTCGGCGCGGTAGGGGAGCCGCAGTCCATCCATCAGGGCCCGTCGGGCGCTCGACGTGGAGGCCAGAATCAATTCGCTCATGGGACGGGCAACCTAATGCAGGGCGGGGC
>NZ_JABFNS010000274.1 GCF_013116825.1 Myxococcus xanthus
GCCCCCCCCTGCCCCGCCTCTCTGCTCTTGCCCGCGCGCCGTGGTGGCTCCGGCTGGGCGAGGACGGACGGCCGAGGATGCGCCCGCGTTCGCCCGCTCCTGTGCTGAGCCTTCCAGGGGCCCGCGCAGAAGCCCGCCGCAACCGGCCCTTCACAGCTCCGCTGATCGAAGCGTGACAAGTCCATCTCACGCGGCGTGATGTCCGCCTCCTCTCCACGCGCGTCATGCATCGCATTCGCCCAGCCCGCCAGTCCGAGTCGATAGTCGGGCGCGTCCAGTTCGAACAACTGCGCGCCAAGCCGGTTGGCGATATGGCGCGCCGCAAGCGCAGTGTTGCCGGAGCGAGAGAAGTACACAACAGCCGCCCCACCATGCTCTGCCGTCAGCGGCCCAACATAAGGATCAAGTCCCTGCAGCGCGCGCGCCTGGCGCTTTTCAATGAGCGTCACTGCGATGGGCACCAGCACCGCCAGCACGAGAGGCAGGGTCAGCATGAGGAGGCCCCACTTCGCAATCGCCATCGCGCTCACCTCCATGTCAAAGGAACGCCGGTTTGTCGCCGTCGCTGCCGGGCTTGTGCACGCCAAGGTTGCCGCCAACGTACAGGCTGGGCGCGGCGATTATTTGCGCGATGAGCGCCGCGACACTCTTGCGGGAAACCTCCGTACCCTCGAACGGCTGACCGCGAGTCGTGGTCGCGTAGTCGACCTCGTCGGCATCACTCAACCACGCTGGCCGCAGAATCGTGTAGTCGAGGCTCGACGCCTCAATCGCGTCGGCTGCGCGTCGAAACGGGGGAAGGTACGTGCCAATCTCCCGCCGGTTCCACTCACCGAATGTGCCTGGTACCTCGTCATAGATACCGAGCGACGTCACGAACACGAGCCGCTTCACGCCTGCCGCCTGCATCGACTCGATGACGCTCTTCGCCTGCGCGTCGATGTCATCGCCGGTCAGGTTCGCGTAGACGACATCCTGCCCCCTCATCGCTGCGTCGAGGCTCGAGCGATCGAGGACATCCCCCTCGACCACGCGCGCATTCTCGTCTGAAAGTCTTCGCGCATTTCGCAGAAACAGCGTGAGCCGGATGTTGCGGTCATCGGCAATCATCTGGATTACCCAGCGCGCAATCTGCCCACCAGCCCCGAGAATCAGAACGTTCGTCATCACATCTCCTGCTGACTGTTTTAGAGCTTCTCCTCGAAGAGCGGCGCCAGCTTCGACGTGGTCTCATCAACGGACTTCGGCACGTCGTACAGCTCCATGTGGTTGGCGCCTTCCACGACGTGCATGACCTTGTCCTTGCTGGCGGCGCGCGCGAGCAGGTCATCGCACATCCACTTGCTGCCCGCCTTGCTGCCAGCCACAACCCGGAACGGCTGAGTCAGGAAGGCCTCGGCCTTGCTGTAGGCGTCGTAGGTGATGATTTGGGTCAGGTTGCACGCCAGCGTGAAGCCCGGAGCGTTGGGGTGCTGGCAACGCGTCGTGTGATTTGCGGGGCGTCAATCGCGAGGGGCGCCCTGGGTGCCTGCGTGCACGCAGGCCGCCCGAACGTAGCCGTACGGCCCACTTACTCACTGCGGCCTCGGACACCCCAAACTCACGTGCGACGCGAACCTGCGGAACGCCTTGAGGCAGCAGTCGTGCTGCCTCAAGGCATCGCTCCTGCTGCTGCTCGGCGGAGAGCCGACGAGGCTGCCAAGCCATGAGAAGTGCACCTCTTCACGAACTCAATAGTCTCGCCCTTACCCTCACTCCCTAAAGCTCATTGGCGAGAGGCCTCTGAGCGAGGTTCAGAGGTTTTCCTTGTAGAAGGGGACCAGCTTGGCGAGTGCCTGGCGGACCGGCTCGGGCTTGTCGTAGAGGTCGTAGTGCGACGAGCCTTCGACGACGACCAGCTCCTTCTTCTTCGATGCCGCGCGTTCGATGATCTCGCGGTGAGCGTCAAGGTAGTTGTCGCGTGAGAGAGTTCAACCGATGCGCTTCAACTCCTGCACGGCCAGGGTGGGGTTCGGGGAGG
>NZ_JABFNS010000275.1 GCF_013116825.1 Myxococcus xanthus
ACGCTGGGCGGCGCGAAGGCGCCCGTCTCCCCCCCGCCGACGACCCTCCCCGTCGCGGTCGGCCCCGCCGTCCTCCGGGATGACTCGGTCATCGCCCCGTTCGTGGCCCAGGGTGTGCCCCGGGGCGCCATCAAGAACATCAGCGACGAAGGCTTCTCCGCGCTCCAGGGCCTGAAGCAGAACCAGGGCGACGCCAGCTCCACCGACTTCGCCACCCTCAAGTCGGAGGTCGGCCCCAAGGCCGACCTCATCCGCGCGGTGTTCGCCCAGGGTGGGCCGCACGTGAAGATGGGTGACGCGGAGCGCGTCAAGCTGGCCAGCGTGTTCAACGAAGGCTTCGCCGTGGACACCGCCACGGTGGAGAACTACCGCAAGCAGATGAGCGTGCTCACGGAGGGGAAGTTCGAGCCCTACGTGGAGATGGCGAACACCCACCTGACGCAGAACCTGAAGGACTACCCGAAGACGGCCACCAGCGTGGCGAACATCAACGGGCTCTCCGACGAGGGCAAGGTCTCCCTCTACAAATACACACAGGAGAAGTTCAAGCCGTACAACGGCCAGGTCCTCTTCCCGCTGGCAAAGAATGGCGCCGGCCCCACGTCTCAGGCGCTGCGCAACAACCTGGATGGCATTGCCGTCACCCGCGCGGCCCTCAACGAGCTGCCGAAGTTCCAGGGCACCGTGTTCCGCGGCGACAGCAAGAAGTACTACGACGCCTACACGAAGGACGCCGTCATCACCCGGGATGCCTTCACCAGCACGGCCAAGAACCCGGACGCGAAGTTCGATGGCGACGCCATCCTCGAAATCCGGACCAAGACGGGCCGCGACATCCAGGGTGCCTCGCTCAAGCCGGGTGAGGAGGAGGTGCTCATCCCGCCCGGAGCCACCTTCAAGGTCCTGGAGCGGGACGACACGGGCTCCATCCTCCGGCTCACGCTCGAGGAGCTCTGAGCGCTCGCCCGCCCGGTGTCTGGCCTTCATGGCGGGGGGGGCCCACGGCGCCCCTCCCCACCGGGGCCTGCCTGAGCCTTCGAAAAGCCTCCGGCTTGACGTCCGGCTTGCGAGCGGTCAACAGCCAACGGTTTTTCAGCAGCGGGTCGGACGGCGACGCGATAGACCTGCTGCGACTCAAACCATCGGCTTGAGACACGGAGGCAGCAGGTGACAGCAGAAGAATCCCCGAAGGGACCGGCAGAAGAGCCGCTGGGCCCACACGAAGGTGAGCGGACCTACAAAGGACCTCCCCTTGGTGAAGTGCTCGAATTCATGCGACTGCTCTGGGCCGTGGACCACGGGCTCCAGTCCACGTCGAAGCGCATGGAGTCCACGCTGGGACTCACGGGTCCGCAGCGCCTGGTCATCCGTCTGGTGGGGCGCTTCCCCGACATCACCGCGGGCATGCTCGCGCAGATCCTCCACGTCCATCCCAGCACCTTGACGGGCGTGCTCAAGCGCCTGGAGAAGCGGGGCCTGCTGGAGCGCAAGTCCGACCCGCTCGACGGGCGCAAGGCGCTGTTCTCCCTGACGGACGAGGGGCGCGCGCTCGACATCCCCTCCGAGGGCACGGTGGAGTCGTCGGTGCAGCGCGTGCTGTCACGCCTTTCGCGCACGCACATCGTCGCGACGCAGGAAGTGCTCACCGCGCTGGCCCGGGAGCTGGGCGGCGTCCCCATGTCTGAAGTCGAGTTCGACGAGGCGGGCGCGCGCAAGCAAGTCGTCCGATGAGCCGGCGGCCCGCCCGCTCCCTCGCCGCTGCCGGGGACGCGTGTGGTGGGCTTCGTAGGAAGGGCGAGCCCGGTGGACCGCGTCATCTCCCGGACCCTCGCCCTTGTGTCTCCTTCCAGCGCCAGACACCTGGGGCCCTTCGGATGGGCTCCTGGGTCGTTATGCTTCGCAAGAAGGGGCCGGCTGCTAGAAAATCGGGAAATAGGCAGCCCCACCAGGGGTTGCCTCGTCACTGAGCGGACAGGACAGCGTGAACCTCGATACACCGCAGACTCCAGGCCC
>NZ_JABFNS010000276.1 GCF_013116825.1 Myxococcus xanthus
GGCCTGGGGTGACATCCGGGACTTCGGGCGGTGGGCGGTGGAGCAGGACGACGCTCAGCACCATGCACAGCAGGCCTATGAGCACGATGCTCCATGCGCGCGCCGGTCCGTGCAGCATCCGTCTGTCTTCCACGCCGCGTTCCTCAGAAGGTCCCCTGCTTCAACACGTCCTGTTTGGAGATTGTGCCCAGCAGGCGCCGCTCTCCGTCCACGACGGGGAGCCGCTCCAGGGAGGTCTCCGTGAAGCGGGCGGCGACCTCGCTCAGGGACAGGCCAGGGGTAATCGGGCGCACGCGCACGTCCATCACGTCCGCGGCGATGGTGGCGTGCAGTTGTGAGTGGTCCGGCAGATGCCCCTTCAACTGGTCGAGCACCAGCGCGCCCCGGTACCGGCCCGCCTCGTCGGTGACGTAGAGGTCCTGGCCCAGGGGCTGCTCCAGCAGGAACGCGAGCACCTGCTGGAGCGGCGCTGACGGAGGGACGCGCTGGTGCACCGGCTTGAGCAGCGCGCGGGCGCCTTCCTGGCGCAGCCAGTGCGGCACGGTGGCGGGGACGCGCACGTTGCGGCGGTTGAGCACGGAGGTGTACAGCGACTCCGGCTCCAGGCGCCGGCTGACGACCGCGGACACCACCGCGCTGAGCATCAGCGGCAACACCAGCGGGTAGTCGCCGGTGAGCTCGAAGATGAGGATCACCGCGGACACCGACGCGTGTGTGGTGCCCGCGAGCACCGCGCCCATGCCCAGCAGCGCGTAGGCGCCGCTGGGCGCGCCGCCGGGCAGCACCCAATCGGCGAGCACACCGAAGGCGCCGCCCAGCAGGCCGCCGTAGAAGAGGGATGGGGTGAAGAGTCCGCCGGGCACGCCGGCTCCGGCGCAGGTGGCGGTGAGGGCCAGCTTCGCCAGCGGAAGCAGCAGCAGGTGGGCCAGGGAGAGCTTGCCGAGCAGCGCCGCGTTCACCGCGTCATAGCCGTTGCCCAGAAGTTGCGGCAGCCACACCGCCGTCACGCCCACCACCGTCATGGACAGCAGGGGCAGGAAGGGCGCCAGCCACGCGGCGGCCTTGTCCAACAGGTCCGACATGACGTTGATGCCGCGCACGTAGAAGGCGGACGCGGCGCCCAGCACCACGCCCAGCAGCATGGCCAACACCAGCTCGCGCGGGTGCATCAGCGTGTAGTGGGGAATCACGAAGCTGGGGTGGTCCGCGATGAGGCCGCGTGACACGAGCGTCGCCACCACGCACGAGACGACGATGGGGCCGAACAGCTCCAGCGCGAAGCTGCCCAGCAGCACCTCCAGGCCAAAGAGGGCCGCGCCAACGGGGACGTTGTACGCGGAGGCCATGCCCGCGGACGCGCCGCAGGCCACCAGCAGGCGGGCCTGGCCAGGGCCCAGCCGCAGCCAGCGGGCCAGCGACGAGCCACTGGCCGCGCCGGTGGACAGCAGCGCGCCCTCGCGGCCCAGCGGCGCGCCCAGCCCCACGGCGAGGATGGAGACCAGCCCCCGCAGCAGCGCGCGCGGCAGTGACAGGCGGCCGGACTTCACCCAGATGGATTCGATGATGCCCGCGGTGCCGTGGCCTCGCATGGGCCGGCCGACGATGAGCGTCAGCAGCGTCACCAGCGCGCCGCCGAGAATCGGGATGAGCACCCGGCGCCACGTGGGGGCCGCCGCGACGCCGGCCAGGAAGTCCTCGCCCGTGCTGCGCCAGAAGAGCTGCTGGGTGAAGCGCAGCACCTTGAGCAGCGCCACCGCGCCCACCCCCGCGATGAGCCCCACCGCGACGACGAGCAGCCAGAAGCGCTGCTCCGGGCCGGTGAGGCTCCCCATCAGCGCGCGGACGAATCCGCCTCGCCCGTGGGCGCCGTCCATGCCGGGAAGGCCATTGGCTGCGTGTCGGACACCCACGCGAATCCAAGTTAGGTGCTGCTTTCGGGCGGGAGGGGCC
>NZ_JABFNS010000278.1 GCF_013116825.1 Myxococcus xanthus
GGCAGCCTTCAGGGGGCGGGGCGGCGCGACGCGGGTGTCCTCGGCGCGCGGGGCCGGCGGCGGACGCTCCACGCTGTCCGGCGGCGCCGGTACGAGGGCGGCGACGACCAGGGGCTGAAGTGGCACTTCCTCCACGGGCGCCTGCTCTGGCTCGGCGGGAGGCGGGGTGACCGCGGCGGCCTGCTCTTGCGCCGCGGCTTGCCGCGGGGTGACTGCAGCGGCCTGCTCTGGCGCCGCGGCTTGCCGCGGCGTGATGGACGGCGGCACGAGCGCGGTGGCCTTCGCGCCGCGGATGACGACCGCGGCGGCGCCCGCGAGCAGCAGCACGGCGAAGCCCACGGCACCCACCAGCGGCAGGTGCTTGCGCAGCGGACCGCGGACGCCCGCGGCGCGCAGCTCCTGCGAGGTCAGCTCGGTGTTCAGCTCCGGGGGCACCGGCACCGGCGTGGTAGGACGGCGCGAGTCCGCTTCCGCCACCGCGGCGGCCTTCTCGAAGCCGGGCGCGAGCGCGCTGGGGTTGGAGCGCGTGGAGGCCCGCAGGGTGCGGCGCAGCTTGTGGAGCTGCTGCCGCAGCGCGTCCGCGGAGTTGGGGCGCGTCTCCGGGTCCTTGGTGAGCATCTGCAAGATGAAGGCGTCCAGCGCGGGCGGCAAATCGGAGACGAACTCCGACGGGCGAGGCGGCCGCGCCTCCACATGCTTCATCAGCAGGTCCACGGGCGAGCTGCCCACGAAGGGCAGGCGGCCGGTGACGATTTCGAAGGTGACGACACCCAGGGCGTAGAGGTCCGTCATCGGCCCCACTTCCTGGCCGCGCGCCTGCTCCGGCGCCATGTACTCCGGCGTGCCCACCACCATGTCCGTGCGCGTCTGCGCGGTGCGGCCGGTGGGGCCCTGGCCTCGCTTGGCGAGCCCGAAGTCCAGCACCTTCACGTAGCGCGAGCCGTCCGGCTGCTGCACCAGGAAGATGTTGCTCGGCTTGAGGTCGCGGTGCACCACGCCCGCGCCGTGCGCGGCGGCCAGCGCGGCCAGCACCTCGTCGAGCAGCGCCAGCGCCTCCTGCACCGGAAGCCGGTTCTTCTCCGTCAGCACCGCGTCGAGCGCCTGGCCCTCCAGGTACTCCATGACGATGTACTGCCGGCCGTCCGGCACCTGGCCGAAGCCGAAGATGTCGATGATGCCCCGGTGACGGATGGCGTTGACGGCGCGGGCCTCCGCCAGCAGCCGCTCCACCTGCTCGGTGGAGTGGGCCAGCTCCGGACGCAGCACCTTCACCGCCACGCGCTTGCCGATGAGCGGCTGGATGCCCTCGTACACCAGCCCCATGCCGCCCACGCCGATGCGCGAGCGCAGCTCGTACTCGCCCAGCTTCAAGCCGATGAGCGGGTCCCTCTGCACGGCCGCGGGCGGGGGAGGCTCTGAGGCCTGCACCACCACGTTCGGCTCCTCGCGCGGGGGCACGTCGAACGACGACAGCACCACCGTCCCATCGCGTGGGCACACGGTGGTGTCGGCAGGTACGGCCAGGCCGCAGGTATCGCAGATCAACTCGGAAGCCATCTCAAACCGGCAAGCAGCGTAGCAGGAGGACCCGGGTGGGGCGATGTGCTCCAGCCCGGAGTGCCTGGCGGGCGGTCAGGCGCAGCACGCAAGCGCTCTCCGGGCAGGCACCCCAACGTCGGACAACGGACGCTACGGGTTGGCACTGGCGCAGTTGAAGTCCCGCAGTCGCTCGCCCGTGCTCCCTTCGAGCCCAGGGCCGGCGCCGCCCGGACCGCCCGGACCAACCTGGAAGGTGACGCCGCCGTCCGTGTAGCCGACCGTCGCGCCCGGGCCACACCACACGCCCACCGAGGGCCCACCGCCACCGCCGCCC
>NZ_JABFNS010000279.1 GCF_013116825.1 Myxococcus xanthus
CTGCGGACCCGCTCCGCCTTGCACCAGGGCATAAAGCTCGCTCTGGCGGCCATCTCCCCAAGCGACGCAGCAGGCTGGTTCGCCTACTGCGGTTACTCCGTCGCTCAGCCCAGATGAACTGCGCTATCAGCCGAGTCGCCCCTCCAGCCCAGCCCCTGAGCACCTCGCTCCTCGCTCCTCGCTCCTCGCGGCGCTCGCCGAACACGGCCCTTGTCCCTCTGCAACTGCTCACGCCACGTCACTGGCCGGACGGATACGCGGTGCCTCGTCGCTCACGTCTTCCTGGCCAATGTGCGGGCCATGGCCAATCTCGCACCCAAGGAGGGACTGCCCCCAAACGCGATCGGCCTGCCGTCGCGAAGAAACCCCATGCGGGCGTTTCTCGTCCGGCAGGGCCTTCATTGACAGCCCTCGTCCGCTACTGAGCTTGGCCCGGTTCGGTGGACAGGTTGACTATGCTGCCAGCCTCTTCGTTGCGGCCATCCGCTCGTACTCGGCTGGGCTGACGTAGCCCAGCGACGAGTGGCGACGCTTCCGGTTGTAGAATACCTCAATGTACTCGAACAGGGCCCCCTTGGCCGCCGTGCGTGTCTCGAAGCGGGTGAGGTAGACCAACTCCTGCTTCAGCGTGGAGAAGAAGCTCTCCGCCACGGCGTTGTCCCAGCAGTTGCCCTTGCGCGACATGCTGCACGCAATGCCACGCTCCTCGAGCAATTGGCGGTAGTCCTGACTGGCGTATTGGCTGCCGCGGTCCGAGTGGTGCAGTTCGGGAGCGGGGTGGCCCAGCAGCGCCATGTCGAGCGCACTCTGCACCAGCGCGCGGTCAATTCTCTCGCCCATCGCCCAGCCCACCACCTTGCGGCTGAAGAGGTCCAAGAGCACGGCCAGGTACAACCAGCCCTCCTCGGTCCAGACGTAGGTGATGTCGCCCACCCAGGCGCGTGCGGTCTGTCCGGGTTGGAAGTTCCTCTCCAGTGAATTCGGAGCCACGGGGTGGAGATGCGCGGAGTCGGTGGTCCGCACGAATCGGCGCCGAGTACGAGCGCGCAGCCCTGCCTGGCGCATCAGCCGAGCCACGCGCTTGCGAGCCACCCGCCGGCCTCGCGCCTTCAGCTCCGCATGCACCCGCGGGGCGCCGTACGTGCCCCGGCTCTCCTGGTGCACGGCCAGCACCTCGACGCCGAGGGCCTGGTCGCTCTTCGCGCGCTCGGACTGCTCGGGACGCTTCACCCAGGCGTAGTAGCCACTGCGGGAGACGCCCAGGTGACGGCAGAGCGTGGCGACTGGAAAGAGGGCCTTCTTCGCGTCGATGAAGGCGAATTTCACTTCATCTCCTTCGCGAAGAAGGCCGCCGCATTTTTTAGTATCTCCCGCTCCAGCCGCAGCTCGCGGTTCTCCTTGCGCAGCCGGGAGAGTTCCTCGCGCTCGTCCGTCGTCAGCGCCCCGGGCTTGCCCTCGCCCCGGTCCGTCTTCACCTGCTCCACCCACAGGCGCAGTGCCGACTCCGTCAGGTCCAAGTCGCGGGCCACCTGAGGGATGGACTTGCCCTCCTGCACCAGCTTCACCGCTCCGGCCTTGAACTCCGCGGTGAACTCCCGGCGCGGCCTGCGGGGCTTCTTCGGCTTCTCGTCAGTTGCGGACATCCCGTGCTCCTTCCATCACATCTCGGGTGTCCACGGAACTGGGCCAAGCTCAGAAGCCCGCTGGCCCGAAGAAGTGGACGCCCGAGGAGAAGCTGCGCGTGCTGGTGGTGGCCCAGGGGCTTGAGGGTGAGAAGTTGGGGGCGTTGCTGCGCCGCGAGGGGCTGCACGAGGCGCAGTT
>NZ_JABFNS010000027.1 GCF_013116825.1 Myxococcus xanthus
GCCCGGCAATCACCCACCCTTTCGGTCCACCCGCTCCAACTTGCGCCGCGGAGGACCTTCCTCGGGCTCGGGCCGTAACGAGGCCAGCTGCTCGGCCGCCGCGTCCGCCGCCATGTGCCGTACGGTCGCCAGGACTTCTTCGAATCGCCCCGATGCGTCCAAGCGGTCGGCCAGATCCCGCGCCTTTCCCGCCGCACGTGTATATGCGCGACGCTCCAGCGCCGAGGCCGGCAAGAGGGAAGCCGACAGGAAGCCCAGGGCCAGGACCCCAAGTCCCGCCCCCACGGGATGCTCTCGCATCGTCCGCGCTGTCCACGTCTGGGCTCCCACCGCGCGGGAGCGCGCATCGTCTCGCGAGGGAAACTTCTCTCGGAGGCTCCCGGCAACCGCCCGGCCCTTGTCGCGGACCGTCCGCAACGGCGCCAGTCCCCCTTGCGTCTGACCTGGAGCGCCGCCGTTCCGTCCCTCGCGCGCAGCCGTCTTGTTCGCGCTACGTCTCATGACTCAGCCTCCCCTTCCACATCACCTGCACCGCTGGCGCGAAACACCCGCCCCGCGAGCAGGCCTGCCCCCAGCAGTCCCGTGAGCAACAATCCCGGGCGCTGCCGCACGAACTGCCCCGTGCGGTCCAGGAATGCCTCGACGGATTGCTCATCCAGCCGCGAGGAGGCGCCGCGAAACATGCGCTCTCCCGTCTCCAGCATGCGTTGCGATGCCGGGCTCGGTGCACGCCGGGTGGCGCTGCTCAACCCCTCTGCCATGTCCTCCAGCACCGACACGAGCAAGCCCCGCTGGAAGTTCAGGCGCTCCTTCACCCGGCCCCGCGCGTATCCCGTGACCTGTTCGAGCTGCTTCTGCGCAGCTTCCATCCTGGGTGATGCGCGTCGCGCTGGGCCGCGCGAGCGCTTCCTCTCCTTTGTCTTCGTCGAGGCCATGATGTGCGTCCTCCTGACACCGAAGGTAGACACCTCCGCGTCACGTCCGGGCAACCAGACCGCTCACGGCGTGGTCGTTCGCACGCACGTCCCGTGGGTACCTTGCGGGCATGGCCGTCGCCACGTTGATTCATCAGGAGGCGAACATGAAGCCAGAGCAGGAGAAGACGCTGCACGAAGAGGCCGTGGCAACGGTGGACCGCCTGGTGCTCAAGCACCCGGAGCTGAAAAAAGAGCTGGAGCAGGTAGAGGGCTATGCCGTCTTCCCCTCGCTGGGCAGGGCATCGCTGGTCCTCGGCGGCTCATACGGCCACGGCGAGGTCTTCGAGAAGGGCAAGCCGATTGGCTTCGCCACGCTGAGCCAGTTGACCCTCGGAGTCCAGGTGGGCGGACAGACCCTGAGCGAGCTCATCTTCTTCCATGACCGTAATGCCCTTGAAGCGTTCAAGGGAGGAAAGGCGGCCTTCGCCGCCAACGCGTCCGCAGTGCTCGTGAAGGCGGCGGCGTCCGGAACCATCAACTATGCGAAGTGCGTTGCCCACGCCTATTCGCGTGGCGGCATGCTGCTCGAGGCCTCCCTGGGCGGACAGAAGTTCACGTTCATTCCGCGTTCGTCGGACACATCGGAGCGAGGGAACGGCGGCCTGATGCGGCGCTTCCGCAGGCAGGAGTCCTCCGAGGAGAACGGGGCCGATGACACCGGGCAGCAGCCGCGGCTGCAAGCATCGCAGCCCCCTCCTGCCCTGACCACGGGGCTGACGGCTGCCGCCCTGCTGCTCACCCGGATCATCAAGGCGCAGGCCAGTGCTCGCCACGAATGAAGCGCCCATCCGAGACAAACTGGTGAGCCAAGGCCAACGCGCGCTGAAGCTCGCGAGGATGGAGCTGCGCGTCCACCGCAGACTGCATGGTGACGCACGGGCGGCATTGCACCGGCTGGAGGCCCGCTCACCGGCGCTGGCCCAGGCGAGGGCTCGGGCCTACGCCTATGCCGTCTTCCCTTCGCTAGGCCAGGGGAGCGCCGTGCTCGGAGGCACCTGGGGGATGGGCGAGGTCTTCCGTCATGGGCGGCTGGTCGGATACGCGGCGCTGGTCCAGCTGACCGTGGGAGTTCAGCTGGGCGGACAGACATCTTCGGAGGTCGTCCTCTTCGAGGACCAGGAGGCATTCCAACGCTTCAAGCATGGCGGAACGGGACTGGCTCTCAACGCGGCCGCGACCCTGGTCAAGGCAGGCGCGGCGAGGGCGAGGGGCCCGGCTGGCAGCACGACGGTCGCGCTGGCCACGGATGGAGGAATGTGGCTGGGCGCCGCGCTCGGCGCCCAGCGTGCCTTCGTCGTGCCGGCCGTCCTCACCCGCAGCAGTACATTGCGCCGGGTTCTCTCATCCATACCTTCTTTGACACGAGGAACGCCGGCCCCCAATGAGGGCGAAACAAGGGAGAGCGCGATGGCCAAGGCGCAGACGACCAAAACCGGGAGAAAGAGGTTGGGCAAGCTCACCGCGGCCTGGAAGCGCCGCAAGGCCCATGACGAAGAGAAGACAGGCCCCCAGAAGGTGGCCGCTCATACACGCGAGGCCATGCAACGGGTCAGCACCCGAGGGCGCGAGACACTGGAGCATCTGCGAGACCGGGTCCCCAGTGGAGACAGACTCCGTGAGCGAGCAGGCAAGGCACGCGCCTGGGCAGCCGACCAACTGGGTGAACACGCGGTGGCCATCGGGTTGACCACGCTGGCAGCAGGCGTCGCGGGAGCGGCGCTGCTCCCCGTGTCGGACCGGGAGCGCCGCGCGTTGAGCTCCGTGTCCCACAAGGTGCAGGGACTGACCCACTCCCTTGGGGCCAGCCCACGGATTGCGCGGGTGGCCCAGTCCGTGAACGACGCGGTGGCACGCGTCCGCCGCGGTGACGGCGCTTCCACGGAGGAGGAGAAACCCCGCGCCCCCCGCCCCAAGAAAGCCGCGGCGACGCGTGGCAAGAAAGCCGCGGGGAGGCCAGCGGCGGCCGCCAAGACATCGCGCCGTCCCCGGAAGGCCGGCCCTCCGCCCCAGGCCAGCAAGTAGGGACGCAGGCCGTCCGCTCCTTCAGCGCAACACCGGAGCTCCCAGCGGAACGTCTCCTGTTCCGCTGCAGAAGGTGAAATCGGACGAGGCGTTCGGGTGGGGCTGGAGGCCAGCGCATCGTCATTGCTGGCGCACAGGGGGCGCGTAAGGTGACGGGCGAAATGGCCTCCACTCGCGGTATCGCGCTCTCCTGCCTCGTCGTGCTCGGCTTCGTAGCTGCTTGCGGCGACGATTCCACCCCCACCGCTCCACCCGACGCGTCTGCGCCAGAGACGTGCGACAGCGTCGGCGTCGCGCTGTGCGGCGACACCTGTACGAGCATCGAGACCGACCCGGCGCACTGCGGAGGTTGCGACCAGGCGTGCGGGACTGCTGAGGCCTGTGAGGGTGGTGTCTGCGTCGCGCGGTGTCAGATCGGCGACCAGCAGGTCGCCTCCGGAGCAGTGAACTCGGCGAATTCGTGCGAACAGTGCGAGCCGGCGACGTCCGCGACCACGTGGACGCAACGCGCGGACGGGACGCAATGCAACCCGGGACAAGTTTGCTCGGATGGAGTGTGCAGCCCGAAGTGCTTCATCGACGGCATTCTCTACGCCGAGGGTACGCCGAACCCGGCCAATGCCTGCGAAACGTGCTCATCGTCGGCGTCGACGACGAACTGGACGGCGCGCGCAAGCATTCCGCTGCTGAACGGCGGCGACGACATCATGGAGCAAGGCTGGACGACGGTCGCGCAGACGCCGAACACGCTCACGTACGGCGCGGACTACGTTCGCCTCGCGACGTCGACGAACAGCGGCTCGGCGACGAGTGGGCAACTGCTTATCACGCGGGCAGACGCGTTCGACGGAACGAAGCCGTTCAAGCTTCAAGTGACGATGCAGGTCGAATCGGTGAACACGCACAACACGTTCGACAGTGGAGCGGCCATCCTTGGGAGCTTCACGCAGCCGTTTGGCAACACCTTGGATCGTTCGCAGATGCTCTACCTCGACAGCGCGGCGATCGGCTGGGCGGATAACACTCAGTCCGCGGCGTTCTCAGTGACCGACGGCGCGTATCATGTCTACGAGCTCGCGGTGGATGCAGAGAAGGTGGCGACGGTCAGCATCGACGGCGTCGCGAAGCTCACGCGGACCAACTTCACGACGAACGGCGCCCTCGCCATCGGCGACCAGACAAACGATGCGAACGTCGATGGCGCGGTGCGGATCAAGTCGGTCGCGCTGATGTGTCCCTGAGTATCTGCGAAAGAATGGCCCGACGACGAGGGGGGCAGGCCGCGCCGCTGCCCTCAGTCCCGACCTGCAACCCTCGAAGCCTGCCCGACGCTGCCGGTATCTGCGTTCGCACGGCCACCTTTTTTCGCCCCACCCGCGCCCGCCGCGAAAACGGGTTCGGGCCCTCCGCAACCAGCCCCCTCCCCTCCGCGGCCCAGCGCCAGACTGACCGGGCGCGTCACCGTGCTGGCAAGACTCACCAGCACCGAGGAGATCGGGAAGCCGCCCCCACGGCCACTCGCATATCGCTTCCGCGGCCTGAATCAGGCGCCGCGCAGGCCTCCTGCCATGCACGCCCCGCTGGCTCCTGACAGGATTTCAAGGGCGGCGCGTTGGCCAGAGAAGAGAGCCCCCTCCATCCAGCCGGGCATGGGAGAGGTTTGGTCTCCGGCGAAGTGGACGCGGCCTTCGCGCGCTACGAGCGCGTGTCCCCACTGCGTGAGCTGCGTCGGCCGGAACCACGCAAAGGCGCCCCGAGCCCAAGGGTCCAGGTCCCATGCATAGGAGGTTCCGCTCTGCACTTCGGAGGACAGCTCCGGCGCGAACTGGCTCAGGCCCCGCACAGTCATCGCGATGCGCTCCTCCTCGGAGAGAAGGCCCGCCGCGCGGGCGCACGGGCCCACGCAATACGCTTCGAGGATGCCTGACGGCGGTGGTTGTGTCGGTGCGGCGTCGAGGACGTGCATGATGGGGAGGTCCGTCAGCCACCCACTTGACCACCCCCACTCTGTCCAGAGGCGGCGCCGGTATTGGATGAAGGTGCGCACGACGGACGTATGCTCGAGCTCGCGAATCGCCCGCAGCTTGTCCGCCGAGAAGGCGGGGACGAGCTCAACATCACGAAGGACCGAGAACGGAATGGCGCACACGAGCCGCTCCGCTGTGAAAGTCGTGTGTTCTCCCGTGCTGCTGCGGCAATACACGCGGACGGTCCCCTGTTCCTGCGCGATGCGCTTCGCGGCACATCCGAACTGAATCCTTCCACCGAGCGTCTCCGCCAGGGCGGCGGGAAGCCGGTCACTTCCGCCCCTCAAGGTGTAGGCGCTCGAGCCTCCTCTGCCGACAGTCAGCAACTCCCGTCGAAGAACGCCAAGCGCCGAGCTTGCGTCGATGCCATCACCCACGAGGTCAAACCGCCCCAGGCTCACCGCGTCGATGGCCGCTGAAGAAGCGCCCCGTTCCGCGAGCGCCTCACGAAGGGTCAAGCCATCCAGGTGGGTCGCGCCTGGACTGGGCCAGGACGCATGGAAGGGGTCGCCGACAGCCTCCACGAGGGGAGACACGTACCTCCGATAGAGGCCTGAAAGGCCGAGCTGCTGCTCATCCGCCCCAAGGACATACGGGAGGCCTGTGTCATCACCGATGGGGGCCAGGATGCGACGTCCCCGAAGATGGAAGGGCCGCAAGGCCGACGTGTGCGGAACTGGCAGCGGGTCGAGCTCCAGGCCGAGCCTCCTCGCCAAGCCGAGGACCGTCGAGTGCCCGCTGAGGACGTACTTCGCGCCCGCCTCGGCGTACATTCCGTCCAGGAACGGCTGCCGCAGGGTCAAAACCCGGCCACCGACACGAGAGCGTGCCTCGAGCACGACGACATCCCGGCCCGCGAGGACAAGCGCATGCGCTGCCGCCAGTCCCGCGAGGCCCGCGCCCAGAATGATGACGCGTTCGCTCATTCGAGAGGTCGCCTCGCGCGTTCGGTGAGGCTCATGCCAGCGGAAGCAGGTACGGATTCAGCAACCCTCGCCTGAGCTTGAGCGGCGATGAGGGCAGTTGGGGATTGCGCGGGGGCAGGCGGCGCGGCAGCAGCCCACTCCCGAGGCGTAACAGGCTCGGACAGAACGCCAGAGGCTGCGTCCCAAGGACCAGCGCCTGGCAAGTCCGGAACGGAGAGGCCGCCGCCAGCGTGAGATTGATGACCAGGGTGCGCAGCCCATGCTGTCGGAACCTCGTAACGAGCGCCCCCGCCGCGTCGGGGAGCCGAACACGAGGGAGCGCCACCGGGGGACCTTCCAGGAGCAGGTCGACAGCGCTCCGCATCGCGGGGTTCAAGTAGAGCAACGTGATGTCGAGGAGGGAGTCGACGAGCCAGTAGTTCTCCAGGACCGGGGGCCGTCGGAGCGCCTCGAAGTCAATCGGAAGCTCCCGACGCAGGGCCACCGCCTCCGTCAACATTCGCATCTCACGGAGCGCCCGGTGCACGGCCACTGCCGGGTCCCCCGCTGCCGCGGCGGCGAGGAGCGACCCTCCCTTGGGGAACGCTCCCGCTCCTGTCGCTTCGGCGATGAGCGCGATGACGTGCAGGCCGGCGCGACCGGGCAGGTACGAGAAGTGGAGAGTCCAGCCCGCCCCCTTGAAATGACGAAACACCCCCTCATCAATGCCGAGCGTAGCCATGTCGAGGCGCCGCGCCCCTTGACCTCGGTACCAGGCGAGCTGGAGCGCATCGCGCTCTACCACCTCCAGGAGCGCGGACCGCAACGCGGCGTCATCGCTCGTATGCGTCGCGACGCCATTGGATGAGGCACACAGGAAGCGCGGGCCCACGAGCCGTTCGGAAGTCGTGAAGGCCGCGGGAACGAGCAATTGCTCACCGGTCTCCGCATCCGTGGCCCTGACCCAATCCAGTGGCGTGTCCTGGGTGACTGGCGCGTAGGGGAACCCCGGGCTTGCGTACTGCTCCGGCGTGTAGAGGTCCCAATCACGCAGGGGCAGGAAAGGTTGCTCGAGCGCACGCGCCGGAGTCGCGCAGACGTCGGGCACACGAAGGAGCGACGAGGCACGCTCGATGGCCTCTGCTCGCGCGGTCAGCCTCCGCTCCTCCAGGGATGCTCCGACGCCCACCTGGGCCAGGAAATGTCCTGACACCACGGGACGACCTCGTTTCCGAAGACGCAGGGTGGCGGCGCCCCAGGTCAGGGTGACAATGGGAGGCTCCCCCCTCCTGCCACGGACCGTGGCTTCGCGCGTCGTGATTCCCACGCGCCCCAGCGCGGCACCGGCCATCCGCGAGCCCTCCAGCCTGCCGATGCGCTTCGCCGCGCCCCTGTTCGCGGAGCACGGGCATCCCGCCGCGGGTCGGGACCGGATGCGTCTGGCGTCTGCCCGCCCGTAGGCCCCCTCTGTCCAGGCACGCGCATCGAGGGAATGTGGCTTCATGGCTTGCCGGAGGGCGGTCAGCTCGGCTGCCCCCAGCGCAATCACGGCGCGGCGAGGGAGCGCATTCGCCACGGCGGCGGCCTCATCGGGCGCATCCGCGCTCTGGACCTCCCAGAGCAGACCACAGGCGATACACACACCACTGCCAGCGCTTCGCCAACGTGTGGCGCTCAGTTGGATGAGGGGTCCGCTGTGCTCGGAAATGTCGGCCGTGCGAAGAGGTCCCAGTCGCAGCCTGCCGGTGATTCCCAATGCCTTGCGGAGGGCGTGCTCGTCCATCCAACGTGGAGCGCCTCTCCCCAGCGCCCCTTCCTCTTCGAGCCGCGCCCCGAGCTCCCTGGCTCCGGCAGGGTCGACGCCCGCCTTCACCAGCGCGCGGACGACCGCGGCGTGCCCTCCGCGGCGAACGTCTCCGAGGATGGAGACGAGAAGAGCAAAGGGGAGGCCCCGTATCTCCATCAGCGCCCTGCGGGTCTGAAGGACGGAGATTCCCCTCGCCATTTCGAGGAGCACGACGCCTGATTGAACGCCCATGTCGTGCCCGGGACGACGCTACTTCGAGATGTGGGAAATGTTGGACACGTTGGTTTCAAATGCCTTGAGCGCGGACACCTTCAGAACGCGCACCGTGACCTTGAAAGTCTTTGCACGCTTCGTACGAGCAGGCTTCTTCATGTTCGGCCTCCCTGGGTGAGCGAGAAGTGTCCCCTCAAGCCAGACTTCGAGTCAACAACATGCCAGGGCACTTCCGATTGTGATGGGAATTGCCGTGGCCCACACAGGAGATGGGCCTACCTGTCAGAGCGCGACACCCTGAGACCTGACAATCCATTTCCATGTCGAGCTGACCTCAGGTCAATCCACGTCCGTGCAGCCCTCACCCAGGCGCTGCGTCGCTTCGAATTCCGCACCCTCAAACACCACCGCCTTGAGTGACTGGCTTCCGGCCCTGCTTCCGCGAAGCGAAGCCGCGATGAACACGGGACGACATGTCCCTCGGAGACATCGCAACCGCGCTCACCTTCGCACGGGCGGCGCGGCACAGCGGCGACCGCGATAGGGGCTGAATCGTGCTCGGTGGATTCTCGCATGACGGAGCGCTCGCCTACGCGTATGCCGCCGCCAACGGCCGCCACGTGTCGGCGGTCGCCGTGCTCGACGCCAACTGCGACGTCACGGCATTGCGCGAGTCGTCCGAGGACAGCGTGAGCGCGTGGTTCGCCAGCGCGCCGCCACACCCGTCGCTGCGTGAGACCGTGGAACTCGACGAAGTCTGGTGCGGGACGACACCCAGGCCCGAGCTCTCGGGCATCCGCGTCCCGTTGTTCTACCTCGGTGCCGCTGGTGCGTTCGGCGACTCCGGGCTGCATTCGACGCCCCGGGTGTCATCGACGGATGTCACGGCGCTCTTCGTCCGCCGCTTCGGTCCGGAGCGAATGGCCGAGGACTTCGGCCATGGCGACCTCCTGTACGCCGCGGATGCACCGACGCTCGGCTCGCGCGGGTGGCAACGGGAGCCCTTCGCATCGGACGAAGGGCTCCATCACCTGAAGTGCCGTTGGGCTTACGGCCCGTCAAGCACGGCCAACATGCGCGGCAGCACGTCGAAGAACGCGTAGTTCCAGCAACTGAAGTTGTGCCCGCCGTCACAACCGAAGGGCTTCTGGCCGGGCGCGGGGCGGCCATACATCTCGTAGTGGTGCGGCACGCCCGCGGCATTCAGCGCATGGTGGAACCGGTCCGTGGACGCCCCCGGGACGCGTTCGAGCACATCCCCATCCCAGATGCCCGACCCCGCATACAAGGCGACGGCCACGCCCCGCAGAGACGCCGCGCGCGGAATGGGGTTGTTCATGTTCCAGGCCTGGTCGAAGGGCCAGAAGGGAGAGCCGAACGCCCCATCCGGGTTCTGCAGCCACCGTGTCCCCTCCTCCGTGATGGTGGCGCGGATGGCGGCGTCCCCCAGGTCCAGCGCCCCCGAGAAACTGGCCGCATAGGCAAACAGGTCGGGGCGCCGCGCGGCGTAGCTGATGGCCCCGAAGCCGCCCATGGACAGCCCCGCGATGGCGCGGCCCCGCTTGTACGCCAGCGTGCGCAGGTTCTGGTCCACCCACGGAATGAGCTGGTTGAGGTGGAACTCCTCCCACGCCTGATTCACCCCGCGAGGGAAGACCCAGTTCGTGTACCAACCGACCTTGCCGCCATCCGGCATGATGGTGATGACGGGCATGTTCTCGGTAATCGCATACGCCGCACCGAACTCCACCCACTGAGCCGAGTTCGCACCTCCTCCCCCGTGCAACAGGTAGACCGTGGGGTAACGCACGCCCGGGTTGTTGTAATACCCCGTCGGCAGGAGCACCCGAACGTGGTGGCGTGGATCATAGACCGCGTGAGGCGCGATCAGCGGCGTGGAGATTTCCACGTCGATGAGCCTATCCGTGATGTGCCGCACCGCATGAACCGTGATGCCATGCCCCGAATAGAAGTTCGGCGCGAGCGAGGCATCGGATGCC
The DNA here is from genome assembly GCF_013116825.1 of Myxococcus xanthus. GTDB lineage: Bacteria > Myxococcota > Myxococcia > Myxococcales > Myxococcaceae > Myxococcus > Myxococcus xanthus_B. Next base: position 9,952 of record NZ_JABFNS010000027.1, read on the forward strand.
TCCGCGCGGCCTGGCACTCCGATGAACAGGGCGACCAACAAGACTCCCACGAGTCTGCGTGCAGCACGGGCGTGAGACTCGCGTCGTTCAAGAGCGGCGCTGGAAACAAAGACGTCCTGGGGCAGCAATCTGCGCATCCTCTGACCTCGGAGAGTAGGTGGGGCGTCAACGGGCTCTTCATCCGCCAATGACAGGTGCGACGCTAAAGGGCGTATCTGACCATGGCAACGCACACGTTGGAGCGACCGCGTCATTCCCTGGCGAGGGCCGCTGAGGCTGTGTCTTTCCCGCGACTGTGGACGCGCGCTGTCCATTCAATCCATCCGGTGGCGACTCACGTCATCCCGGAAGGCCCACCCTCGAAAGACGGAGGCCTCGAACAGGACACAGCTGCGCCCTCGCCCAAATCGCCCTCCCCCACGCAACTCCGTGCGCAGATGAAGGACAATTCGCACAAAGGCATGAAGGAACGCACCTCATGCCTCAAACCAGGGGGGTCTACATCATGGGTACGATCACAAGGGTAACGACGACGTTGTTGAAGCAAGGCGCACGAGGAGTGCTCCACGCCGGCGGCCACAGGGCACCGCCCCGCGTGCTGCCGCAAGTCGCCCATCACTCCACCAAGGCACCAAGCCCGTCTCAGATTGCGAGCGAGACACGGGCGCGGAACAACAGCCTGGACCTGATGAGCGACATCATGGATGCCATGGATCGCCGGGATGGTGGCAACAACGCGGCCATGCCACGTATCAAGCCGGATGTGCCGCTGTCGCGCCGTGAGAACTTCGCGTTCGACGCCATCCAGCCGGGGTACGGAACGTCGAAGTCCGCCATCGACAAGCACGGCAAACTCCAGCCCGCGGGCGACAGCGTCACCACCAGCGCCTCCGACCACGTCGATGGCGAAAAGTCCATCAAGGCGAAGACGCCGTATACGTCCTTCAGCGGCCCGCCGGTGGGCGTGGACGGCACGGCCACGGGGCCCCTGGTCGACAACCCGCTCTACGGCAAGGACCGCATCGTCACCAACCCGGCCAAGGCCCCCAAGAGCGGTGTGGTGCTCGACCAGCTCGACATCCAGCGCGACCTCCGGACGAGCACCAAGCCCGGCTTCGACGAGACCGCGGTGCTGCGCTCCGAGCCACGTCCGCAGCCGCTCTGGCAGCCCACCCCTGAAGAGCGCGCCATCATGCCCCTGGTCGGTGTGGACCCCGAGAAGCCCTCGTTCACGTTTCGCGAACGCGCGATGGTGAACTCGGCGCGGGACAAGGAGTACCTGCTCAAGGGCACCATCCACGAGTTCGACTTCTTCCAGGGGCAGCCGGACGGCTCGCTCAAGCCCCTCTCCAAGCAAGAGGTGATTGACGAAGCCAGGAAGAAGTCCTGAGCCACCGCGCCTCGTCCCATCACCATGCCAGGAGAACCCCACCCTCGCGACGCCGTATTGCGCCGCGAGGGCGGTGAGCCCGCCAGCCAATGATGTCCTTCAGCGAGCGGCAGCGTCGGTCCAGGCTACGCCATGACGCAGACGCCCGACGAGCAGGTCTTCGCCGCCGGACAGACAACTCCGCAGGCGCCGCAGTTGCTCTCGTCCGACGACACATCCACGCACTGCGCGCCACACTGCACCCGGGGAGCCGGACAGGAGCCACCCACGCACTCATAGCCACCCGGCGTGTTGACGCACACCTGGCTGGGATTGCACGCGGCAGTCCCGTTCGAGCACTCGTCGATGTCACTGCACGTCCAACCATTTCCCCAGTAGCCCGGCCTGCAGGTGCAGGTGTAACTTCCCGGCGTGTTCGTGCAAATCGCATTCACCGAACACTGGGCAGTGCCATTCGTGCATTCATTGACGTCCGTACAGACACTGGGCTGCATGCCATTGCAGGTGTACCCCGGCTCCACCCGGCAGGTGCTGCTGCAGCCATCTGACGAAACCCGGTTGCCGTCGTCACACTGCTCCCCATTGTTGATACGGCCATCGCCACACACGGCGCTCACACCTCCGCCCGTATCCTCCACCGCGTCCAAGCCGAACAACGAGGCAACCCCACTGCGCAGCCTCACATAGCGGTACGGCGTGGCGTTGCTGAATGGCACCAGCGTGGAGTGGGTCCCGAGCCCCAGGTCCAGCAGGTTCGCCTGTCCCGTGCTGATGATGCTCATGTCCCCACGAAGGAACTCCACCTGGGCGATGACCGCCAGCGAAAGGCCCTGGTAGTAGACGCGCAGCGGCCCTGTGCCCTCTTCGCCCAGGCCCATGTCCAGAACGATGGAACCGCCAAGAAGTCCCAGGAAACTCGCGGCGTTCCCATCCGGTGCGCCCACGGCGTTGTTCGGATTGAGGACGGCGATGACACCGCTTTGGACGACTGCGTCGGCATAACGGTCACCGGCCATCGCCGACACCGAGTCCGATGACGACTCACCGTCCACCGGTGCCTCTTCGGAAACCACGGATTCGTCCTCCAACTCAAAACCGCACGCGCTCATCATGCCGAACGCCAGGGCCGCACTCAGCATTCGCCACATGGGGGCCACTCGACTGACCTTCATTGTCTTGCTCCAATCCGCTTGGACTTGGGGATGGCGGTCCGACGTGAGGACTGTCACGCCGGATAACCGCCACAACAATGAACGCACGAATTCCATTTTCAGCTTTAAAGGCACGCACTCCGAATCCAGAACGCGTGTGCCATTGGACAGCTTTTCCTCCAGGTATCGCCGCGTCGACCGCAAGGCGACACCCACCCTGGACACGAAGGCTGCGACTCCTGTCCCAGCACGAGGCGGCCTTCTCGATTCTCGGGAGTGAAGAGAAAAGACAGCGGCGGCGCGCCTCCTCAATCCCAACCGCGAAGTTGCACGCGGCCGCCCGCGACGCCTCCGCTCCCACGTCTGTGGGGCGTTGATGGCCCGCGCCATTCGCCTATCGTATACTTGGGGAAACGCCTCTCCCTTTCCCAAGGTCCCATGCGACTGTCACTGATGAGCCTGCTCTGCCTCCTGTTCTCCGCTGGCTGCGGAGACGATACGTCCCATCTACCGAATTCCTCGCTCGCGGCCTGCTCCTTCACTGACGCGTGCGCGAACGCCGACGAGGAGTGCTACGTCAGCCAGGTCTGTGGCCCGCCCGCCCCTGACGAAGAGCTCTACTGCCAGGCGGAGAAGGGCGACCGCCAGTGTCACCGCCGCTGCCAGGACGATGACGCCTGCGGCCCCGGCGAGACCTGCAGGACAGTCGAATGGGTCAAACGAACGGACATGCTGACCACGACCACCCTTTGCTTCAAGTAGCCGGCGCAACCATCCCGTGGCGGTGGCGCATCTGCAGTTGAAGACGTCGACGGGGGACTTCGCCTGCCCCGCGACAGAGGCAGGTCGCCACCCGCGCGCTCAATCCCAACCGCGAAGCTGGACGCGGACCCGACGCACGAGCATTTCCCACTCCTGACGCTTCAACGTCGTCAGGACGCGCCCGCCAATGAGTGTGAGCCCGGTGAGCGTCATCACCAGGAAGCCGATGCGGTGGTCCCTCAGTCCTGCGTCGAGCAGTGTGGCCGCGACGTCCAGCGTGAGGAACAGGGTCCCCAACGCCAGGTAAGCGCGAATCTGGAACACCATGCCCGCCACCACGCCGAGCAGACACACCCCGCCGAAGACGAGCGCATACGTGCCGTCGGGAGACTGGCCCACCTGGACCGCGATTCGCGCCGCCGCGGGCACATACAGCAACAAGCCCCCGAGGATTCGCACCGTGTTGCGCGCGGCGTGCGGCAGGCTCTCCGCGAAGAGCTGGCCCAGCATCAACAACAGCAACCCCATGGGCGCCAGGTAGATCTCCAAACCCTCCAGGCCAAAGGCCAGCGCGGAGATGAGCAGCGCGAAGTTGCACGCGGCCGCGGCGAACGCACCGAACAGCCGGCTGCGCTCCACCGCGCCCAGCGTCGCGTACAGGAGTCCGGAGCCCCCCGCGAGCAGCGCCGCCTCCTGCGTCGCCTCGCCTGGCAGCACCAGCGCCATGCCCACGGGCAGCAGTGCCGCGAAGCGCCGGGTGGCCGCCTCCACGGGCTGTACGCCCGCCCGCCGGGCCAGCACCGTCACGCCCACCAGGATGAAGCCCAGGGCCAGCGCGAAGAATGCGTCGTGCTCGGCGCGCAGGCCCGGCGCATACAGATTGCGCACCAGGGCGTAGACGCCAACCACCGCGGTCTGCACGAAGTAGACGTGCCGGCCGGTGTGCTGGCTCCAAGCGCAGTGCAGCGCCACCAGCACCAGGATGCCAATGGAGGCGATGGCCAGCGGAAGAGCGCCGTCGACGGCGGAGCCCCCCACCGCCAGGGCCACGAGCATCAACCCACTCACCACGAACCCTGTGTCACGTCCCCACGACAGGCCGCCCGCGACGTCCGGCCGGCGCCTCCGCACCCACGCCTGGGCGACATGGAGGGCCAGCACGCCCACGGAGGCGGCCAGGGACAGGGCCGCGCCATGGAGGATGAAGAGCGCGCCATAACCCAGCCACGGGCCGCCCAGACTCGCGCGAATCGAAAGGAAGCCCATGAGTGAGGCGACAAAAGTGCCGCCCGCCACCCAGGCCCCCAGCGTCGCGACGAGCGAGGCGAGCGTGCCCTTCCACTGGAAAGCCGCCACGAGCATCGAGGCGGCGACGAGCGCCAGTGTCACAGGCAACGCGGGAGAGACCATCCAGCTCCCGCCCATGCTCAACAGCATCTCCCCCAGGAGGTTGAGCGCGGCGAGCGTCGACGACGGCGTTCCATTCGTCGCCAACGCGTACACGAGCGCTGCCAACAGATAGATGGCGCTGGCCTGGTGGATGCGCATGCGAGCGGCGCTCTCGGACAAGCCCCTGCGCCGGACGATCCACGGCCCCAGCGTCACCACCGCCAGCCCCACCAGCGCGAGCGCCGGGCCGGGCCACACCCCGAAGGCCTCCTCACGGTGCGCCAACGCGTGGACCAGCAGAAGGATGCTCGCGCCAAGCACACCGCGCCCCTGCGCCCTGGCCCCTCCGAGGAACAGCACCAGACCAGCGATGCAGACCAGGCCTGCCGCCGTGAGCCCAGGCTGGAAGAGGGCCGCGACGAAGACCATGCCCACACTGATGACCGAATGGCGCCGCAACAGGCGCTGGAAGGAATCGGGCAGCCCCCGGAGCGAGGCAGCGGCATAGACGAGCCCCACGGCGGCGATGCCCACGAAAGCCCGCTGCCACAGCAGGAACTCCGTGTCTCCTGGTGCGAGCCACGCGTCCTTATCAAGCCAGTGCAGGGACTCGGCGCCGATGCGCACCCACCTGCCTTCGGGCGACCACGCGTGCGCGAGCCTGGGCCCGAGCAGCGACTGCCTCGCGCCCCAGAGCGCCGCACCGGGCAGCCCGAGCCAGAGCCCCACGCTCGCGAGCCGCACCGAGCGCGCGGACACGGAGAGCAGCAACATCAACACCGCGGGCCCCAGCAACATCATGGGCGGAATGAGAGCCAGCGCACGGGTCGGCCGAGGCAGGCCGACGAGGAGCGCGCCTTTCAGGAGCACACATGCCAGGACCGCCACGCCGAGATGGGGAACCCAGTGGTAGAGCTTGCCGTGACGAGGCTTCTCCAGAAGCCCGGCGACCCAGGGCCCGAAGCGCCGTGCCGCCAGCGCGACGCCCCAGAGCGCGATGCCGATGAGCGAGGTCCGCAGAGCCGCGACGTCCGGGGGCGACGGCCGGCCCGCGCGGTTGAGCAGAGCGGTGAGCGCGATGAGCGCGCCCAGCGACGCGAGCGTCACCACCGAGCCGCGCAGGTGCCAGGCCTCGAATCCGCGCGACACGAAGGCCACCAGCGCGACCAGGAGGAGCAGACCGGCCGCGAGCAGACACGCGGCGCGCTCGGCATCCGTGGGCCTGGCCAGCCACCCGGCCAGCGTGAGCGCGGCGATGACCGTCTGCACCAGCGCCGCCGTGGCGAAACCATCCGTGAAGAGCGACAACCCCCGCGCACCGAGCGGCAGCCTGAAGAGGTCGAACATCCTCCGCCCCTCGCGCCCGGCAGCGGCGTCCGCGGCATCCATCGAAGTGCGGCCGCGCAGCGCGGAGAAGGCCGCGAAGGCGAGCGCCAATGATGCGGCGACCACGGCGGCTCGCGGGGATGCGAAGTCGGAGACGGTGCCCATCATCTGGGAGACCGCGAGCGCGAGCCCCGAGGCCGCGAGGAACCCGACGAGCCTGCTGCCATCCCGCCGGACACGCAGCAGCAACCAGGCCGTGACCACGGCCGTGGGAAGCGCGGAGAGCACACTGGCTGACAACCCCGTGGCTGACACGAGCAGGTCCGGAGCGCTTGGAGAGGAATCCACGGCCAGGAGGACTCCCGCCGCGGCCAGGCTGAGGGCGAGGTCATCCAGGGGCAGCAGCCCGTCCCGTCGCGCCCCAGGCTGCGCCCACGCGCCCTGCACGAGCCCCGCGACACCGTACAGCCCACTCACGAGCGCGAAGACCGCCAGCCGGCCCCAGCTTCCCTCCAACGCCGGGCTCCCCTCGGCGAAGGCGAGCACTCCGAAGAGAAGGCCCACGCCGCCCAGGTAGTGCAGGCCCCGCCAGCGCCAGCCGGCTGCAAGGTGCGCGGCCCCAGCGATGACCAGCCCCGTCAGCACCTGGGGCCACGGAGAGGCGGCGCTGCCCACCTGGCGCACCAGGGGCATTGCCACCAGCGCCCCAAGGAGGGTCCAGGCGAGCAGGCGGATACGCAGTCCCGGAAAGGCACTCCAACGCGCCAGGAGCATCAAGCCCGCGGTCGCCACCGTACCGCCGAATACCCACCAGCCCGGCTCCGTCGGCGCCTGCGTGCGCGCGAACAAGGCTCCGGCGAGGAGCGTCGTCATCACCATGAGGTGGACCAGAGCCCGCCGCCGTGGCTCCAGCAGGAAGAAGACACCCGCCGCGATGAGTGGCGCGAGCGCCGAGGCGAGGTCGACCTGGAAGTCCCCTCCGGGCACGCTGGAGAACGCGCCCAGCGCGCCCAGGACCGCGCCACTGGCGAGCACCGCGTAGGCCACAATCTCCAGCACCGGACTCACGCGCGGATGGGCCTCACGCGCGGCGTTGGTGGTCGCGGCCACGGCGATGACGGTGGCCAATGCCTGGGCCCACAGCGTGAGGCCCGCGAACAGGGCGCCACCTGGCTCCAGCGCGTCGAAGCCCGACGGAGCGCTCGCCACACAGAAGACGGCGAGCCACAGCGCGCCATGGAGCGCGGCGCTCGCGCTGACGAGCGCCGTGTTTCCCTCCGTCGCCTTCCGTGCGCGCCACACCGTGGCGGTCAGGGCCATGACACCCACGGAGGCACAGAGCGTGCGCAGCCAGGGCGCGTCCTCGAGCGCCATCAGTGGAAGCCCCGCGAGCAGGGAGGGCAGGAGCGCCAACCCCAGGGCCGCGGCGGAAGTGCCATGCAGCAGCCGTCCCGCCGACCTCAGCGGCACCATGCCCAGCGCTGCGACGCCAAGCGCCACGGCGGCCCCCAGCCCAGGTGACAGGGCGAACAACGACGACAGCGCGATGAAGGCCACGGGGAGCAACGCGACGCCAATACCCGAGAGCACGCGCCCCACCGGCATGGAGCGCCGGGACAGGAGCACACCGAGCCCGATGAAGGCCGCGTGGTATCCCCACAGAGCGCCCGTGACGAGGAGCTGGCGCGGAACGCCGCCGAGCGCCTGCCAGGCCTCGCGCACGCCCATGAGCGAGCCGCCCAGCACCAGCATCGCGCCTAGGAACCACCAGATGAACTCCTGGAACCGGGGCGCACTCTCCGGCCGTGCATCGAGTGCCACGACGGCCTCGAGCCCTCCGCTGAGCGGGCCTGAGGCCCCCCGGTCGAAGAACGTCTGCCCGGAATCCAGCGCCGCGCCCAGGTCGTCATCTCCCGCCTCCGAGTCAGGCCGGAGCCCTCGACGCTTGCGCGCTCTCTGCTCCCGCTCCGCCTTCGCGGCTTCGTCCAACGAACGCGCGAGCGCAGCGCCCCAACCCCAGAGCCGCCATTCGCCCCCGTTGCGAAGCGAGGTCGCGACGCCATCGGCCCAGGCTTCCGCGCGGGTCGCCGCGTCCGCGGGAGGGACAGCCACCGCTTCGAAGAAATCCTGGGCGGGAGCCGGCACACCCTCCTCTGCCTTCGGCGTTTCGGGGTGACGGTCGTCTGTGCCCGGCACGAGGGACTCGGCGAGCCGGGTCGCGGTGACGACGTCGATGAGCGCGCTGGCCTGCCAGCCTTCGATGTGACGGCGCAGCGTCTCCCGGACGAGTGCGTCGAGATTCGGCTCGGTGGCGGGAACGAGCGGGGCACCGCACTCCTGACAGATGGCACCCGAGGCCATGTCACGGAGCCGAGCGCAGGCTTGGCAGATCATGATGCGGCAGCATAACCCCAGTCCCGCGAGACCTGCTTCCGGGGAGCATTCCGGCTGACGCAATCCGGTCCAGCGTCCCAACGTCCGTTTCAATGTCGGGCCCCGGTTGCCGCCGTGGATGCACTTCCCCGAGGGAGTCCGGACAACGAGGCCCCCATCGCCCGCGCGCGCCCACGACGTGGCGATTTGCCGCTTGATACCAGCCGCCACACAAATGCGTATCTGACATGAGCGACATCCCCCGTCGAGCACGCTGACACATGCCTCGCGAAGCTCCCGCGTCCTACCCGCCTCTCTGTCGTCGCTCCGGCATGCGAACCCGTGGGCGCTGCTCCTCGTGAAGGAGGAAGGCTCTCCTCTCGCCACCGCCGCCCTCCCCAGCCGACATGACGCAACGAGCGCAAGGGCGGAGCTGCGTTGAGGCGGACGGCGCCTTGCCGTCACGAACAGTGCTGGGAGCCGCCCCAGTTGTACGTGGTGCAGCCGCGCCCCACGTTTGAGCAGAGTCTCCCTGCCCCATGTCATGCGGCCAGGAGGAATCAGGTGGCGACCGCCACGTCGGCCGCCGTTCTGCTCGAGCAGGGAGGAGTGGCGCCATGCCAACTGAACCACACAGCACCGCCAGTTACTCGGAGCAGGTCATTCCCTTCCTAGCGGGTGACGGGCGTGCGTTGCACCTGATCCGCATCCGCGGTGAGCCAGCGCCGAACAAGGGGCCGGTCGTCCTGGTGCACGGCGCGGGCGTCCGTAGCAACATCTTCCGCGCGCCGGTACGGCAGACGCTCGTCGACGCGCTCGTGGCCGACGGATACGACGTGTGGCTAGAGAACTGGCGCGCCAGCATCGACGTTGAGCCCAGCGAGTGGACGCTCGACCAGGCGGCCGTCCTGGACCACCCGGCTGCCGTCCGCACGGTGGCGCGCGAATCCGGGCACGACACCGTCAAGGCCATCATCCACTGCCAAGGCTCGTGCAGTTTCGCCATGGCCGCGGTGTCCGGGCTGCTGCCTGAAGTAGACGTCATCGTCACCAATGCCGTGTCTCTTCACCCGGTGGTACCCCACGCGGCTGCGGTGAAGCTGAAGCTCGCCGTCCCTCCGGTGGCCAGGCTGACGCCTTACCTGGATCCACAGTGGGCCTTTCGCGCGCCCACGCTGACGGCCAGGCTTCTCACGCTCCTGGTCCGGGCCTTCCACCATGAGTGCACCAACTTGGTGTGCCGCTGGTCCAGCTTCACCTATGGCGTCGGGTTTCCCGTGCTCTGGCGCCACGAGAACCTCAATTCCGAGACGCACGACTGGCTCCAGCAGGAGTTCGCCAAGGTCCCCCTCACATTCTTCCACCAGATGTCCGAGTGCGTGCGAGCAGGACACCTGGTGCCTGTGGAGGGCTTCCAGGCGTTGTCAGAGGATCTGGCAGTGCGTGAGCCGGAGACGGACGCACGCTTCGTCTTCCTTGCCGGTGAGCAGAATCGCTGCTTCCTCTCTGAGAGTCAGCACCGCAGCTTCGAGCACCTGGAGCGATTCCGCCCCGGCTACCACACGCTGCATCTGGTCCCCGGTTACGGCCACCTGGACATGTTCATGGGCCAGGACGCCTCCCGTGATGTTTTCCCCCTCATCCTCGCCGAACTCGACAAACCGGTGTGAAGGAGCGCCGCCATGTTGTTCCGCCTGCCCAGCCGCATCCAGGCACAGTCCGGCCGTTACTCGCGCGTGGACGGCATCCCCTACACGCTGCCTATCAATTCCAAGTCCTCGCCGGCACTGATGGCCGCTTTCACTGTCGATGCCGAGCAGGCCGCCCGGCTGCTACCCGGCAACGAACTGCACCCACTGCGAGTGTCACGCCGGAGAGGAGTACTGCTCGTCACCGTCATCGACTATCGCACCACCGACATCGGCGCATACATCGAGTTCAGCATTGCCATCGCATGCACTCGTGGTCCCCGGCCATCACGCCCGCTGCTGCCCCTCATGTTCCAGAAACGCCACGGCCTGGGCCAGTACGTGTTCGACCTTCCCGTCAACACGGAGGTCTCCGTGAAGGGGGGCAAGGGCATCTGGGGCATGCCCAAACACCTGGCAAACCTGGACTTCCGCATCCAGGACGGCACGGTGAGCAGCCGCTACGACGAGGACGGGCAGCGGGTGGCCCTCATCGAAATCGACCGGCCTCGCCGCGCGTGGCTGCCGCTGTACGCAACAGCCGTCAACTACTGCGCGTTCCGCGGCATGCTCTTCAAAAGCTACATCTACTTCCGAGGGAAGTTTGGCTTCCGGCTGGGGAAGCGCGCGGGTGCACGGCTCGTCATGGGTGACCATCCACGCATTCGACCACTCCGGGCTATAGGCGTCTCCCGGCGCGCGTTCTTCACGAGCTTCCTGCCCACATCCAGCGGGGTGCTCGACGACCACTTCGAGACCTGGTTCCTCAGTCAGGCCGTGCTGCCCACGGAAACGTACCCGGAGGGGCTGGAGAGCGTGATGGGGATGGGCCAGGGGAAGACCCCTCAGAAGCCGCCAGTGCCTCCACACACATGAGGCGCCACGAACCCGTTCCTCCTTCGACATGGGCTGCTCCGACGCCTGACGCTACCTCACGGTGGCCGGCGAGCCGGAACTGCCCTCACCCCGGAGATGATGCACATGACGAACCCCGCACCCGACCTCACCTTCAGAGAGCGCATGTCCGGCCCACTGGCGATGGGCGCCACGGACCCCATGAAGGGGGCGACCCAGGGCAATGCCGCGCGCTTCACCATGCATTGCACCATCAGCGTGGATGACCTGGGCGCATTCACCCGCGATGCAACTCACACTGCCCGGCTGGAGGCGCGCGTCAGCTACCCACCCCTGGGCAAGGAACTCCCCGTGCAACAGGGCCACTTCAACCTCTTCCGCAATGGGGAGGAGCCCGACACGAAGCTCATGAGCTACGGCCTGCGTTTCAGCGCGAAGGGCCGCGAGTACTTCCTGGAGGGCACCAAGACGCTTCGCGATGAGCCTGGGTTCGACCTCTGGCGGGACACCACGCGACTCTATTGCTACCTCCACGAGGGCCCGGATGCCCGAAGCCCTGTGGTGGGCGCGGGAGTGCTGATGCTTGGCAAACGGGCGCTCGTCGAACTCCTCGGCAGCATGCGCTCGTCCCGCCATGGCACCGCGGGATTCGGCGCCGTGAGCCACTTCGGCAGGTTCTTCCTGGGGACGCTTTGGAACGTCTATGCGCCCTGGGCCCGGCAGGCGGCGGAAGCGCCATCCGCCCCATCCATGGAGAGGAGCTTGTAATGGCATTTCGTCCCGAGCACTTCGACGCAATCATCGTGGGCTCTGGCTTTGGCGGCTCGGTGATGGCGTACCGACTGGCAGAGGCCGGCTTGCGCGTGTGCGTTCTGGAACGAGGAAAGGCCTATCCACCTGGCACGTTCCCGCGCAGTCCCTACGACATGCGCAACAACTTCTGGGACCCGAGCAAGGGGTTGCACGGCCTGTTCAACCTCTGGTCCTTCCGGGGGCTGGGCGGCGTCGTCTCCGCCGGGCTCGGCGGGGGCTCGCTCATCTACGCCAACGTCATGCTGCGCAAGGACGAGAAGACCTTCGTCCATGAGCATCCGCAGACCGGCGGTTATGAGTATTGGCCTGTCACCCGTGAAGACCTCGAAGAACACTACGACGCCGTCGAGCGGATGATGCACGTCCAGCGATTTCCGCTGGCGCACCCTCCCTACGACGCCACGGCAAAGACACTGGCCATGAAGCTGGCCGCCGAACGCCTGGGCCGTGCAGCCGACTGGCAGCTCCCTCCGCTGGCCATCACCTTCGCCAACGCCGGGGCGGCGCCCGCGCTCGGCGAGCCCATCTGCGAGGCGGCGCCGAACCTCTTCGGTCGCATGCGAACCACCTGCCGACTGTGCGGCGAGTGCGACATCGGGTGCAACTACGGCAGCAAGAACACACTCGACTTCACGTACCTGTCCGCTGCGCATCGCGCGGGGGCTGACCTGCGCACCCGCGCGGAGGTGAAAGAGTTCTGGCCCGCGGATGGAGGGGGCTACGTGGTTCAGTACGTGGACCATACCGAGGCCCGCGAAGGCGAGCGGCGCGAGGTGGCCTCGGACCAACTCCAGCGAGTGACGCTCACCGCGGACCGGCTCGTACTGGGGGCGGGCACCTTCGGCACCACGTACCTGCTGCTAAAGAACCGGGCGCACTTCCCACGCTTGAGCGCCCGGCTCGGCACACGCTTCTGCGGCAATGGAGATCTGCTGGGCTTCCTGCTTCGCAGTGTGGACAGCAGCTCCGGGACCCGTCTGCCTCGGGTGTTGGATGGAGGAAGAGGCCCCGTCATCACCAGCGCGCTCCACTTCCGTGGCAAGGAGGAGGGCGGCACCGGGCGCGGCTACTACATCGAGGATGCGGGCTACCCGGAGTTCATCAACTGGCTCTATGAAGGCTCGCAGCAGGTCCCCCTTCTGAGGCGGGGCATGCGCCTGGCCTGGCGCCTCGTCAAGGGCTGGATCGGCCTGACGCGCGACACGGATGTCAGCGAGGAGATTGCTGAAGCGCTGGGGGATTGCCTGGGCTCGGCCACGTCGCTGCCGCTACTCGCCATGGGCCGGGACATCCCCAACGGGAACATGCGGCTGACACGAGATGGGAAGCTGGACATCGACTGGCGCATGCATGGTTCGCGCGAGTACTTCGGCCGTGTTCGGAAATCCATGGAGGACATCGCCGACGCGCTGGAGGCGAAGATGGTGCACAACCCCCTCAGCTACTTGAGCCGGGTCATCACCGTGCATCCGCTGGGTGGTTGCCCCATAGGACAGACGCCAGCAGACGGGGTGGTGAACGCCCACGGCGAGGCGTTCCACTACCCGGGCCTGTACGTGGCAGACGGCTCGGTGATGCCTGGCCCCACCGGCCCCAACCCGAGCCTCACCATCGCCGCGCTCGCGGACCGGTTCTCAGACCACTTGATTGCGCACTGGCCACGAACCGCGGCGCTCCGCAAACACCCCACCACGGAGGAACGCATATGACGATACGAGCTGCCGGCGGGGGAACCGCCATCGGCGCCGGGGGATGCCACGAGACACGCAAGCCGCATGGCAAACCGATGGTCCGGTGGTTCCACCCGAGCACCCTGGTCAAGACAGGGGTGAAGGCCTTCCTCTCCGCTGTCATTGGCAAGCAGGCGGATCGACGCCTTCTGGACGCGCTGACCAACCCGAAGCAGCCGCTGGAGCAGCCCTACTTCGACTGCACCGTGGACGACGAGAGTCGGCCGCGCGACGTGCTGTGGCTGGACTACGTGTCCGACTTGGGTGATGGCTGGAACGCCACCTATGCGGTGGCGACAGCTGTGATGAACCCAGCACTGGCGCTGGAGGATCCGGAGGGGGAGACTCACCACACGCAGGGAGGCGAAGTGCTCGTCTTTGGGGGTGACGAGGTGTACCCCACCGCGAGCGTACAGGAGTACTACGACCGGACAGTGGGCCCCTATGAAGCGGCGCTGAACCACCGACGGCGCGTGCCCTCCCTGTTCGCCGTGCCAGGCAACCATGACTGGTACGACGGGCTTGTCTCCTTCGTTCGGCTGTTCTGCCAGGGCCGGACATCGGAGGCGTGGCGGACGCGGCAGCGACGTAGCTACTTCGCCATCAAGCTGCCGCATGGCTGGTGGCTCCTCGGCACGGACATGCAGTTGGAGTCCGACCTGGACAACGCGCAGGTGGAGTTCTTCAAAGAGGTGGTCAGCTACATGAAGGACGGAGAGCGCGTCATCCTGTGCAACGCAGAGCCGGAGTGGGCCGTCAGCAAGATTAAGGCGATCGCCGGGCGCAAGGCATTGGAAGGCAACCTCCAGTTCCTGGAGCAACTGGTGCTGGGCAAGAAGGTGAGCATCTTCCTTTCGGGAGACCTTCACCACTACATGCGGCACGCGGGCAAGGACGGACGACAGAAGATCATCGCTGGCGGAGGCGGGGCCTACCTCTACCCCACACACCTGCCAGCCGAGAAACGAGAGACGGAGGGCTTCGAGCTTCGGCAGTGCTTTCCGCCGAGCCAGAAATCACGACGTCTCACGTGGCACAACCTGGCGTTTCCCTTCCTCAACCCATGGTTCGGCGTCTTCATGGGTGCCTTCTACCTGCAGCTTGGGTGGGGGCTCGCATCTGACATGAACAGCACGGGCGTATCGGACAAGTTCTCACGTGTGCTTCACCGGGCGCTCAAGGGGACAGGGACGTTGTTCCTCGGGGGCCTCACCCTCGTGAGCGCCATCACGTTCGCGGACGCGCGCCGGGGCGCCTCCTGGCGATGGTTTGCGGGCGGACTCCATGGGTCGACGCACCTGCTCACGGCAGGACTTCTGACTCGGGCGGCCGCCACACTGGTGAAGCAGCTCGGCGTGGGAACTCCCGGAAGCCTGCGCCGAGACATCGCAAGCTGGCTCCTGCTATTCACGTCTGGCTTCCTGATCGCTCCGTTCCTGGTGGGGCTGTACCTGATCAGCTCCCTCAACGTGTTTGGTTGCCACGCGAATGAGGCGTTCTCTTCACTGGCCATTCCGGACTGGAAGTGCTTCCTGCGATTGCGCATCGACGCTTCCGGATTGACGATCTACCCAGTAGGCATCCGCCGCGTCCCACGCGCGTGGAAGCGAGGGGCGAATGGCAGAGACCCGGTGTGGGTGCCGGACCCCGCGGACACACGGGCCACCCGCCCCGAGCTCATCGAGAAACCCATTGTCATCGGCCCCACCCGGGCTCTTCCCGTGAGGGTAGGCGTCGGATTGCGGCCACTCGTGAGCGTGCCCTGAACCGCATGGTGTCGATGGCCACGTGCGCCGACCGGTCAACCGCCGGAGGCGCCTTGGACGCTGCTGTCTCGGCCCTCTCACGAGAAGGGCCGGGCCGCTCCGGCCATGACACAGACACCGCGATGCGTCATCCAACGATGCAATCCGTTTCAACCCACCGGGTGTCAAAAACACACCATTTACATTAAGTGAAAACCCCCATACACACCGCGCGTCTCCAATTCGGGGACAACTCGCAATGAGGGGGAAGTCATGAAGAAGTTCAATACGTTGGGAGTTGTGGGTCTGCTGTCTCTGGCTGCGGTTGGCTGCGGTGGGGAGTACACGCCGGAGGAGGAGCAGGCCATGCAGCAGCCTGAGCTGAGCGATGTGGAGCAGGCCATGGAGTCCGCGTGGATTGACGCTGGTCAGACGCGCGACTTCTCGACCTGGCTGTTCGGCGTGACGCCGTTCTCCATCCAGAACGTCGGTACCGCCCCCACGTCGTATTACGCGTACTGCGGGAGCAACAACATCTCCGGTACCGTCAACGCCGGCCAGACGCACAGCAACCTGAACCTCAACTGCGCGTGGCCCGGGGCGCGGCTCTACGTGAAGAACATGGGCAGCACCGTCGGCACCCACAAGCTCTACGTCTGGACCTGGTAGCGCGCTGTTTCAGCAGCCCACCATCCGGATGGAGCACTCGGGGAACTCTCTGCAGGGGGTTCCCCTTTTTCAGGCTCGCTCGCCCCTTGACTGAACGTGCTTTCAGGCTCACGGTGGGCGCATGAAGGCGCGTCCCATCGACAATCCGCCCAACCCCTGGGCGAGCACCGCGGTGGAGTACCTGGACGAAATCCCGCCGTCCAAGCTGGAGGTCTTCGAGGACCACAGCCGGCAGGTGCTGTCGCACAACGACAGCCCGGACGTGGGCTTCAGTTGGAGCGTCAACCCGTACCGGGGCTGCCTCCACGCCTGCGCGTACTGCTACGCGCGCCCCACGCACCAGTACCTGGACATGGGCGCGGGCACCGACTTCGAGACGAAGCTGGTGGTGAAGCCCCGTGCGCCGGAGCTGCTCCGCGAGGCCTTCGAGAAGCCCTCCTGGAAGGGTGAGACCGTCGTCTTCAGCGGCGTCACCGACTGCTACCAGCCGCTGGAGGCCTCCTTACGGCTGACGCGAGGATGCCTGGAGGTCTGCGCCGAGTACCGCAACCCGGTGGGCATCATCACCAAGGGCGTGCTCGTCGAACGGGACTTGGACGTCCTCCAACGGCTGGCCCGGGACGCGCGCCTGTGGGTCAGCATCAGCCTCCCCTTCCACAACGCGGAGCTGGCCCGGGCCATGGAGCCTTATGCCGCCTCCCCCATGCGCCGGCTGCTGACCATCCGCCGGCTCACCGAGGCGGGCATCGACGTGGCGGTGTCGGTGGCGCCCATCATCCCGGGCCTCAACGACGAGGACATCCACCGCGTGCTGGCCGCGGCACGTGAAGCTGGCGCCACCCGCGCGCACCACATCCTGGTGCGGCTGCCCGGCCCGGTGAAGGACGTCTTCGCGGAGCGGCTGCGCGCGAAGCTGCCCCTGCGCGCGGAGCGGGTGCTCCACCGCATCCGGGAGACCCGCGGCGGGGAGCTCAACGACAGCCGCTTCAAGCACCGTATGCGCGGTGACGGCCTCTACGCGGAGACCATCCACCGCCTCTTCCACGCGGCGGCGCGCAAGGTGGGCCTCCGCGCCTCTTACATCACCGAGGACGCCCCGGACACCTTCCGGCGCCCGGAGCGCACGCCGCCGCCCACGCCGCAGCTCAGTCTCTTCTGAGCGCGCACGCGGGCGGCGGGCGTCATTTCCGGATGGCTTGGACGATGGTGATGAGGATGACGGAGCCCACCGTCGCAACCAGCAGGGACCAGAGGTTGAAGCCCGTCACCCCGCTGCCGCCCATCAGACTGAAAACCCAACCGCCAATCATGGCCCCGACGATGCCGGTGGCGATGTTGGCGAACATGCCCATGCGGGCGTTGGTGCCCTTGATGATGCTGGCCAGCCAGCCCGCGATGCCACCCAGCACCAACCACGTACAGATTCCCATGACGACCTCCTTCGTGCCCTCCGGTTGCTATCAGACCTCCCGCCCTCGCGCAGCGGCCGGCCGTCCTCCGAATGTACGCGCGAGCCACGGACGCATTGCATCCGGCCCCTGAAACGACGACGCCCCGTGCCTCACTCGGAGACACGGGGCATCCACGCCGCACGTGGCGCGCACCGGAGTCTCTCAGTCCTTGCCGAGCATCCCGTCACGCAGGCTTCCATCCACCGGGCTCTTGCCCACGAAGACGGAGAAGAGCGCGTCGGAGAAGTCCTTGCCCTCGACGGAGATCTCCTTGCCCGTCTTGCTGGACACCTGCGTGCCCTGGCCGGGGATGTACGTGAGGATGAGCTCGTCACCCTTCTTCACGTCCGGGATGGCCGCGTTGAAGGTGTCCAGCTTGGGCTGCAACTCCGGCAGCTTGGAGCCCGCGTTCTTCTTGAAGCCGTCGCCAATGGCATCGACGATGGTCTTCTTGTCCAGGTCCCGCAGCATGTACATGCGCACGCGCTTGATCTGGTCCGAGCTGATGATGGCGGCGCCATCCTTGGACGGCGTCTCCAGGTAGAGCCCGGCCGTGTAGACCTTGAACACCAGTTTGCTGCGCAGGCCCACGCCATTGAGCTTCAGCTCCTTGCCGGCAACGGACGCGGTCTCCGGGTACTTCACCCCCGCGACCTCCTTGGCGAAGGCCGGAGCGGCGAACATCAGGGACAGCACGACGGCGGTCAGCGTGGCTTTCATGAATCCTCCGGGTGTGGGTAATCCGTGCGGTTGGACGCAGCCTACCCGCGCGTCTTCACGAAGTGGTCCATGAAGGCGGCCAGCGTGCGCACATTCTCCACGCTCACCGCGTTGTACATCGAAACGCGGATTCCTCCGGCCGTCCGGTGCCCCTTGAGGCCCACCATTCCTTGCTGCTTCGCGTCAGCGACGAAGGCCGCGTCCAACGCTTCCGTGGGCAGTTGGAAGACAGCGTTCATCACTGAACGGGACTCGCGCTCCACCGCCGCGCGGTAGAACTCCGGGTGCCGATCCACGGCCCCGTAGAGCAACGCCGCCTTTTCCCGGTTCCACTGCTCCAACTGCGCGAGCCCCCCCACCGACTGAATCCAGGCCAGGACGTTGCGCACCAGGTAGATGGCCAGGGTCGGCGGCGTGTTGTAGAGCGAGTTGTTCTCCGCGTGGGTGGTGTAGCGGAAGATCTTCGGAATGTCCGTCCGGCCCCGCGCGAGGAACGCCTTGTCGGCCACCACCAGCGTCACGCCGGAGGGCCCCAGGTTCTTCTGCGCGCCCGCGTAGATGAGGCCAAAGCGGCTGACATCGAAGCCCTTCCACAGGAAGTCCGAGCTCATGTCCGCCACCAACGGCACGCTCCCCACGTCCGGGAAGGTGTGCCACTGGGTGCCGAAGATGGTGTTGTTGCTCGTCAGGTGGACATACGCCGCGTTCGAGTCGAGGTGCAGCTCATCCTGGCGGGGCACCCGCGTGTAGCGCTTGTCCGGCCGCGCAGTGCTCACCGCGACGCGCGGCGTGCCGTAGTACTTCGCCTCGTCGAAGGCCTTCTCGCTCCATACGCCCGTCATGAGGTAGTCCGCGCTGGCGCCGGGCCGCAGGAAGTTCATCGGCACCTGGGCGAACTGCTGGGAGGCGCCGCCGGTGAGGAACAGGACCTGGTGGGTGTCGGGAATCCCCAGCAGCCGGGTCAACAGGGAGATGGCTTCGTCGTGGACGCCCTCGTATTCCCGTCCCCGGTGGCTGTGCTCCATCACCGACATGCCGGAGCCCTGGAAGTCAGTCAGTTCGTCCCGAGCCCGCTCGAGGGCCGGCAGTGGCAATCCGGCCGGGCCGGCGTTGAAGTTGATGACGCGCATGTCAGTGTCCCTTCTTGAAATGAACGGCCGCGGAGACATTCTTCCCCCCAGCGCCCCCCCGGGTGCCAGCGAGAAGAAGGTTGCCCGCTTGCTTCCATGGAGACGGTAGCGTCCACCGGCCCTGTGGCCGGCGGGCCTTTGCGAGGGTCTGGAGGACAGGTGGGTGCGTCGGAGGGATTGACGGAGTGGGTGCGGCGTGCAGCGCATGGGGAGGCGTCTGCCTATAGCGAGATCTACCGGCGCACACGCCCCCTGGTGACGCGGCTCGTGGGCGGCTTTGCCCAGTTGGACCCGGATGAGGTGGAGGACGTCATCCAGGAGACCTTCGTCCGGGCGTTCCGGGCGCTCCCGCGGCTGAAGGAGCCGGGGGCCTTCGAGTCATGGCTGCTGTCCATTGCCCGCAACCGGGCCCGAACGCGGCTGGAGCGGAAGTCCAGTACCCGGCGGCTGGAGGAGGATGTGGCGGACCCCGAACCGGAGCCGGTCCCCCACATTCCCGAGGCGCTGCAACTGGAGCGTGACATCGAGGTGGTGCGGCGACTCATCGCGGAGCTGCCCGAGGGCGAGGAGAAACGGACGGTGCACCTCTTCTACGTGGAGGGGGAGCTGTCCGCGCGGGAGATTGCGGAGAAGCTGGGCGTGGGAAAGAGCGCGGTGACGATGCGGCTGGAGCGGTTCCGGTCTCGAATCAAGCGCGAGCTGCTGCGGCGAGTCCTCGCCGGCCGGTGGGAGTGAGGGTTCATGAAACACCTGGACGACGGCGCACTGGACGCCCTTTCCCGCCGAGAGCCCGAGGCCG
The DNA here is from genome assembly GCF_013116825.1 of Myxococcus xanthus. GTDB lineage: Bacteria > Myxococcota > Myxococcia > Myxococcales > Myxococcaceae > Myxococcus > Myxococcus xanthus_B. The sequence goes on from NZ_JABFNS010000027.1 coordinate 29,943, forward strand.
TGGCGTACTTCGCCACGCACCTGGCGAACCCGTGTGAGACGTGCGAGGCGTTCCTCGCCACGCGCCCGGGCCCGGGCCTGCTCGACGGCCAGGTGGACTCGCTGCTGCTGGGGCTCGCTCCGACGGGCGCGTCCGCCCCGCCCCTGGATGACGTGGGTCTGGCGCGCGTGCGGCGCGCGCTGCGAGCCCATCGGCCCGCGGCCGGGCACTGGGGCCTGGTCGCCGGAGGACTCGCCGCGTGCCTGCTGGCGGTGGTGTTGCTGCCCCGCATGCGGACGGGGGCCCCGGCCGGCCAGGAAAGCCCCGCGGCGGAATGGACGGGTGAGAAGGGACGCCTGCCACGCATCGCCCTGGAGCTGTCGGTGGTGGCACGCGACAGCGCGGGGGTCCTGCGGCGTCTGGACCCGGGCAGCTCGGTGGAGGATTCGGATGTGTTGCTCCTGCGCTACCACGCCACCGAGGCGGGCACCGCCCTGCTCTTCGAGCAACGGCAGGGCGCGGCGCCGGAGCTGCTGGGCCACTTCCCCCTGGTCGCGGGCACCCACGACCTGCAGGGGCCGCAGGGGCTCGCGGGCGTGAGCCTCGCGGGAGAGGAGGGCCCGGTGACGCTGTGGCTGGTGGGCTCCACCGGCGCGCCGCCAGAGGCCGAGACGGTCAGTGAAATGTTGGAGGGACGAAACGGGGCAGGCCCCCAGGGTGAGGACCCACTGGCCATCATCCGGTTCGACGTGAGCGTGCGAAGCAGCCAGAATCGTCCTTGAACGGTTCCACGTGAGGCGACTCCTTCCCATCCTGCTGGCCTGCCTGGCCGCGTGCGCGACGCCCTCCTCTTCTGGGGAGAAGGGCGGACTGGTCCCGCTGACGCTCGATGAAGCGTCGCTGTCCAGCGCCTACAAGCCGCGCCGGATGGCCCTGCTGGTGGGCATCGCCTCGTTCGACGACCCGCGCTGGAAGGGGCTGCGCTACACCGTCAAGGACGCCCATGATCTGGGCGCCGCGCTGAAGGACCCCGCGCGCGGCGGGTTCGACCAGGTGCGCATGCTCACCCGCCGCGAGGAGACGACGCGCGAGGCCATCCTCGCGGCGCTCCGGCAGCTCAAGAAGGAGGCGAGCCGGCCCGACGACGTGGTGGTCGTCTACTTCTCCGCGCACGGCACGCTGGCGCGCGACGCGAAGGGCGAGCTGCGGCGCTACCTGGTCACCCGCGACGCGGCCTACCGGGACATTCCCCAGACGGCGCTGAGCATGGACACGCTGAAGGAGGAGTTCGACGGGCTGGCCAGCCGGCGTCGCATGCTGGTGCTGGCCACCTGCCACAGCGGCAGTGGCAAGTCGTTGCTGCCCAGGGAATTGAAGGCGGAGCTGGAGGGCATCAAGTCCGGCTTCTACGCCCGGCCGCTGGAGGAGTCGTCGCGCGCGTCCATGGTCTTCGCCGCCTGCGACTGGGGCGAGACGGCGCGCGAGGACGAGAGCCTGCGCAACGACATCTACACCCACTTCCTCATCGACGGCTTGAGCGGCGCGGCGGACCGCAATGGTGATGGCGCCGTCACGGCCACCGAGGCCCACGACCACGCACGCCGCCGCACCTTCGCCTTCACCGAGGGGCGGCAGCGGCCGTCGGCGGAAATCATGGAAGTGGGCGCGGACCCCGTGGTGCTCTCCGGCAGCATCACCCGGACGGGCCGCCCCGAGCTGTTCTCCTACAACCCACGCCTGGACGGCTTCACGCTCAAGGTGGACGGCGAGGAGCGCACGGAGCTCCCCGGCGGCGCGGCGGTGGCGCCCGGCAAGCGGACGGTGGAGCTGACCAAGGGCGACGCCGTCCTCATGCGCCGTGACGTGGAGGTGGGCCAGGGGGACCGCCTCCCCCTGGAGCGCCTGATGGCGGAGGCCTTCCCGCGACGCTCGCTGTCGCTGCTGGGCGGCATGTTCAGCTTCGCGGATGCCCGCAGCCGCACGGAGCTGCTGCCCATGTCCCCCGAAGTCGCCCTGTCATTGCGGCTGGAGGACCAGCCGCTTCAGGATTTCGGGCTGCTCTTCGACGTGGCCTTCAGCACCGGCGACCGGGCCCTGAAGCTGGCGCCGGGCAGCGAGGTGCCCTTCCGCTACACCACCGTCTCCGCGGGCGTGGCCCTTCCCTACCTGTGGCGCTGGGAGCGGCTGACGGTGTTCGCGGGGCCGCGTGTGGCCGGCCTGCACCTCAGGCGGTCCTTTGACGTAGAGGCCGCCGCCAACGGGCAGCGGTTCTTTACCGTCAGCCCCGGCGTGGTGGGCGGCGTCGTGTGGCGGGTGGGTGAGCGGCTGGAGCTGATGACACAGGCCCAGTTCATGTTGACGTATGTCGTTGTGGATGGGCAGGGGCAGGCCGTGGGTTTCACGGGTGGCTGGGCCGGCGCGGGATATCGTTTCTGATGCGTTCGACGATTCACATCGCGGTGGCCACGCTCGTGGCCTGCTGCGCCGCGGGCTGCGGCAACCTGGAGAACGCCCCCTTCCGGGTGGGCACCGTGCATGGGCAGCTCACGGAGAGCGACCCCTCGGTGGCCATGGTGTCGCTGGTGGGCCAGCCTGGCGTAAGCAGCCATGTCGACGCGGACGGGCGCTTCACCCTGGAAAACGTCCCCACGGGGATGGCGGAGCTCTTCATCATCGCCACGACCGAAAAGGCCGCGCGCGTCCAGGTGCGGGTATTGGGAGGCCAGTCCGTCCAGGTGCAACCGGTGGCGCCCACGCCCGCGGGCTTCCTCGACGTGCACGTAAAGACGACCAACGGCTTCCGGCTGTCCGCGGCGGAGGCGTCCGTGGAGGGCACGCCCTTCCAGCGGCTGCTGCTGGACGCGAAGGGGCGGCTGCGCGTGGGGCCCCTTCCGGATGGCTGCTACACGGTGACGGTGACGGCCCTGGGATTTCCCGCCACCCAGGTCCAGGGCTGCGCGGGCCCGGGCGAGAAGAAGGAGCTCAAGGTCGAGCTGGTGGTGGACGAGTCGCTCCTCGAACAGGGCTGCCAAGAGATTGGCTGCGAGGAAGGCCTCGTGTGCGCGCCGAACAAGAAGTGCCTGGAGTGCATCGGCAACGCGCACTGCGGCGAGGGATTGACCTGCAAGGGCAACCGCTGCGAGGGCCCCGGTCCCCTGTGCGCGCCCTGCACGGGCGACTGGCAATGCGCCGCTGGGGCGCAGTGCGAGGTGCTGCCCGAAGGAAGCGCCGCGTGCGCCACCCTGTGTGGCGGCGGCGATGACGCCCCCCCCTCCGACCAGACACCGCCGGACGAGGATGGGGCGGCACAGTGCGCGCCGGGCTTCACCTGCCAGTCCGGGCGGTGCCTGCCGGATGCAGCGAACTTCGCGGGCTGCCATGCCCTGCGGCGGATGGACGCGCCCTGCACCGACGACGCGAGCTGCCACGAGTTGGGGCTGCTCGAAGGGCGCTGTGTCAGCGGGGCCTGCACGGCGCCCTGCGCAACGGACCTCGACTGCCCGGGCAGCCGTCGGTGCGTGGATTCATCGGCGGGCCGCGTCTGCCAGGCCGGGACGTGACCCCGTGGCGAGCCAAGGCCCCCCTCGGCTCCACCTCGTCCTGCTCCCCCTGTACGCCGCCACGTTGTGGGGCTGCGAGCCAGCCCTCCGCCCTCCATCAACGCCTCACAACACGCCTCCCCGGCTCGAAGTCAGCCCCGCCCTGGACATCATCCCGCTGCGCGTGGGCCAGGCCGTGGAGTTCGCGGCCACCGTCGAGGATGCGGAGGAAGGCGCGGCGTTGGGCGCCAACGTGCTGTGGGTGTCCTCCATCGAAGGGCAACTGGCCCGCGGCGCGCGCGCAACCCTCGCCTTCCTCGAACCAGGAGAGCAGCGGCTGACCGCCTCGGTGGTGGACGCCGGTGGGCTGGCCGCGAGCGCGTCACTCCACCTGAACGTCCTCGCGCGGGGGGCTCCCATGGCCACCGTGCTGCGCCCCACGCCGGGTAGCACCTTCAACCTCGGCGAGCTGCTGGACCTGGAGTGCATGGCGATGACGGAGCGTGGCGTGCGGCTCCAGGGGCGCGCGGTGCAGTGGACGTCCGCGCTGTCCGGGCCGCTGCCTGCTGGCGACGTGGTGCGGGCGACCTTGTCCGTGGCCGGCGAGGACACCCTCCGCTGCACCGCGGTGGACTCCGCCACGCAGGTCTCCGCCACCGCCGAGGTGCGCGTCACCGTCCGCGCCACGCGCGCCCCCAGCGTGCGCATCCTCCGGCCCGAACCCACGGAGATCTTCGTGAAGCAAGGCGAGGCCCCGCCCCACGGCGCCTCCGTCCGCTTCGCGGCCACCGCCCAGGACTTTCACGCCGAGGGAGGCGCGGGCAACCTGGACGGCGCGGTGGAGTGGAGCCTGGCGCCCTCCGGGCAGCCGCTGGGCCGAGGCCCAGCCCTGACACATGCCTTCACCACGCCCGGCGTCTACACGGTGAGGGCACGGGTGGTGGATGGGCGCGGCAACACCGCCTCGGACAGCGTGCGGGTGCGGCTGGTCACCAACCTCCCGCCCCGGTGCGAGTTGGAGTTCCCCACGACCGAGAATCCACGCGTGCTCGTGGGCGTCCCCAGCCTGCTGCGGGCCCACTGCGTGGACCCGGAGACGGAGCAACCGGTGGAGCCCATCTGGACCACCAGCGCCGAGCCCACGCCCCTGGGCACGGGTGAAGCCGTGAGCGCCGTGCTGTCCGTGGCCGGTGCGCAGGTGTTGTCCGCGTGCGCCGTGGACCCGGAAGACACCGCGTTGAGCGGCTGCGTGGAACGGCCGGTGCGCGCCATCATCAACACGCCGCCCACGGGCTGCTCCATCCAGGCGCCGCTTCCGAACGCGGTGGTGAACGCGGGTGTGCCGCTGACGCTCACGGGTTCGGCGTCGGATGCGGAGGATGCGCGGACGGGCCTGCGCTACACGTGGGTCTCCTCGCGGGACGGCGCACTGGCCCAGGGGCCCAGCACGCACACCGCCCGGCTGTCCACGCCCGGCCACCACGTGCTCACGCTCACCGCGACGGACCCGTGGGGCCTGGCCTGCGCGGCGGCCGTGGCCGTCACCGTGAACGGCGCGCCCGACGTGCGGGTGGAGAGCGTGATGCAAGGGGTGCTGGATTGCGGCAGAGGCCCATGCCTGGAGGGGCAACCCGTGGTCCTCACCGGCTTCGCGAGGCCCGCGGCCCCCCAGGGCCACATCGAGGAGCTGGCGTGGCTGGACAACCTGGCGGGGAGCCTCTTGGCGGGCGCGCTGCCGCTGCCTACCGCCACCCTCGGCTTCCCCTTCGCCGGTCGCCACACGACGGTGCTGGCCGCCACCGACCAGGACGGCGCGATGAGCCGCGCGGCGACGTCCTTCACCGTGCTGCCGCTGGGACGCGCGCGGTTGATGGAGGACGTTCAGGACGCGCAGCGGCCCGTGGTGGCCCTGGCGCTCACCCCGGACGGGCTCCGCTACGCGGATGGCGCATCTCCCCGGGTGTATGCGGAGCGCGCGTCCACGACGGTGCTGGACGTGAACGCACCAGCCCTGTCGCTCCATGCGTTTCAAGGCGGCAACGTGCTCTTCGTGGGCACCGAGGGCGGCGGCGTGCTCCGGTGCGTCCAGCGCACCTGCACCCGGCACACGGGCGCCATGCTGGGCGCCACGGGCGCGGCGGTGACCGCGGTGGCCGCATGGGAATCTCCGGACGTGCTGCTGCTGGGCACCCGCCGAGGCCTGGTCCTCACACGCGCGAGCGACCCCGCCTCCGGAGGACGCGCGGGCACCGTGGGAGGCCGCCGCCTGCTGGAGGGGCGCGAGGTGCGCCAGCTCGTCATCTCCCCGGGCTCCAGCCCGGAACGCGTGACGGCCTGGGCGGCCACGTCGGGCGGCCTGGCGGAAATCACCATCTGGGCGGACGACGACTTCGAGCCCGGGCTCGCCGATGTCTCGGTGCGGCTTCACGCTCCGCCCGCCATCCCTGATGACGACGTCCTCTCCGTGGCCGTGGGGCCGGAGGGCCAGGTATTCGCCGGCACGAGGAAGGGCTTCAGCGCGCTGGGACAACCCGGTCCCGCGCTGCGCGACGCGCCCTGGCGACTGCAGGACGAGGAGATTCGCACGCTCCACTTCGAACGGCAGGCCGTGGACGCGCGCACCCAGGACATCCTCTGGGCCGGCACGAAGAACGGGCTGGTGCGTTATGATGTATCAGCAGACATCGCCACCCACTTTGGAATGGAAGAAGGCTTGCCGGACCCGGACGTGAGCGCCCTGCTGGTGGCTCCGGGAGGGCCGCGCTACGTGGGCACGGCGCGAGGGCTGGTGACGTACCCCTGGCACTGAGCGCCCAGACAGCGAGGGCCCTTCATCCCCCGTCGCTGCCGTCCGGGAGGAGCACCAGTCCGTCGCGGCCGAAGCGCCTCACCGCCGCGCGCAGGTCGGCTTCCGCCATGCCCGTGGCCGCCACGACGTCCGTCAGGGCCAGCCCTTCCACCGCCATCTTCAGCACCAGCAGCGCCGGTGGCGTGGCGGCCAGGTAGAGCGTCTTCAACTGCTCCGGGTGGCGCCACAGCAGCGCCAGCTCCGCGCCTGCCTCCGGTGACGTCGCGGCGCCTCGGGCCCGCACGTACGCGCAGAGGTGGAAGTCGTGCTCCAGCACCACCAGGGTGGGATTGGCCGTCAGCCGCGCCACGCGCTCGGGCGAAGGCTCCAGGGACGCGAACACCGCGAAGTCGGTCCACTCGAAGCGGGCCAGCGCGGGCACGAAGGGCGCCAACCCCCGCGAGGCCGCCGCGTCCGCGAGGAACGCGGGAAAGCCCTCGCACAGGTGGTTGAGTTCATGGTGCCGAGCCGGCCGCGTCCGCGTGAAGGCCACCACCAGGTCGTCCCATGCGTCGTGCCCCAGGGCCTGGCGCGTCAGCGGAAAGACCTTGTCCAGCGCGGAGCGCACATGGCCGAGCACGAAGCCGCCGTAGAGCGACACCCGCTCGCGCGGCGCCTCCCACCCCGGGTGCCTCGCGTACAGCGTGGCCAGCGACTCCGGGCCAGGCTCGGCGAGGTAGTCCCCCATGCTGTCGAAGAAGTCGCGCAGGGACGGCTTCATGGGCCGGCGACCTCCCGCAGCGACGCGCGCGCAATGTCCGCCTCGTCCAGCACCGCGTCCAGGGACGGAAGGTCCTGGTCCCACTCGATGAGCGTCGCCACCGGGCCGGTGCGCGCCAGCACGTAGCGGAAGAGCGACCACACGTCGTCGCAGACGCGGTCGCCATGCGTGTCGACGATGACGTCCGGGTAGCAGGTGTGGCCGGCCAGGTGAATCTGCACCACGCGCTCCAGCGGAAGGGCATCCACGAAGGCCCGCGCGTCGTAGCCATGGTTGCGCGCGTTGACGTAGACGTTGTTCACGTCCAGCAGCAGCCCACAGTCCGCCTGCTCCACGACGAGGCGGAGGAAGTCCGCTTCCCGCAACGTGCCGCCGGGCATCCGCGCGTAGTAGCTGGGATTCTCCAGCAGGAAGGGACGGCCCACCCGGGCCATCACCTCGCGCACGCGGGGCACCACGTGCTCGACAGCGGCCTCGCTGAACGGCAGCGGCAGCAGGTCGTGCAGGTACACGCCGTCCAGCCGCGAAAAGCAGAGGTGGTCGGAGAAGAAGGGCGCGTCCACCCGCTTCACCAGCGCCGCCAGTCCCCGGACGTAGTCGTCATCCAACGCGTCCGGGCCGCCGATGTTCAACCCCACGCCGTGGGGCAACACGGGCCACCGCTCCGCGCATGCGTCCAGCGCGCGCTGCGAGCGCCCACCCAGCGACAGGAAGTTCTCCGGGATGATCTCCACCCAGTCGAGCGGCCGTCCGGTGCGCGGCAGCTCCGCATAGAAGCTCCTGCGCAGCCCGATGCCCGCGCCCAGCGGCTTCAGCCCATGTCGCTGTGCGTACGTCACCACGGCAGAAGCCCTCTCGAAGCGTGGGAAACAACCCGGGCGGCGGCGGCGATGCTCGACCGCCCGGCAGCGAGGGCCCGGCCTTCACCAGACCCTCGGGACGTCCGTCCGGCAGAACTACTCCTTCTTCTGGCCGCCGCAGGAGCCGGCGCCGCACGAGCCGGCGCCACAGCTGCCCTCAGCGCCCTTCTCCTCGGTCGCGGCCGGAGCGGCCTCCTGCGACTCCGTGGCGCCGCTGCTCTCCGCGCCAGTCTCTTCGGCCGTGGCGGGCTCCATCTCCGCCGACTTCTTGGTCGCACAACCCGTGGCCAGCGCGGCCAGGGACAGGGTGCCGACAACCGCTGCAAGCGCCTTGACGTTCATGGATGAGACTTCCTTTCGGTACTGCGTGGGGGTGTTGTGTGGAGGTCGCGGTTGCATTCAGGGTGTTTCGCCGTGGCTGCGCCGACCGACCACCGAATCACGCAACAGACTGTCTCGGGCGGGTACCAGCGAGACGCCGTTGGGTCCTTCCTGGACACCCAGCGCTTCTAGCAGACCGGCCTGCTCCGCAAAAGCAGGCCGCGGCAAGTGCCGCTCCAACAGAGCATTGAACAGCGGCTGTCCCGCGACGGCATCCACCGCGGCACCGAATGCCCCGAAGGTCGAGGAACTGCCGCGAGCCGCGAGCAACTCCAGCACGTCATCCAGCCCGCGCGTGTTTCCAGTGATACGGCGCAATTCCACGTCCAGATGCAACGCGAAGAGCGCTCCCGTCCAATAGACAGCGAGCGAAAAGCTGCCCTGAGACACGGCCTCCTGCATGGTTCGCGTGTCATTGCCCTCGAGCCCCCGAGCGAAGCCGCCCAGAAGCTCCTCCCAGGCGCGCCGCGAGTCCTGCCGTCCGGAGCGCGCACGCGCGACCTCCGTGTAGTAGGTGGCCAGCCCCTCCGACAGCCACGGCACGCGAGGCACGAAGACAGGATGGGTCAGGTGCAGCATCTCGTGGACGGCCACCCAGTCCCGCGCGAAGTCCTCCGGCCGCGCCTCCTGCCCCACGCTGATGGAGATGCTGGGCGGCGAACTCCAGCGCACCATGCCGAAGACGCTGGGCCCGTGGTGCCCGGGCGCGGGGATGACCCGCACGGTGATGCGCGGATGCGGGAAGGCGCGCCGCACGGTGCGGACCTCCTCCGCGGCCTTGCCCAACCAGGTGCAGACGGCCGCGTCGCTCAGGTGCTTGAAGTGCCCCAGGATGGCCACGTCCAACACCGCGTCTGGCAGGCGCACCTGACACCGGCGGCCGCCGAAGCCGTGGAAGCCCGAGTCCACCAGGTCTTCGCCGCGCAGCCGGTACACGCCATTCTCCCCGGGCTGCCATGGAAGCAACGCATCGGTGCCCACCAGCGACAGCTCCACGCGGAGGCCCGGCTTCACCACCCGCGGCCGGATGAGGTACGCGCGGCCCGCGACGTGCCGCGCATCGCCGTCTCCGGAGCCCTGGAAGAAGTCCGGGCCGCGCTCGCGAATGGAGGCGTCGAGCGCGTAGCGGTAGCGCAAGAAGCGCGTCCCCCGAGGCAGCAAGACGCGCCCCTCCTGGACGGGCAACGTCAGGACGCCCCCATCCTCCCGGTGCGCGGACACCGTCATCACGGCGCCCGGCTGGCTGAAGAGGAACTCGCGCGGCGTGCCTCGCACCAGCACCACCTCCACGTCCACCGCGTGCTCGGGCTCGCGCACGTAGGTGAGGTTGTAGCGCAGCGCCGCCACATCCTCCCTGGGGTGGTGGCGCAGCGGCGCCTGACACGACATCAGCGACAGGCCGAGCAGGATGACGGCGGCGGCCCGGGCACGCATGCGCAGCGGCGCCCTGCTCCACCTTCGCGGCCATCCATGCCCACCGTCCATACGCGGCGAAGGTTCGCCCATGACGCGCCGGAGGTGAATCGTCCCCCGGCAGCGTGCGCCCCGCTCATCCCCCACCTTCGATCGCACCCGAGCCCCGGGCTGTTCTTGTAAACCGGCGCTTTTCCCTTTACCGAAACGCGCCCCGCCCATGCCGCAGCGCATCAGTAAATGCTTGACAAGGCGATGTAGCGAGCGCGACGACAGGTTCCCCACACGCCCAAAAGGACAGTGATTTCATGAGGTTCAATGTTCCAATCCCCCGGCTCCGACCGCGGTCCAGCCGGTCCGTCGCAGGGCCGACAGGGGTCCTCGTGGATGAAAAGGATCATTGCAAATCGGTAAATCGATTTGCAGAGTGGGTAATGAGCCCGAGGCGCGCGCGGCCATTCGCGATCGCCGAAGGCGTCAACGCACCCGGCCATGAACGACAACGCACTGAACGCCAACGTGGGCCTGAAGCTTCGGGGACTGCGCCTTGCACGGAACATCAAGCAGGCGGACGCAGCCAAGGACCTGGGCGTTTCCCCCGCGTACCTGAACCTCATCGAGAAGGGTAAGCGGGTGATGCCCTTCCCCCTGCTCTGGAAGGCCCTGCGCTACTTCGACCAGGACCCCGAGCAGTTCATGTCCACGCTGGGCGAAGGCCGCGTGGACGAAGCGCTCGCGAAGCTGCTGGACGAGCCGCTCCTCAAGAGCCTCGACATCGACCCGGAGTCGCTCCAGTCCCTCTCCGCGGAGCCGAAGCTCGCGGGCACGGTGGCGGCGCTCTTCAACCTCTACAAGAACACCCGTACGCAGTTGGAGAACGTGCTGGCACAGCTCAACGTCGAGGAGCGCACGCGCGCCCAGGGCGGCCCGGGCAACGGCACCTCGCCCGGCGTGCGCTTCGACTACTCGCCCTTCGACGAGGTCAGCGACTTCCTGGAGAAGCACCGCAACTACTTCCCGGAGTTGGAAGAGCAGGCGGACGCGCTGCGCCGCGACGTGCGGCTGGAGCGGCAGATCACCAGCGGTCAGCTCATCCGGCTCCTGGAGGAGCGCTTCGGCTACCGCGTCCTCTTCGACGACCCGTCTCCCTCCGGCTCGTCCGTGGTGCGGCGGTTGGACCCGGAGGAGCGGACGCTGACGCTGTCTCCCTTCCTCACCGAACAGCCGCTGAAGTTCCAGATTGCCGCGTCCATTGGCCTGCTGGTGATGGACCGCGAGAAGCTGCTGGAGCGCGTGCTGGACGCGGGCCGCATGCGCCACGGCGAGACGCAGCGGCTCATCAAGGTGAACCTGGCCAACTACTTCGCCGGCGCGCTGATGCTGCCCTACGGGGACTTCTTCAAGGAGGTCCAGCGCACGCGCTACGACGTGGAGCTGCTGTCGAGCATCTTCGGCTCCACCTACGAGACGGTGGCCCACCGCCTGTGCAACCTGTCGGACCCGAAGCGCCCCGGGCTCCCGTTCCACTTCCTGCGCGCGGACATCGCCGGCAACATCTCCAAGCGCTACAGCGGCACCGGCATCCGCTTCGCCTCTGGCGGCGGCAGCTGCGCCAAGTGGGCAGTGCACCTGGCCTTCCTCAACCCGTCCCAGCTGACGCGGCAGTACTCCATCATGCCGGACGGCACCGCCTATTTCTGCTTCGCCAAGGTGCAGCTCCAGCCGATTGAGGGCTCCATCGTCAAGGGCACCGCGTACTCCATCGGCCTGGGCACCCACGCGGAGAACGCCAAGTACCTGGCCTACGGCCTGCCCACGACGGACCTGCGCAAGGACGCCATCCCGTCCGGCATCTCCTGCCGCTTCTGCGAGCGCACCGACTGCAACCAGCGCGCGGCGGCCAGCTACCGCTTCGCCTTCGCCTTCGACGAGTACACGAAGAAGGACTGCTTCTTCTCCCCCATCCTCGTCCACGAAAAGGCCGACAAGATGGAGAAGGACCGTCACTCGGGCGCCCATTCCTTGGCCATGGCCGCCAACGGGACTGACGGGAGCGAGAAGGACGATTCGTTGGACAAGACCTCCCGCCGCCGCAAGGGTGGCGACGCCTGAGGCCCCCATGCACCACCCGCCCGAAGACACCCAACGCACCCACATCCTCGACGCCATCCAGAAGCAGAAGAACGCGCTGGCGCCGCTGCGCATCACCGGCTCGCCCACCGAGGTGGGACAGGGTCTGGTGAACCTGGCCGAGCTGCACGGTCTGCTGGAGGACCACGCCGCCAGCCGGCAATTCTACGAAGAGGCGCTCGAGAAGTTCCAAGAGGCCAAGTACAAGCCCGGCCAGGCGCAGGCCCTGATGGGGCTGGGCGTGGTGAAGGCGAACTTCGAGGATCACCGCGGCGCCATCGAGCAGATTGCCCGCGCCGCCATGCTCTTCAACGAGTCCAAGGACCGTGAGGGCGAGGCCCTGGCCCGCGCCTGCATCGGCGAGTCCCTGCGCTCGCTGGGCCAGCCGGAGGCCGCCGAGGAGAAATACCAGGAGGCGCTCATCCTCCTGCGCCAGACGCGAAACACGGAGCGGGTGGCGCGGCTGCTCATCGACATCGGCGACATCCGCATGGAGAAGGGCGACTACGAGCCCGCGCGCAAGCGCTTCCTGGAGGCCGTGCCCCTGCTGGAGCAGGGTGATGACCCGGAGGCGCTCGCGCTGGGCCACCTGCTGCTGGGCGAGTCCGAGGGGCTCCTCGGCAACCACGAAGGTGCGCGCCCGCACCTGCTCCGCGCGGTGGAGCTGTACCAGGAGGTGCATGACCACGCATATGAGGCCCGCGCCCGCTGGGACCTGGGCCTGTCCTGCTACTACCAGCAGGACTTCGCGGCGGCCCGCAAGCAGTTCGAGACGCTGATTCCCCTCTACGGGGATCTGGGTCAGACGGGCGAAGTGGCCAAGGTCCAGAACATCCTGGCCCACTTCACCGCGCGCGGCGTGTGAGCGCTCCGCCCTGACACCGGGGAGAGCGCCGTCACCCGCGCTCTCCCTAGGCTTGGATGCCGGTGCCCACCGCGATGGCGAGCAGCCCCAGCACGCCCGCAGCCATCGCCATGTAGCGCCACTCCCCCCGCAGGCCCAGCAGCGTGCCCGCCACCGCGAGCCGCGCCACGGGCGTCACCAACAGCAGTGACGCGGCGCCCTTTCGCAATAAGTCGATGGCGACGTGCACGCGCTCGGATTGGGGCATGGCCTCCAGCCCCAGCGACAGGACGAACATTCCGCCGCTGACCACCGCGCCGACGCGCAGCACCCGTGCGATCCACCGGTCGCCCACCACCGCGCGCTCACGGTGGTGATGCCGCACCTGCGCCGCCGCCCCCGCGCCCGGTTGCCCCATGGGCGCCCCGTCCATGGGGGGCGTCAGCGACGCGGCGCCTCCCGTGACTGCCACGTTGCGCGCGACGGCGGGATGCTCCGCTGTCACCACCGACACGGAAGCACATGCCGCGCGTGCTTCCTCGGGTTCACTCACTTCAGGATGCTCGGCCACAATCCCTCCCCTCCCTTCCACAGCATCTGTCCCGCGACCACCAGCAACACCACCGCGAACAAACGCTTGAGCACCGCCGTGGGCACCCTCGGCATCAGCCGACTGCCCACATATGCGCCTCCCAGGACACCCACCACCAACGGTGACACCAGCGCCAGTTTCAGATGGCCCCTCAACGCGTACGCGGCAACGCTCGCGGCGCCCGTGACGCCAATCATCAGGTTGCTCGTCGCGCTGGCCACCTTGAACGGCACGTGCATGCCGTACGCCATCAGCGGCACCTTGAGCGGTCCCCCGCCCACCCCCAAAAGCGAGGACAGGCCACCGGCCACGAAGGAGCCGGAGATGCCCAGCGGGTAGTTGGCGGGCACGTAGTCGTCCATCGCGGCGGGCTCCTGGCGCGGCGAACGCAGCAGCAACATCTGCAGCGCCACGTAGAGCGTGAAGAGCCCGAACACCACCGCCACCATCGCCGGCGCCACCATGGCCGCCACCATGCCGCCAGCGATGGCGCCCATCACCGTCGCCAGCTCCAGCGACAGCCCCAGGCGGATGTCACTCAGGTGTTTGTGCACATAGCCCGCGGCGGCGGAGCACGAGCTGGCCACCACGCACATGAGGCTCGCGGGGATGGCTTGCTCCACGGGAATGTCGAACCCCAGCACCAGCGCGGGCACCAGGACGATTCCGCCTCCGATGCCGAGCAACGCCCCCAAGGTACCCGCGAGTGCGCCCACCGCGATGAGGAGTAGGACCGTCATTCCTCTTCGAGGATAGGAGCGGCCTCGCGCTTCGGACAGCGCCATTCCCCGAGGGAAACCGGGCTCGCCAGGACGCCTGCTCTGCGGGTGTCACGCCGCCCGTGCGCCCAGCGTCCCTTCGGGGAAGGCCTCCAGGAAGCGGGCGCGCGTACGGGGCGTGAAGGTGCCCCTCGCCATGTAGCCGTGCAACCGACGCAGGACGCCACGCGCCGTCTCCAGCGTGCCTTCCACCTCCGCGGCGAAGTCGAACGTGTCGTTGCGGTACAGCTCCTGGAATGACAGCCGCGCATAGGCCGGCAACGCACGCGCCCGGCCCATGGGACTTGAAAGGAAGAGGCCGGAGACGTACAGGCCGCGAACCCAGCCATCGACCTCCGACTTGCTGGGCGCCTGGCCCACACGCTCCTGTGAGGACAAACGGACCAGCTCGTAGAGGCCGCCGCCAATGCCCCGCCAGGGGAAGCCCAGGCTCTTCACCACCTGACACTTCTCCCGCACCCGCGGCGTGCCGAGCAGCTCCATGCCGTGCAGCTCGCGCAGATAGAAGAGCGTCTGCGCCCATTCGATGTCGCGGTGCGCCTCCAGGGCACGCTCACCGCGGCGGCGGTGTCGCACCACCAGCCTGTCCACCACCGGATACAGACGGCGGTCCAGGCACAGGTGCGTGAAGTAGCCCGCGAGCACCGCGAGGCCAGGCTCGGTGCCCACCAGCGCGCCGGAGGCCACCAGCTCCGCCATCTTCAGCCCGAAGCCCACCGGGGCGCGCTCATGGTACAGCCGCGCGAAGTGCGGCAGCTCCCGTTCGGGCAGGAAGGCGGCGAGCCCGCCCCGGATGCCTTCGCACAACGGGAGGTCTGGCAGCGCCGCGCCGAAGCGCGCGTACGGCAGGTCCTCCGACAGCGCACGCACCCAATCCGCCGGCAGCTCGCCCGGGTTGGCGGCCATCCGTTCAATGGCGGTCAGATGCATCAGCAGCGTGGGCATTCCCCACACTGCTACCCAGTGCAACGAAGCAATGCAATGCTCGAATGAAATCCAACGCTTTGCGTGTAACAGGGCGGGCGTTACAGTCCGCGCCCTTTCCACCCGCCCAAGCCTTTTCACCGTTCAGGAGTTCCACGGCCCATGAACTTCAGCTTCGTCTCCGGCGATGCCACACGGACGAGCGGCGACCTGCTCGTCATTCCCCTCTTCGAGGGCGAGCTGGGAGACAGCGCTCCGTCCTCCCTCTCCTCGGCGGATGACGCCCTGGAAGGGCGCCTGCGCGGCGCCGCCACCCAGGAGGGATTCAAGGGGCGCGCGGACCAGAGCCTGGTGATGCACACCCTGGGGCGCACGTCGCCCGAGCGCGTGCTGCTGCTGGGCCTGGGAGACCGCGCCCGCTTCCACCCGGAAGTGCTGCGGCTGGCCGCCGGCCGCGCCGCGAAGACGGCGCAGCGGCTCAAGGTCGCCTCGGTGGCGTTCGCCCTGCCGGCCACCGAGTCCGCGCAGGACGCGGTGCGCGCCGTGGTGGAAGGCGTGGCGCTGGGCGTCTACCGCTTCGACAAGTACAAGTCCTCCGCGCGCGAGGAGAAGAAGGGCGCCGCGAAGCTGGGCAAGGTGTCCCTGGTGCTCCCCCAGGGCACGGAGCGCTCGCGCGAGCTGGATGACGCGCTGACGCTGGCGCAGCGCGTCGCGGAGGCGACCAACTGGGCCCGTGACCTCGTCAACGAGCCGCCCAACGCGGTGACGCCCACGGTGCTGGCCGAGGCCGCGCGTCAGGCCGCGAAGGAAGGCGGGCTGAAGGCCACCATCGGCGGCCGTCGCGACATCGAGAAGCTCGACATGGGCATGTTCCTCGGCGTCACCGCGGGGAGCACCGAGGAGCCTCGCCTCATCCACCTGACGTACACGCCCAAGAACGCGCGCGACGCCAAGCGGCCGCCGCTGGCGCTGGTGGGCAAGGCCGTCACCTTCGACTCGGGCGGCCTGTCGCTCAAGCCGACGGACGGCATGGTGGACATGAAGACGGACATGGCGGGCTCGGCCGCGGTGCTGGGCGCCATGAAGGTCATCGCCGCGCTCAAGCCGCCCTTCCCCGTGCACGCCTTCATCGGAGCGTGCGAGAACATGCCGGCCGGCAACGCCTACAAGCCGGGTGACATCCTCACCTCGCGCCTGGGCAAGACGGTGGAGATCACCAACACGGACGCGGAAGGCCGCCTGGTGCTGGGCGACATCCTGACGTGGGCCACCGAGCACAAGCCGGCCGCCATCATCGACCTGGCCACGCTCACGGGCGCCTGCATCGTCGCGCTGGGCAACTACATCGTCGGCGCCTTCGGCGACCACGAGGAGACGGTGACGCAGGTGCTCCAGGCCGCGCGCACCGCGGGCGAGGAGATGTGGCGCATGCCCATCAGCGACATGCAGAAGGACGCCCTGCGCTCCGACGTCGCCGACATGAAGAACTCCGGCGAGCGCTGGGGTGGCTCCATCAACGCCGCCATCTTCCTCCGCGAGTTCGTGGGCGAGACGCCGTGGGTGCACCTGGACATCGCGGGTCCGGCGAGCAGCCCCAAGGAGCGTGGCTACCTGAGCAAGGGCGGCACCGGCGTGGGCGTGCGCACCCTGGTGGAGTACGTCCGCCTGCGCGCGCAGACGCAGGACACCGCGCCCGTCGAAGCGGCGCCCGCGCCCAAGGCCGGCAAGGCCAGGCCGGCCCGGAAGCGCGCGAAGTAGCGCGGCCGTCCAGACAGAGGGCGTCCCGGATGAAGGGGCGCCCTCAGCGCTGGGGAACCTTCCACGCCGTCGCCGGCCCCGCGAGCGGGCGGACGCCCTGGATGAGCGCGTCCACGCTCTGGGGCACGTCCGCCGCGGCCTGCGCCGGCCAGGTGGCCAGCATCATCAACACGCGTCCGGGGATGCCTTCACGCACGGCCACCTTGCCGTGCACGCCATCCCCCACCTGGAAGTCGAAGCCCACCGCGGTGTCCGACAGCGGAATGGGCGCCGGGTCCGTGGTGGTGAAGCCCGGGTGCTGGCGGAGCCCTTCGGTGAGCCGCTCCGCGAACTGCGTGGGAGAGGCCACCGCGGGCGCCACCTGCAACACCACCTGCGCTCCGGAGACGTTGTGGCGGAGGATGACGGGAATGGCGAGCCCCTCCGGCGTGCGCTCATTCGTCTCGTCCAACTGCCAGTCCGCCGTGGGCCGGATGATTTCGAAGCCCAGGTCCTCGTCCACGTAGCGGCGCGTCGTCGAGCGGCTGTCCTCGCTCGCGGCCTCCGCGGATGGGGCGGGCCCGGAGCCGCCGGTCCCCCCTTGCTTCATCGCCTGGCGAGCGCCACCGCAGGCCGTCGTCAGCGCCAGGAGTCCCCACACCCACTTCCGCATCGCGACCATGCCCGCTCCCCGCCCCGAACGCCGTGACGGCGAACGTGGGCACGGGCGAACCCCTAGACCAGTCCTCCTTGGAGGGTGCGGTAGGTGTTGGACAGCCGCTCCGCCACGTCCGCGGGCAGGACGTTTCGCGCTGAAAACAACGCATAGGACACGAAGGCGTCCAGGGCCTCCAACGTGAGGGCCCGGCCCACCGCCTCGCCGCCCGTGGAGAGGTTGGCCCTCAGCCGCGCCACGTCCACGCGCCCGTCCGCCGCCAGCGTCACCCCGGCGTAGGCATCCTCCAGGCCCTGCGGCGGCGCGTCCAGGAAGCCGCGCAGCAGGTCCGTGTCCCTTCCGGCCTCGCGCAGGGCCCGGTGCACCAGGGACAACAGCAGGTTGTAGCGCTCCTCCGCGGACAGCAGCTCCCAGGCCATGCCCTCCACGGCGGGGGCCTGGACTGGAGGCGGCGCCGCGGGATGGACGGCCACGTTGCCGCCGCGCACCGCTTCCTCGAGCCACGTGTAGAAGGCGTGCGGGCCACCTTCATAGGACGCGCGCAGGCTGGCCAGCGGCAGCCCGTCCGCCAGCCTGGCGAACAACCGCGACTCACCCGGCAGCGGTCCTTCGGGCCCCAGCGTGACGCGCGTGTCGTCCGGAAAGCGCCGGCGCAGGCGCGACACCAGCTCCGCCCGTTTGATGCCGGTGAGGACCAGGTCCCGCGTGCGCTCAGGCAGCTTCACCACGTCCGCCATCGGCGCGGGGCCTTCGACGAAGACGAAGCTGCCGTCCTCCAGTTCGAAGAGGCTGAGCACCACCTCACGCACCACGTACGTCATGGCGCTGTACAGGTTGGCCTCGGAGACGAGCCCTTCCGACGTCAGCACCTGGCCGATGCGGCGCGACGGCGTCACGCGCGACAGGGCCTGCGTCAGCTGCGCCTGTGTCAACAAGCCCAGGCGGAGCAGCGCAGCGCCCAGCCGCTCCCAGCGCTCCGTGGAGGTGGCGAACACCACCTGTCCGTCGCGGAAGGACACCGTGCGGCGCCCCGTGGCGTGCTGCACCGCCAGCAGGCCGCTGCGGATGCCGGACAGGACGTGGGCGAAGACCTCCTCCACCGACAGGGTGCGCAGGCTGCCGGCGAGGAAGCCAGCGAAGCCGGGCGGCTCCTGGAGGAGGACCATCCCCTCCGGCCCGTGGAACCAGGCCTGGAGGGGACGGGAGGGGGACAACCCCTGGGCGAGCGGCCGCTCCAGGTCGAGCGATGCCGCATCACCCGTGAGGCGGGGCGTGGCTTTGGGTCGTGTCGCCACTGCCCACCTCTCCGACTGCCGGGAACTACTTCTTCGGCGCGTTCAGCTCCGCGTCGATGATGCTCTTGAACTCTTCGAAGGGCTGCGCGCCGGACAGCAGGATGCCGTTGATGAAGAAGGCCGGGGTGCCAGACACGCCCGCCTGCTTGCCCTCGGCCAGGTCCTTCTGAACGATGGCGCCCTTCTCACCCGAGTCCAGGCAGGCGTTGAACTTCGCCGTGTCCAGCTTCAGGTCGGCGGCGTACTTCTTCAGGGAGTCCACGCCCAGCGCCTGCTGGTTGGCGAAGAGCAGGTCGTGCATCTCCCAGAACTTGCCCTGGTCGCCCGCGCACAGCGAGGCCTCGGAGGCCTTCGGCGCCTCCTTGTGGAAGTCGAGCGGGAAGTGGCGGAACACGATGCGGACCTTGTCGCCGTACTCCTGCTGCACCTGCGCCAGCGCCGGGTTGGCGCGGCTGCAGAACGGGCACTGGAAGTCGCTGAACTCGACGATGGTGACGGGCGCGCCCTCAGGACCGCCCTTGGCGGCGCCCGTGGCGGCCACCTGCTTGCGGACAACCGGGGGACGCGGCGGCTCCGGCAGCGTCAGCTTGACATTGGCGGACTTGCGCAGCTCCTCGAAGAGGGCCTGCGCGCGCTCCTGCTTCGGCTGCTGCGTCAGGAACTCCACGATCTGCGGCTTCATCTGCTCGTAGGTGGAACCCTCGGGCAGCTGGCCAGCGGCGCCGTCGTAGACTTCCTTGATGCGCTCCTCGGTGGGCGCGGGGACCTTGTCGTCGATCTCCGCCTTCAGGTACGCCTCTTGGGAGAGGCCGCGCTTCTTGGCCTCCGCATCCACGAGCTTCTCCGTCACCATGCCGTCCAGGCCACGCTTCAGGAGCTGCGACTTCTGCTTCTCCAGGTTGGCCAGCGGCTCCTGGAGGCGCTCGTTGAGCTCCTTGTAGGTGATCTTCTGCCCGTCGCCGAACGTCGCGACGACAGTGTCGGGCGCGGGCTCACCCGCGGCCTGCTGCGCCGCGGGAGCGGTGGCCGGCGCCTTCTCCTTGTTGCAGCCGGCGGTGAAGGTGGCCGCCAGGAGCGCGGCGAGGATGACGCGGGTGGGACGGTTGAGCATATCCCGCCCACTTAGCCGAGCCTTACCGGACCTGCAAGTTAATGACGTCAGGCGACAAGCGGCTCGAAGTCCAGCGCGCCGGCCAGTCCAGAGAAGCCCAATCCCATGCCCTCCAGCTCGCGGCGGCGGGCGGGAACGATTTCGTAGCAGCTCGGGTCGGACATCACCTTGCGCACCAGCTTGTGATTGAGCGCGTGGCCCGTCTTGTACGCCGTCATGTGGCCGACGACGGGCCGGCCGAACAGGGACACGTCGCCGATGGCGTCCAGGATCTTGTGGCGAACGAACTCGTCCGGGAAGCGCAGCCCGTCCGGGTTGAGGATGGAGACCTCGTCCACGACGATGGCGTTCTCCAGCGAGCCGCCCCGGGCCAGGCCCATCTGCTTCAGCTTCTCCACGTCGCGCAGGAAGCCGAAGGTGCGCGCGCGGGAAATCTCACGCGCGAAGTCCCGGTCACCGAAGTCCAGGTCGAAGGACTGGCCCTGGATGACGGGGTGCTCGAAGTCGATGGTGCAGCTGATGCGGAAGTGCCGGGCCGGCGTGAGCGAGGCCTGCTTGTCGCCGTCCACCACCGACACGGCCTTGCGGATGACCAGCAGCTCCTTGGGCGCCTCCTGCTCCCGCACGCCCGCGCTCTGGATGAGCGCCGCGAAGGGCGCCGCGCTGCCGTCCATGATGGGGACTTCCGGACCGTCCAGCTCCACCCGGAGGTTGTCGATGCCCATGCCGGCCAGCGCCGCCATCAGGTGCTCCACCGTGCCCACGCGGACACCCTCACGGCCCAGCGTCGTGGCCAGCGACGTGTCCACCACGTACTCCGCCAGCGCGGGGATGCTCACCGGGCGGGCGAGGTCCGTGCGCACGAAGACGATGCCATGCCCCGGGGGCGCCGGGCGCAGGGTGAGCGTCACCCGGGCACCCGAGTGGAGTCCCACGCCCTGCAGGGAGGCGATCTTCGAGAGAGTGCGCTGGTTGTAGGAGGACGGTCGCATTGTGGGTGTCGCCTCGTGGCTTCTCGGTGCTGCGGAGCTTCCGCTCCAGGCCCGCCGGAGGGCTGGAAACGTTCATCAGTGGTCTGATGTGACGCGCGAATCCAGCAAGCAGCATGCCACGTCCGTGTGACATGCCCGGCAGCGCCGAGGGCTTGAAAATCAGCTCCAACCCCTTGGAGTTGCTCGGCTTTTTCGTGCGTCTTCAGGGGCACCGGTTCCGGCCTGGCGCCCCTCCCCCCGTGGCGGATTGCTGATTCCCTCCTGAACCGCGACACCGATGTCGGGGATTTGTCATCCCCGCCCTTGGCATCCCCGCGCCCTTCCCCTCCTCACCAACCCGTGTCTTCCATGCAACACGGGCGCGTCCATAGCGCAAGGAACTCAACGACGCAAACACCCGCCGTGACAACACCTCCCACGCAGGGGCTGCCATGCGGGGTGACCAGTAGCGCCACGACGGGCCTGTATCAGCGTGCGGGGGTGGTGAGGAACCTGTCCCTCAGGGCTTCTGCGTCCTGGCGATCAAAGCCTCGGCCCTGGAGGTGCGTGCGGCGGCTGACGGAGTGGAAGGTGGACTCCAGCGTCTGGATGAAGCGCCGCAGGTCCTCGCCGAGCCGGGCGCGGATGCCAGGCCCTTCTGGAGGCCAGGGCAGCTCCACCAACAGCGAGGTGAAGCGGTCGAAGGCGTCGTAGTCGCCGTAGCGCAGCAGTTGGTAGCTGCCGTCGTGGAAGTAGCCCAGGAAGCCCTTGAGGGCGTCCAGCACGCGCTCGGCTGCGGGGACGTCCTCGGCGCGCAAGTGGGACTCCGCGGCGCGGCACAGCTGGGCGTAGACCCACAGGTCCTTGCGCAGGCGCAGCGCCGCCTCCTGCGGGCTCATCAGTTCGTCGAAGACGCCGTCGGCCAGCCCCCCGTTGGGCGCCAGCGCCTCCACCAGCGACACCACCTGCGTGCGCAGCACCGCCGTGAAGGCGGACGCGGCGCGCAGGGGGGCTTCCGCGTCGCGGTCCAGGTTGACCAGCACCTCGCGGGCCACGCGCTCCGTCTCCCGGGCGATGTCGCGCGCGGCGCGCAGCGTGGCGGCCTGCAGGGACTTGGAGCCGGCCTTCGGAGACAGCTCCGAGTGCATCCACGACGCCAGCGCGGTGGCCTCGCTGCGCACCAGCGCCAGCAGCACGCGCACACGGCGGGAGAAGGGCGGCTGCTCCTCCGCGTCCACGTAGGCCAGGTAGTGCAGCAGCCGGAAGAGGCCCAGGAAGGCGGTGGTGAAGGCGGTGCGCTGCTCCTCCTGGAGGGTGACCAGCGTGTCCAGCAGCCGCACCGACCGGAGCCGGTCGTATTCGACGCGGAACTCCAAAGGGCGGAAGGGACGGAAGTAGCGGTTGAGGACGATTTCCCGCAGGGACAGCTTGCCCACGTCCTGGAACAGGCCGAGGTTCGCCGCCGGTAGCTTGAGCAGGTGGTCCAGCAGGTTCTTCAGCGCGTCGAAGGCCTCGCGCAGCACGAAGAGGCTTTCGGGCGGCGTCTCCTGGTCCAGCTGCTCTTCGATGAGCGCGCGCCGGACGCGGTCGTCCGCGAGCTGGGTCTCCACGTACTTGCGGAAGACCATCTTCTGGTCGCTGTCCGGGTCCTGCAGGTGGCGCGCGACGCGGATGGCGCGGTCCATGGCGTCGCGCACGTCCGCCAGTTCCTCACGGAAGTCACGCGTGACGAGCGGCCTGTCGCGCGCGTCCACCACCGTGTTGAGGTTGAGGTAGCGCTCCACCGCGCGCAGCAGCATCTCGAACTCGAACAGCAGCTCCTCCCGCCCCTCTACGGGCACGCCGCGCAGCCAGCGCTCGCGTTCGGCGAGGAAGCCGGCGCGCGACGTCTGGGAAGCGCGCATCAGGTCGGCGTAGAAGTCGCGGGGGACGCGGGGCGGTGAGGAAGGCGTGTCCTGGCTCATGGCATCTCAGAAGAGGCTGCCCTGGGGCGTCGTGGGCGGTGGTTGCTTCTTGAAATACTGGTACGTGCGGTGCGTGGCCATCCGGCCCCGCGGCGTGCGCTGGAGGAAGCCTTCCTGCATCAGGAAGGGCTCGTACACGTCCTCGATGGTATCGCGCTGCTCGCCCACGCTGGCGGCGATGGTCTCCACGCCCACCGGGCCGCCGCCGAACTTGTCGAGGATGGTCAGCAGAATCTTGCGGTCCATGGAGTCCAGGCCGCTGGCGTCCACCCCGAGCCTGTCCAGCGACTTCTGCGCCAGCTCCAGGGTGATTCTGCCATTGCCTTCCACCTCCGCGAAATCACGCAGCCGGCGCAGCAGTCGGTTGGTGATGCGGGGCGTGCCCCGAGAGCGGCTGGCCACCTCGCGCGCGGCGTCCTTGTCCAGGGGAATGCCCAGGATGCGCGCGGAGCGGTGGAGGATGCTCTCCAGCGCCTTGGCGTCGTAGTACTCCAGCCGCTCCTGAATCTGGAAGCGGTCGCGCAGCGGCGAGGTGAGCAGGCCGGTGCGCGTGGTGGCGCCAATCAACGTGAAGGGCGGCAAATCAATCTTCATCGCCCGGGCGGCGGGGCCGGTGTCGATGGTGATGTCCAGCCGGAAGTCCTCCATGGCCGGGTAGAGGTATTCCTCCACGGCGGCGTTGAGGCGGTGGATTTCATCGATGAAGAGCACGTCGCGCGCGTCGAGGTTGGTGAGCAGGCCCGCGAGGTCCCCCTTTCGCTCCAGGGCGGGGCCGCTCGTGACGTGGATTCCCACGCCCAGCTCGTTCGCGATGATGTGTGCCAGCGACGTCTTGCCCAGGCCCGGCGGGCCGGAGAACAGGCAGTGGTCCAGGGCTTCGCCCCGGCTGCGCGCGGCCTGCACGTAGACCTTGAGCTTTTCGACGACGGGCCCCTGGCCCACGTACTCGTCGAACGAGCGCGGACGCAGGGAAGCCTCGAGCCGGACGTCCTCGGGCAGGACGTCTTCCGAGAGTGTGTCGGACTTCCTCGCCATGACCATCCGGACCCTATACAGGAAGGCCGCGCGTGTCGCCGCACATCTGGCGGCGATACATCCCGACGGCCGCCGGACCCGCCAGCCAGGCGGGCGCGGGCAGGGGAAGGTGGGGCCCTCTCCCAGCGTTCCAGGCACAGCCCCCCGCCGATACTCCGAGGCGATTGAAGTGCGCCTGCCGTGTGCGAGAGTCGAGCCTGGAGACCGCATGAACACGAGCCCTGCGTTTCGTCCCCTCCCCTCCCTGGCCGGCGCGCGCGCCGAACCCGTGCCCGGGCTCCGGCTCCAGAAGCTCCGCCGGGCCGCGTTGGATGCGAGGGAGGCCTTTGTGAGGGAAGGCCCGGTGGCCGCGGTGGCCACCTGCGACCTCGTCACCTTCCCCTACCCCGCCCAGTTCGCCTTCAGCGGCGCGGCGTCGTCTCCGGCGCCCTACGTCATGCTGACGAACCGGATGCAGGTGGTGCAGTTCGTGGACCGGGAGGGCGCGCGGCGCACGCTGCTGTTCAACCCCTCCGACCACGAGCGCGGCGTCTCCGCCCCTTTCTACCGCGCGCTGCGCGAGCGCTACGGCGCCTTCGTCTCAGACAAGGTGATGTCCACGCGGCACGGCTCGGTGCAGAGCCACCTGGCCGCGCTGGGCCTCATCCCGGCGGATGTGGACTACCTGGCCTTCGACCACCTCCACATCCAGGACCTCCGCGGCTGGCTGGGCGGTGACGGCATGCCCGCGTACTTCCCCCGGGCCCGGCTGCTGGTGCAGCGCGCCGAATGGGAAGTGGCCCTGGAGCCGCACCCCATGCAGGCGGTGTGGCTCGTCCCGGGCGGCGCCGACATCCCCCGCGAGCGCGTGGTGCTGCTGGACGGTGACGTGTGGCTGGGCCAGGGCGCGGCGCTGCTGAGCACCCCGGGCCACACGCGCGGCAACATGTCGTTGGCGGTGGCCACCTCGCGCGAGGTGTTCGTCACCAGCGAGAATGGCGTGGCCACGGAGAGCTACACGCCGCTCCAGTCCGCCATCCCCGGCGTGCGCCGCTTCGCCGAGCACATGGGCTGGGAGGTCGTCCTCAACGGCAACACGCGCGAGGACTCCCTGGACCAGTACTCCTCCATGGTGGTGGAGAAGCTGTTCGCGGGCACGTCCTCAGTGGAGGGCGCGTTCATCAACTTCCACCCGTCCTCGCAGCTCACCGCGCACGTCATGGCGCCCGGGCTGTCGCCCACCATCGTCCTGCCCGCGCCCAACTTCGGCGACGTGCGGCCCACCCCCGCGTCACGGCGGGCCGCCTAGCGCTCAGCAGTCCTGGCTGAAGCAGAGCCACCAGGGGCGGAAGGGTACCGCGTACAGCTCCTGGTCGCTGTCTCCGTCCGACGCGGCGAAGAAGATGTTGAAGCCGGCGCGCACGAAGTTGAACGGATTCGACGACGCGGCCTCCGGCGCGATGTCCAGCAGCCGACTCGTCACCCAGGGGTGGCCGGCGCTGTACCAGACCTCGCGCCCGTTCCCCGCCGTCTCCGCCGAGAAGAACAACCAGCCGGACTCGGCCTTGAGCCCCGTGGGCACGCTGCCCATCCGCCCCGGCGCGATGTCGCGCACCATCATCGTGCCCTGCACCGTGCCGTCGGTCCGCCACAGCTCGCGGCCATGCACGCCATCGTCCGCGGTGAAGTACAGCTCGCCGCCCAGCGCGACCAGTTCCTTGGGCATTGAACCGTGGGGGCCTGGCCAGAGGTCCCCGACGAGCCCCGTGCCCTCCGCCGAGCCATCACTTCGCCACAGTTCGCCGCCGTGCACCGCGTCGCCTGGGTTGCCGTACCAGTCGCTGGCCCCCGCCAGGAAGTACAGCGTTTCATCCAGCGCGGCGAGGTACGCCGGGTAGTCACCTGGAAAGGTCCGCACCCGCTCGGCGGACGGCGGCGCCGTGCGCGCCACCCACAGCTCGCCCTGCTCCGTGCCCGGGTCCAACAGGAAGAACAGGTGCCGGCCCGCCGGCGTCAGCCCGAAAATCACCCCGGCGCCGTGCTGGGAGAACAGCCGCGCCGGCCGCCCCTGGCGGTCCACCCACCAGAGCACCGTCTCCGCGGCGTTGGCGGACACCAGCGCCAGGCCCTTGCCCCACGCCGTCAACTGGCTCAGAGCGAGCGACCCTGCGCCGGGCAGGAAATCGTGCACCCGCTCCGTGCCCTTCTCCGTGCCGTCGGTGCGCCACAGCTCGCGGCCGGACACTCCGTCATTCGCCGTGAAGTAGAGGGCGCCGTCCACCTCGGTGAGGAACTCAGGCGCTGCGCCCACCGTCCCACGCCGCACGTCCCGCACCAGCACCGTACCGCCCGCCGTGCCGTCCGTGCGCCACAGCTCCGCGCCATGCACGCCGTCGTCCGCGACGAAGTAGACCCAGGGCCCCACCCGCGTCAGGTTCCGAGGCTGCGAACCCGCCGGGCCCGGCCGCAGGTCCCTCAGCCGGAGCGTCTGCCGCGCCCCATCGATGCTGGCCCACAGCTCGCGGCCACTCACGCCGTCATCCGCGCTGAAGACGAGCACCTCGCCCGCCCGCGCCAGCTCCTGCGGCTGCGAACCCGTCAGCCCCGGTCGGATGTCACGCAGCCGCTGGGCCGTGTCGCTGCACACCGCCCAAGGCTGCGGAAACAGGACGGGCGCCTCGCGCCTCCACGACTCCGTCGACACGTCGACAGATGCCTGCGACCCGGGAACGGCCCGCGCCCATTCCTCCCCCGCATCACCTTCCACCAGCGGCCCACACCCTGCAGTTCCCCCGCAAAGCAGCAACAGCCCCACAGGAATGGCACGCCATGACGTCATGTATGCAACCCTCATCCTCGGCGCCGTGCCGGCCCTCGCCGCTGGAGCTGGAAAGTGTCACCCATGCCGGATGCTCCTACTCGGACTCGGGTAGGAAATCGCGTCTGCTGTCCGTCATCACGCGACGCATGACGACTTTTGAAGACAGGGCAACACTGGGGCCTTCTGGCCCCAGCGTCTTTCAAGCTCTCAAGGGGAGAGAGGACGGTACGGCCCAGCCGTTCTCCCGGATTTTGCCGTCACAGCGCCGTCACACCCGATGTGTCGTAGCGATCAGCCGCCGGAGCGGAGCGCCTTGAGGGCCTCGCGGAACAGCGCCTGGAAGGTGGCCTCCGCCCCCAGCCGTTCGCTGGCCAGGTCCGCGGCCTTCTCCGCCTGGGGCTGCTTGTAGCCGAGGTTGAGCAGCGCGGAGACCAGGTCCGCATGGGCTCCGCTGACGGCGGCCGGCGCGCTCCCGCGCGACACCGCTTCCAGGTGAATCGTCTTCACCTTGTCCTTGAGCTCCAGCACCAGCCGCTCGGCGGTCTTCTTGCCCACGCCGTGAATCTTCGCCAGCCGCGCCACCTCGCCCCGCGACAGCGCCGCCACGAGCTCCGGTACTTCCATGCCGGACAGCACCATCAACGACAGCCGGGGTCCCACCCGCGACACGCTGTTGAGCAGCAGGAACACCTCTTCCTCGCCCTTCGTCAGGAAGCCGAAGAGGTCGAAGGCGTCCTCGCGCACCACGGTGCGCACACGCACGTCCACCGGCTGTCCCTCCGCCGGCAGCTTCCCCAGCGACAGTGAGGAGAAGTTCACCCGGTAGCCCACGCCGCCCACGTCGATGGTGGCGTCCTCCAGGTCCTTCTCCAACACCGTCCCACGCAACCGCGAAATCATCTCGCCTCCGGACGCCGGTACGCGGGCGCCAGCCGGTCCGCCAGCAGCGCCGCCGCGCCCTTGCGCTTCTTGCCCGACGCGGACGCCGCCGGTACCGCGGCCCGCCCATGGTTGAGGTGGCACAGCGCCACCGCCAGCGCATCACTCGCGTCCGCGCGCTCCAGCACCGACGCATCCAGCTCCAGGAAGGTCCGCACCATCCGCGCCACCGCGTCCTTCCCGTCCGCGCCGCCCGCCCCCACCGCCTTCTTCACCTTCGCCGGCGCGTATTCGAAGACGGGCAGCCCCGCCTGCGCCGCCGCCAGCAGCGCGACGCCGCGCGCATGCCCCAGCACCAGCGCGCTGCGTGCGTTGCGAAAGGTGAACACGCCTTCCACCGCCACCGCGGCCGGGCGGTATTTCACCAGGGCCGCCGTCAGCGCGCCGTGCAAGTCCCGCAGGCGGTCCGACAGCGGCAGCGCCGGATCGCCCTTGATGACGCCGTGGCCCACGTGCACCAGCCGGCCCCGCTTCTCCTCCACCACCCCGAAGCCCATGAACCGGCTTCCCGGGTCAACGCCAAGCACGCGCACGCTCCACTCCGTTCCAGGACTCCGCTACTGCAACAACGAATCCAGCATCGCGTCTTCGATTTCGTAGTTCCCGTGCACGTTCTGCACGTCGTCGTTCTCCTCGAGCGCGTCCAGCAGCTTCAGGAGCTTCTTCGCCGTGTCCACGTCCAGCGCGACGGTGTTCTGGGGGAGGAACACCCACCGCTGCTGCCCCAGCGGCAGGCCCGACTCCTGGAGCCGTCCCGCCACCGTGTGCAGGTCCGCCGCCGCGGTGCGCACCTCGGAGCCTTCGTCCCCCAGCATGATGACGTCCTCGGCGCCCGCGTCGATGGCCTGCTCCATCAGCTGGTCCTCGGAGGGGCCGTACTTCACGCTGATGACGCCCTTCTTCTGGAACATCCAGGCCACCGCGCCCTCGGCGCCCAGGTTGCCCCCGTACGCGCTGAAGGTGGAGCGCATGTCGGCCGCGGTCCGGTTGCGGTTGTCGGTGAGGCACTCCACCAGGATGGCGACACCGCCGGGGCCGTAGCCCTCGTACGTCACCTCCTCGTAGTTCTCGCCCTCCAGTTCGCCCGTGCCCTTCTTGATGGCGCGCTCGATGGTGTCCTTCGGGATGTTGGCCTCGCGGGCCGCGGCCAGCGCGACGCGCAGGCGGGCATTGCCGGAGGGCTCACCGCCACCGAGCCGCGCCGCGACGGTGATTTCCTTGACGACCTTGGAGTACAGCTTCCCCTTGGTCGCGCCCATCGCGGCCTTCTGGCGCTTGATCTTCGACCACCGATTGTGACCGGACATGGTGGGTGTGCCTCAACGGGCGCCCAGCGGATGGAGCACCCCGCGCCGGGCCTTGTCCCCTACCGAGGGCCGCCGAGTCAAACCCTTCAAACGCCCGCGTCGTCGGACCGGACAGCCCCCTCCAGCCCCTCCGCGCCACTCGGCGCGCCGGGGACCTTCTTGGGGAAGTCCAGGATGACGGGAGGCTGAGAGCCTCCAACCAGGGTGCAGGGCGCGGAGGCCCCATCCCCATCACAGGCAGCGGGGGCCGGCTCCCGTGCCTCCACCGGCACGGCGTCCACGGAGGGCGCGGGCTCGAAGAAGCCAGGCACCGTGGCCCCACAGCGCGCCCGCTCACGCTCCTCCACCAGGCACGCGGGCACCAGGATGCCCAGCGCGAACAGCCGCGTGGACGCCTCGTACGCCACCGCCTCCGGGAACTGGCACTCCAGCAACATGGCGCGCAGCGTGCGGCGCCCGTCGAAGAGGCGCACCACTTCGCCCACGTCCTCCGGCAACGACGACAGCATCTCCGCCAGCCGGGCGAAGTCCACCGTCAGCCGCGATGCCAGCGGCAGGCCTCGGGCACGCAGCGCGTCGAAGCGCTCCAGGCCCTGCAGCACCGTCTCGCACAGATACGGGCGGTCCATGGTGAACGAGCCCTTGTGCAGTTCGGGCCCCAGCATCACCGAGTAGTCCCCCGCTCCGAAGCAGAGCATCCGCCGGAAGGCCAGGCTGCCGCGCTCGCCATTGAAGACGGCGTCCACCACCAGGCCGTGCCGGAAGGCGAACCAGCCCTGGCCCTCCGCCATCACCACGCGGCCAGAGCGGACGCCCGCCAGCAGCGCTCGCGCCACGTCCGTCAGCGGCAGCCCCTGCGTGTCCGACTGGAAGGCCGCGTCACCGCTGCACCGGCCCGCCTTGAGCCGGGCCAGCGCCACAACGTCTCGCGCGTCCACGGGATGGGCCAGATAGTCATCCGCGCCCACGCCGCCCGCCAGGTCCCGGTGGAAATCCTCTTCACGCCGGGCCAGCAGCAGCACCGGCAGGTGCGCCGTGCGCGCGTCCGCGCGAACCTGACCACACAGGCTGAAGCCGTCTCCGTCCTGGAGCTCCACCTCGGTGACGACCAGTTGCGGCGCAGTGCCACCTTCCGCCAGCGACGCCAACGCGGCCTGCGCGCCCGCGACCAGCAGGACTTCGAAGCCCGCCTCCGCCAGCGCAGCGGCCAGCACGGCCTGCGCGCCCGGCGCCGAATCCACCAGCAACACCCGGGGCCGGCCTCGTGACGCATGGCGACGCGTCCCCGCGTCGGCCAGGGCTTCCGGTCCGGCATACGTGGAAGGTTGTGGGAGCGCGGTAGCCATGAATTACTAAATCTTCGCGCCAAGCCGGACAAATACGCAAGGTGCCGACAAGCCCCTGGAATCGTTGGGGTTTCCGCCCGCCGCTCTGCGGGGTAGGGTGCATGCATGATGCGTCCCGGCTGCTTCGGCCCACTCGTGTCCGCGCTGTTGCTCGTTTCCCTGGAGTCCGCCGCCCAGGCGCCAGCCCCTGCTCCCGCCGACGAAGCGCCGCGCGTCACGACGTCTGACACAGCGCTCCTTCGCGGCACGAGCGAGGACCCGCTGGGCGCGGTGCTGGCGCCAGTGACGCTGCCGGACGGAGCCACGGCGCTCCATGGCTTCGTGGGCGCACCGGAGATCGGCGTGGGCTTCCGGCAAGGCATCGCCGGCTTCGAACTGGAGGCACGCGCGCGGCTCCAGTGGTTCCAGCTCTCCGCCGCGCTGGAGCTCGCGGTGCGGCGCCAGGTGCTGGAGCAAGGCATCCTGTCCCTGGCGCCCACGCTGGGCCTGGGCGTGGTGCTGAACTCGGGTGCCACGTACATGGATGACCGGAACTACTCCGGCGTGCTGTTCCGCGTATCACCCGGGCTGGTGGCGGGCTGGCGCGTCGCGGACACGGTGTCCGTGCTGGGGTTGTTGGACGTGCCGGTGGACATCGGCCTGTCCAACGGACAGTCGCGGCGCATCCAGGCGCTCGGCGGTGGCGGCGTGGAGGTGTACCTGGGCAGCAACCTGTCGGCGCTGGCGGCGGGCCAACTCGGCGTGGAGTCCTTCCAGGAGCGCACGGGCGAAAGCCACACGCGTCTGGGCTACAGCGTACGACTGGGCCTGGGCGTCCGGCTCTTCTGACTCACGTCAGTCCAAAGCGCTCCAGCTTCTTGAGCAGTCCCTGGCGCGACAGGCCCAGCGCCTCCGCCGTGTGCGTGCGGTTGCCATTCAGGCGCCGCAGGGCCTCCTCGATTTCGCGCCGCTCCAACGCTTCCACCTTCTGAGCCAGCGTGGTGGTGCCCGGCGCGCGAGTGGCGTGCAGCCGCTCGCTGCCGGTGAAGGACAAATCCTCGGGCTGGATTTCACGCCGCTCTCCCGCCAGCACGGTGGCGCGCTGCATCTCATGGCGCAGCTCGCGCAGATTCCCCGGCCACGCGTGGGCCAGCAGGGCCTCCGCCGCGGCGTCCGACAACAGCCGGGCGCGCCCGTCCGGGCACAGGTGGGCGCACTGATTGAGGAAGTGCTTGGCCAGCAGCGGCAGGTCCGCGGGGCGCTCGCGCAGGGGAGGCAGACGGATTTCAACGCCCTTCACGCGCCAGTAGAGGTCCTCGCGAAAGGCGCCTTCCTGAAGCATGCGCCCCAGGTCCTGGTGGGTGGCGGAGATGAGCCGCACGTCCACCTGGACGGGCCGGTCCGCGCCTACCGGAAGGATGTCCCCCGTCTCCAACGCACGGAGCACCTTCACCTGGAGGGACGGCGACATGTCGCCCAGCTCGTCCAGGAAGAGCGTGCCTCCGTCCGCCTCCGCGAAGAGGCCGCGGTGGTCCCTCGTCGCGCCGGTGAAGCTGCCCTTCACGTGGCCGAACAGGGCGCTCTCCAGCAGCGACTCCGGCAGCGCGCCACAGTTGATGGGAACAAAGGGCCCGTCGTGGCGGCGGCTCTTGAGGTGGACGGTGCGCGCGAGCAGCTCCTTCCCCGTCCCATTCTCGCCAGTGACGAGCACCGGCAGCGCACTGGCCGCCACGCGCTCCGCCAGGGACGTGGCCGCCAGGAAGGACGCGCTCTGCCCTACCAGGGAGACACCGCCCGCCGCGCGCGTGAGCGAGCTGCGCAGCGCCTCCACCTGCCGCTCCAACCCCACCCGCGCGAGCGCCCGCTGCGCCACCACCAGCAGCACGTCCGGGTCCACCGGCTTGGTGAGGAAGTCGTACGCGCCCAGGCGCACCGCATCCAACGTGTGCCGCGTGTCCCCTGCCCCGGACACGACGATGACCTTCGTCCCAGGCTTCGCGCTCAGCAACGCCGCGAGCCCCTCCAGCCCCGCGGAGACACTCCCGTCGGGAGGCAGCATCAGGTCGAGCAGCACCAGGGGGAAGTCGCGCGCGTCGAAAGCGGCGCGAGCGGAGGGCCGGTCCGCGGCTTCCACCACCTCGTAGCCCGCCTCGCGCAGCAGCCCGCCATAGACCTTGCGGAACGCGGCGTCGTCATCCACGAGCAACAACGGGTGCGGTGAGGACATGCGTGTCGCCTCCGCCTCAGTCCGGAAGCGGCGCCTGGCGTGGCGTCCCCATCAACTCCAGGGTGCGCAGAGCCACCTGGATGAGCGTCTGGGCGCACGGCTCACACCCGCCGCCACAGCACCGCGGCCAACGGCCTTCCGGGTTGCGCAGCAACGGGCGCACACAGGACTGGTAGTAGCTGGGGAAGCCGAGCTCCTCGCTGGCGCGAACCAGCGCGGCTTCGAACGGAGGTGGCGCGGATTGGGTGACGTCGGACACGGGGCTGTTTTAACAGCCACCGTGTCCGCTGCCCACCCGCCCGCGCCTGCCCGCTCGGGCTCAGGGTGTCACGACGACCCGCGAGCCCACACGACCGTCGTTGGCGGGCACCAGGTCCGGAGTGCTGCCCGCACTCGCGTGCGCGCCCACGTACCAGACGTCCCCGCTGCTCACGTTGGCCAGCGACGACACCGTTAGCGTCCGGCACTGGCTCGGGCCGAGCGTCACGCTCGCCTGCCCGACACGGACGTCTCCCGAAGGCTCGAGGTGCTCATCACGGGACAAATAGACCTTCACAGAGGCACTCCCTATGCCGAGGCCCCGGTTACACACTGTTACCGTCGTCGGATACGAGACGCCCCTTCGGATGACGCCGGAGGCACTCACGGCCGTCACGGCGAAGTCGTTCTGGCCCCCCACCGCCATGGGCACGGAGAACGCGAGGGCGCGCCACTGCTCGGGTGAGCGCACACCCCACGGCTCCCCCACTTGGGCCACCAACCTGAAAGCCCCCTCCAGAGGCACGTTGGCCACACCGTACAGCCGCACCTGTGCGCATTCGCCCTGAACGAGCCCCGGCGCCCCGCTATAGTCGGAGAGCACGGAGACGGGGAAGTCATCCTCCGTGCGCAGCGCGAGCGTGAGCCGCGTGCCGGGCTGTGACACCGGGCTCCGGTTGCACACGGTCGCGGTCGCGACGAAGGACTCGTTCAGCCGAACCATCGTGGGCGCTTGAAGGTCGGTGATGACCAGTCCGCTGATCTGGGTCACCTGAACGACCTCCCCCGCGGCATCGTTGTTGGTCTCCACCAACTCCGTGACGGCGTTGGTGACGTCGCCCCACGCCACAGGCCGCCAGGCGCCCTCGAAAAGGGGCGCCGTCATCACCGTCTCCAGCGCGACGCAGGCCCCTGGCGCCAACGGCGCCACCGTCAGCATCGGGCCCCCGATGCCCGGCGAGGCATCCAGGTCCGGCTCTGGCAGGAAGAGCGTCTGGATGAACGCTTGCGGCGTCTGGACACTGCCTCGATTGCAGACCGACACCGCGGCAGGCAACGCCCCTCCACGCCACGACACCCGGCCATGAGTCTCGATCTTCGTCACGACCAGGTCGGGCCCCGTACCAATCCCCACTTCGGGGCCCAGGAGCGCGTTGTTCTCCAGATGCGGGTCCACCCCTTGTGGCACGGAGAGCTCCACGGAGGCCTTCACGAAGACCGTGTCTGGCAGCCCCTGCGCGGGAACAGTCCCCACCACGGGAAGCACCGCGCAGCCTTTTCCAAGCGGGCCAAAGGACCGGGTCCCCACACGGATGCCCACCCGAGGGTCCGGGTCTTCCGACAGCGCCACATGGACCGCCACCGACGGAGCAGAGGTGCTTCCCGTGTTGCAGACGGTGACTTCCGTGGTGAAGAAGTCACCCGGAGCAAGCGCGTGCGTCAGCGGCGCGACCCGGGTGACGGAGAGGTCCGCCAGGGTGCCCAGGAGAACGTCCACGGCCCTGTCGTTGTTGTCCAGGTGAGCCTCTGTTTGCGCTCCGGCCGGATTCACCGTGGCCACCAGTCGCCAGCTTCGCGCCGCGTTTCCCAGGGAGCCCAGCGGCTCCTCCCACTCGGTGCACTGGTGGGAGGCCAGGGCCGGGATGCTCCGCGAGGAGACGCTCAGCACGCCTTCGGCGGAGGGCTCGCTGGCACGGAGCTGGAATCGCATCTGCGTGGCGGCGCCGTCGGCCGTGCCCTGGTTGCACACCGTCGTGCGCACAGGAAGGGTCCCGTTGCTCAGCTCCACGGGTGGCGCCCGCAGCGCGGCAACGACGTAGTCGGGAATCGAGCCCACCTCCAAGGTGGTCACGGCACTGAGGTTGTTGCTCTCCACATCCTCGGGACGCTCATTCAGCGCGTCCGCCATGACCGCGACGTACCAGGTGCCCGGCTGATGTATCCACCCATCGAACACGACGCGTTCGCAGCGGCCCGCCTGGAGGAAAAGCCCCGTCACGTAGTTCAGGACAACGTCGTCGGACTCGATGTGAGCGTCTGGCGACTGGTACAGCCGCACCGAAGTCACCTCATCCCCCTGGCCCCGGTTGCACACGAGGGCGTACACCTGGAAATGAGCATCCGGAAGGACGACGGCAGGCATTGACACCGACTCCACGACGAAATCCGGGAGCGAGTCGAACGTCACGGGGACGCCTTCAGCCGAGTTGTTCTCCTCTGACACCTCGGCCACTTGCGCTTCAGGGTCGGCCAGTGCCCCGACGAACCACGTCCCCGAGTGCGACGCGTCTTTCCGAGCGGTGATTGAACGTGACTCACATGCCCCGGCGCCCAGCCATCCCGAGGGAACGGAGCCG
Organism: Myxococcus xanthus; assembly: GCF_013116825.1. Taxonomy (GTDB): domain Bacteria; phylum Myxococcota; class Myxococcia; order Myxococcales; family Myxococcaceae; genus Myxococcus; species Myxococcus xanthus_B. The sequence continues at coordinate 64,955 of NZ_JABFNS010000027.1, forward strand.
AGCAACGCGTCCTCCTTGGTGATGCATGGGTCCCGGGAGGCAAACACCGAAACGTCCGTGCTCCCCGCGCGGCTGCCCTCGTTGCAGACCGTGACCGAAACCTCGAAGGGGCCCCGCCAATAGACTCGCGATGGAGCCTCAACGTCGGTGATGGCGAAGTCGGGCAGCTCATTCGCACGCGCCGCGCGCGTTGTATCTCGAACCGCGGGTGGTGGGTGGTTGCAGACCTCGCTCCTGACCGGGAGGCCGCTGGTGGAAACACCCGAAACGCGCGGCGGCGCGGCCAGCGCCGTCCGTGGCCCCGACGCATCCGGTGCCAGATGCAACGCAAGCCCTAACAATCCCCATGCAATCCCTGACGGCATCGTTCCCCCTCATGACCAGGGCTGGCCTCGAGTGCAGGCGACAGCAACCCGGCGCATCGGGACGTGCTCTAACACACCGGACTGTCCGAAGTGAATGCACGGACGCAACGAAGCCCCACGAGACGTCTGGCTTCAGGAGGGCGCTCGTCTCGGTGCGATTCCTTGCGAATCACAGCAGCGAGGACTGCGCGGGGACTTCGGGCGCGCTCGTCAGGGGCTGGCACGTGGCACACCAGTATGTGTTCCGCCCACCGATGCGTTGGTGGGAGACCGGCGTGACACAGCGCGGGCACGGCGCCCCAGCGCGGCCGAACACGTTGCGCCGGTGCTTCGCCTGGCCTTGAACGCCGAAGAGGTCTCGCTGGGTGCCTCGCATGCGGAGCCCTTCATCGAGCACCGCCTGGATGGCGCGGTCCAACCGCACCACCTCATCGGCCGTGAGGGACGACGCCAGCCGGCGTGGGTCAATCCCCGCCTGCCACAGGCTCTCGTCCGCGTCCCGGTTGCCGAGCCCCGCCACCACTCGCTGGTTGAGGAGCACCGTCTTGAGGGGACTTCTCCGCCGCCGCAACTGACGCCCCAGCACCGCCGGAGTGAACCCCTCCCCCAGCGCCTCCGGCCCGAGTTCGTCCAGCTTCAAGCGCGCGGCCAGCTCAGCCGAAGCCGCCAGGGCGATGCGCGCGTATCCCAGAGAGTCCGTGAACTGCAACTCCGCGCCCCCCTCCAGTTCGAGCACCACCAGTGTCGAAGACGGGCGCTCACTCCCCGTGGGGCGCAGCGCCAGCTCTCCGAAGAGCATGAAGTGCAGCGCGAGCGTCGCCCCGCCATCGAGCGCGAGCAAGATGAACTTGGCCCTTCGGTTCGCGGCGGTGACCTGCCGCCCCTTCAAGGCCTCGATGAAGTCTGGCGGTGATGGGAAGCGAACGACGGCGGGAACCAGGACCTCCGCCCCCGCGAAGCGGCGGCCCACGACGGCATGCCGCAAGTCCCGGGTGATGATTTCGACTTCAGGCACCTCTGCCACGCGGACGCCTCCTCCGCACATGCATGGTGCCGGCTCCTGGCGGCGCGCCATGAAGACGCCCACCCGTCATGGGGCCTGGCCGCCCTCCGAACGGAGCGCGCGACGCTGAGCCCCAGGGCCGCCCGCCAATAGACGCGCCCCCTGGGGCTCAGGCGCGGACCTCCACCTCGCGAACCTCGCGAGACACCTCCCGCACCTCGACCTTCACATCCAGGAACTGGGCGATGGTTTGGAGCTGCGTTTCGGCATGCCCATCCAGCGGCAGCGTGCGGAACACGCCGCCCTTCGCCAACGCCACGAGGAGCAGCAGTTGGTCACACAGGTGCTCGCCCACCGGCACGCCCGCGTCGAGGTAGCGCTTCACCTCTTCAGCGACCTGTCCGGCCACGGCCTCCGCCCGCTTCCCCCGCTCACCGAAGCCAGTGAAGACCTCTGTCACGTGCTCGCTCTCCACCTCGGCGACCAGCACGTTGCCGGGCCCCAGCGGACGCTTCAGCTCCTCCGTCCGGAGTTCATCGGGCCGCCACTTCAGCGCCGCCCCCGCCGTGCCCAGCTCGCGCTGCGCCACGTCGAACGGAATCATCGCAATCACGGCCTTCAGGTCGCGACGGACCACGCGCCCCCGCTCCAGCAGGTGCAGTGGCTTCAGCGGCGCGGGTCGCACGTCGACCCGGAACCGCCCGCCCCCGGCCGGGAAGAAACCGGCACGCTCCAGGGTCGCCTCCACGGACGGCCCCATGCGACGGACCAGCGGCAGATACGCCCGCTGGAGGAAGTCGAACGGTGGCGCCATGGGGTTGTGCGTTCCCCCCTCCAACATCAGCGTGGAAGGCCCCTCCGCCAGGAGCAGCGCCGGAAGCACCGTCTGGAGCACCAGCGTCGCGCTGCCCGCGGTGCCCACCGCGAAGTGATAGTTCCCCGCGGCCAGGGCGCTCGGCCGGAAGGTCAGCTCTCGCGAGCCGAGCTCCGCGCCCGACACCTCCGCGGCCCCCACGGCCTCCGCGGCCTTCACCGACGTCAGGTGCTGGCGCAGCAGGCCCGGCTTCTTCCGGCCCGCGCGGATGTTCTGGATGGTGAAGGGCTTGCCCGTCACCAGCGACAGCGCCAGCGAGGTGCGCAGCACCTGCCCCCCGCCCTCTCCCAATGAACCATCGACGCGCACCATGACGACCTCCTCCTTGCTGCTCGCGACTCACGAACCACCCGGCACGCACTGACACCCCCGTGAAAATAGCGGCGCCCGCGCCCCCATCCTGGCGGCCTTTCGGCCTCTTGGGGAGCGCGGGCGCCTCGGTGTCTTCATCCCGGCATGGTCACCTCTGGGTCTCTAGCCCTTCACGCACACGACCTGCTTCAAGGTGTGGACCACTTCCACCAGGTCCGCCTGCGCTGCCATCACCGCGTCGATGGGCTTGTACGCAGCCGGCGTCTCGTCGATGACGTCCACGTCCTTGCGGCACTCCACGCCGGCGGTCGCCTTCACGTGGTCCTCCACCGTGAAGCGCCGCTTCGCCGCCTCACGCGACATCACCCGGCCCGCGCCGTGGCTGCAGGAGTGGAAGCTGTCCGCGTTCCCCTTCCCGCGGACGATGAACGAACGCGCCCCCATGCTTCCGGGGATGATGCCGAGATCGCCCTCGCGCGCCCGCACCGCCCCCTTGCGCGTCACGAAGCAGTCCTTCCCGAAGTGATGCTCACGGGCGATGTAGTTGTGGTGGCAGTTCACCGCCGCGTCCTTCAGCTCGAACGGAGGCAGCTCACCGCTCACCTGCAGCGCGTCCACCGCCTCTTGCAGCATCAACGCGCGGTTCGTCGCGGCGAAGTCCTGCGCCCAGCTCACCGCGAAGACGTAGTCCTCGAAGTGCTCCGTCCCTTCCGCCAGGTACGCCAGGTCCCCGTCCGGCAGGTTGATGAACCAGCGGCGCATGTCCTCCTTCGCCAGTTCGATGAAATAGCTCCCGATGCGGTTCCCCACGCCGCGCGAACCGGAGTGCAACATCAGCCACACGCCCTCCGACTCATCGAGGCACAGCTCGATGAAGTGGTTCCCCGTTCCCAGCGTCCCCAGGTGCGACAGCTCCGGCCCACGGCCGATGCGCGGATGCTTCCCGACGATGCGGTCGTACCCCTCCACCAACCGCGCCCACTCCTGCTGGTGCCGCGCGGGCGCCACACGCCACGCCCCCACGTCGTTGCGGCCACCGTTGTCGGAGCGGCCATGCGGCACCGCGCGCTCAATCGCCGAGCGAACCCCACGCAGCGAGTCCGGGAGCTGGTCCGCCCGCAGCGTCGTGCGGACGGCGATCATCCCGCAACCGATGTCCACGCCCACCGCCGCCGGCACCACCGCCCCCACCGTGGGGACCACGCTCCCCACCGTCGCGCCGTAGCCGCGGTGCACGTCCGGCATCACCGAGACCCACTTGTGGATGAAGGGGAGGCCGCGCAGGTTGCGAAGCTGCTTCTTCGCCTCGTCCTCGAACGGAACCCCCACCGTCCACGCCTTGATGGGGCGGCCCGCCTCGTCCGACAGCACCTCGTAGTTCCCGTTGATGCGGCTCATCGTCTCCACCTTTCAGTCGTCCGCCGGGCGCTGTGTCCCGGTCACGGAGGAGGCCTAAAGCAGCCGGCGTGCCAACACCGCTCCCGAGGGGAGCCCTCCAGGCGGGCTGGCATTCTCTATCTCCACGGATAAAGTCCTATCTCGATGGCGAAATCTCGCGCGCGCAAGACGGTGGTCCTGGGGATGCTCGGGACGACGCTCGACAACGGGCAGGGGCCGCATCGCTGGGCGCGGTGGCGGCCCACGGTGGCGCTGTGCCAACAGGAGGACCTGTTGGTGCACCGGCTGGAGCTGTTGCATCCGCCGAACGCGACCTCGCTCGCGGCCACACTGGCGGGGGACATCCGCCAGGTGTCACCGGAGACGGAGGTGCGGGGCAGGCCCCTGGACATCCAGAACCCGTGGGACTTGGAGGAGACCTACGGCGCGCTGCTCGACTACGTGCGCGGCTATGCCTTCAACCCCGAGGCGGAGGACTACCTGGTCCACATCACCACGGGCACGCACATCGCGCAGATCTGCATGTTCCTGCTGGTGGAGAGCCGGCTCATCCCCGGCAAGCTGGTCCAGGTGTCACCCGACCCCAGGGACCGCGCGGGGGCGGGTACGCACACCCTCATCGACCTGGACCTGTCCCAGTACGACACCCTGGCCGCGCGCTTCCGGCAGGAGCAGCGAGAAGGCCTGGCCTTCCTCAAGTCCGGTATCGACACCCGCAACGCGGCGTTCAACCGCCTCATCGAGCGCATCGAACAGGTGGCCGTCCAGTCCCGCGCGCCCCTGCTCATCACAGGTCCCACCGGCGCGGGCAAGTCGCAGCTCGCGCGGCGCATCTACGCGCTGAAGAAGTCGCGGCGCGGCGTGGCGGGCCCCTTCGTGGACCTCAACTGCGCCACGCTCCGGGGCGACGGCGCCATGTCCGCGCTCTTCGGGCACGTAAAGGGCGCCTTCACGGGCGCGCTGAGCGACAGGCCCGGTCTGCTGCGGCAGGCGAATGGCGGGGTGCTGTTCCTGGACGAAATCGGCGAGCTGGGCGCGGACGAGCAGGCCATGTTGCTCCGCGCGCTGGAGGACAAGCGCTTCTTGCCCGTGGGCGCGGACCGCGAGGTGGAGAGCGACTTCCAGCTCATCGCCGGCACCAACCGGGACCTCCAAGTCGAGGTCGAGCGCGGGCGCTTCCGGGAGGACCTGCTCGCGCGCATCAACCTGTGGACGTTCCGACTGCCCGCGCTGCGCGAGCGCCCGGAGGACATCCCACCCAACCTGCTCTTCGAACTGGACCAGTCCTCCGAGGCCGTGGGCACGCGCGTCACCATGAACAAGGAGGCGCAGGAGCGCTTTCTGGACTTCGCCACGTCCACCGAGGCGAGGTGGGCAGGCAACTTCCGGGACCTCAACGCGGCGGTGCTGCGCATGGCCACGCTGGCGACGGGCGGACGGATAACTCGGGACGTGGTGGACGAGGAGCTCGAACGGCTGCGCGAGCAGTGGCGGCCCTCCGGAGCGAAGGCGGCGGTCGTCGCCGGGGACCTGGTCGCGGAGGTGCTGGGGGAGAACCTCGCCAGCGAGCTGGACCGCTTCGACCGGGTCCAGCTCGCGGACGTGCTGAGCGTCTGCCGGTCATCACGCTCGTTGTCGGACGCGGGGCGCATGCTGTTCGCTCAGTCACGCGCCCAGAAGAAGAGCGTCAACGACGCGGACCGGCTGAAGAAGTACCTGGCCCGCTTCGGACTCACGTGGGCGGACGTCAGCGGGCGAGGCGGTTAGGCCGGGCTCAGAGCATGGGCATGCCACGCGTCGTCACGCCCTTGCCTCCCTTGGCGCCCTGACTTCGCTGCCCGCCCTGGCCTTCGCGGCCCACGAGGTAGAACGACTCCTGCCTGGACACGAAGAACTTCCAGCCCTCCTCGGTGAGGTAGGCCGGGTCCTCCTGCATCACGAAGACCTTCTGCCCGTCCCACTCCGGCACCGGCGTGGCGGTGTTCAGCTCGATGGCGATGTACGAGCCCAGGCGCAACGTCTTGGCCTCCTCCTGCCGGCTGGCCGAACGGAAGTCGATGCTCGCGCCCAGCGCGTGGCCCTGGTTGCCCAGCGGGTGGCTGTACACCATGGCCTCGATGCCCTTCTCCTTCATCTCCGCCATCGTCTGCGTGTACACCTGCGCGGACGTGCGGCCCGGACGGGAGGCGCGCAGCATCAGCGCGTCCTGGAGTTCGATGGTGTTGGCCAGCGCCCGCTTGAGGCCCTCCGGCGCGTCCGTCTCCCCCTCGTTCAGCACGTAGGCCATCTTCTGCCAGTCGGAGTTCAGCCCCATGTAGGTGATGCCGAAGTCCACGTGCAGCAGGTCGCCGCGGAGGATGACGACGTCCTCCTTCGCGGGCGCCAGGAAGCCTCGCGAGTTGGCGCCATCCGCGCCCTTGCGCTGCACGCGCAGGTCCGGCTGGAACCAGGTGTCCACGCCCAGCGCCCAGAGCCTGTCATAGAGGAAGCGGCGCACGTCACCGACGGTCGTCTTCCCCGGCACCACCACCTCCGGAGAGAAGGCCTCCTTCACCACGGCCTCCGTCAACATCACCAGCCGCTGGTAGTGCAGCCACTCCTCGGGGATGCGCGTGTCCAGGTACTCCTCGATGAGCGGCGCGGCGCTCACGAAGCGGGCCTCCGCCTCCGCGCCCAGGGACTCCACCAGGAAGGCGTAGCTGTCCTTCGTCAGGCTGCGCGTCACCCCGCGCTTGCCGCCAATGCCCAGGGCAATCGTCCGGGGCTGATAGCGCGTGTTCAGGTCCGCCAGGATCTCCTGCGGCTTGCGCCCTTCTTCGGGCAGCTCGAAGAAGCGCGCGAGCGTGGCCTCCGAGTAGCCGGAGAGCGCGACGCGCTTGAGCCCCTCGGGCCCGGCGTCGACGAACACGAAGATGTCCCGGTTGCCCGCATAGGGCCGCGGCGGCGCGATGAACTGGGTGAGCGGGTCGTCGTGGAACTCCTCGTTGACAACCACCCACATGCCCACGCCATGACGGCGCATCATGTCCAGCAGCATGCCGTGGCGCTTCTCCAGCCAGGCTTCGCGCTCGGCGATCTGCTCCGACCAGGACATGAGGCGCGGCGGCGAGTCGTCAGCAGTGCCCTGGCGCCCCGTGGTGGCACAGGCGGCCAGCAGCAACAGCGGCAGGGCCGCCCACTTCGCGGACTTCATGTGAGGACTCCCATCGAGAAGGAGGCCGCACCGTATCGCATGAAAGCCAGGGGGCCTCCGCCTCCAGAGCCCTTGGAACCTCTGGAGACAGAGGGCCTGGGGCGCGCCCCCTCCCTCACTCCCTGGAAGTCCGCGCTCCAGCGCCTCTCTGGATGGACGCGTCCTCGACGCCCGCGTCATGTGGTCGTCGGCCCCCCGGTCCCGACGCGGCCACCCTTTGAGATGACGGCTGTCCCCCGACGCCGTCTGCTGGAGCGGGCTTCATCCCCCGCGCGATGAACTCAGAAGCTGGCGATCCGGAACTCGAAGTCGCTCTCGTCGAGCGCCTCCCGTTCCTGCCCCCCCAGGTCCTCACTCCGCGCGTCCCCCGGACC
>NZ_JABFNS010000280.1 GCF_013116825.1 Myxococcus xanthus
GGGGGTGGTGTCGGAACCGGGGTGGGCGAGCAGCACTATGCGACCTCCTTGGCCCAGAAGCGGGGCGAGTGGTGTTTGGCGGCGAGGGACTCCAGCTCGGCCTTTAGCAGCGCCATGTGCGCGGTACCCAGGCGCTTGCCCGCGTCCTTCAGCACCGCGTCGAGGGCTTTCTTGTCGACGCTGGCGAGGCGCTGCACCAACTCGTCACGGGGAAGGCCGGTGGCCTGGGCCAACAGCGCGACGGTGGGCTCCAGCGGGTAGTCGAGGCTGGTGGTATTGAACATGCGGTAGCGCGTGCCGGCGAGGACGAGTTCGTCCTGCTCGGCGAGGTGTGCGCGGAGGACGCCCTCCAGCTCCGCCTTGCGCGCGCCGAGAATCTTCGCGAGGTGGGCGACTTCCTGGCGCTCGCGGGCGACGGACTCCAAGTCCGACGTGTCCTCGCAGACGACGCCACGCTGTCCCTCCAGCGCCCGGGCATAGGCGGGGCAGGTGCGGCGGTGGTCGCAGTACACGCAGTTGGGGTTGAGGCGGGCGGGGAAGGACTCCGTCGTCTCCATCTGCTGGCCCAGCGTCTCGACGTAGGCGAGAGCGGCGTCCAACTGCTCCTCGGTGCGCGTCGTCTCCTGCAGCACGCCGTGGCGAAGCATCCACATGGACAGGCGCACCTTCTTCGCCCAGGGCCACATGCGACGCGCGGCGAGGGCGTAGAGGCTGAGCTGGAGGCTGGAGTCCATCTCCTCGCGGGTGAAGAGCTGGTGGTTGGACTTGTAGTCCATGACGTGGACTGTCTCGTCGTCCACCCAGTCGACGCGGTCGATGAAGCCCAGGACGGAGAAGGGCCCTACCGGCAACCGGAACTCCTTCTCGACGGCGAGAATGTCGCGGGAGTCCACGCGGCCCTGCTGGTGGACGAAGTCCTGGAGGATGCCGAGGCCCTGCTGGAAGAGGTCCAGGCCGGAGAGGCCCGAGGCGGCCCACTCTTCACGGTAGAGCTGGAGGGCGCGCTCCTCGGAGAGCGGGCCCACGTACTCGGTGTCGATGACCTCCTTGATGAGCCGCTCGAGGACGGCGTGCAGTGCCTTGCCGAAGCTCAGGGGGACACCGGGCTCGGCGGTGTGCTTGTCGAGGTAGTGGAGCTTGTACGACAGCGGGCAAGCCTCGAAGCGGCTCAGCCGACTGTATGACAAATGCTGGTTTCGCAGGGCGCTCATGACGTGGGCCTCCGGGCCGATGCAGTGGCCTGTCGCGAGACAGTCATCACGCTCTTTTCGAGAGACACATCAAGTCGAAGGGGACACGCAGCACGGCCCCCTGCGTGTGTTTCACAGGCGCGGGGCACGCTCATGGCGACGCCTCCGCGGAGGCCGGCTGCTTCGTGAAGGACAGGACGCGCGAGCCGGGGAATGCAGACAGGACGCGCACGAGGGTGGCGGCGTGCTCGGGGGTGAGCTCCTTCCGGGCCTGGCCCGTGTAGGCCGGGACGAGCCACACCTCGCCGTAGGCCTCGGAGGCGAAGCACACCTCCGTACCGAGGGACTTGAAGCTGGTGATGTCCTCGTCGGTGAGGCCGCGCAGGGCGGAGTGCGAGGGCTCTGCTTCCGGCAGCTTCACAGCGGGAGACGCCGCTGGCGGCGCGGGCTTGGAGGCGGGAGCCGGGACGAGCTTCTTCGAGCCTGCCTCGGTCAGCGGATGGCCGAACAAGTCCACCGCAACCGGAGCGGCCTTCGGCGGAGGCATGGGGGCGGGCCTGTCTCTTATAC
>NZ_JABFNS010000281.1 GCF_013116825.1 Myxococcus xanthus
GGGATGGCCGTGGGGGACGTGGTGCGCATGGGGGAGGGCTTCACGGGCACCATCGCGGCCACGCGACAGCCGCTGCTGGTGCGCGCGGCGCGCACGGACAGCCGGGTGAGCGAGCCGTCCTTGCGCGAAGCGGACCTGTCCGCGCTGTTCGGCGTGCCGTTGCTCTTGGGCGAGCAGTTGATGGGCGTGGTGCTGATGGGCAGCCGCGCCACCCATGAACTATCGGAAGAGGACCAGTTCCTCTTCCGGGCCATGGCGGCGCGTACCACCGCGCTGCTGTTGCAGGCCCAGGCGCATGCCCGCGAGCGCGAGGCGCGCGCCGTGGCGGAGGCGTCCCTGGAGCGCCTCCGGGAGAGTGAAGCGGGCCTGCGGCGGTGGGCGCAGGTCTTCAGGCGGCTGGGCGTGGGCGTGGCGGTGGTGGACGCGACCGATGAGCGGCTGCGCGAGGTGAACCCCGCCTTCGCTCGCATGCATGGCTACTCGCCGGAGGAGCTGACGGGACGGCGGCTGGAGGACACCTATGCGCCGGAAGCGCGCGGCGTGTTGCCTCGGCACGTCGCGGCGGCGAACTCCAAGCCGTCGCACGAATATGAATCACTGCACATGCGGAAGGATGGCACCCGCTTCCCCGCCTTCACGCACGTCACGGCTTTCAAGGATGAGGCCGGTCGCGTGGAGCAGCGGGTGGCCACCGTGGTGGACATCACCCAGCGCCGCGCCATGGAGATGGACCGGCAGCGGCTGTTGGGCGCCATCGAGGCCGAGCGCGCGCGGCTGGCGTCGGTGCTGGACCAGATGCCCGCGGGCGTGTTCATCGCGGACGCACCGTCCGGCCGGTTGGTGATGGCCAGCCGGCAGGTGGAAGTCATCACCGGCAGGCCCTTCCATCCCTCCACGTCGATACAGGACTACCTGGAGGACCATGGCGCCTCGCTGCACCCGGATGGGCGCCCCTACTCCATGGAGGAACTGCCGCTGACGCGCAGCCTGCTCCACGGCGAGGTCGTGCAGGGCGAGGAGATGCTCATCCCCCGCGAGGATGGTCAGAGCATCGCCGTGCTGCTCTCCAGCGCGCCCATCCTGGACCGGGAGGGCACCATCGTCGCGGCGGTGGCCACCATGGTGGATGTCTCCGAACGGCGGCGCGCCCAGGAGGCCTCGCTGCAGGCGGCCCGCTTCGGCGAGCGGCTCATCGCCATTGTCAGTCATGACCTGCGCAACCCGCTCAATGCCATCCAACTGTCCGCGACGCAGTTGTTGCACAGCGAGGCGCTTCCGGAGCGCGAGCGCCGGTTGGTGACGCGCATTGCCCGCTCCGGCGACCGGATGAAACGCATGATTTCAGAGTTGCTCGACTTCACGCGTGGGCGGCTGGGCGGCGGCATTCCCATCCAGCGCACGGCCGGTGATTTGCGGGCCGTGGTCCGGCTGGGGTTGGATGAACTGGAGGCGGCCTGGCCCGAGCGCAAGCTGGTGTTCCGCGTGGAGCCGGGCCGCTACGAAGGGGAGTGGGACGGGGACCGGCTGCTCCAGGTGGTCAGCAACCTGGGGGGCAACGCGCTCCAATACAGCCCCGCGGACGCGCCCGTGTCCTTCAAGTTGTATGACGATGGCGACTTCGTGGTGCTGGAAGTCCAGAACCCCGGCGAGCCCATCTCCCCGGAGATGCTCCCCCGGCTCTTCGACCCTTTCCGGCGCGGCGCCATGGCGGGGGGCGGCGGCGGGAGCAGCAGCGGGTTGGGTCCTGTCTCCCC
>NZ_JABFNS010000282.1 GCF_013116825.1 Myxococcus xanthus
GGCGATAGGAGGGGCCAGCGGGGGGCAGGGGCCCTGCGGATGGTTGACGCGCGTGGTGGCGCTGCCTGCGGCCTGCGTGGAGGTGGTCGCCGGAGTGCTGAAGGTGCTGATGCCTTGATGGGATTGGAGGGCTGTCTGGGTGGGATTGGCGGGGACCGGCCTGGGGAGCCTGCTCTGGTTGATGACGTTCGAGCGGTCGGGGAGCGTCGTCGCGCGGTTCGGAGTGGGACGCAGTCCTTCCTGGCGAGCGTTGGCGCGAGAGCGGGTAGACGTGCTGACAGGCTTGGGGATTCGGGACATGGCTTTGGTGCTCCAGTTTCCGAGCGGCGCCGGAGGGTGTTTGGAAATCCAGCCCCAGTCTTACCACCCACGCCAGCGGAGGTGCTGCCAATCGACCGCCCGTGCCCGACACGCCGCCTGATTGCCAATCCAAGGCCCACTGTCTCCTTTCAGACAGTGCTTCGCCCTGGAGGCTCGGTATTCGATTGGGCCGAGACGTTCACCGCCGCCTGGGTCCCGCGCACGCGAACGCGCGGGCCCGTCCTTGTCGTGGTGTCCCGACGGCAAACCCCGAAGGGCAGCCAGTCACGCTGCTCGCGCGCGTCATCCGTCCAAGACGTGACTGGTAATGCGGATGCTGGTCTGCCGTGGACCAGGTGTAGGGTCAGCGGTGCGCAGTAAAGCGCCCTCGCGCCATGAAGACGTTCTCGTCATCGATAATGACTTGCGTGCTTGCATCTGTGCGCCAGACGTCGATGAGTTCCCGCACTCGCGTGGAGGTGAGGGGCCAGACGTCACCATGCGGAGGCTTCTCGACGAGCACCCACTCATGGACGCGCCCTTCGTCTGGCTGTGGGCCACCCACGGCGTAGATCTCGCTGCGGTCCGCCAGCAAGGCGACCAGGTTGCTGCTCAGCAGCGCCGAGCCCTCGCTGTGGTGGGTGAGCATGTCCACGCCCCGAGAGAGGCTCGCCAGTCGCTCCGGTGTCCTGGGACAATGACGCGGGGAGGTCTGGGGAGAGACAAGAGTGCTCGTGAGCTTCCGCAGGTTCGGCTCGTTGCTGGCGAGGAGCACCACGCTGGTGGAGGCGATGACCCACCAGGGCGGGCTCCGGGTGCGGAGGACAGGCAGGAAGCCCATGAGCGCCGCGGCGACAACCGGTACGCCATAGTGAAACCGCCAGGCCATGCCGAGGAAGCGGATGCCCAGCATCGGGAGCAGGACCAGCAGCCAGGTCCAGTCGGGCCGCAGCCGTTCTCGCCATGCCCAGACCCCGAGTGGGACGAACAGCAGCGTCAGGGTGCCGATGCGCGACACATGAGGCGGAGCCAGACGGAGCGAGAGATAGTGGAACCAGCCTTCATCCATCCCCTGTCTGATAGCGGGGTGCGGATGAAGGGAGCAGGCGGAGGGTGTTGACGGAGTGAGGAGGTATCGCCTGCTATGTCCGGTACGCATTCGCTCGACCTGCGCGAGCGTGTCATCGCAGCCTGGCAAGAGGGCGA
>NZ_JABFNS010000283.1 GCF_013116825.1 Myxococcus xanthus
GACAGACGCGGGGTGGGCGCTTCGGCAACGGGGGGCGCCGACACGACGCCCTCGGCGGGCACCTCGCTCCGTGGACGCTCCACCGGCGGCGTCTCCCGCTGGGCTTGGGCGACCGTCGGAGGCTGTGCGCGCTCGTAGACGCGGCCCGCCTGGAAGGAGCCCACGGCCCCCGTGAGCGCGGCCACGCCCACGAGCACCTTGAGCTTGAGGCCCGTGGCCACCGTCGCGCCACCCGCGAGCGGCTCGGACGCGGGCGCCACCGGAGCCGGTGAGGGAGCCGCAGGGGCCGGGGGCGGCTGGAGGGGCGCCAATCGGGCCGCGAGGGACGCCAGCTGCGCGGCCGAGGGCCCATCGTCCAGGGCGGAGCCCAGCAGCTCGCGCAGCTCGGGCGAGGCATCGGAGGACTCCTCCAGGAGTCGCACGGGCTCGGGCGTCCTCATCTCTCGCCTCCTTGCAACCGGGCCACGGCCTCCTGGACCTGCTTGCGCGCAGCGTACAGCCGCGCGTAGGCGGTCTGCACGGGGCACCCCACCGCCTGGGCCACGTCGGCCATGGCCCACTGCTCGATTTCGAAGAGGACGAACACCGCCCGCTTGTCCTCGTCGAGCGCATCCAGGATGCGGTCCAACCGGGCCCGCGCCTGCGTGCGCGCCACGGACTCGAGCTGCTCGGGGGGACGGGCCTCGTCAGGAGTCTCCGCGACGGGGGTCTCCCGCCGGACGTGGGCCCGCTTGCGATGGTCCGAGGCCAATCGCATGCAGATGCCGAAGAGCCACGCGGCCACGGGCGCGCGCGGGTCGAACTCGGGGAGACGGCGATGGACCACCAGGAACGCCTCCTGGCAGACGTCCTCCAGGTCCGCCTCCCTCACGCCCATGCGCCGCAGCGTGCGCCACACGAAGGCCGCGTGCTGGGCATGCACCCGCTCGAAGTCGAGCGGTTCCGCCCCTTCGGGAGCGGGCAGGGCTTGGGGAGGGGGAGGCATCGCGCGGGAGTCCGGGGCCGGCGGACTCTAGTGAGCTTCCCGGCGCCAGGTGAAGCGCTACCCGCCCCCGGTGACTCAGGGCCCTCGGAACGACAGGCCCAGCTCGACGAACGCGCGCAACTGCGCCCCCAAACGCCCCTCCCAGGCGGAGGTCATCGGCAACGTGGGACGCAGCCACCCCACCGCGGCGCCGCCCCCCACATGCAACGCGGTGGCGCTTCCCAGTCGCAGCTCCAGCTGGGCTCGCGCCACCGCGTCACCTCGGATGAGCAAGTCCACCTCGTTCACCGCCGGACCCTTTGAGTCCGCCATCACGAACGAGAACGCCGCCGCCGCGCACGTGGACACCTCCCATCGGGAGCCGCCCACCACCAGCGGACACAGCCCCACCTCGGGCGTCGCCAGCATCAGGTCCACCCGCCCGTCCTCGCGCTCCGAGCGGGCCCAGGGCACCACGGAGAGCCCCACGAGCCACGTCACGCGCCCCGCCCC
>NZ_JABFNS010000284.1 GCF_013116825.1 Myxococcus xanthus
GTGGTGGAAGAGGGTCGGGCGGGTAGGTTGGAGGGGCACGTGCTCCGCGTTTTTCACCATTATTTCTCTGCAAAGAAACTGACGTTCTTCCTCGCCGAGAGCTCGGCAATCGCGTTGGCCTGCGTGATGGGCGCGGCGGCCTGCGCGGCACTCTTCGCGCCTGAAGGGACACACACGCCGCTGTCGCAGCTGTTGCCCACGCTGCTGTGGATGGGCGCGGCGTTCGTCATCACCTTCCAGTTCACGCTGTACCTGTTGGACTTGTATGACCTCCGTGTGGCCGCGGAGGACCGGGTGAGGGGATACCGGTTCCTCAAGGCCGCGGGGGTCACGGCGATGGTGGCGGGCGGCGTCATGCTCGTCACCCCGCTGGTGGTGCCGATGCAGCTGCCGCCGGGCACGCTGCTGGGCGGGGCCATGGGCGCCCTGGCCGGGACGTTGATGGTGCGGGTGTCCATCCGCGCCCTGGTGGGAGCGCCGCACTCGGTGCTCATCGTCGGCGAAGGGCCCAAGGCGCGCGCGGTGGCCAGCGCGATTGACGCGGGCGGGGAGGGCACCTACCGCATCGTGGGCCTGACGGACCCCCGCACCTCCGGCGAGGCGCTGGAGCAGACGGCGGCCCGGCTGGACGTGGCCTATGTGGTTCAGGCCGCGGATGACATGCGCGGGGCCAACTGGGTGGACGGCCTGCTGCGCTGCCGGCTCCAGGGCCGGCGAGTGTATGAGGCCGCGGGGTTCTGCGAGCGGGTGCTGCGCCGGATTCCGGTGCAGTTCCTGAGGGCGAGCGACTTCGCCTTCGCGGACGAGCTCACCGTGTCCCCGCTGCGCCGCACGCTGAAGCGGGGCTTCGACATCGCGGTGGCATCCCTCCTGCTACTCCTGTCCGCGCCCTTCCTGTTGCTGGTCGCGGTGGCCATCAAGCTGGATTCGAAGGGACCCATCTTCTACCGGCAGGAAAGGACCGGGCTGTTCGGGAGCACGTATCACCTGTGGAAGTTCCGCAGCATGCGCACGGACGCGGAGAAGGATGGCGCGGTGTGGGCGAAGGCGAACGATGACCGTGTCACGCGGGTGGGCCGCTTCATCCGCCGCGCGCGCATCGACGAGATTCCCCAGGTCTTCAACATCCTGACGGGAGACATGAGTTTCGTGGGGCCCCGCCCCGAGAGGCCAGTGTTCGTCGAGCAGTTGAAGCAGCAGATTCCGTTCTACGGCCTGCGGGAGGCCGTCAAGCCAGGCCTGACGGGGTGGGCTCAGATTCGCTACCCCTACGGCGCGTCGGTGGAGGATGCGCGGAACAAGCTGGAGTTCGACCTGTACTACGTGAAGAACGGTTCGCTGTTCCTGGATGTGGGGATCATCTTCCATACCGTGAGGCATGTGCTTCTCGGTCGTGGAGCGCGGTAGGGCATTTCGCTTTCCCGGCCTCCGCTGAGGGAGGCCGGGAGGTGGGCTCGCCTGGGGAGGCGCTG
>NZ_JABFNS010000285.1 GCF_013116825.1 Myxococcus xanthus
GCCTCCAATAGCGCCAACGGCCCCACCCCACCCGCCAACGCCACCAGCACCGCCCGGGGAAACGACGGGCCCAGCACCGACGCCGCCCGCAGCACCTCCCGCTGCGCCGGGGGCAGCAAGGCCTGCCGCGCCGCATGCACCGCCTCGCCCGTCAGTGGCACCTCCCGCTCGGGCTGCTCCTCGTGCAGGGTCACCGCGTGCAGCAGGTGCAGCGGGTGTCCGGCACTGCCGCGCAGCAGCTCCACCCGGGCCGCGAGCGTCAGCGTCCCCCGGTTCCGCAGCCGGCCCTCCAGCAGCGCCGCGGACTCGGCGGGCCCCAGCCGCCCCACCGTCAGGACTTCCGCCGTGAGAGGCGCTGGCGCCGTGCCACTGGGGCGCTGGAGCGCCAGCAAGAGCAGCGGCGTGTGCGACAGCCGCGACACCAGCTCCTCCACCAGCGCATGGCTGAGCGCGTCCCCATGCTGCCAGTCCTCCAGCACCAGCAGGCGCGGACGGCGGTGGGGCATCAGCGCGTGGCACAGGGAGTCGAACAGGGCGGTGCGCTCGGAGGCGAGGCTCGCCGGAATGCCCTGGCGCTCGCGGCCTTCCAGGAAGCGCTGGATTCGCTCCGCGTCCGCGCTGGACACGCGGCCCGTCCCGGCGGGCGGGCTGAGCGCCCGCGTGGCGTCCAGCAGCTCCCGGAAGATGCCCGCCGGCGCGCCCGGCAGCGCCAGACCACTGCCCTCCCAGACTTCGAAGCCATCCGAGGCCAGGCGCTCCACGAAGGCGTCCTTGATGCGCGTCTTGCCCATCCCCGCCTCCCCCATCAACCACACCGCCCGTCCCAGCCCGCGCCGCACATCCTCCGCCAGCCCCATCAGCCGCTTCAGCACCGCGACGCGGCCCACCAGCGGCGGGTGGCACAGCCCTGGCGCCCACCTGCGGACCGGCGCATCCCGGGGTACCCCCGCCGCGCTCCGCGGACACGCCAGTACGCCTCCCAGGAAACGCGCCCCACACGCAACGCACGAGCCCGAAGCCGGGTTCATGGTCACCTCCCTGAAGGATGACGCTGTGTGAGTCGAGCGCCGGTCCTTCGCGTCGCCGGTACGACCCGGGGTGTTGTAGCGCCGGCATGCACCTCGCGCCTCCGGCCGCCAGGGGTGTGGGACTGTTCGCTCCCCACCGCACACCCCCGACTCGCGTCGCAGTGCACTCCGGCGCCTGCCCAGGCCCGCAGTGCACCGAAAGCCTCACACCCAGCGCGTCTTCAGCGCCCGCATCGCACAATGACAAACAATTCCAATCACGCCAGATAAAACAGAAACAAGGTACACCCCGACTGGAGCCTGGAGAGCAAGCAGGCGCGAAATCGCGTGTTGAACACGAAATACTTTTGATGGATGCTCGTTGAGAGCTCGACACGGCAGCGACCCGCCGTGACCTTGGAGAAGCCCACCTAGCAAAGCCAAACACCCTCCC
>NZ_JABFNS010000286.1 GCF_013116825.1 Myxococcus xanthus
CGGTGAGCGTCAAGGTAGTTGTCGCGTGAGAGAGTTCAACCGATGCGCTTCAACTCCTGCACGGCCAGGGTGGGGTTCGGGGAGGGGTTGAGGCGCACTGGGCCTGCCGGTGTCCAGTCTCGCGTGTGGCGACTCCATCGCTCAGGATGGCGGGCTTGAGCGCGCTGGTACACCTGATGGCGCCGGGCGAGCAGCGCCGTCTCCCGACTGAAGTGTCTGTCGTCAGGCGTGACGAAGCGGATGGCGGAGTGCAGGTGCTCGGTGTTGTACCAATGCACGAAGCGCGTCACCCAGGCGCGCGCGTCCTCGGCGGATGCGAAGGGGCGCCGAGGGAATGAGGGGCGGTACTTCAGCGTACGGAAGAGAGCCTCGGAGAAGGCGTTGTCGTCCGAGACGCGGGGCCGGCTGAAGGAGGGCGTGACGCCCAGCCATTGCAGGGTGGCCAGCAGCGTGGCGCCCTTCATCGGGCCGCCGTTGTCCGAGTGCAATACCAGCCCCTCGGGACAGCCCGCCTCCTGCCAGCAGCGGCGGATGAGGGCCGCGGCATGCTCGGACGACTCCTCCTCGTGCACCGTAAAGCCCATGATGCGCCGGCTGAAGACGTCCACCACCAGGTACAGGTAGAGGAAGGCTCCCTTCACCGGCCCCTTCAGGTAGGTGATGTCCCAGCTCCACACCTGATTGGGCCCGGTGGCCAGGTGCTCGGCCCGGAGCCTGGGCGTGGGGGCCCTGGCGCAGCCCCGGTGGGTGAGTTGCCCCGCCTCGCGCAGCACCCGGTAGATGCTCGCCTCGCTGGCCACGTACTCGCCCCTGTCGGCCAGCCGGGGCACAATCTGCTTGGGCGAGACGTCGCGGAACTCCTCGCTGTTGGCCACTGCCAGAATGCGGCGTCTCTCCACTTCCGACAGCCGGTTGGCGGGCCGGGTATGCGGACCGCACCTGCCGTCCTGGGCCGTTTCGGGCTTCCTCCATCGCTGGACGGTGCGAGGCGTCACCCCGAGTCGCTCGCAGACGGCTTCCAGCCTCACGCCCTTCTCCAGCGCCTCGTCGACGAGGGCAAGCGTCATTTCTCGCGCTTCTCGTCCACTGCGTCGTCCTCGTCTTCCGGGGACTTCTCGTCCCAGCCCATCCCCTGAAGTTTTTTTTCGAGCACCAGCAATGCCGCCGTCTCGGCCAGCGCCTTCTCCTTGCGGCGCAGCTCCCGCTCGAGCTCCTTCACGCGCTTCTCCGAAGAGGCCAGCCGGCGACGCTGGCTGGCCGTCAGTGGCCCTGTGGACTCGCCCGACAGGGCCCCGGCAGCCACCTGCCGCCACTCCTTCAACTGCGCCTCGTGCAGCCCCTCGCGGCGCAGCAACGCCCCCAACTTCTCACCCTCAAGCCCCTGGGCCACCACCAGCACGCGCAGCTTCTCCTCGGGCGTCCACTTCTTCGGGCCAGCGGGCTTCT
>NZ_JABFNS010000287.1 GCF_013116825.1 Myxococcus xanthus
GGGCGGTTGGGGTTCGAAGGAGGTGCGTCCCCGCCGGCGGGCTTGGGCAGGGGCACCTTGCTGCGCAGGGCCGCCTCCACGTCCGCAGGCCGCCAGCCGAAGTGCTCGGCCACCGCGCTGAAGAGGGTGGCGCGCACCAAGCCCACGGGGACCTGTCCCACCACCGGCTTGAGCCGCTCGAGCGCTGCCATCTTCTCCTCGAAGCTCGCGGCCTTGCCCTCCGGGAGGAGCGAGGCGAACAGGTGGCTGGTGAGCGGGTGGGCGCCTTCCAGCAGCCGTTCCACGCCTTCCTGGCCCTCTCGACGCGCGAAGGTGTCTGGATCATCCCCTTGCGGCAGCAGGGCAACTCGCGCGGTCGCTCCCGCGGCGAGCAGGGGGCCGGAGAGCCGTTCGACAGCGGCAAGGCCGGCCGAGTCTCCGTCCAACAGCAAGATCAGCTCGCGGGCCTCGGCGCGCTTCAGCACCTGCATGTGTCCGGCGGTGAGGTTGGTGGAGCACAGGGCCACCGCGTGCCGCACGCCCACCTGGTGCAGGCCAATGGCGTCGAAGTAGCCCTCTACCAGCACGGCGGCCTTGCGCTTGCGAATCTCGTCGCGGGACTGGTCCATGCCGAAGAGCGTCTCGCTCTTGTTGTAGAGCCGGGATTCGCGCGAGTTGAGGTACTTGGGCCCTTCATCCGCGCCAATCAGGCGGCCACCGAAGGCGATGGGGCGGCCCTCCGGCGCGCGGATGGGCACCATCACCCGGCTGCGGAAGAAGTCGTAGTAGCCGTCGCCGCTGTTGCGCTTGAGGACCAAGCCGGCCTTCGCCGCCCACTCCAGCATGCCCAGCTTCTGGAAGCGCTCCGTCAGTGAGGCCCATTCGAGGGGCGCCCAGCCCAGGCCGAACGCCATGGCCGTCTCTTCGGAGACGCCGCGGCTGGCGATGTAGGCGCGGGCGGAGCGGCCTTCGTCCTGCTGCCACAGCATGGCGCGGAAGTGCTCGGCGGCCTGGTCCGTGGCCTCCTTGATTTGCTGCCGCTCCCGCATGCTGGGGTCCTGCTCGGCTTCCAGGTCCACGCCCAGCTCGCGCGCCAGGTCCCGCACCGCATCCAGGAACGTCTTGCCCAGGTAGCGCTGGACGAAGGACACCGCGTCACCGCTCGCGCGGCAGCCATGGCAGAAATAGAAGCGCTTCTCCGGCACCACGTAGAACGAGGGGGTCTTCTCCTGATGGAAGGGACAACAGGCCTTCCATTCGCGCCCGGCCTTCTTCAGGTCGACATGCCGGGAGATGAGCCCGACGAGGTCCACCCGTTCGAGGACCTCCTGGATCTTGTGCTCCGGAATCACGACTCCCACCCCCTGGCCCACCCCTGGGC
>NZ_JABFNS010000288.1 GCF_013116825.1 Myxococcus xanthus
CCCCTCACCTTCGCCCCGCCGCCCGCCGCGGACGCGTCCGCCGGGAAGAAGGGCGGCAAGGCCGCGAAGGAGGACCTGGAGGCCACCGTCAAGGAGCGCATCGCCCCGCGCAAGCGCGCCCCCGCGGAGGACGCCCTGGGCTCGCCCGCCGACTTCGTCGAGGAGCCCGCCTTCTCGCGCAAGGACCTGCCGCGCCCCCGGGGCCGCTTCACCCGCGTGGAGGCGCCGCGCGCGTCCTTCATGGAGCTGACGCGCCTGACCGGCAAGCCCATCGTGGAGGCCGCCATGGAGGCCGCCGACCACCGCTTCGCGCTGCTGCGGGCCCTCTCCCAGCGCTTCAATGGCGCGCGGGGCGAGCTGACGCAGGTGGAGCTGGAGAACGTGCTCCGGGACCACGCGCTGATGGATGCGATGGTGGAGAAGGAGCGCCGCCAGGTGCTGGACGGCTTCACCACCCAGCGGGGCGCCGCCGGCCGCGTGGCCTGGGCCCTGGGCCTGAGCCCGTCGGAGCTGCAGCGACTGGTCTCTGCCCTGTCGTTGACGGAGGACGTGGAGGCCCTGCGCGAGCGCTTCCGCCGCGAGGCCCTGGCCACGCCCCACCTGACGCACCGGTTGGACCTGCTCGGGCGCGAGAAGTACCTGACCGACCTGGGCATCCAGAAGAAGTTCGCCGACACGCTCCGCAAGGAACTGGAGCGGCTCGTCGGCGACGTCCTGCACGATGCCGGAGACCTGCACGAACTGGCGGATGCCGTTGCCCGCAAGCACGGCGCCCCGTCCGAGCTCGTCTTCCGCGCCTTCGAGCGATTGGGACTGGCGGACGGACTGCGAAAGCAGCTGCTGGCCAGCTCCCGCTGACTCAACACCCTGACGAGGCACTGAGAGCCATGCCCATCTACGAGTACTCCTGCCAGAGCTGTGGAAAGATGATCGACGTGCTGCAGAAGATCTCCGACCCCGCCCCTGCCACGTGCAGCGCGTGCGGCGCCGAGGGGTCGATGACCAAGGTCGTCAGCCGCTCGAGCTTCGTCCTCAAGGGCGGAGGCTGGTACTCCGACCTGTACAGCTCCACCAAGAAGGACGGCGGCAGCTCCTCGTCGAGCAGCAGCGCCTCCTCGTCGTCGAGCGCGTCCTCGCCGGCCAGCAGCGCGCCCAGCACGCCCGCTCCGGCCCCCGCGCCGGCGGCCTCGGGCGATAAGAACTAGCCCCCCGGCCCGCGCCCACCCGGGCCGGGCCCGCCGAAAATTCGCTCCGGGCATGGGAGCGGCGCACACTCACGCCCCGTGCCCTTCCCCCCCTCCAAGTGTCCTC
>NZ_JABFNS010000289.1 GCF_013116825.1 Myxococcus xanthus
GCATGCGACAGCAGCAGCGGGGCACAGCGGGTCAACGCCAGCACCAGTGCGAGCCGCCCCGTCGCCTGCTGCTGGCCCGACGCGTCTTCCTTCTGCGGCATCGACAATTCCAGCAGCCGCGAGAGGGCCAGGGCAATCACCTTGGCGTACACCAACGAGAGCACCGCCCCAGGTCGCGTGGCGCGTAGCGCCGTCAGCCCCACCCCGGACTTGAGGGCTTTGAAGAGAAGTTCCACCCTCCAGCGCAGGCGGTAGGCCTCAGCCACCTCAAGTGCTGTCAACACGTCGCGGCCTACCGTCGTCAAATACCAACGCCGCTCGCCCTCTGGCCCTTGCACGGCCACCACCCGCGCCGAGGCCGTACGCCCCTGCTTCTCCAGTTGCACGTCCACGTCGATGACGCCGCCCTCCTCACGCAGCATGCCCTGCAGCAGCGCATCTGTCAGGCGCATGCCACGCGCCCGTACGCGCTCGCCCTTGCCCGCGTGCACCCGCAGCACCTTCGGGGCATGCTGGGCCTTCAGCCTCACCAGGAAGTGAGCGCCAGCCTCAATCGCGTCGAGGAAACGGCCGGTGTCCGTGTACCCCAGGTCCATGAAGGTGAGCGTGCCGGGCGTCAGCGCCTCTTCGGGCAAAGCGCGCGTGTCCTGGGTGCGCTGCGGCGTCATGCCATCGGCCACCGGCATCTCGTCTCGAAGTGACACCAACGCGTGCCATTTGAAGGCCGCTGGCCGTGTCTGGCTGGTGGATGGGGCCCAGTCAGCCGCCAGTCGCCGCAGCAACTGGCAGGTGGAGTCGGCTACCTGCACGTCTGAGAATTCTTCCAGCAAGGTTCCCAGTTCATTGAAGGGCTTGTCCTCACAGGCTGCCTCTCGCACGGCCTGCACGGCCCGACTGGCCACCTCTCGCATCAACTGCCCGAAGGCGTGGTTGAATCGCTCGAAGAAGGCGCTGGGTGACAGCCTCTGTCCGGTGAGCGCGATGTAGTTGGCG
>NZ_JABFNS010000028.1 GCF_013116825.1 Myxococcus xanthus
GCTCCGTGGGGCGGGTGGGCGGCGTGGTGATGACGGCGCCTTCCGCGGCGATGCGCTGGCGGCGGCTCACGCCCACGGTGGCGCCGAGCATCGCGGAGATGAGGCCCAGCAGCAGTGACGCGAAGATGCCCCAGAAGACGCGGCTGGTGGGTTCCGCTGCTTGCAGCGCGCCCTGCTGGATCTGCTCACCCACCTGGCCGACCTTGCCCCGGAACGCGGTGAACTGGCCGCTCACCCGGCCCGCGATCTCCTGCGCGTCCTGCCGCGACAGGCGCGTGTTGTCCGCGATGGACGTGACGAGCACCTCCTGGTCGAGGTTGCCGGTGCGCAGGGCGGTGCTGAGGACTTCGGACGTGGCGGCCTGGAGTTGGTTGGCGGTGATGGTCGGCTTGCCCTCCGCCTGGAGGCGCCGGTTGATGGGCCCCAGCGCGTCATTGGCATCCAACCCGAAGGCCTGCGCGGCCTGTTCACCTCCCGAGGCAGCGCCCGCCACCACCGAGCCGGTGGCCCCCACCACCGCGCCGCCCGCGCGCAGCGCGGTGCCGATGACGGACGACAGCAGCATGCCCAGCAAGGCGGTGCCCACCAGCGTCGTCAGGCCCCACATCACCGCGCCGTGCAGCGCACCGCCGCCCTTGTCCAACCGGCCCGCGGAGCGCGCGGCGACGAAGCCGCCGCAGAAGAGGGCGATGAGCGGCGCGATGGCGCTCCAGATGCCGGTGCCGATGCTCGCGGCCCGGACGCTGCCCGGGTTGTTGGGGTCTACCGCCGACAGCCCGAGCGCCAGTCCGAGCGAGTTCAGCAGAAGCCACAGGGCCAGGGCGACGAAGGCGCCTCCGAAGATGGCGCCCCAGCTCAGCTTGTAGGGGTTGCCCGCCACGGCGGGGATGACGCCGGGCGCTTGGTTCTCGACGATGGCTGCCATGGTGCTGCCCCTCCTGATGCCTGGGAGCGCCTCGAGCGGAAAGAAGGCGCTCGTGTTCACGGGAAACATGGCCATGGGGCAGCGGAGGCACGATTCCGCCGCGCCCGGATGGCTCGCCGTGGAGGAGGGCGGAGCCCGGGCTCACCCCAGGCCGAGTGCTTCCCGGAGCGCGGCCTCGCCCGCGACGACGGGCGCGCGCGGCAGTCTTTCGGCACGGAAGCTGTGCACCAGCTCGGCGAGCGTCAGGGGGCCGCCGTCTCCCCAGCCACTCCATGAGGCGAGCAGGCCCAGCACCCGCTCGGGCGCCACGCCACGCTCACGCAGCTCCGCGAGCGCGAAGGCACCCTCGCGCTTGGCGAGGCGCTTGCCGTCTTCGCCCAGCACCAGCGGGACGTGGAGGAACTCGGGCGCGCGCAAGTCCAGCGACGTGTAGAGCTGGAGCTGCCGGGGCGTGGAGGAGAGCAGGTCGTCCCCGCGCAGCACGTGGGTGATGTCCGTGGCCGCGTCGTCCACCACCACCGCGAGCTGGTAGCTGGCCACGCCGTCGTTGCGCCGCACGACGAAGTCGCCCACCACCGCGTCCACGTCTTGCGAGTACGGGCCCTGCAAGCCGTCCACGAAGCGGACCTCGCCAGGGCCCGCGCGGAAGCGGTACGCGGGCGCGCGCGTGCGGGCGCGCTCGGAAATCTGTTCGCGGGTGAGGTGCGCGCAGGTGCCCGGGTAGCGGGGGCCTTCGTCGGAGAGGCCGTGAGGCGCGCTGGCGGCCCGTGCAATCTCCGCGCGTGTGCAGAAGCAGGGATACACGCGCCCTGCTTGCTCCAACCGGGCCTGGGCGTCGCGGTAGAGGCCGTCTCGCTGGCTCTGGAAGACGGGCTGCTCGTCCCAGTCCAGCCCCAGCCATTCCATGTCGCGCAGCAGGTCGTCGACGTACTGCGGCTTGCAGCGCGCGCGGTCCAGGTCCTCGATGCGCAGCAGGAAGCGGCCATGGGCCGCCCTCGCCTGGAGCCAGCCGAGCAGCGCGCTGCGGATGTTTCCCAGGTGCATGCGCCCGGTGGGGCTGGGAGCGAAGCGGCCTCGGACCTGGCTCATGGGCGCCCCCGAGGTCCGTGGGGAAGGAGGGCGTGCGGGCACGCGGAGCGAATCATCGTCGCGGGGGACCATAACCGACGCGGGGGGCCCGCCGCAGTGCCCGTGGCCTGCTTCGTCGACGCCCCCGGGGGTGGGTGCTACGTTCTCCGTGATTGGCGGAAGACCCCTCGATGCGCATCGCCCACTGCTCCGACGTCCACATCACCGAGGACTACTTCGCGCTTCCGCTGCACCGGTTGGGCTGGCGACGTTGGATGGCCCTGGCGGAGCTCACCGTGGGAGGCCGCGCCCGGCGGTACGCGCGTGCGCCCCAGGCGCTGGCCGCCATTGCCCGGGACGCGCAGGCCGCGCAGGTGGACCACTTCATCCTCTCCGGCGACCTGACGGCGTACGCGCTGGACGGTGAGTTCAGCGGCGCCCGCCAGTCCCTGGGCGCGCTGGCGGAGGACCCCCGCCGCTGCACCGTCATCCCCGGGAACCACGACGTCTTCACGCCCGGGAGCCACCGCAGCGGGCGCTTCGCGAAGTACTTCGGCCACCTGCTGGAGAGCGACCTGCCGGAGTACCGCCGTGAGGGCGCCTTTCCCTTCGTCCGGCTGCTGGGCACCGAGGCTGCGGTGGTGGGGCTGCTGTCCGCCCGTGTGCCGCGCACGCCGGGTCTGTCCTACGGCGTCATCGGCGCGGCCCAGCTCGGAGGCCTGGCCGCGCTGCTGAAGGACGCCCGGTTGGAGGGTCGCGCCATCCTGGTGGTGGTGCACCACGCGCCGCTCAATCCCCATGGGCGACCGGACCGCTGGCACCATGGCCTCCGGGACGCGGACGCCTTGCTGAAGCTGCTGCCGGGCCCGCGCTACGCGGTGTTGCATGGCCACATCCACCGGCGCTACCACCACCCCGCTACCGCCGACCGGCCCCATGTCTTCGGCGCGGGCTCCTCCACCGAATCCGGACACGAGGGGTACTGGCTCATCGACGTGGCGGACGGACAGGTGTCCGGCGGCCAGCAACAGACGCCCGCCCTGTGACAGCTCCGCCCGGGCGGCGATAGAAGGGCAGCCGATGACCGACATCACCCTGGAGGAGTACAAGGCGCTGCGCACCCTCCAGCGCGCGGTGGATGACGCCTTGGAGGAGAGCCTGCGCGGGCGTGAGACGCTGACGCAGACCTTCAAGCGCTGCTTCCCGTTGGTGCTTTCGCTCACCGGCGCCAAGGCCGTGGCCATCACCACGCGCGACGAGGAGCTGGTGGAGCAGACGTGGAACGAGGGGGACTGGAGCGACCGTCACCCCGGCGCGCTGCTGGAAGGTGCCGTGGGCGTGCGCCGGTTGGGGGCGGACACCCTGGTCAGCCAGCCCCTGGACGTGGCGGGAACGCGCGTGGGCGTGTTCGGCCTGCTCTTCGCGGACGACGCCACCGCGCCGGACTCCTCCGCGCGCCTGTTGCGCGTGCTGGACACCGTGGCGGAGCAGCTCGACACGGTGTTGTGCCTGGTGCACACCGCGTCGGAGAAGCACCAGCTCATCCTCCAGTGCAACAACCATCTGGCCAACCCCGTCTTTGAAGCGGGCATGGACCTGGCCGTGCTGACGCTGGCGCAGCGCGTGCGCCTGCCAGGCTTCCTGCTGCTGTACCGGGACGCGGTGCAGCCGCACGTGCTGCACTACCGCACCTATCGTAACGGGCACCTGGAGTTCGAAAGCGGCGAGCAGCCCCAGGCGGGGTTGGAGGCGGCCATCCGCCAGCACGGCCCCCGGCTGCTCCTGAGCGAGGAGTCCACGCTGCGGCGGCTCTTCTCCGGCCGCACCACCGAGGCCGTGCTCATCTCCGGCGCCGCCGCGCAGGGCCCGCTGGGGAAGATTGTCGTGTGGAACGACAGCGGCTTCTCCTCCTACGCCATGGACCTCATCCGGGTGCTGGCGTCCACGCTGAGTCAGCGGCTCCAGGACTACAACCGCGAGCGCATCCACCTGTCGCAGTTCTTCCCCAACGCCATCATCGACGCGTTGTTGCACGACCCCGCCTATGCCCAGTACCTGCGGGCGCAGGACCAGGAGGTGGGCATCCTCTTCGCGGACATCAACGGCTTCACCCGCATCTGCGAGCAGGGCTTCGACAGCCCGCGCAACATCGGCCGCTTCGTGGACGAGTGGAGCCAGCGCGCCGTGGGCTGCATCTGGGAGCACGGCGGCGTGTTCGACAAGATGGTCGGTGACTGTGTCATCGGCCTCTTCGGGCCGCCCTTCTTCAAGGGCACGCCGCGCGAGCGCGCGCAGGCGGCGGTGCGGGCCGCGTGTGACATCCAGGCCTTCACCGCGTCGCTGGGCGCGCACGAGGACGTGGCGGCGCTGTGTGGGCGCGTGAAGCTGCCGGGCCTGGGGGTGGCGGTGGGCGTCAACCTGGCGCACGCCAACTGCGGCCTCTTCGGGCCCAACCGTCAGTACACGGCCTTCTCCAGCGGCATGAACCAGGCGGCCCGCCTCCAGTCACTGGCGGGTTTCCGGGAGACGCTGGTGATGGACCGGGTGCATGACGCGCTGGTGGGCTCGGATGAGCCCTTCTTCCAGGGCCTGCGCTTCGGGCCCCTGACGGAGACACCCGTGAAGAACGTGGCGCAGCCGCTGCGCCACTACCGGCTGGAGCCGCTCACGCCTTGAGGTGAGGGCCCGCGTAGCGCCGCGAGAAGTGAATCCACCGGCGCTCGTCCACCTCCACCTGCCATTCGGAGTTGGGCGTCAGTGGCAGCCGCTGCTTGAGGAAGCTCTCCAGATGGTCCGCCGCCTTCACCGGCGTGAGGCCCGGTGCACGGAAGGCGATGTGCAGGAAAACATCCAGCGTGGCCGCCACGTCCACGGACGCGCAGATGCGCAGCGACCCCACGCGGCGCTGATAGAGCGTGTTCTGCCCGGGCCATGCTGCCGGGTCCATGCCTGTTCGTGGCAGTGACAGCCAGTTGTACGGCTCGAGAACGAAGTCGAGCAGCTCACTGCTCGCCTCATCCACCGTTGCGTGCTCCTGGATGGAAAGCATCGCCCACCTCCCCGGGGAAGCCGATGGAAAGAATGTGCCCATGGCCGTGTCGCGTGCAAGGGGCACCACCCGCAATCGACATGGGCGTCCGCCACCGACACGGCGCACCGCTCGGGGTGTAACTCAGGACCCTGACGGATGGACCTTCGCGTCATGGCGCGTGCGCTTCGCGCGAAGGGCCCGCGATGTGGCGGGCATGCGAGCATGAGCTCTCCTCGCGCGGCGCTCGGACGCTTCGACGTTCGAGACAGTGCGCTCGTACCCGGGGCCTGGGCGGACAGCAGGCTTGGGGCCTTCAGGAATGCGTCAGGCGCTGGTGGGAAGTGAACGGCGTGAGCGTCGTTCCACGGTGGCCTTGAGCTGTCCGCAGCCCGCGTCGATGTCGATGCCCCGGCGCTGACGCACCGTGCTGGGCACGTCGTAGGAGGCGAGCACGTCCTGGAAGGCGCGCACGGACTCCGGACGGCTGGGGCCGCCGTCGTAACCCACCGTGGGGTTGAGGGGGATGACGTTGACGTGCGCGTCCATGCCGCGCAGCAGCTGACCCAGTGTGTGCGCGTGCTCGGCGGTGTCGTTGCGGCCGGAGATGAGCGTCCACTCGAAGAAGATGCGGCGCCTGCGCTTCTCGCTGTAGTAGCGGCACGCGTCCATCAGCTCGTCGAGGGGCCAGCGGCGTCCCGCGGGGACCAGCGCCGCGCGTTCGGCGTCGGTGGCGCCATGGAGGCTGACGGCCAGGTGGATGGGGCGCTCTTCATCCGCGAGCCGCCGGATGCCGGGCACGACGCCCACCGTGCTGAGCGTGATGAAGCGTGGGCCCATGGCGAGCCCCAGCGCATCCACCAGCACGTCCACCGCGGACATCGTGTGCTCGTAGTTGTGGAGCGGCTCGCCCATGCCCATGAGGACGACGTTGCGCAGCGTCTCGCCGGAGGCGCGCAGGATGCGGTTGACGTGGAGTATCTGCCCCACGATTTCGCCGGGCGTCAGGTGGCGTGAGAGCCCCATCTGCCCGGTGGCACAGAAGACGCAGCCCATGGCGCAGCCGGCCTGCGTGCTGATGCACACCGTGGCGCGGCCCTTGAACCGCATCAGCACGGTTTCAATGGTCTGCCCGTCGTCCAGGCGCAGCAGCAGCTTGTGCGTGAAGCCGTCGCTGCTGAAGGACTCGTGGTGGGTGGCCAGCTGGCCCAGGCGCGTGTGCGCGCGCAGCATGCGCAGCAGCTCTGGCTTGAGGCCGTCCAGTTCGTCGAAGGTGGTCGCGTGCCGGCGGTACAGCGCGGTCCAGAGCTGGTCGCGGTGGTAGGGGCCGAAGCCCCAACCGGAGAGCAGCGCTCCCAGCGCGGGCCGCGTCAAATCGTACAGGTTGGCGGACGTGTCGGACGGCATGACCAGGCCCCGAGATAACACACCGAGCGCGGGCGTACCTACCCGTGCCCGGTGCCATTCGTGGACATTGACCCTGCCCCGCAGGGCGGTCTGGCAGGCGCCGGGTGGCCGGGCAGGCGGCCATGCCTACCTTGAGCCTTCATGGGGATGGCCATCCATCAGGAGGAATTCCGTCCGGAGGACCACGAGCGCTTCTCCCGGCGGCTGGCGGAGAGCCTGGAGGCGCTGCGGGCACTCCTGGCGCGTCCGGGGTTCGGCGTGGGCGCGCCGACCGTGGGCGCGGAGCTGGAGCTGTACCTCGTGGATCGCCTGGGCTTCCCACTGCCGGTGAACCGCGCGGTGCTGGCGCGCGCGGAAGACCCCCGCGTGACGCTGGAGCTGGATGCCTTCAACCTGGAGGTGAACCTGCGTCCGTGCCCGCTGGCCGGCAGGTCCTTCAGTGCGCTGCGCCAGGAGGTGGAGAGCGCGGTGGCCGCGGTGCGCCGGGCCGCGTCCACGCTGGGCGCGCGCGTGGCCGTCATCGGCATCCTCCCCACCTTGCGCGAGGCGGATCTGGGCAGTGGCGCGCTCACGAGCGAGCCGCGCTACCGCGCCATGTCCACCGCCATCCGTCAGCGCCGGTCCGCGCCGTTCCATGTGTCGATTCGGGGCGAGGAGGAGGCGCTGTCGCTCACCTGGAAGGACGTGACGCTGGAGGGCGCGAACACGTCGCTCCAGTACCACCTGCGCGTGGCGCCGGGTGACTTCGCGCGCATGTACAACGCGGCGCAGCTCGCCACGGCGCCGGTGCTGGCGGCGGCGGGCAACTCGCCGCTCTTCCTGGGACGGAAGCTGTGGGACGAGACGCGCGTGGCCCTGTTCCGGCAAGCGGTGGACGACCGGGGCGAGCCCGGAGAAGGCGGCTTTCAGCCCCACGCGCGCGTGTCGTTCGGTCATGGCTGGGTGCGCGAGGGCGCCTACGAATTGTTCGCCGAAGCGGTGGCGCTGCATCCGCCGCTGTTGCCGGTGTCGGGCGACGAGCCCCTCCGCGAGCGCGTGGCGGCGGGGGAGGTGCCGGACCTGGAAGAGCTGCGCCTGCACCAGAGCACGGTGTGGAGCTGGAACCGCGCCATCTACGACCCGAAGGCGGGAGGCCACCTGCGCATCGAGTTCCGCGCCCTGCCCGCCGGGCCCACGTTGGTGGACATGATGGCCAACGGCGCCTTCCTGCTGGGCCTCACGCTGGCGCTGGCCGAGCGCGTGGATGCGCTGCTGCCCGCGCTGCCCTTCGTCCACGCGTACGGAAACTTCATCCGCGCCGCGCGGCAGGGCCTGGACGCGGAGCTGCTGTGGCCCTCCTCCACGGCGCCCAGTCCGCGGCCGATGGCGGCGACGGAGCTGGTCAAGCGACTGCTCCCCGATGCCCGGGAGGGGCTGGTTCGCGCGGGCGTGGACGCGGAGGAGGCGGACACGCTGCTGGGCATCATCGAACAGCGCGTCGTGCTGCGACGGACGGGCGCGACATGGCAGCGGCGGATGCTGGCGCGGCTGGAGTCACAGATGCCTCGGCAGGACGCCCTGGCGGCGATGCTGGAGCGCTACCTCCAGCGCTCCGAATCCGGAGCGCCTGTCCATACATGGCCGGTCGAGTAGCCTGCCGCCTGAGGTGTGCGGTAAAGCGCGACGCGCCGTGAATATCCCGCCGCCACGTCCGTCACCGGACGCACGCGACTTGCGCTTTCGTGACCATGGTCCGGCTCCTCCTCGTCTCCTTGTTGGTTCTGTGTGCCTGTTCCACCCTGCGCGGCCGCGCGGACTCCTTGGCCCAAAAGGGCATGTTCGTGGAGGCCGCGGCCATCTACGACGACCTCATCCGGCAGAGCCCCTATGACCAGGAGCTCCTCCAGGCGCGCGAGGGCCTGCGCTCGCGCGCGCTGGCGCAGTTGCTGAGCAACGCGCGGGAGGCGCGCCTGGAAGGGGATGACGAAGAGGCGGAGGCGTGGCTCCTGCGCTTCCTGAACCACCGGACGGCATGGAACGCGAAGCTGAGTGGCGGCTTGGAGAGCTCCCTGCGCGAGGAGGTGGATGGCACCCGCCGTCATCTCCAGCGGCTCGTCGGCAACCCCGCGCGCCAGGGACACGCGCTCACGGCGGAGCAGACATTGCGGCGCAAGCAGCCGTTGCTGGCGCACCGCGAGCTGGCCCTCATCTCTCGCGACATGGAGTGGCTGGTGCTCCAGAGTGGCAAGACGTCCTGCCAGCGGCTGCGGGACACCAGCACGGATGACAGCCCGCACTGGCGCGAGCTGGTGTTCCGCTACTGCGGCCACTGGCGGGAGTACGCGCCGCGCCCCGCGACGGCGCCCGAGCTGTTCGGCCCGCCTTCCTGGACGGGCACCGTGGAGGGACTGGACGAGGCACAGCAGGCGCAGTTGGAGGCCCGGCTCACCCAGGCTTTCGAGTCCTCGCCCTGGTTCGCGCCGGGAGGCTCGACGCGGCCGGAGTTCAGCCTGGAGGGGCGCTTCGTCACCCAGCGCGACAGTCACTCCGTGGAGCTGACCGCGCCGTGGAAGGAGAGCGTG
The DNA here is from genome assembly GCF_013116825.1 of Myxococcus xanthus. Taxonomy (GTDB): domain Bacteria; phylum Myxococcota; class Myxococcia; order Myxococcales; family Myxococcaceae; genus Myxococcus; species Myxococcus xanthus_B. The sequence continues at coordinate 8,990 of NZ_JABFNS010000028.1, forward strand.
CCGTACACGGACCACGAGGACCGAACGGAGACCATCGAGGAGCCCTACGAGGCGGAGGAGGAGTACACCGACAAGAACGGCAAGACGAAGACGCGCAAGGTGACGAAGTACACCAGGCACACGCACACCTACTCCGTGCCCGTCACGCGGTACCGCGACGTCCCCAGGTCCTTCGAGTACCACGCGCTGCGGCTGTCGCAGGCGCACCACGTCACGGTGGCTTCGTCCGTGGTGTTGGACGCCCGGCGCGGGCCCTTCACCGTGACGTTGCAGGACCAGCTCTCCGAGTCCGGCCTCGAGCACGACGTCACCTTCACGGAAGGCAACGTGCGGCCCCAGCGTCCGAGCTTCACCCTGGCCGAGGTCTGGCTCGAGGCGAAGGTGGAGGCCCTGCGCGTGGCCTTCTCCCGGCAGCTCACCGAGCACTGGCGTGAGTCCTACTGTTCCACGCCTTCGCTCACCTTGGACGAAGCCGCGCGGTGCGCGCGCGCCGGCATCGCCGTCCCCATTCAGGCGTCCCGGGTCCTCTCAGACATCCTTGGCGCGGACGCGACCCAGGTTCCCGCACTCTTCGCGTCACCGTGACGCGGTGTGGGGCGGTGTCGCGTCCAGTCGGCGGGTAGCATTTATGACGGTCCGGGTTGTTATGGTGTTCTGACCTGGAATACCCGTGAGCGCGGACTGTAAAACCTGTCAACCCCGCGCTGGTAGGTGGATTCCACCCAGAGGACCGTATGCATCCGACTGACGTCCGCTGCCGTAGTCCCCGTAGGAACCTTGCGATGTGGATGGCCTCTTCGCTGCTGCTCGCCGCGTGCGGTGGGGCGGAGGCGGAGGCGCTCGCGGACGCCGAGTCCCCTGGCGTGGCGTCCCAGTCGTTGGTGGAGCCGTCGACCGAGTCCGCCGACCGGCGCATCATCGTGTACCAGACGACCTCGCTTCAGCTCATTCGCATGGACCACCAGGGCGATTCGCACCTGGTGGCGGAGCGCACCGGTGCGCCCGAGGTGTCCCTGGATGGCAGCCGCGTGGCGTATGCGAAGCTGCCGGATGGATACCGCGAGGGCGACGTGGTGCGGAGCTCGGAGCTGTACGTGCTCAACGCGAACTCGGGCAAGTCGGTCCGGGTGACTCAGGGCTTCGATGACAGCGAGCCCGTGTGGACGCCGGATGGGCGCAACGTGCTGTTCCAGTCCACGCGGCGCTCGGGCGTGCCCTCGCTGTGGCTCGTGAAGGAGAACGGCAAGGACCTGAGGCAGCTGACGAACGTGGGCACCTCGCAGTTCAGCTCGGCCTACATCCCCAACCCCGCGCTGGGCGGCACCGTGGAGTGGGATGCGGACCGGCGCATCATCGTCTACACGACGACCAGCCTGCGGCCGGGCGAGGACGGCGAGGTGCGCGTCATCACCTTCGACAGGAACTACGACGTCGCCACGGCCTACAGCCTGGGCACGGGCTTCGGGCCGGTCTGGACGGAGCGCGGCACCGTCGTCTTCTCGCGCAACGAGGGTGGCCAGGTCATCAGCGTCGAAGTGCGCGTGAAGTAGGTCGTCACCCGCAGTCAGGCCCGCGCGGATGCATCGGAGCGCGGGCCTGTGTCTTTCTTCAGCCCTCTTCCTCGGCGCCGCGACGCAGGCCCAACATGCGCCGCAGCTCGCGCGCGGACTGACGGCTCACCTCCACCGCGTGGCCTCGCAGCGTGCGCGCCAGGTATCCCCCTGTGTCCAGCGGCTCCAGTCGCGCCACGTGCGTGAGGTTGAGCAGCGCGCGGCGGTGGACGCGGTGGAAGTGCTCGGACGGCAGCTTCTCCACCAGCTCGTTGAGGGTGAAGTCGGTGAGGAAGTCTCCCTGCGTGGTGAACACGGTCACCAGTTCGTCCTCCAGCGACGCGTGGGAGATGGCTTCTGGATCCACCAGGACGATGCCCTGCCGCGTGGGAATGGGCAGGCGGCCCAGGCCGCGGACGGGCGTGCCAGGTGGCTTCGGTGGGGGGCTGACCGCGCCCGTGGAGGCTGTGGCCGGACCGCGTGCGCGTGCGCGTTCCAGGGCCTTCTGAAGGCGCGCGGGCTCCACGGGCTTGAGCACGTAGTCCACCGCGCCATGTTCGAAGGCCTGCACGGCGTGCTCGGCGTGGGCGGTGCAGAGGATGACGCGCGGGCCGCCTTCCGGCAGCAGGGCCAGGGCATCCAGGCCGCTGAGGCCGGGCATGTGGATGTCCAGCAGCACCACGTCCACGCCGCCCGCGCGCACGGCGGAAAGGACGCCATCCGCGTCCGAGGCCTCGCCGCAGACCTCCGTGTCCGGGAGCGCCGCGAGCAGCCGCGTCAGGCGCTTTCGGGCGAGCAGTTCGTCATCGGCGATGAGGACGCGAAGAGGGGCGCTCAGGTGAGGACTCCAGGTTGGGGGCCCGCGCGGGGCAGGGTGACGGTGACGCGGGTGCGCGCTTCGCCACCGTCGAGCACGAGGCGCGCGGCGCCGCCGTAGGCCAGGGCGAGGCGGCGCTCCACGGTGGGCAGGCCCGCGCTGCCCTCGCGAGGCCCTCGGGAGGGGCCCGGGTTCTCGATGGCGACCTCCACCTCGTGGCCTCGCGCGGTGACGTCCAGGGACAGGGCGCCGCGGTGGCCCGCGGCGGGGCCATGCTTCACCGCGTTCTCCGCCAGGGGGAGCAGCACGAGCGGCGGGACGGGAATCTCCTCCATGCCGGTGGGGATGTTCAGCGTGAGCTGGAAGAGCTCCGGGTCGCGAAGCAGGTGCAGGTCGAAGAGCGTGCGGATGAGCTCCAGCTCCCGGGCCAGGGGCCAGGTGGCGCTGCGCACGCCCGCGAGCACGGAGCGGAGCATGGTGGACAGCCGCAGCACGGCGGTCTCCGCGACGGCGCCGTCCTCACGGCACCACTCCGCGATGGCGTTGAGCGTGTTGAAGAGGAAGTGCGGGTCCAGGTGGCTGCGCAGCGCGAGGAGCTGGGCCTGCTCGGCCTCCAGCGCGAAGCGGGCGGCGCGGGCGCGCTCGCGGGTGAGGCTCTCCTCGAAGCCGATGTCACGGCCCAGGCCCCAGCCCCCCACGAGGAAGAGCGCGCCGCACACCGCGAGGTTGGTGGGCTGCGTGAGGAAGGTGGGCCCCATGCCCAGGAGCTTCGGCAGCACGAAGCCGGAGGTGAGCACCACGCCGCTGCCCACGGTGGCGTAGAGCAGGAGCCGGATGCCGCCATGGCTGAGGTCCAGGCCTTCCGGGAAGAGGACGCGGTAGGAGACAGGCGCCACCGCGATGAAGAGCAGGCACATCAGGAGGCCCAGCCCGGACGCGGCCCAGAGGGGGGCGTGGCTGAAGCGCACCTGCGCGGTAATCAGCGCGACGGAGACGACGAGGATGGGCAGCAGCCGCCGGGGCTCCACGAGGGCCCGCAGGGTGGCGCGGACAATGGAGCCTTCCGATGTTTCCAGCATGCGCCAGCGGGAGCCTACACCGCCGGCCGCGTCACTGCGCCGGGCGCTCCTCCAGCTCCGTCTCGAAGGCGTCCAGCAGCATGCTGCCAGCGAGGACGACGGGGAAGAGGACGATGGCGGCGACGACGAGGACGGGGGAGGGGAGGGCGAACATGGCGAGGGGCTCCTGACTCCGACAAGCATGCACTGCCAGTCTGACGCGTCTTCCTGGTTTACGCTGACGCCTCCGGCCCGAGCGGTCGCTCCCTGACAACGAGCGGTCGCAGTCGCTATTTCCGAACGGTTTCCTCGTCCGCGAGGGCAGTCGCGAGCCGCGCCGCGTTACGGATGCAGTCGTTGAGTCCAATGCCTTTGTAGGCGTTGCCCGCCAGGTGCAACCCGGGCCAGCGCTGGAGCGCCGCGTCGATGCCCGCCATCCGCGCCAGGTGCCCCACGTTGTACTGGGGGATGCCCCGCTGCCAGCGGAAGACCTCCGTGAAGGTGGGCCGGGCCGTCACGCCCGTCAGGGCCTGCAGCTCCTCGAGCGCCAGCGCCGCGAGCTCCGCTTCGTCCTGCTTCACCAGGTCCGGCTGACGCGCGCCGCCCACCATGCAGGTGTAGAGCACGCGGCCGCCCTCGACGCGGAAGGGGAAGGTGGTGGACGCGTGGATGGCGCCCAGGAGCCGCCGCTTCTCCTCGAAGGGCACCAGGAAGCCGAAGCCATCCGGTGCCGGAAGCGTGCCCGCGTCGAAGCCCAGGTGCACCACCGCGATGGGCGCGTACTCGATTCGGGACACCTGCTCCGCCAGCGCGTCATCCAGGGGGCGCAGCAGCTGCGCGGCGACAAACGCGGGAACCGCCAGCACCACGTGGTTCGCGGTCAGCTCCGCGCGGCGTCCATGTTCCTCGACGGCGAGCTTCCATCCGCCATCCACGCGCGTCAGGCCTTCCACCCGCGCGCTCACGTGCGCCGCGTCACCCAGCGAGGCGGCCAGCGCGTCGATGAGGACCTGGAGGCCGCCGTCGAACGTGCTCAGCGCGCCCGACAACTTCGGCGCGTCCCCCGCGGGCAGCGCCTTGCGTTGGGCCTTCTGCGCGCGGATGGCGCCCAGGATGAGGCTGCGGTGCTCGCGCTCCAGCTTCACCAGCATCGGGAAGGTGGCCTCGACGCTGAGCTGCTCCACGTCACCGGCGTAGATGCCCGTCTGCACCGCGTCCAGCAGCACCCGCGTCGCCGCGCGGCCCAGGTGGCGGCGGCCGAACGCGGCCAGCGATTCGTCCGTGCCTTCCGGCGCGCGGCGGGAGAACAGCTCGCCGGCGACCCGCAGCCGCGCGCCCAGCGGAAGAATGTCCGAAGCCAGAAACGCCGGCGGCGAAGACGGCACCGACCGGAGTCGGCCTCGCGTGTAGACATAGCGACGCTTCGCTGAAGGGTCGGCGACCCGGATTCGACCTTCCAGGTTCAGCGCCGCCGCGAACGCTCGCGTCGCGGGCTCGCGGTCCAGGAAGCTGTTGGGGCCTTGCTCCACCAGGTAGCCAGCCCGCGCATGCGTGCCCACCGCGCCTCCAAGACGTGCGGATGTCTCCAGGAGCACGGCAGCCGTACCGCGCGACCGCAAACCGTGCGCGATGGCCAACCCCGAAATCCCACCTCCCACGACGGCGACATTCATCTGATGTGTCCTCTGCATGTGGTGCATGCGATTACCAGCGTGCACTCCCTGCTCGTCAACGCGCGTGTTTTGCCAGCGGAAGGCATTCAGCGCGTTAATGCCATGCATGCGCTACGTCATCACCGGAGCGAGCAGGGGGATTGGTTTCGAATTCGTCCAGCAGCTCCTGCTGCGGGGCGATACCGTCGAAGCCGGGGTCAGGTCGCCAGAGGGAGCACGGCGGTTGGAGCCGTTGATACAAAAGGCCGGAAACCGCCTGCGCATCCATGCGCTGGACGTGGGAGACGACGCCAGCGTGCGCGCGTTCGCCACCAACGTGTGTACCGGCCCCGTGGACGTGCTCATCAACAACGCCGGTGTCTCCGGCCTGTGGTGTGCGTTGGGTGACGTGGACTACGCGGACATGGCGCGCACGTTCACCATCAACGCCTTGGGGCCGCTGCGTGTCACCAGCGCGATGCTGCCGGGCTTGCGACAAGGCGCCTTGCGGCGGGTGGCGCACGTCACCTCGCGGATGGGCTCGTTGGCGGCGAACACCGACGGCGGGGCCTATGCGTACCGCATGTCGAAGGCCGCGCTGAACATGGCCGTGCGCTCCATGTCCACGGACCTGCGCCCGGAGGGCTTCGTCACCGTGCTGCTCCACCCCGGTTGGGTGCAGACGGACATGGGCGGCCCGGACGCCACGCTGCCAGCGCCGGATTCGGTGCGCGGCATGCTGCGGGTCATCGACGGGCTGAACCCGGAGCACAGCGGCCGGTTCTTCGACTACCAGGGGACCGAAGTGCCCTGGTAGCCGTGCGCTCACGGGTAGAGCATCTGCGTGCGCCAGCCGCCGTCCTCGCGCAGGTAGACGTGCCTGTCATGGAGCCGGCTCTCCTGGGCGTGCCAGAACTCGATGCGGTCCGGCACCACGCGGAAGCCGGACCAGTGCGGTGGGCGCGGCACGGGCTGGCCAGCGTACTTCTGCTCCACCTCCGCCACGCGGGCCTCCAGCACCTCGCGAGCCGCCAGCGGCTGGCTCTGCAGGCTGGCCCAGGCGCCCACCTGGCTGCCGCGGACGCGGCTCTGGAAATAGGCGTCCGCCTCCGCGTCCGTGACGCGCTCCACGCGGCCTTCCACGCGCACCTGTTCATTCAAGGGCTGCCAGTAGAAGCAGAGCGCCGCGTAGGGATGCGCGCGGGCCTCGCGGCCCTTCCGGCTTTCGTGGTTCGTGTAGAACACGAAGCCGCGCGCATCGAAGTCCTTGAGCAGGACGACGCGCGCGCTGGGGCGCCCGTCATCCCCCACGGTGGCGACCACCATGGCGTTGGGGTCCACCGCGATGGCCTGCTTCGCTCGCTCGAAGAGCTCCGCGAAGCGCTGGATGGGGTCTGGAGGAATCATCACGCGGTGCAACATAAGGGGCGCGCGGCAGGTGTGCACCTTCGCGGTTGACTCATCCGGCACACACGTCAATGTGCGCACATGAATGTCCTCTTCATCTCCTCGGAGGTGGCCCCGTTCTCCAAGACGGGGGGCCTGGGGGACGTGGCCGGGGCGCTCCCCGCCGCGCTTGCCTCGCTGGGCCATGACGTCAAGGTCATCACCCCGCGCTACCGCGACCTGCGAGGCGCGGAGCGGCTGGAGCCCACGGGCCAGTCCCTGTTGCTGCGCTTCCCCTTCGGCGAGCTGTCGGGCCCCATCCTCTCCGCCCGCGTGTCCGAGCGGCTGGAGGTGCTCTTCCTGGAGAACGAGTTCCTCTTCGGCAACCGCCACGGCCTCTACGGAGACGCGGGGGGCGCCTTCGCCGACAACCACCGGCGCTTCGCCTATCTCAGCGTGGGCGCGCTCCAGGCGGCGCAGCGGCTGCGCTTCATCCCGGACATCATCCACGCCAACGACTGGCAGACGGGGCTGGTGCCGGTGGCGCTGCGGCGCGGCTTCCAGGCGGGGCCGTTGGCGCACGCGAAGAGCGTCTTCACCATCCACAACCTGGCCTACCAGGGGCAGTTCCCCAAGGACGTGATGGGGGACCTGGCGCTGCCCTGGGACTTGTTCACCGCCCATGACGGGCTGGAGTTCCACGACACGGTGAGCTTCCTGAAGGCGGGGCTCGTCTTCTCCGACGCGCTCACCACCGTGTCCCCCACCTACGCGCGGGAAATCCAGACGCCGGAGCAGGGCTACGGGCTGGACGGCCTGCTGCGGCACCGCGCCCACCGGCTCCACGGCATCCTCAACGGCGTGGACACGCACGAGTGGAACCCGGAGGACGACGCCTTCCTCCCGGCCCGCTACGGACTGAAGGACCTGTCCGGCAAGGCCGTGTGCAAGCGCGAGCTGCTGGCCCGCTTCGGACTGGAGGACGGCCCGGCGCCGGTGTTTGGCTTCGTCAGCCGGCTGGCGTGGCAGAAGGGCATGGACCTGCTGCTGGAGGCCCTGCCGGCCGCGCTCCACGCGGACATCCGCGTCGTCGGGGTGGGCAGTGGCGAAGGGCCCCTGGAGGAAGGGCTGCTCGCGTTGCAGTCCCGTTACCCGAAGCAGGTGGGCGTGCACATCGGCTTCGATCCCGGGCTCTCCCACCTGGTGGAGGCGGGGGCGGACTTCTTCCTCATGCCCAGCCGCTACGAGCCGTGCGGCCTGAACCAGATGTATTCGCTGCGTTACGGCACGGTGCCCATCGTCCGGGCCACCGGCGGGCTGGTGGACACGGTGGAGGGAGGGCTGGACGGAAACGGCATCCTCTTCGAGGCCTTCCACAAGTCCGCCCTGCTGGCGGCCATCCGCCGCGCCCTGGCTCTCTACGCGGACCCGTCGCGCCTGGACGAGTTCCGGCGCCGGGGCATGGAGAAGGACTTCTCCTGGGGTGCGTCCGGCCGCCGCTACGAGGCGCTCTTCCACGACCTGGTGGCGGAATAGTGGGTGCGGACGGAAATTCGCAGTAATGTTGTGCCGTGGCGGATGCTCCGGACCTGGGTGGTTACGAGGTGGTCGGCCGGTTGGCGGTGGGCGGCATGGCGGAGGTGTACCAGGCGCGAGCCCGGGTCACCACGCAGCGCTCACCGGGTGAACCGGACGAGATTGTCATCAAGCGGCTGCACCCGTCGTTTCGCAGCGACACTGCCTACGTCAAAGCCTTCGTCGACGAGGCGAAGCTGACGGTCCGCCTGCGCCATCCGAACATCGTCCGCACCTACCGCCTGTTCAAGGCGGGGCCGGACTACCTGATGGTGCAGGAGCTCGTGAGTGGCCGGACGCTGGGCTACATGCAGGAGCTGCTGGTGAAGGCTGGCGCGGCGATGCCGCCCGAGTCCGCCTGCTACATCGCCTGGTGTCTGCTCAAGGCGCTGGACTACATCCACCGGGCCAAGGTGGGGGAGAACGGCGCCACCATCGTCCACCGCGACGTGAACCCGGCCAACCTGCTGCTGGGCATCAACGGCGACGTGAAGCTCACCGACTTCGGCGTGGCGGAGGTGGAGGGGCTGATGCGCGGCGACTCCGGCGCGCTGCGCGGCACGCTGCCCTATATGAGCCCGGAGCAGGTGCTGGGCCTGCCGGTGGACGCGCGCACGGACCTGTACGCGGTGGGCATCATCCTCTGGGAGCTGTGGTCCGGCCGCCGCCTCTTCACCGGGGAGCACGAGGCGGAGCTGATGCACAAGGTGCGCGACGCACGGGTGCCGCTCTTGACGTCCTCTCCGGAGCTGCCGGACTACGCGGTGCAGGTGGCGCGCAAGGCGCTGTTCGCGGACCGGGCGCGGCGCTTCCAGACGGCGGCGGAGTTCATCAAGGCGCTGGAGTCCCTGTCCCGGCGCGCGGGCTGGCCGCTGACGGTGGAGGCGCTCCAGCCGCTGCTGGGGGGCTGAGATGCGCTCGCGCCGCGCCGTCATCCTGGGGCTGCTGGGAGGCGGGCTCGCCGTGTCCGGGTGTCTGGGCTCGGTGCCCTTCCGGCCGCGGGCCTATGAAGACGCGGTGCGCGTGGTGGGCTTCCAGGTGGACTTCCGGCAGGACGGCACCGGCGTCCTGGACCTGGACCTGGCGGTGACGAACCCCGCGTCGGACGCGGCCACGCTGGCCGCGGTGGACTTCACGTTGTGGGTGGACGGGCGCCGCGTGGCGGTGGGCACGCAGCAGGTGGCGGCCCCCCTGGCGGCGGACGGGAGCGCCCCGCTGCGCGTGCTCTTCCCGCTGGCCAGCGCGCGCCCCACGGGCGGGCCGGAGCCCGTGCCCCGGCGGGTACAGGTGGAGGGCGGGGTGGTGCTGCGCTTCGGCGGTACCGAGCGGCGCGCGCCCTTCAAGTCCGAGCGCGTGCTGCCGCTGGCCTGGGTGCCGCCGCTGGACGGGGACTGAGGCCGCCGCCGCTGATGCGTGGGGTGGACGCTACCCAGGTGGTGCCATGGTAGTTGTCCGTTGCCGGCGGCCAGCGTGACGTGCCAGCGTGTTGGCCATGTCGCTTTTCCGACAATGTGTGTTTCCCATCTCCTTGGCGTTGCTGGGGTCCACCGGCGTGCAGGCCGCGGAGAAGTCGCCTCCTCCTGAGCCTCCGGCTCCTTCGCGCAAGGTCGACCCAACGAAGGCGCAGACGGAGGCGTGGCTGCGCGAGCACATCGAGGCGTGGAACGACTCGGAGGTGCACGTCACGGTGAAGGACTGCCGCATCATGGTGTTGGACAAGCCCCGTGAGCGGACGGAGATCGTCGACCTGCGCGGCTTGCTGCTGCCCATCGAGGTCATCCGGCTCAACGGTGGGAACGATGCGACGCTCCGGCTTCGTGTGAAGGAGAAGCACACCGGGACGTACTCCATGTTCCGCAAGTGCAGCGCGGAGAACCGCTACTGCGCGGAGCCCACCGGCAAGTTCCAGAGCCTGCCCTATGTGGACCTCTCCGTGACGTCGGTGCGGGACTTCGTCCCCGGGCGGCAGACGGACGTCGACAAGAGCCTGCGGTTGGAGCGGGCGCTCGAACACTACTCGCGGCTTTGTGGGGCGATGGAAGATGCGCGCAACCGGCTCTTCTAGGTTCGGGGCCGCGGGGCTGGCGGCGTTGCTCTTCTCCCAGGCGGGTTGCAGCACGACGTCCGAGTACGTGCGCGGCGAGCGCCTGCGAGAGGCGTCCCTGGGAGAGACCCACCGCGACACGCTGGAGAGCGTCGTGGATGCGTCCTACGTGGGCCGCGTCGCGGTGAAGCGCACCACCTGCACCGAGATTTCCACTGAGTTCAGTAAGAAGCGCATCGACACGACGACCAGCCCGCCCATGGGCTCGTTGCTCGGCGGGCTCGCGATGCTCGGAGGTGGCGGCGTCTTGATGGCGATGTCCGACGGCTCGTCCGATGACGACGTCGACATCACCATGACGCTCGGCGTGGTGCTGGCGCTCGCCTCCATCTACCCGTTGGTGTCGGCGCTCACCGACGAGGACGTCAGCCAGGAGGAGGTCGTCACCGGCGAGGTCGAAGAGGAGCGCTCCCAGCGCTGTGATGAGCGGACCTTCTCGCTCAAGGGCCCGCTGCACTGGAGCGTCTCCCTGGGGGCCGCGCGGCGCACCGGGCGCACCGGAGAGGACGGCGCCGTGTCGCTGGGGCAGCCGCTCAACGAGCTGGTGGAGCAGGCCATCACCGACGAGGCCAGCGTCCGCCGGCTCGTCGCCGGGCGAGGCATTTCCTTCCGGCTGGAACTCGAGCGCGCCCCACCGGCGGACTTCCGGCTCGACTCCAAGGCGCTTCCGGATGCCTACTTCCGGCGCTTCGCGGACCGCTACGGGCAGCAGCTCGGAGGCAGCGAGCGCGCCCGCTTCGAGAACTGCGAGCTGATTGGCAAGTCCGCGCGAGAGACGCTGGAGTGCTACTGGTCCCAGTAGTGGGGGGAGGGCCGGCCCCGGAGCGGGGCCGGTGCCGCTCCGGGCTTCAGCTCTTCGCGGAGGCCTGCTCCTCGCGGCCGTGCTCGCGCCCCAGCCCGTCGCGAGCCTCCGCGGCCTTGCCGTCCTTGGTGAGGCCAGACTTCACGCGCGACATCCGCACGCGGTCGATGCGGGGGCCTTCCTTGGACGCCACGACGAACTGCCAGCCGCTGTAGGCGAAGCGCTCGCCCACGTCGGGCAGGTGGCCCGCCATGGAGGAGAGGAAGCCGCCCAGCGTGTCGAAGTCGCCTTCGGGCAAGGGGAAGCCGAACGTCTGGGTGAAGGTGTCCACCTCCAGCGCGGCGTCCACCATGAAGCTGCCGTCCGCCAGCTTCTCCACCTGCTTCTCCTCCACCTCGAACTCGTCGCCGATGTCGCCGACGATTTCGCGGAGGATGTCCTCCAGCGTCACCACACCCATGAAGCCGCCGTACTCGTCGACGACGATGGCCATGTGGATCTTCTGCTTCTGCATGTCCCGGAGCAGGTCGCCAATGGGCTTCATCCACGGCACGAAGTGCGCCGGGCGGATGATGTCCTGCAGGACGATGAGCTCGGGGTGCTGGAGCAGGGGGATGATGTCGCGCGCGTGCAGCACGCCGATGACGTGGTCCACGTCGTCCCGGTACACAGGGATGCGGGAGTGGTTCTCCTCCGCCAGCAGGCGCAGCAGCTCGTCCGGGGTGATGGTGACGTCCACCGTCACCACCTCCGTGCGCGGCACCATGACGTCGCGGCAGCGCTTGTCGGACAGCTCGAAGATGGAGCGGATGAGCTGCGGGGCGCTCTTGTCGACCTCGTTCTTCGCGGCCTGGGCGGCCAGCAGCTTCTCCAGCTCCTCCAGCGGAGGGGGTGGCGGCTCGAAGCGCAGCGTGCGGCCGAAGGTGCGCGCCATCAGGTTGAGCACCGCCATGGCCACGCGCATGGGCGGGTAGAGCACCGTCACCAGCAGCGAGGTGAAGCCCGACAGCCGCAGGGCCCAGCGCTCTGGGCTGCCGTTGGCCAGCCCGCGCATGGTGACTTCCATGAGCGTGGCCAGCACGCCCACCAGCAGCGCGCCCGCGGCGACGGTGGCCACCGGCAGCCACGCGGATTCGCCGTAGCGGCTGAAGTCCAGCATGCGCGGCGGGACGAAGGCACCAATGGCCGCGGCCTGGAAGCCGCTGAGCACCATGCCCAGGCGCAGCGCCGTGGCCACGGGTTCGCGGTCCGTCTTGTGGCGGAGGACCCGGCGTGTCGCCCGGCCCGGCTGCGTGTTTGCCAGTTCCTGTGCTCGCAGGTCGGACACGCCGTAGAGCGCGGACTCCGAAGCGGCGACAAGGGCCCTGACGAAACTCAGCGCCAGGCAGGCGACCCAGAGGGTCCAGGTAGGCATAGAGCCCTGTTCTTATCCCGTGCTAAGGGTCCACACCACTGCGCTGGAGCCCTGATGTTCGCTCGCATGTACGCCGTTGGAGCACTCCTGGCCTTTCTCGTCCCGACGCTCGCACATGCGTGGCCGGTGGACCTGGTCGTCCCCCTGGAGCCCGGGAAGGAACGCTTCCACAAGCTCGACACCGTGGACTGGGTCCAGGTGGCGGACGCCTCCGTGGCGGACGCGGAGCTGCTGCCTGGGAGCAATGAACTGTTGCTCACCGGTCAGAAGGAGGGGCGGACGCTGCTCCTGCTGTACGCGGGGGGCCGCTTCGCCGTGTGGCGCCTCACGGTGGGCTCGCCGCCGCCGGAGGACCCCGCGCCCCGGCTGGCCGCGGCCCGCAAGGCCTGCCCGGACCTGAACGCGACGAGCGGCGCGGAGCGCTCCCTCCGTGCTTCGGTGAAGGACTCCGCGTGCAGGTTGGCGCTGCTGGAGCTGCTGAAGACGGACGCCTTCGTGGCCCGGGAACTGGAGCTGACCTTCGAGCTCCCCGTCCTCCAGGAGCAGCTCACTTCACTGGGAGAGGGATTGAAGCCGCTGGGGCTGGAGGCTCGCTACAGCGGCGCGGGCGTGGTGGTGTCGGGCGCGGGCTCGCCGGAGGTGCACCGCAAGGCGCTGTGGGAGTTGTTCCACCGCTCCGTGGGCCGGGTGCCGCTGGACGACCAGATTCAGGAAGTGAAGCCGCCCGAGCCCACCGACGCCGGCACGCCGGACGCGGCCACGCCCGCGGTGGAGGCGGAGCGTGAGATTCCGGTGGAGGTGCTGCCGCCGCCGAAGAAGTCACGCAAGCGCTGAGGGCTTCGGCTTGGCGTGTCGCGGGCTTGCGGTATGACGGGGGGCTCCCTCTTTCGCCCGCGCGCCGCAGCCGGCCGCGGCCGCTTCTTCGTGGAGGAGCCCGATGCGTTTGGCAGTCCGGTTGACCGCGCAGGCGTGGGTGTCGAGCCTGGCGCTGCTGATGCCCCTGGTGGCGTCCGCGCAGTTCGATGACGTGGATGCCTTTCCGGCCTCCGAGCCCGAGCGCGGCTGTCCGAAGCGCCCGGACGTGGTGCCCTTCACGGCGCGCAACCTGGTGGGGCTGACGGGCTCCGGCTGGCTGGCGCACCAGGCCATCATCCCGGAGTCGAAGGACCGCTTCTTCTTGGAGAGCGAGCGGGAGCGCTCCGGCGTGAAGCTGGTGCCAGAGGATGTGGACGTCCGGAAGCTGGGCGCGCCGGACCCGTCCGTGCCCTTGTGGGTGTTCGGCAAGGCGGATTCGGCGGCCTGCCGCGCGGTGCCCGTGGTGTGGTGGGCGGTGCGGATGGGGACGGACGCGGACCGCAAGACGTACCTCATGTCCGAGCTACAGGTGGACTGCGACGTGCTGCCCCCGGGCCGGCTGTCGGGCACGCCGGTGGCGCTGCGCCAGAAGGACGCGCCCACAGGCTGCAAGCTGCGCCGCGCCGACGACAACTCCACCAGCGAGGAGGGCCGGGGGCTGCCCCTGGAGTTGTCGGACGTGATTCCCGAGCGCGCGTCGTGCGAGGCCCCGGAGTGCCAGCGCAAGTGGGAGATCTTCAGCAGCCGGTGGGATGACGGCAGCGCTGTGTTCGACATCGCCGTGTCGTGGATGAAGCGCGACGGGAAGAAGGACCCCTGCGAGTGGGCCACGGAGGACCACACCGCGCTGCTGCTCCGGCCGGCCGGGGCGCTGGCGCCGCTTCCGATGCGCTCAGGCGGGGCCTTCTTCGGCGGGCTCTATGACAGCACCGGGCTGCGCACGGTTCTCAGCCGCGAACTGGGCGTGCTCAACGTCCACGACGCTGGCAAGCCCAAGGCGGCGCCGAAGGCGGTGCGCTACGGCAGCCCCACGGAAGAGGAGCTGGCGTACGCGAAGCGCACGTTGTCACCGTGCAAGAAGTAGGGGCGTCGGGTTGAGTCCCTGAATCGAACCGGGGGATGATGCCCTCTCCTGTGTTCTGGGAAGGGGGGGCGCCATGGCCAATACGGTCGGTGTCAACAAGATGTCCGTGGTGACCAAGGACTCCAACGGCGTGTCCGTGGCGTTTCCGGATGTCTGCAAGACGCCCAGCCCGGCGGGCCCCATTCCGCTGCCGTACCCGAACGTGGCGCGCTCCGCCGATACCGCCCAGGGCAGCAAGACGGTCGCGGTAGAGGGGAACCCCCTGTGCGTGAAGGACTCCAACTTCAGCACCAGCACGGGGGATGAGGCCGGAACGGCGGGGGGCGGAGTGGTCTCTGGCAAGACCCAGGGCAAGGCCGAGTTCGTCAACTTCTCCTTCGACGTCCAGGTCGAGGGAAAGAACGTAGCGAGGGCCCTCGACCTGATGCTGCACAACGACAAGAACACGCCTCCGTTCCCGCTGATGCAGCCACCAGTGATGGCGGCCGGCCAGGGCTCGGGCAAGTGCAACTGCCTGGTCTGCGAAAAAGAGATGTAGCGCGAGGGGGCGAAATCCCATGGCCTCACACGAACAGGACGCCGGGCGCCCGCCTTCTCAGGTGGAGGAGCCCATCCTGGGAAACCTCATTGGCCGGGTCGTCGGACGGGGGCGAATGGGCACGGTGCAGGTGGACTTCGAGGGCAACCACCATGGGCCGCTGGAGGCCCGGCTCGCGGTCGCGGTGGATGAGGCCACGCTGCTTCGGGCGATAGAGGCGCGGCAGGAGGCGGTGCTCTGTTTCGAGCGGGGCACACCGACGTGCCCCATCGTGCTCGGTTTGCTCCAGCCGCGCAGTGAGACGCCCCTCCTGGATGCCATGCTCGAAGCTCCTGATGGCGAGCGCGAGGATGGAGAGGTCGCCATCGTCGCCAACGGTCAGCGAGTCCCCATCGAGGGGCTTCTGGACGGCGCGACCGAGGAGCTCGAGCTTCGCTGCGGCAGGTCCAGCCTGGTCCTGCGGCGCAATGGTCAGATTCTGCTTCGGGGTGAGCATGTGCTCGTCGACGCGGGCCAGGTGCTGCGCCTTCGTGGCGGCAAGACGCAGATCAACTAGACAGGGGGCATGACGTGATGAACCCGTTGCCCCGGCACCTCTCGCTCCCCATCTCCTGGGAGATGCTGGCGTCACACCTCGACGAGGCGGGATTCCTGTGGCGGCAGTGGAAGCGTGCCCTCGTGGCGTCGGACCATGTCCTCGATGACGTCGCTGGGGTGGAGGCGCGACTCCTCGCCCATGTGGACGCGCTCGTGCTCGCGGGGCGCAAGGCCGCGATGAGGCTGCTCGTTCCCGCCCTGGCCGAAGCGGACGAGCCTGGGAGGGTGGAGTGCGCCGCGCTCGGGCTGCTGCTTCAGGAAGACGCCCTGGATGCGGCTGTGCGGAGTGTCCTCGAGG
The DNA here is from genome assembly GCF_013116825.1 of Myxococcus xanthus. Lineage (GTDB taxonomy): Bacteria > Myxococcota > Myxococcia > Myxococcales > Myxococcaceae > Myxococcus > Myxococcus xanthus_B. The sequence goes on from NZ_JABFNS010000028.1 coordinate 24,720, forward strand.
TGCTCCAGGCGGGGGAGGAGGGCCCGTGCGCGGGCATCCAGGCCGCGCTCCTCTGTGTCGGCGGACGGGGGCTGGAGTCATGGCTGCGGCCCATGGTCGACGCATCGCCTTCACCTGGAAGGCTCGCGACACTGCTGGAGATTTTGGGAGCGTGGCGAGTGGACCCTGGGCCGGCGCTGGAGGCGTCGCTCATGCATGAGTCCGCCCAGGTGCGGGCCGCCGCGTTTCGCTGCCTGCGCTCCTGGCCCGCCCGGTTGTCCGAATCCACGCTGGAATTGGGACTGCGCTCATCCTCCGCCGAGGTTTCTGGCGCTGCTCTGGAGGCAGGGCTGTTGGCGGGAAGTCGACTGGCGTGGTGGGAATGCCGCCGTCAGGTCCTGAAGGGCGGGCCGCACCGTCAGATGGCCTTGCGAGCGCTGGCCGTGGCGGGTGGGCCGGACGCCCAGAAGTTGCTGTTTGAGGGGCTGGGAGACGCTGCCCGAGGGACGGAGACCTTGAGGGTGGTCGGCCTGGTGGGGACGGTCGAGACTGCTCGGGCCTGCCTGGAGGCGATGCGCGAGCCGCCATGGGCGCGCCTGGCGGCGGAGTCGTTCTCGCTGGTGACCGGCATGGAGGTTCCCGCGGTGGCTCCGGGCGTGGAGTCGGGCGACGAGGAGGCGGCCGTGGAGTTCGCGCCGGAAGCAGACCTCCCGCTGCCGGATGTGCCCCGTGTGGAGGCGTGGTGGGCCGAGCACGCCCCCCGGTTCAAGCCAACGGTGCGCTACGTGCGGGGACGGCCTTTGGGGCAGGAGTCGCTGCTCGACGCGTTACGAGAAGGGTCGATGTATCGCCGCCGGTCGCTCTGGTGGGCTGTGGCCCTGCGGACCCGGGGCGCACTGGGGTTGGGCGTGGGCGCTTGGACACGAACCCAGCGCGCTGAAGAGGATGCCGCGAGGCGCCTGCCGCCAGCGCGTTTTGCCCAGTCGCTAGAGGGAGGCCTGGGCGCGTGGGGTGGGGCATGAAGGTGTTCGTCGAGGCCCTGGGGATGGCTTCATGCCTGGGGCCGGTGATTCCCGCCTGCGCTGCGTTCCGGGCCAATCTGCTGCGCCCCTCGCCGTCTCCCGACGTGGACGTCGCCCACCCCGGTGATGAGGCACCTCGGCCCGTGACAATCTGTGCGCTCCCGGTGGCGACGTTTGGGTTTTCGGGCGTCGGTCGGCTGGTGGCGTTGGCGTGCGAGGTGCTCAAGGATGTGGGCACTCGCGTGGACCTGCGGGGCCTCGGGCCGGAGACCGGCGTCTATCTGGCGCTGCCGGACCCGTGGGAGCGAGGCCTGGACCTGGGCGAGCCGGATGCCACGGAGGCGCTGCGAGTGGAGGCGCTGGGGCGTCGTGTGTTGGAGGCGAGTCTGCGGAACATGGGCCTGGAATGGCCCGGGCCCAGGCGCTTCTTTGCCGGTGGGCACGTGGCCTTCGCGAGGGCTCTGCATGCGGCCCAGGCGGCGCTGCAGAACGGCGGGCTTCGCTCGTGCCTGGTGATGGGGGTGGACTGCCTGGTCGAAGAGGCGACGCTCCATGCGCTGGCGGATGGACGACGGTTGAAGACGCCGGAGCAGCCCGTGGGCTTGACGCCTGGGGAAGCGGGCGCGGCCTTGTTGCTGACCACCGAGGGACCCGCGCAACGTTCGACGGGCGCGCCCCAAGTGATGCTGCACGCGGTGCGGCTCGGAGAAGAGCCGCACCCGAGAGGCTCAGACACGCCATCGGATGGGCGGGCCCTGGCGGCATGTGCCGAGGAGGTGCTCGCAGCCGCGGGGGCCCTTCGTGCCCGGCCGCTCCTGGTGAGTGACCACAACGGAGAAGAGGGGAAGGCGCGAGAGTGGGGGATGGTGTTGCTGCACCTGCGGGCGTTGGACGCCTCACTGGGGGGACTTCCGGCCTGGTATCCCTCCATCGGCTTTGGGGACGTGGGGGCCGCGATGGGCGCGGTCAGCGCTTGTGTCGCGGTCAGGGGGCTGCAACGCGGCGATGCGCCTTCCTCCGTGAGCCTTGTCTTCGCCAGCGCGGACGATTCCGGCCGAGGCGCCGTCTTGATAGGAACCACTGCTGCGCATCCGTCCAGAGGAGCTCTGCCATGACCACCGGTGACACCCGGCACAATCCCAATACGGAAATGGCCCGCAGGCTCAATGGCATCTACAAGCGCAACCTGGCTCGGAAGGAATCCGCCCGGGCCGCGGTCAAGGAGGAGGCGAAGAAGAGCAAGCCGAAGAAGAAGGCGGAGCCCGCTCCTGACGGACATCTGGACCCCAACGCGCCGTTGAATGGGGTGCTGGCCAAGGGCGATAACTATGCTCGCCGCGGCTACACCTACCTCAAGGCCCAGGACGGCCGGGGGGTGTACCGCAACTTCGACCATGCGCACCTGAGCGAAGTCCGGGACATGGTGAAGGAGCGGGCGGAGTTTCCAGGGGGGCCGAAGGAGAACTTCAACCCCACGTACACCCAGCAGCATCCGTACGCCTGGGAAGCTCACCACATGCTGCCGGGCTCGGCCTTCTATTACATGATGAAGGACGGCAAGCCGGCCTTCACGTACAAGCAGATTCGGCTGTTGTTGATGTCCGAGTACAACATCAACCACGGGCACAACATCATCAATCTTCCCGCCGAGGACTGGGCCGTCCCGGTCCATTCCCTCATCTGCCATCCGAGCGACCACGAGTCCTACACGATGCGGGTCATGGATGAGATGCGGAAGGTGGCCAAGCGTCTCCAGGACGTCATTGATTCGGGTGAGCCTCACGGAGATCTTCCCGAGTCTGCTTTTGCCGCTCTGAAGAAGCTTGAAGAGCAGTTTTGGAATTTCCTGGTCAGGCTGAGCCGGCAAGTAGTGGCGGCCAAGGTCGCGGGTGTGCGGTATGTTGGCGCGGGCGCCGAGCATGTTCGATATGCTAACAAGGATGGTTCGGCCCACTATGAGTGGGGAAGTCTCTGGTAGAAAGGTGAATGTGTGAGTTATTGGGTTCTCAAGGCCGAGTCGGCGGATGGTGCAGTCATTGATGCACTGCCCGAGGGTAGCCCTACCAACTGGAAGTTCAGTCGGGGGGAGCCGCTTGCGCGACAGTTCCCAGCCGGGGGGAAGGTGTCGTTTTCGGACCACTTCCCGGACCGACGCAAGCTCTACGACTTCGTGCGAAACACCGTGGGTGTCTTGCTGGTGTCATCACGTGTGAAGCAGGTGCTGGAAGACTTGCAAGTCCATAATGCGGAGTTCCTTCCGGTTACCATGTGTGATCATCAGTGGAGTCCAGTCGCCGAGGGGTACGGAATCCTCAATGTGCTGGGCTCTCAGGACGTCATTGACTTGGAAAGGTCAGATTGTGACATTGACCCAATAACGAAGAAGGAAGTGACCCGGGTCGGCAATCTCGTTTTGACTCAAGGGAAGATCGATCCGAAAGCCGACATCTTCCGCGCCCGCAACATGATGGAACTTGTTCTTGTCTCGGAGCGGGTCAAGATTTCCTTTGAACAGGCTGGCTTGACGGGCTTCAAGCTTCATGTTGCCGAAGGTTTCGACGACATGTTCGCCTGAGTGTTCTCTGTGATGGATTATTGGGTTCTCAAGGCCGAGTCGGCGGATGGTGCAATCATTGATGCACTGCCCGAGGGAAGCCCTACCAACTGGAAGTTCAGTCGGGGTGAGCCGCTTGTGCGACAGTTCCCTGCTGGGGGGAAGGTGTCGTTTTCGGACCACTTCCCGGAACGACGCAAGCTCTACGACTTCGTGCGAAACACTGTGGGTGTTTTGCTGGTGTCATCACGTGTGAGGCAGGTGCTGGAGGACTTGCAAGTCCATAATGCGGAGTTCCTTCCGGTTACCATGTGTGATCATCAGTGGAGTCCAGTCGCCGAGGGGTACGGAATCCTCAATGTGCTGGGCTCTCAGGACGTCATTGACTTGGAGAGGTCAAAGTACCGGTTGGACCGCATCACCAAGAAAGAGATTGCCCGTTTGAACAGGATGGCAGTGGCTTCGGAAAAGGTCGACCCGAAAGCCGATATCTTCCGGGCCCGGAACATGATGGAGCTCATCCTGATTTCGGACCGGACCAAGCAGGCCTTCGAACAGGCGGGGCTGACAGGTTTCAGGGCCCATCCCGCCGAAGGCTTCGACGACATGTTCGCCTGAACCTGGAGGAGGGCAGCGTGGCAAAGCTTGCGGCACTGCGGGAGGACTCCGGGCGGGCCATTCTCCAGTTGATGCGTCAGGTTGATCCCACCGCGAGCCGAGATGTCCTCGTGCGGACCGTGGATGAGCTCTGTGTCCACTTCCACGTCGTGGCCGTGGCCACCCTTCTCGTGGATGGCAACCCGCAGGGCTTCTTCCTGAACCTGTGCCGAGCCGCTGAGAACTGGAGGCGATTGCTCACGCATTGCCGCCTCAAGCAGTGGGCGCTCCCTGCTTCGCGACACATGGAGCCACTGCTCGGTGCCGTCGCGGCGGGACACTGGAGTCTGGCGCGACAGGTCGCGGAGCTCTCCGAGACGCGGTGGCTTCCGGACGAGGAATACCGCTCCGAGCATGCACGCGCCCAGCTCTTCCATGCGCTGGTCTCGCCCGGTACCAGGGACGTCGTCATCCCGAGGGTGGAGGCGTTAGAGGGACTGGGGCTCGAGACAGAGACGGACCGGGTTGCCTGTGCCCGAGCCCTGCTCGAGGGTGACGCAGACACGTTCTCTGAGGCGTTCAAGCACGCGGTGCTCGTGCATGGAGAGGACATCGAGAAGCGCGCGAAGCTCTTCACGACTCCCGTGACACGCTTCGCGCCGAAGCGAGCCATCTGGTTGGAAGGGCTCGCCTGGCTCAGGCTCACCGAGCGGGCGGACATCGCGAGCTTCGACGAGCACTTCCAATACTGCCCGCCGCTGGCCCGCACGCCCATGACGACCCAGTACGCCGGGGACTGGGTCGTTTCGCTCGGTCCTTGAGCGCCGCGGTGTGTCCCCGCCCGTGGCGCCTCCAGAGTGGAACGGCTACAACTCCCGCGACTGCTCCACCTTGCGCTGCTGGTCGCGGACGGCCAGCTCTTTGGACAGGTAGGGCTTGAGCCTCTGGCTCGTATACGTGAGCGTCAGGCTGCGCGCCCCGGGCTCCTGGCTGCCGGTGAGCCGCACCTCCGTTTCGGCTTCGGTCCAGGTGCTCCGCAGCAGGTATTCGTGAACCGCGAGGGCGGCGTCCGTCCTCGCGTTGGCCTCCATCTGCCGGCCGAAGTTGTCCACGGCGGGGCCACTGGGCTGCACGCCGGAGCGCCACGCGTGGTAGTTCGCCGAGGCCTCGGAGAGGTTGTTGGCCATCTGCGCCAGCGCCAGGCGCCCCTCCGCGTCGAGCGCCGAGTCCTCCCTGGACGCGGGCTTGCCGTACTTCATGGTGAGCAGCTCCGCCACCGCGTTGAAGTTGTCGCGGACGGCGCCCGGCGCGCGGAAGTGGAGGGTGACCTCGGCCAACTGCCCCTGGGCGAACACGTAGTAGGCGTCCGCGCGGCGGCCGGCCACGACGTCGGCGACGTGCACGTCCCCCCAGGCATTGATGACCCGGGCGTGGAAGGGGAGCGCGGTCATGGCCTCGTCCTTCGTCATCCCCCAGCGCGTGTCTTGGAAGCCTGAGTTGCTGCGGTACTGCTCCCGGGCGCCCTCCTCGCGCTCGACGTCCGCCAGCCGGATGGCGTCGCGGCGTTCGAGCAGCGCCTGGTGCTTCGCGGACGTGCCGCAGGCGGTGGTGGCGAGACACAGCGGCAGCAACAGGGCGGAACTCCATCGCATGGGCGGCTCCTCTGGCGGTGGCGTGGGGCCGTGACGGCCCGCCGCTTCCGATATTCAAAGGGGCTCGCGCCATTTCGAAAGCGCCGGGCGCTCAGGGGCCGGCCGCCGCGCCTTCCGTCCACTTCCCGCGCCGGGTGGGCTCCTTCATCGCTCGGGCGAGCGCCGTGAGGAAGCGCCTGCGGGGCCAGTTCTCCGCGCCGAAGCGGGCCAGGTGTTCAGTCTCCACCTGGCAGTCGATGAGCTGGAAGCCCCAGCCCTGGAAGCGCTCCGCCGCGGTGACGAAGGCCACCTTCGAGGCGTCCGGGGCCAGCGCGAACATGCTCTCCCCAAAGAAGGCCGCGCCCAGGGACACCCCGTACAGGCCGCCCTTCAGCTCGCCCTCCGCCCACGCCTCCACCGAGTGCGCGAAGCCCGCCTCGTGGAGCGTGACGTAGGCCTCCATCATCTCCTCGGTAATCCAGGTGCCCGTCTGTCCGGGCCGAGGCACCTGGCTGCATTCGGTGATGACGCGCCGGAAGGCGGTGTCGTAGCGCACCTCGTAGACGCCGCGGGCCATCGTCTTGCGCAGCGAGCGGCCCACGTGGAGCTTGTCCGGCGACAGCACGAAGCGCGGGTCCGGCGAGTGCCAGAGGATGGGGTCTCCCTCGCTGTACCAGGGGAAGATGCCGCGGGCGTAGGCGGCCAGCAGCCGCTCCGGACGCAAGTCACCGCCGACGGCGACCACGCCGCTCTTGTCGGCGCGCTCCGGGGGCGGGAAGAGCTCCGGGTGCTCGTCACTCAACAGGTAGATGGGCACGGCGTGCCACTCTACCGGGAGACGTTCAGCTTCACCTTCCCCGTGAGCGAATACGGCACGCGCAGCAGCGGCCCCGTCACCTCACCCGTCACCCCGTAGGGCAGCAGCCCGTTGGAGATGAGCGCCTTCACCTCGGGGCCCCAGGTGTCCTTTGTCACCGCCAGTTCCACCGGGTACACGCCCGTGGCGGACGCGTCCACGGTGTCCGCCTGCGCCAGCGTGCCGCTGTCCAGCGTCTTGCCGGCCACCGACGCCGTCCACGTCAGGCCCTCCAGCCGCAGCGGGAAGGGGTTGGGGTTGCGCACGCCCAGGCGGAGGTTGAGCTGGACCTCCTCATCCGAGTAGCGCGCCCCGTCCAACTCCTCCACCACCACCGTGGGCAGCCGGGGCACCCGCGCCGCGCGGCTGGCGGCGAAGGGAATCGTCTGCTCCTGGTCTCCCGAGCGCACGACGAGGTTGCCGCGCAGGGCGAGCAGCAGCGTGCCTCCCTGGGCGCTCAGCCTCGCCAGGTCGTCCTCGTTCTTCACGTAGGGCGCGAGCTCCTCGAAGGAGAGGTCCGTGGGCTCGCCGGGCGTCAGCGCCACGTCCAGCTTCGCGGTGCCCGTCCTCACCACCTGTCCGTCGGCGACGAGCTCGTAGTCGGCGCGCTCCACCACCCCCTCCCCGGGGCTGGTCACCTGGGCCTCGAAGCGCAGGGTGGCGTCGGTGAGGCCCTGGGACGCGACGACGGTCCGTTGGGCGGTGAGGACGGCGGGACTGGAGGGCCGGGTGGGGGTGGAAGCACACCCCGCACAGAGGAAAAGCACCACGGCCAATCGGAACATGGGCGAGGGCAAGCGCATCACGCTAGACAATGTGGCCACCCCCTGGAGTCCTCTCAAGGGCTTTTCCGCTAGACTGTCCACCACCCGTGGCCCAACGCCGCCCCAACTTCAACAAGACGCTCCGCTCTCTCATCCGGGACATCGCGGCGAAGATGCCGGAGTTCGGGCATGTGAAGGCGGGCCGCATCCTCGTGGTGGCCGGTGAGGCCCGCCGCGCCTCCCGGGGCACCGTGAAGCCCCTGTGCTTCCGGGGTGGGAAGAGCACGGACCGCACCGGACGCCGCAAGCCCATCATCCGCATCCGGGGCAAGCGGATGCTGTACTGCGTCACCCTCCGGCCGCTCTTCTTCCGGGGGTCCACCGCGCAGGCTCGCGTGGAGACGGTGATTCACGAGCTCTTCCACCTGTCGCGCCGCTTCGACGGGACGCTGCACTCTGGCCGGCGCCATGCCGTGCTGGGGCGCAACTTCTCTCGCAAGCTCAAGCCGCTGGTGCGCCGCTACCTCAAGCTGTGCCCCCCGGAGCTGCTGGCCGCCATGGCTCACTCCGGCGAGGTGCGCATCCTCCAGTGGCTGGAGCGGCCCGGCCCCGCCTACTACCCTGGCAGCCATCGCCGGGTGCGGAAGGTCTACACCGAGGAGCAGCTCTACTCCGGTGTCGCTCGCATGGTGACGCCCAAGGTGCGTCTGGCTCGCGACACTTCCGCGCGCTCCAAGGTTCACTGAGCGGTGCGCTCCCACACACCCTGATTCGCACCGGGGCGGTTTTTTGCCAATCATTTGACTTTGAAAATCAGTATCAATATCGTCACCGCCGTTTCGAGCCAGGAGCGGTGATGCGCGACGGTTGCCACGGTGGAGGCGGGGCGGAGGAGCTGCGCTGCATGTGCGGCAGCCTGCTGGCGCGGTTGGTGCCGGAGGGCGTGGAGCTCAAGTGCCGCCGCTGCCACCGGACGCAGGTGGTGCCCCTGGAGCGAACGCCGCCGGGAGGCGGTGGTGCGCAGGTGCGCGGCTCAGGCCGCTGACGTGTGAGACGTTCCCGGGCCGCCCAGGCCCGGTGCAGTGAGGTTTTTCCTGCGGCCCGAGGCCATTGAGCCCAGCGCCCTACAGGGCCTTCCGCGAAAGGCCCCCGGCCTTGCGCCGGAGGACGCAGCATGGCGTGGCGTGGGTGTTTGCTCTTCGTGGCCTGTTCCGTGCCGTGGACGGCGTGGGGCGGTGGCAGTGAAGCGCCGGCCACCGAGGTAGCCTCCGGCGAGGCTTCCACCGTGGAGGCTTCGCCCGAGGCGCAGGTGGCCCAGGCCGATGCGGGGCCGGAGCCCGTGTCCGGCGCGGAGGCGCTGCCGGAAGCGCGCACGGTGGTGACGGCGTCGCGTTCGCCGGAGCGGCTCGAGGATTCGGCGGTGGCCACGGAGGTCATCACCCGCTCGGACATCCTGGCCAGCGGGGCGCGGGACGCGTCGGAGCTGCTCACCGCGCACCCTGGGCTCCAGGTGGTCCAGACGTTCGCGGGCGCCACGGTGCAGTTGCAGGGCCTGTCGCCGGAGTACGTCCTGGTGTTGGTGGACGGTGAGCGCGTGGCCGGCCGGGTGGCCGGAAGCGTGGACCTGTCCCGCCTGTCCACCGAGGACATCGAACAGGTGGAAATCGTGAAGGGCCCCTCGTCGGTCCTCTACGGCAGCGACGCGGTGGCGGGCGTGGTGAATCTCATCACCCGCCGTGCCCGCCGTCCGCTGGGCGCCGAGCTGCGCGCCTCCTACGGCTCCATGCAGCGGCTGGAACTGGACGCCACCGGCGAGGCGAAGGGGGAGACCTGGGGGCTGCGTCTGAGCGGCGGTCTGGCCCGGCGGGACGCGTACCTCCTGGACCCGGCGAGCATCGGCACCACGGGCAGCAGCCTGGATGGCATCGACGCGTCCGTGGGCGGTGACTTGCGCGTCAGTGAAGGCACGGCGCTGCAGGCCAACGCCACCTATGCGCGGCGGGTGCAGCGCGGCGTGGACGTGGGCGTGACGGGCGCCATCTTCGACCGCGCCAGCCGGGATGACTCGCTCTCCGTGCGTCTGTCTCCCCGGTGGACACTGTCCAACAACGCCTCGCTGCGCGTGGATGGCGCCTATGCGTGGTTCAACCGGCGCTACCTGAGGGACCAGCGCCGCTCCAACGCGCTGGACACCATCGAGGACACGCGCGAGCAGCAGGGCCGGCTGGGCGCGCAGCTGGACGCGAAGCTGGGCGACGCCCACGCCTTCGTGGCGGGCGCGGAGCTGCTCGGCGAATGGTTGCGGGCGGACCGGCTGGGCGAAGACGGCGCCGGCCAGCGCGCCCGCGCGTCCAGCTACGTGCAGGACAACTGGACCCTGGTGCCGCGCTTGAAGCTGACGCTGGTGCCGGGCGCGCGCGTGGACACGGACACGCAGTTCGGCACGGCGGTGACGCCCCGGCTGGCGGTGCGCATGGACCCGACGTCCTGGCTCACGCTGCGCGGCAGCTCCGGCTGGGCGTTCAGGGCGCCGGGCTTCCAGGAGATGCTGCTCGACTTCGAAAACCCCAGCGTGGGCTACCGGGTGCACGGCAATCCGGACCTGCGTCCGGAGCGCTCGCGAAGCTTCAACCTGTCGGTGGAGGTGAAGCCAGCGGAGTCCTCGCTCCTGTGGGTGAGCGCCTTCCAGCACCGCCTTCAGGACATGATTGGCGTCTCCACGGAGATGGTCGGTCCGCAGCAGCTCTTCACCTACGTGAACATCGCGCGTGCGCGCGTGCTCGGAGGTGAGCTGGGCGTGCGTCAGCAACTGCCGGGCCGCATCTCCGCGGAGCTGGGCTACACGCTCACTGACGGCCGTGCCGAGGAGACGGGGCTGGCGCTGGAAGGGCAGGCGCGTCATCGCCTCACCGCGCAGGCCACCTGGCGTCACCGGACGTCGGGCCTGGAGGCCTGGGTCCGCGGCGCGCTCGTGGGGCCGCGTCCCTTCTACCCGGACACGGATGGTGACGGCGTCGCCAACCCGTACGACGCGAAGACCTACGTCACCGTGGATGCCCGGCTGGGCTGGCGCATGCGCGAGGAGCTCCAGTTCTTCGTGCTGGGCACCAACCTCGCGAACGCGGGCAACCCCACAGACCTCCCCATGCCCCCTCGCGCCATCCAGGCCGGCATCTCCGCCCGGCTCTGACGCTCCCTTCCACCTCTCACTCAAGGAGTCCCGATGTCCCGCTTCTCTCCCCGTTCCTCCTTCCTGGGCCGCGCCGCCGCCGCCCTGCTGCTGGCCGGTTCCCTGTCCGCGTGCGGCGATGACCTGGAGCTGCCACCAGAGAACCCGCCGGCGGATGGCTCCCACGTGAATCACGTGGCCAACGATGACGGCTCGTACACCACCACCGTGAACGCGACGGGCAGCGCGGACTGGATTGGCCTGGACCTGGACAAGGGCGCGCAGGTGAGCGCCTCCGAGGACACTGTCTGGGACCTGGCCTTCAACCGCTTCAACGTCCGCACCCGGGGCGGCGTGAGTGGTACCGGCAACGTGGCGGTGGCGGTGCTCCTCGAGACGGACTTCGCGGCGGTGACGCGGGCGCCGGCGGATGGCTACGTCGCGGATTCCGAGGACGGCCCGGACCGGGGCGAGGACCCGGACAGCGCCTTCCAGCAGGGCGACGGGTGGTACGCCTATGACATGACGACGCACGCCCTCACGGCGCGTCGCAATGTGTACGTCGTCCGCTCCGACGCTGGTGACTACTTCAAGGTCGCCATGCAGTCCTATTACGACGATGCGGGCACGCCGGGGATGTTGTCGTTCCGCTGGGCGAAGGTGCCTGGCCCCGCCTCCAGCGGCAGCGCCGTGACGCAGCAGTCCTCGTACTGAGCCCCCTTCCACTTCCAGGTGTCCAACATGAATCAGACCGCGAACGCTGATGTCGTTTCCGAGTCCACCCGTCTGCGCCAACGCTGGCAGGCCCTCCGCGAGGAGCAGCCTCGCACGCGTATCCGTGACGCCGCCGAGCAGCTGGGGGTGAGTGAAGCGCAGTTGCTCGCCACGGGACTTGGGGAGAGCGTCGTCCGGCTGGACCTCCGGCTGGATGCGCTCCTGCCCCGTTTCGAGTCGCTGGGGCGGGTGATGTCGCTCACACGCAACGCGCATGCCGTGCACGAGAAGCGTGGCACCTGGCGCAACATCGAGCTGCACGGCAAGCAGGGACTGGTGCTGGACGAGGAAATTGACCTGCGCTTGTTCTTCACGCGCTGGAGCTTCGGCTTCGCCATCCGCGAGCCGCACGGCGATGGCATCCGCCGCAGCCTCCAGTTCTTCGACGCGTCGGGGACGGCCGTCCACAAGCTCTACGTGGAGGAGGCCGGGCGCGAGGAGACGTTCGACACCCTGGTGAAGGAGTTCACCCACGCGGACCAGTCGCCGGTGCTCAGCATCGTCCCGGCCACGCCCGCGGCGGCGCCCAAGCCCGACAGTGAGATTGACGCGGAGGGACTGCGCTCCGGCTGGCGCGCGCTCCAGGACACGCATGAGTTCTTCATGCTGCTCAACCGCTTCAGCGTGGCGCGCACCCAGGCGCTCCGCCTGGCCGAGCCGGAGCTGACCACCCCGGTGGCGGCGTCCTCGCTGACGTGGGTGCTGGAGAAGGCTGCCGCGACGGAGCTGCCCCTCATGATTTTCGTGGGCAACCCCGGTTGCATCCAGATTCACACCGGCCCGGTGAAGAACGTGAAGCCGATGGGCCCGTGGATGAACGTGCTGGACGCGGGCTTCAACCTCCACGTCCGCGCGGACCACGTCCGCTCGGCGTGGGTCGTGCGCAAGCCCACGCGGGACGGCGTCGTCACGTCCCTGGAGCTGTTCAACGAGGCGGGGGACAACATCGCGCTCATCTTCGGCAAGCGGAAGCCGGGGCAACCCGAGTCGCCCGAGTGGCGCGCGCTGGCCGAGGAGCTGGCCCAGGCGCTGCCCGCGAGCGAGGTGTCGCGATGAGCCGCGCGTCCGGGCTGTCGTGGGTCTTCATAACGGTGGCGTCGCTCGCCCACGCGGCGGTGCCAGTGCCCGCGAAGCCTCCGGCGGCGGCCGCGGCCAAGGCCCCGGTCAACGCGGCGAAGCTGGTCACCGTCGGCCCTGCCATCACCGAAACCGTCTTCGCGCTGGGGGCAGGCGGGCAGGTGGTGGGCGTGGACGACACCAGCCTGGCGTTGGAGGTCGCCCGGAAGTCGCCCAAGGTGGGCTATCAGCGGGCGCTGTCATCGGAGGCCATCGTCGCGCTGGGGACGTCGCAGTTGGTGGCGTCCGAGGAGGCGGGCCCTCCCGGCGTGCTCGAGCAGCTCAAGACGGTGGGCGTGGACGTGGTGGTGCTGCCGAACAAGCACACCGTCGATGCCACGCGCGAGCGCATCCGGACGCTCGCGCAGCGCCTGGGCAAGGCAGAGCAGGGGGAGGCCCTGGTCAAGCAATTGGACTCGGACCTGCGCAAGGCGCGGGAGCGCACGGCGGCGCGCAAGGACGCGAAGCCGCCGCGGGTCCTCGCGCTGTACGCGCGCGGGGCCAACGTCCTCATGGTGGCGGGCGCCGGGACAGCGGCGGGCGAGCTCGTCACGCTGTCGGGCGGCGTGAATGCCATCGCCGGCCATGCGGGCCACAAGCCGCTGACGGCGGAGGCGGTGGTCGAAGCGGCGCCGGACTTCATCCTCATGCCGGCCAGCTCCCTGGAACCGGTGGGCGGAGAGGAGGGCCTGTCGCGCACGCCCGGTCTGTCGCAGCTGCGCGGCTGGCGCCTCATCACCGTGGACGACGTCCACTTCATGGGGCTGGGGCCTCACATGGGCAAGGCCGTGAGCCGCTTGCAGGATGGATACGCGCCTCCGGCTCGGGGCAGCAAATGAGTGCGTCGGAGATTGCGCCCGTCTCCGCCACCTATCGCACCCAGGAGCCCATCCAGCCAGCAGCCCCGCGTCCATGGCTGCTGCTGACGGCGCTGTTGCTGGGCGTGGTGCTCCTGTCGCTCGCCGTGGGCGCGGTGCCGGTGCCTCTGCTGGCGCTGGCGGGCAGTCTGTTGGAACGGGTGGGGCTGGACATCGGTCACAAGCTGGAGTCCGTGCAGCAGGCGGTGCTGCTGTCCATCCGCCTGCCGCGCGTGACGCTCGGCATCATGGTGGGCGCGGTGCTGGCCACCTGTGGTGCCGCGCTGCAGGCGTTGTTCCGCAACCCACTGGTGGAGCCCGGCCTGCTGGGCACATCCAGCGGCGCGGCGCTGGGGGCGGTGGCGGCCATCGTCATGGACGTGGCCCTCAGCGCCCACCTGGGCTCGCTGCGGATGCTCGCGGTGCCGGGCGCGGCCTTCCTGGGCGCGCTGGGCGCCACGCTGCTCGCGCACCGGCTGGGTGGGGGCGGCGGTCGCACGGAGACGGCGCGCATCCTCCTGGCGGGCGTGGCTGTCAGCGCAGGGGCGGGGGCGGGCATCGGTCTGCTCACGCAGATGGCCACCGACGCGCAGCTCCGCTCCATCACCTTCTGGACCTGGGGCAGCCTGGGCGGTGCGTCCTGGGACGTGGTGGGGGCCGCCACGCCGCCGCTGCTCATCGCCCTGGGCCTGCTGCTGCGTGAGGCGCGCACCCTCAACCTCCTGCTGCTGGGGGAGCGCGAGGCGTGGCACCTGGGCGTGGATGTCGAGCGCCTCAAGCGCCGGCTCATCCTCGCCGCGGCCCTGGGGGTGGGGGCCGCGGTGTCCGTCACCGGCGTCATCGCCTTCGTGGGCTTGCTGGTGCCCGCGCTGTTGCGGTTGGCGCTGGGACCGGACCACCGGCGGCTGCTCAGTGCTTCCGCCTTGCTGGGGGCCTCGCTGCTGGTGGGCGCGGACCTGCTGGCTCGCACGGCGGCCATTCCCGCCGAATTGCCCGTGGGCGCGCTTACGTCCGTGCTGGGCGTTCCCGTCTTCATCGGGCTGCTGTCGCGCAAGGGGGCCGCATGAGCCTGGAGGTTCGTGGCATCGAGGTGTGGCGTGGCCGTGGGCGGACGCTGGGGCCCATGGATTTGATGCTGCAGCCCGGTGAGGTGCTGGCCGTCGTGGGGCCGAACGGCGCGGGCAAGTCCACGCTGCTGTCCGCCATGTCGGGCGAGCTGCGGTGCTCGACGGGCGAGGTGCTCCTGGACGGCACTCCCTTGCTGCATTGGAAGCCGCGGGAGCGCGCCATGCGGCTGGGCGTGCTCCCCCAGGAGTCGTCGCTGGGCTTCGGCTTCACGGCGCTAGAGGTGGCGCTGCTGGGACGGAGTCCCCATGCGAGCCGCGCTGAGGGCAGCGCGGACCTGGCGGCGGCGGTGGCGGCGCTTGATGCCACCGACACGCGGCACCTGGCTTCGCGTTCGTATCTCACGCTGTCGGGGGGCGAGCGGCAGCGGGTGCAGCTGTCCCGGGTGCTGGCCCAGCTCTCTGAGCCATTGGCCTCTGGACACCGTTACCTGCTGCTGGACGAGCCGACGGCGAGTCTGGACCTGGCCCACCAGCACCTCGTTCTGGAGGCGGCGGCGCGCTTCGCCCTGGCGGGTGGCGCGGTGCTGGCGGTGCTGCATGACCTCAATCTGGCAGCGCGTTACGCGCACCGGATGGCCGTGCTCGCGGAGGGCCGGGTGGTTGAACTGGGCACACCGGCGCAGGTGCTTTCCCCGGAGCTGGTGGCCCGCGTCTTCGGTCTACGCGTGCAGGTCGTCGAATGGCCGGGCTCGCCCGGTCCCCTGGTCATCCCGGAGGGCCGCGCGCCGCTGACTCCCTGAGCACGGACCGCGCCGTGCCCGCTGGATTCAGCTCCCCGCGGGAAACGCCCTGGGCGCCCGGTGCCCCTCCACACCGCACGTGATGGCCCAGGGCCTTTCCCGTGGGGGACGCCGTTCCCCTCGCCGACGGCAGACGGGTAGGGAAGCCGTGGCCCGCCCGGTGCCCCCACGCCGCACATCGGGCGTGGTGTCGTGCCTCGTCACCCCGTCCCCGTTCGGCGGGCGCGGAGGTGCCCCGCATTGCGCTTCGAAGCGGCGGCAAAAGTCCCGACATTTCCGAACAGCGAGCTCGTGACCGGCCTCCCAGGGGGCGCTGCGCCCGCGCGGCGATTGGAGTAGTCACGGGCGTGGGTCGTCGTCGAGGAGCCGCATTGGAGACTGCTGCGCTGGTGCTGGTGTTGTCGTCCGCGTTCCTGCACGCGGCTTGGAACGCGCTGCTCAAGCGTCATCCCAATCCGGAAGTGGGCGTGGTGAGCGTCATCTCCGTGGTCATCCTGGCCAGTGGCATCTGGGCGCTGGGGATGCGCGGCCCCGCGTTCTCCAGCACGGAGGGGGTCGTCTGGGCGCTGTGGGCAGGCGTGTGTGAGAGCGTTTACCTCGCGGGGCTCGCGCGGTCGCTGCGTCAGGCGCCACTCGGGCTCGCGTACACGGTGTCGCGTGGCGGCGCGATGCTGCTCGTCTGGCCCGTGTCCGTGCTGTGGTTGGGGGAGGCGGTGTCCCCGTGGACGGTGTCAGGCGTGGCGCTGCTCTGCGTTGGGTTGGCGGTGATGAACCTGTCCCGTTCCTCAGGGGCCATGGGGACGGGCGTGGCGTGGGCGGCCCTGTCGGCGGTGGGAATCGCGGGCTATCACTTGAGCTACAAGATGGCGCTGGAGACGGGCGCGCAGCCTCCTGCGTTGTTCGCCACCGGCCTGCTCGTCGCGCTGCCCGTGCTCATCCTGGAGCGGGGCCGTCAGCAGGGGTGGGCTGCCCTCCGCCGGGAGGCTTTGCTCGCGCCGGGCCTCGTTCTGACGGCGGGGCTCATCTCCGCGCTGTCGTTCGGCCTGTTGCTGACGGCGCTGGCGGGGGGCGGCGCAGGCGCGGTGCTGACGCTTCGAAACACCTCCATCGCCTTCGCGCTGGTGCTCGCGGCGCTCCAGGGTGAGCGCCTGGGCCGACGGCAACTGTCGGGCGCCGCGCTCGTCGCCGTGGGCGCGGTGTTGCTGGGCGTGCCGGCATAGGCGGGCTCACCGCAGGACTGCCCGGACGCGATGCCCATGCGCTCACCTGTCCACGCTGCCGTGGGCTCGCGCGCAGGCCTTGCAGTGAGACGTCTCGCGAGACGCCTACGGCGGGGGAGTGCGCACCCTCCGCTCATCTCGCCGCATGCATTGCGGCGAGACGTTTCGCGAGCGGCCTACGGCGTGGGCGCGGACGCCGTCAGCCGCTTCAGCGCGTCTCTCGCATCCGGGTGGTCCGGCTGCAACTGCACGGCCTTCTTGTAGGCGTCCTTTGCCTCGTCGATGCGCTTCGTCGCCTCCAGCAGTTGCCCGAGGGCGTTGTGCGGCTCGGCGAAGTTCGGGTCCGCCTGCACGGCGTTGCGGAAGGACTTCTCCGCGCCCTTGGTGTTGCCCTGCTGGTACAGCGTGTGGCCCATGTACAGCAGGCCCAGCGAGTGGCGCGGGTCCACCGACAGCACGGACGTCAGCACCTTCCTCGCCTTCGCGCCGTCGCCGCCACGCAGGTAGATGAAGCCCAGCTCCGCGCGAGCCTCCAACTGCGCCGGATCCTTCGCCACCACCGCCTCGAGCTCCGACACGGCCAGGTCCGGCCGCCCACGCCGCGAGTGGACGATGCCCAGCCGCGCCAGCGCCGCGGTGTCGGCCTCTTCGCCGTCCTTGGGCTTGAGCAGCCCCTCCGCCGCCACATAGTCGCCCATGGCCAGCAGCAGGTCCGCGAGCGCCAGCTTCGCGGCGCGATTGGCGGGGTCCTCGTCCAGGAGGGCCTTGTAGAGCGGCTGTGCTTTCGCGCCCACCCGCTTCTGCGCGTAGACATCCGCGAGCGCCAGCCGGTTCTCCGGCGTGGGGGCGAGCTTCACACCCTCTTCGTACTCGGCGATGGCGCCATCCAAGTCACCCTTGGCGCGCAGGGCCTCGCCATAGGCGGCGCGGGCGCTCGCGTCCTTCGGGAAGGCGCCCACGGCCGTCTTCAGGGTGGCCACCGCTTCGTCCGCCTTGCCCAGGCTGAGCCACGCGCGCGCAAGTCCCTGGTACGCCTCCGTCGTCTTCTTCCCGTCCTCGGCGCTCTTCTCGATGGCCGTCTTGAAGGCCTCGACGGCCTGCTTCTTCTTGCCCTGCGTCAGGTACAGGTGGCCCAGCTGCGTGTACGGCCCGCTGGACCGCTGCGGCTCCAGCACCACGGCCTTTTCGAAGGCCTTCGTGGCCCGGGCGAAGTCGCCGAGCTGGTAGTACGCCAACCCCAGGTTGAAGTGCGCCTCGGCGAACTTCGGGTCCGCGGCGATGGCCTTGAGGAAGGCGTCGGTGGCCTTGCGCGGGTCACCCTTCTCGTTGAACGCCACGCCCATGTTGTTGTGCGCGCTGGCGTGCTTGGGGGCGGCGGCGAGCGTGCGCTGGTACTCGGCGATGGCGCCGTCCAGGTCGTTCTCCCGCATGAGGAGCACGCCGAGGTTGTAGTGCGCCTCGGTGTCACCCAGCTTCTGCCGGGTGGCCTCGCGCAGCGTCTCCTTGGCTTCGCCGTTGAGGCCCTTCTCCGCCAGGGCCTTGCCCAGATTCACGCGGGCCACGTTGAGCTTCGCGTCCAGCTTCAGCGCCTCACGGTAGGCCTCGATGGCGTCGTCCGTGCGGTTGGCGCGCTGCAGGGCCTCGCCCAGGTTGAAGCGCAGCTCCGCGTCCTGGGGGGCCAGCTCCACCGCCACCGCGTACTGGCTGATGGCCACGTCGCGCTCGTCCAGCACGCGCGCCAGCAGGCCGCGCTCGGCCCGGAGCGTGGACTCCTCGGGGAAGGCGGCGATGGCGGTGTCCAGCACCGTGCGCGCCTGCTCCGGCTCACCGGACAGCCGCAGCGCGCGGGCCAGGGCCAGCTTCGGCGGAATGAGGTCCGGCTCCTGGGCCACCAGCTTCTTCAGGGGCGCCACGGCCTTCTTCGGCGTGTTGAGCGCGAGGAAGGCGGTGCCCAGGCGGTACAGGGCATCCGCGTCGTCGGGGGACTCGGCCAACCGCGCGCTCTCCACGGCGGCGGTGCGCTCGAGCGTGGCCGTGTCGGGCTCGGCGGCCTGCGCGGTGAGGAACTGGAGCACCAGGAAGCTGGCAGTCTTCATTATAGGTTCTCCACGTAGGGACTCGCGCGCGCGTCGAAGGTCTTCTTCGCGAGCGCCGCCTTCTTCGCCTCCCACGCCTCCCGCGCCGTCTTCTCTTCCTTCTCGTCTCCAGCGAGCTCGGCGCGTTCCTCCTTCACCTCCGCCTTGCACTCGGAGACCTGCTCCTCGAAGTCCTTCGGGTCCAGCCGCTCGCTGCCCTCGACCTTCGCCTTCCGGGCGGCCTGCAGCCGGGCCAGCTCGAACTCGGCGAAGGCGCAGCGCAGCGCCAGCCGCTCCACGTCCCGCAGGCCCACGCTCAGCCGCTGCCGGGCGCGCAGGTACTCCACGCGGGCCTCGGCCTCGGCGATGGCCAGCTTCGCCACCTCGCGAGACACCTCGTCCGACGCGCGGTCCACTTCATCCTCCGCGGCTTCCTTGCGGGAGCGGGCGCGGCGGATGTTGTCGCGGGCGCGGCCAATCTCGTTGTCGGCCTCGTCCACCCTGTCGATGGCGAGCGCGAGGTTGTTCTCCGCCTCCAGCAGCTCGATGCGCGCCTCGTACGGGAGCTTCTTCTCCATCGAGTCGGGCACGCGCATGTTGTAGCTGGCGCCGCACGCGGAGAGCAGGGGGAGGGTGAGCAGGACAAAGCGCTTCATGGGACCGTCGCCTCGAAGCTTCCGAAGATGGTGCGCCCGGAATAGGTGTGGGTGCCGTTGACGAACGTGACGTGGAACTCGCCGGAGATGCGCTGGCCCTGCTGACTGGGGAGGGCCTTCACCTTCAGCCCACCCACCCGCAGCTCCGGGAAGGTCCGCGCCGGCTCATCCAGCACGTTGCGGCCAATGGCGCCGCGCTGGGCGCCGTTGGCCAGGACTTCCGCCAGGTTGACGTCCAGCGAGCCGGTGTAGCCCGCCGGGAGCATGTCCTGCACCCGGGCGCTGACCTTCAGCACCGTGTTGGTGCCCGTGCCCTGCTGGGTGACGAAGCTCACCGCCAGCTCACCTTCGGCCAGCTGCGCCTCCGCGCGGTCGTAGCGCAGGTCGAGCAGCGACGTCACGCTGCCCTCCAGCCGCCCGCCCTCGTCGCCACAAGCGCAGAGGAGGGCGGTGAGCAGGACGCCGAGCCACGATGCACGCGAGGGCCTCACTTGCATGCCTTCCACCCGCCATCCACGTCGTTGCCGCCCAGCGAGGCCACGTCCTTGAGCAAGGCCAGCTCGCGGCGGGCGCCGTCGACGTCACCGAAGCGGCAGCGCAGCGCGGCCAGGTTGAGGCGCGCCTTGCCGAAGGTGGGGTCGGAGTCCATGGCGCGGCCATAGGCCTCGCGCGCGCCCATGGCGTCCCCCATGTGGAGCAGCGCCAGACCCAGCGCGGAGTGCGCCGAGGCCCGCGTGTCCTGCAGCTCCGTGACGCGGCCCAGGGTGAGCTGCGCCATGCCGTACTGGCGCGCGTCCAGGTAGGCCAGACCCAGCGCCTCCAGCGCCTCCGCGTTGAGCGTGCGCTCGGCCTTCTTGCGCAGCTCCTCCAGCGACGCCGGCTGCGTGGGCGTGCCCGGCTGCGGCACCGGCAGCGCCGCCGTCTCCGTGCGAGCGCGGCAGCCCACCACCGCGGCGCTGAAGACCTCCAGGGACTCGGCGCGGGACAAGCAGGCCTTGAACGCTTCGTCGGAGCGCGCCTTCAGCGGCGTCACCTGCTCCTTCACCGCGGCCCGGAACTGCTGCGCCTCCGCGGCGGAGAGGCCCGCGGGAACGGCCGTGCCCTCCACCACGTCCGCGATGTGGCCGTATGCGAGCGCCAGCTTCCACAGCGAGGCCACCGCCCACTCGGCGTAGCCCAGCGACGCGGCCTGCGTGTAGATGCCCTCCATGCTCTGGAGCGCGGCGACCTTCTCCTCCACCTGGTCCGCCGGCAAGTCCTTGTAGCCGCGGTAGAGGATTTCGCCCAGGTACCACAGGCCCTTCGCCGCCTCCTCGGTGCCGCCGTTGGGGCCCTGCACCGCGGTGGTGAGGGTGGCGATGAGCGCGTCCGCGGGCGCGGTGGGCGCGGTGGTGGCCTGCACCTCGGCCAGCACCGCCGCCGCGGCGGCGCTGTGGCGGTCCAGCTTCAGCGCGGCCTCGGCCGCCGTCTTCGCGCGGGCGTAGTCCTTCTGCTTCAGCCGCGTCTCCGCCAGCATCACCAGGATGTCCGCCTTGCGCGCGCCAGCGATGTCGGCGGCGGCCTCCAGGTCACGCGCCGCCTCCTTGTGCTCGCCCAGCGCCATGCGCAGCCGCGCGCCGGCCAGCCAGCCGTCCACGGCGGCGAAGTCGCCACCCAGCTTCTGGCCCACCTGTTCGAACCAGCCCGCCGCCTCGCCGAACGCCGCGGCCTCCGCCGCGTGCCGGCCCAGCGTCAGGAGCACGTCCGACAGGTACTGGCTCTTCGGGTAGTCCTGCACCAGCTTCGCGCCCAGCTCGCGCTGGGCCTGCATGTCGCGCTTCTCGCGCGCCGCGGTGAACGCGCCGTAGAGCGCCTTCTCGCCGATGTCGGAGTTCTTGTTCTCGTCGGCGACCTTCACCAGGCCCTGGATGACGTCGCCCGTCTCCTGGGCGCTCTGCAGGGCCAGCTCATCCAGCGCCTCGGCGCGGCTCTGCGTGAGAATCTTCTGCACGTCCGCGCGGAAGCTGGCCGGCAGCGGCGCGCCCAGCAGCTTCTTGCCCGTCTCATCCAGGCCCTTGAAGTCGTTGAGCTGCCGCAGGCTGTCCAGCGCCAGGTTGCCCGCGATGGGGGCTTCCTTGTGCTGCGGGTGGCTCAGCGCGAAGGCGGTGAACAGCTCCGCGGCCTTCGGGTACTCGCCGTCCTCGTAGTAGGCGCGGGCGATGTTGAACTTCACCACCAGGGCATTCTCACTGCGGGGGTAGCGCGACACGAAGTCGGCGCCCAGCAGCTTCATGGCCTGGCGCGCGTCCGCCACCTCGAAGGCGTTGCGCGTCTGCGCCTCCTCCGGCTTGAGCGTGGAGAAGTGCGCCAGCAGCGCGGCGTTGAGCGCCTCCTCCTCACCCTTCGCGTCCTTGGCCTTCGCCTGGTAGCGGGCCAGCTCCTCGAACTGGCGCGCGGCCTCGGGGTACGCGTTGGCGGAGAACAGCGCGTCCGCGCGGTTCTTCATCATCGTGCGCACGTGCTGCTCGGGCCGGAAGAGGCCCAGGTACGCCTGATAGGCCTCCGCCGCGCTCACGTAGAGCGCCTTGTCGTTCTTCTTCTGCGCCTCCACGTGGAGCAGGGTGGAGAGGTCGCGCGCCATCTCCTCCAGCTCCACCAGGTGCTTCTTGCGCTCGGCCTCCGCCAGCTCGGGGTCCGTCTTGCTCTGCACCGCGGCGCGCACGAGGATTCGCAGGTCCTCGGGGTCCGGCAGCACCTTGCCCTTGGAGGCCTTGATGGCGTCGTAGAGCTTCTGGCCGCGCTCCAGGTCCAGCTCCGGGTCGTGCTGAATCTCCATCAGCTTGCGCAGCGCGGGGATGGCCCACTCGTACTGCTGCTTGATGAAGTAGCGGTTGCCTAGCTTGTCCAGCGCGAGCGCGTACGTGGCGCGGCTGTCGCTGAGCTTCTCGAAGTAGTTGAGCGCGCCCTTGGGGGGCTTGGCCTCGGTGTAGCTGTACACGAGGTCCAGCAGGGCCTCGCGCTTGACGTTGAGCGCCTTCTTCACGTCCACGCCGGGCAGCGGCGCGCTGGCGGCCGCGGCCTCGAAGAAGGTGACGGCCTCCGCGTGCTTGGCCTGATTCACGCGAATCCAGCCCATCTTGTAGCGGGCCAGGTCGTGCACGGGCGAAGGCGGGGCCTCCAGGATGGCCTGGTAGTGCTTCTCCGCCTCGCCCAGGTCAGCCTTGTCGAAGAAGTGGTCGCCCAGAATCTGCTCCGCCTCCAGGCGCAGCGGGCTGCCGGGGAACTTGCGCGTCAGGTCGCCGAGCGTCTTGAGCATCTCGTCGAACTGGCCCAGTTCACGCTGCTCGTGCGCCAGGTAGAACGTCACCTGGTCGCCGTCCTTGAAGTCCGGATACTCGCGCAGCAGCCGGTAGTACATCTGCACGGCCTTCTGCTTCAGCAGCCGCGTCTCAGGGGACACGATGGCGCCGCTGGCCCCCTCCGGCCGCGACTCGGCCTGGAGGTAGTACACGTAGCGGCTCTTCTCCACGTAGAGCTCGGCCAGCCGGAACTGGAGGTCCGGCAGGTAGGGCGCGTTGCGGCTCTTGGAGATGAGGCGCTCCGTCTCGCCGATGGCGCGGTCCACCTTGAAGATGTCGCGCTTGAGCTTGGCGATGAGCTCGTCGCGCTCCTTGGCCTTGGAGACAATCGGGTTGATGCCCGGGCCGGGACGTCCAGCGCCACCCGGGGCGGCCGCGAGCATCGCGGCGGCAATCAGGCCCGTCAGGTGGCCGGTCATGGCGTCTCCTCGATGCAGCGGCTGTCGATGCGGACCCGGTAGGAGCGCAGCTCGTCGTTCCAGTACTCGCCGTCGAAACGGTAGGCCGTTTGCGTGGGCGACAGAATCTGCTCGTCCTCCGGCGCGACAATCCGCGCGCCCTTCTTCACGCGCTCGTACAGCTTCAGGCCCACTTCGTACTCCATCAGGCGCACCTGCTCGGCGGCGCGCAGCAGCGTGTCCGCTTCCTGGCGGACGGCCTCGGCCAGCCGCGCGTCATGGACGCGGACCGCCTCGGCGCGGGACAAGTCATAGAGCTTCGTCAGGTGCGAGAAGAGCCGGTCGCCGAAGCTGCCGGCGTAGCGGCCCAGCCGCTCGCCCTCCAGCTCCAACGTCTCCAGGAAGCGCGCGGCGCGCTGGGTGCTTCCACGGGCGTTGGCGGCGCGGCGCAGGCGCACGTCCTGGGTGAGGTCCTCGCGGTTGCGCACCGCCTCCAGCGAGTCCGCGAAGCGCCGCGTCAGCTCCTTGGCGGCGCGCTTGGCCGGCAGGTAGTGGCACAAGTCCCGGTAGATGAGCGCGCGCAGCAGGTACTTGTCCGGCAGGAACTCGTCACGGAAGGACGGCGCGTCCAGCGTGGTGAGGATGCCCAGCGACGCGCGCAGCTCGCCCAGCTTGTAGCGGGTCCACGCTTCCTCCAGGTAGAGGCTGGCGCGGCCCGGGTCCAGCTCGGGCAGCTTCACGCGGTCATACGCCTCCAGCGCGCCCTGGAAGTCCTTGCGCTCGTAGCGCAGGCGCGCCACCGCCAGCGCCGCCTCGTTGCGGGCCTCGCGGGTGAGCTTCTCGTCCTCGGACAGCGCCAGGAAGTCGGAGATGATTTCGTCCGACGGCTCCTTCACCTGCTTCAGCCGGGTGACGAGCAGCGCGAACTTCGCGCGGCTGGCCTCGGGGCTCGTCTCCGGCAGCTTGGCGAAGTGGGTGTTGGCCCAGCGCTCGTTGCCCACGCGCAGGTCCACCAGGCCCTGCTGATAGTGCGCATACGCGCCCGTTTCTTCCGGGAGGAAGCCCAGGTCCAGCGCGCCGAACACCTGCTCGTCAATCATCACCTCGTCGTGCGGCCGGTCCGTCAGCGCCTTGAGCGTGTCCAGGGCGCGAGGCAGCACGTTGGGGTTGGAGCGCTCGCGGGCGATGCGGGCCAGGTACGAGGCGCCCGCGTGCGTCAGCCCCAGGTCGATGAGGCTGCGCGCGAGGAAGTACTGGCCCCAGGCGTAGTTCTCGTCCGTCTTGGGCGCGGCCTGCAGCCAGGCGTGGAGCGGCCCGGCGGCGGCGCGCGGCTTGCCGTCGAAGTAGTCCTTGAGCGCCTTGTCGAAGACGCCCGGGTCCACCTTCTGCGGCGCGGGCGGCGGGGCTTCCGCGCTCGCCGTTGGGGCGTTCGCGGCGGGCTTGCCGGCGTCAGGCGTGTCGGCCTTGGCGTCAACGGGGGCCTTGGCTCCCGCCGGAGTCGCGCCCTGAATGGGCGCGGCCGCTGGGGCGGTGGACGTGGGCTGCGCGGCGGCCGGAGACTGCGCGTCGGCGGGCGCTGGAGACACGAGGAGCGCGGCGCTGGTGAGCGCGGCGATGAGCGAGCGGGAGGTCATTCCGTGGCGCCGAAGTTGAACGCGGTTCCGAGCTGGATGAGGGGCACCTGGATGACGCGCGTGGCGCCCGTGAAGACGGTGTTGTTCGTCACGTCCAGGCGCAGCGACAGCGTCTTGCCCGTGAAGAGGCGCAGGCCGAGCCCCACGTTGACGGCGGGCCGGAAGCCGCCGTCGCGGTCGAGCTTCACCACCGTGCCGCCGCCCAGCAGGAAGGCCTCGATGTGCAGCACCGACTGATTGAGGAAGGCCATCTTCCCGTAGAGCGGGCTCCAGACGAGGTCTGAGCCCACCATCCACTGCACCTGGTCCTGGAAGGCCGCGGCGTTGGGGGACGTGTTGAAGTCGCGCTCGAGCTGGCGGCGCAGGCTCGTCTGGAGGTTGTAGCTGTACGTGCCGCGCCCGACCTGCCACGCGAAGGTGTCGGTGAAGTGGTACGTGTATCCGACGGTGCCCACCAGGCCCTTGTAGTAGGCGTTGGCCGGCAGCACGCCGACGCCGAGCAGCAGCTCGTGGTGCATCCGGAATCGCCGCTCCTGGATGGCGGACACTGCGCCGGGATTCTCCAGCGCCTCGGCCTGCGCGCGGACGAGTCCGGGCGTCAGCAGCAAGAGGATGAGCAGGGCGTATCGCACGGTGGGGGCTTCCTGGGGGAGGACGGGAACGGACGCGCGGACTGAGGCCACGTCAGTAGCCGACCGAGTTGAAGAGGAACGGATAGGTGATGATGACGACGCCACCCTTGGGGGCAGGGAACGTCCACGACTTCAGCTTGGAGAGGATGCAGGACTCGACGGAGGCATTGCGCAGCGTGGAGGACTTCGTCTTGGCGGCCACCACGCGGCCGTTCGCGCCGATGGTCCACTCCAGCACCACCTTGCCCGCAAGACCCGGGTCCTTGAGCAGCGCGCGCTCATAGCAGCCGTGCACCTCGTGCAGGTTGCTGTTGATGACGCGCGCCACCGCCTCACGGTCCACCGTGCCCTGCGTGGAGGCGATGCTGCGGGCCGTGGCGCGGGTGACGGTGCCGCCCACCTTGCCCTTGCCCACGCCGCCCGCGCCCAGCGCGCCGATGCCGCCGCCGCCCTTGCCGCGCAGCAGCTCCGCGCCCAGCGTGGCGCCGCCGCCCTTGCCGCCGCCGCCCAGCCCGAAGGTACCCAGGCCCGCGTTGGCGATGGGGGCCTTCCCGATGAGGCCGGACAGCTTGTAGTTGGAGTTCTTCGCGTTCTTGCTGCCGGGGCCACTGCCGAGCTTGTCCACGGCGGCGAGCAAATCGTTGGTGGCGGGGCCCGCGGCGGACAGCTTGGCCAGCGCCTTGAGCGCCTTGTTCTGCGGCGGCGTGGCGGCGGCCACCGCTTTCTCGGGCTGCTTCGGCGGTGGTGGCGTCTTCTCCGCCGGCTTGGGTGGGGCCTTCTCCGCCACCTTCTCCTTGGTGGGCTTCTTCACCTTCTCCTGGAGGGCCTCCAGCTTCTTCTTCACCTCTTCCTTCTTCTTCGGCTCGGGCGCGATGAGGCGCAGGGCCACGGGCGGCAGGCTCTTGTGCTGGAAGTCCGCCACCTCCGGCTGGTCCGGCTTCATGACCAGGAACGCGGCCATGGCGGAGGCGAAGAGGCCCAGGCACGTCAGCGTCAGCCAGGGCAGGCCCTTGAGCGGGTTGACGAAGACGCGCGCGGGCTTGGGCGCGGCGTAGGCCACCAGGGACATCTGCCCCTGCGTCAGGCGCGCGGCGGTGCCCTCTCGCAGCGTGAGGAAGCGGCGGCTGCCGTCGGACTCCAGGGCCGCGCCGGTGACGGGGGTGAAGCGGCCGTCACCGCCGCTCTTCTCCACGTCGGTGCCCGGCGGCACGAAGAGGCGGAAGGCGTTGTTGAGCGGCTCGGCCAGCGTGAAGGGCGCGCCCTCCGGCAGCGTGAATCCCCACAGGGGCATGGCCCCTTCGAGTTCCAGCGAGGCCTGCACCGGCTTCTTCTTGTCCGGCGCGAAGCGGCGCGCGTCGCGGCGGACGGCGCCCCAGTACAGCTCCAGGTAGAGCTGCGCTGTGCCCTTGCCGGGCGCGATGCGCGGCGCATGCGTGGGCCGCGCCAGCGCGCGCTGCTCCTGCAGCAGCGGCCCCGTGGGCTCCGGGAGCGGATCGAGGGCGAGGTCCGCCATCAGCTCGTCCGCGAACTGCATGCCCGCGTTGGCCGCGGGGGCCGGCTCCGGCGCGGCCCGGCGGCGGGCGGAGGGGACGGTGCTCGCCGGTACGCCCGCGGGAGCCTGCTGCGCTCCAGACACGGGGAGGACGGCGGGCTGCGCCTGCGGAAGTTCATGCGCGTGGCCGCCAGCGGCGTGGACGGCGGCCTGCCGCGCCACGGGTGGAACCACGGCCACCGCGGGCACGGGTTGCGCGGGCGTGGGGTAGGCCAGCTGCGTCGCCACGTGGACGGGAGGAACCGCGGCCACCTGCTGTGGCACGCGCGCGGCGGGCATGGTGGCGGTGGACACGGGCGGTACCGCCGTGGCCGGACGGAGCTGCCGCGCGGGCGCGGCGGAGGGAGGCGGGGCCGCGGTGGCCTGCGGCGGCGGCGCGGCGAACGGCGTGGGCGCCGGTGCCGCGCCGAGCAGCGCGGCGACCTCGGGCGGCGGCTGCGGCTTGGCCTCCTGCGGCTTCTGCGACAGCACGCGCGTCTTCAGGATGAAGGGGCCACAGAGGACCTCATCCACCGGCCGGATTTCACAGGCGGAGACGCGGTGACCATTGACGAAGAGCCCCGTGCTGGAGCCCGCGTCCTGCACCGCCGCGCGGCCGTTCTGGAAGTAGAGCAGCGCGTGCCGCGGCTCCACGGACGGGTCATCCAGGCGCAGGTCGGAGGACGGATCCGAGCCGAGCGCGTAGGTGCCCGGGACGAACACCTCGGTGCCCACGAGGAGACCGTCGCGGAGGATGACGACTTGCAGGACGCTGGGCTGACCGCTCAACGGTGACGCTCCATTCAAGGGCTGGGGGGCGGTGCTGCCCTAGGGGTCGTACACCGTGGAGAGCGTTTCGGAGCGGAAGCTCTCGCGCTCGCGGATCATCGACCGCGTCTTCAGTTCCTTGCGGTCATAGAGGTACACGGCTCCGGACTTGTTCGTCTGTCCCTGGATGAGCCGGTCATCGAAGTCGATGCGCGCCGGGCCTCGCTGCGGCAGCGCGTTGGAGGAGGCCGTGGCCGCGTCGCCCGTCACGGGGTCCACTACGGCAGAGCCCTTGGTCTCGATCTTCGGCGGCGTCTTGGAGGCCGCCTTCTTGGCGGCCTTGGACTTCGCCTGGCGCGAGGTACGGCCGCGGCTCTGGGCCCAGGCTTCGGCCGGAGCCACCAGCGTGCCGACGCCGAGGAGCTGGGCGACAGCCATGCAGAAGAGGAAGCGTCGCATCATCAACAGGTTAAGCGATGCGTGTACCGAGCTGTCAACGCACACTCCGGCGCGCGCATGTGACGCCGTGCGCGCCCAGGTGTAGAGGGCACTCCACCCCATGTGGGGCGTGTTCACCACGGTGAGGCGGGAGGTTGCCGGGACGCTGGAAAGATGGCGTGCCGTGCTGCGTTTCGAGTTCACCGGAGGATGGGGGATGCTCTCGCGCGGATGCTACGGGCGCGGATGAGCATGAATCGCAGGCGTGCGGTGCTGGCGGTGCTGAGTGTATCGATGGTCGCCACGGGCGTGGTGGTGCATCGGCTCCGTGAAACAGCCGCACCCGCTCCGGTATCCGTCGCAGCGCGCCCTGTGTTGTCGTCCGTGGGGCCTCGGCTCACGAGCAATGAGACATCCCAGCCGCTCTCCATCCAGGGGGAACGGCTGGTGCCGGGGCTGTCGCTGTCGCTGGGCCCTCCGCTGTCGCTGCGTCTGCCGTTGACGGTGGTGGACGCCACGCACGCCTATGCGCGGCTGCCCGCGGGGCTCCGTCTGCCAGAGGATGCGCCGCAAGCGGTGGTGGAGGCGCGGCTCGTCGGGGCGGACGGCGCCGAGTCGGAGGGCTCGGCGCGGCTCACGGTAGTGAACGACGCGGCCTTCACCGACCTGACGGCGATGGTGTCCGCGCCGGATGGGCGCACGCTCTTCATTGCTTCGCCTCCCACCGACACGGTGTTCGCGCTGGAGGTCGACACCGGGCGCGTGTCACGGCTGGCCACGGGAGACGGTCCCTCCGCGCTGGCGGCCTGGATGGATTCGGACGGCCGGCCCTGGCTGGGCGTGGCGCACCGGTATCAGCCCGAGCTGTGGCTGTATGCGCTGGACGCGCTGGACGCGCTGGACGCGCTGGACGCCGCGCCTCGGGTGCTGCCCGCGCCACTGGGGGCGGAGGGGCTGACCGTGGATGGCCGAGCCGGCGTGGCCTTCGTGGCCGAGCGTGTGCGGGACCAGGTGCAGGCGCTGTCGCTGGCGGACGGACGCGTGCGCTGGTCGGCGCCGGTGGACCCCAACCCTCGGGCGCTGGCGCGGTGGAAGGATCTGCTGGCGGTGGGCAGTCTCCAGACAGGGCAGCTGGAGCTGCTGCGGCAGGAGGACGGGGCGCTCGTCTCCACGGTGGCGCCGGGGCCGGGTGTCTCCATCGTCGGCGGCAACACCGAGCGCTTCCGCGAGCAGGTGATGGGCGGCAAGGCGCCGCGCTTCCTGGTGGCGAGCGAGCGGCTGGGGCACGTCTTCATGTCGAGCCTGGGGCCGAACGTGGGGCCCAATCCCCAGCGCATGGAGGTGAGCGCGAACAGCGGTGTGTCGGTGGTGGAGCCCTCGCGCGGCGGCTACGTGCGGCACCGGGGCTTCGGCGCGGGCGGCACGGAGGGGTTGGCGCTGGATGACGGCGCGGGACTCCTCTACGCGGCGGACGTGGGACTGGGGCTCGTGCGGGTGTTGGATGCGCGCGCGCTGGTGGCGGGGGATGCGCCCGCCCGGCGCGTGGTGCTCCAGGAGGTGGCGGTGGCGCCGCCCGACGGTACGCCGCGCATCCGGCCGCCAGAGGACTTCGGGGTCCGGGGCAGGGCAGGCGACGAGCTCCATTCGGGCCCCAGCGCGCTGGCGCTGTCACCCGACGCGCGCACGCTGTATGTGCTCAACCGGTTCACCCGGACGGTGGCGGTGGTGGACGTGCGCGAAGCGAAGGCGGGCAAGGCGCGAGTGGTGCGTCAGCTTCCGGTGGAGACGTCTCGCGCGCAGGCCAAACGCCGGCTGGGGCAGGTCCTCTACTACGCGGACCTGGGGCGCACGGGCATCACCTGTGACGGCTGCCATATCGAGGGCCACACGGGCGGTATCTTCTACGAGAAGACGCAGCCCAACCGCATCTACCGCTCCACGACGCTGCGAGGCAGTCGCGACACACCGCCGTACTTCACGCCCGCCAGCCACGTCAGCCTCGTGGACACGGTGCGTTTCGTGGGCGCGCGCAACCGCTTCCGCAACCCGGACCTGTCGCCGTCGGAGGTGGAGGCGCTGGCCCTCTTCAACGCGCTCATCGTCACGCCGCCCAACCCCCATCGCGGGGTGGACGGCGCACCGTTGGAGACGGTGGCGTTGCCGGATGGGAGGGTGGGGCGCCCGGCGCGAGG
Organism: Myxococcus xanthus; assembly: GCF_013116825.1. Lineage (GTDB taxonomy): Bacteria > Myxococcota > Myxococcia > Myxococcales > Myxococcaceae > Myxococcus > Myxococcus xanthus_B. The sequence goes on from NZ_JABFNS010000028.1 coordinate 54,788, forward strand.
ACGCGCGCTGTTCGAGGGCAAGGGCGCCTGCGCGACGTGTCACCCGGCGCCCCTCTATACGTTGGACCAGGACCTGGCCACGCGGGGTCGGTACCTCCAGGTGGGCACGCCGCTGGCGCTGCCGCTGAGGCTGGAGCAGCAGGACCTGGTGCCCGGCGCGGCGACGCCGTCCCTGGTGGGGGCGTGGGATGTGTGGCCTCTGCTGACGAGCGCCACCGCGGGCTATGGGGTGAAGGACAACCGGCTCGTGGTGGAGACGCGCTTCGCGCTGCGCGCGCTGCTGGAGACGTCCGGGCCCCAGCACGGCCACGCCAGCGCGCTGACGCCCGAGGAGCGCGATGACCTGCTGGCGTTCCTGCTCACGCTGTAGGCCGTCACCTGGCTGTCCATGCCCGGAGGACACCGGGAGTCATGGCGCCTCCGGGGGGGGCTCAGCGCTCGTTCCACGGGGGGCCGAATTGTCGGTCCGTGCTGTGCCACTTGCGCGGTGCTGACAGGCTTCGTGTCACCAGCGCTTGCGTTGTCACCGGGGCCTAAGGTGTAGAATCGGACTGATGCGCGCCCTCACGCGGTCCGTCTGGCTCATTCCCGTGCTCTTGCTGTCGTGTTCCGACGCGGGCCTCTACGCGCTCAATGGCCGTGGCCCTGGTGGGAAGGACCGGGCCAGCTTCGCCGGCACCGTCTGCGTGCCGCTCGCGGGCGGCGAGGCCTTTCCCACGAAGGTGATTTTCGCGCTCCAGGGTGGCGAAGGCGTCGAGCGCGAGGTGGTGGGGTACGCCACCGAGGCGCTGTCCACGCTCTCCAGCCGCTTCTCTGGTCCCTTCGTCCAGTTCGGCCTCGTCGCGTACCACACGGTGGCGACGGGCCTGCTGGGCCGCTTCTCGGATGCGTCCGACTTCCAGGCCGCGCTGCCGCGCTACGCCACCTACCAGGAGTCCGGCCCCGTGAGCGTCCGCGCCGCCCTGCGGCTGGCCAAGACGCTGCTGTCGGGCGACATGCAGACGTCCTGCCGCGGCGAGGTCGCCCGCACGCGCTATGTCATCGTCGTCGTGGTGCGCAGCCAGGACACCAGCTGCGCCAACCCGGCCTTCAACGTGGGGCTCGACTCGCGTTGCAGCGCGCTGGGCAACACGTCGGCGTGCAGCCAGTGTGAGCTCACCGCCGTCACCGGCGAAATCAAGGCGCTGGCCTCGCAGTTCAGCGCGGGCGAAGTGGTGGTGCAGCCCATCTACGTGCGCGGCGAGACGCCAGACCCCATCACCCGCCAGCACGTGGCCGCCATCGCCAACGCCGGCGGCACCGAGCCGCTGGAGGCCGACGCGGCGGGCCTGTCGGGCACCCTCACCAACATCCAGTACGCCGCGCGGACCAACACCCTCAAGCTCAAGCGCTTCTTCGCCTACAACCGCAACGTGGTGGTGCGCGCCGGGCAGGTGCTCGTCGACAGCGACGGGGACGGCCTCCCCGACGAGGATGAGGCGTTGATGGGCACCGACCCCGGGCGCCAGGACACGGACCAGGACGGGTTGATGGACGGCGTCGAGGTCCGCATGGGCCTGGACCCGCTCCAGCCGGACGTCATCAACGGCTGCAACGTGTCCCTGGACGAGGACGGCGACCGGCTCAACACCTGCGAGGAGCGCGTGCTGGGCACCAACGCCTGCATCGGTGACACCGATGGGGACGCGCTTCCGGACCTGGTGGAGGCGCTGGTGATGACGAACCCGCTCATCCCCGAGGACCTGCTCGACACGGACCGCGACGGCATCACCAACGTGTCGGAGGTGGAGGCGCACGGAGACCCGCTCAGCGCCGACCTCGACTTCCACCGCGAGCGTGGCTACGGCTACGAGCTGGTGGAGACCACGCCCACCGCGGACGGCCGCAGCTGCTACCAGGTCCGTGTGGAGAACGTCACCGTCGTCCCCACCCGCGAGCGGCCACATCCCTTCATCCCGGGCGAGGTCATCAAGGCGGGCACCAACGAGGTGTACCTCTACCTCCAGGCTGGCCGGGACAATGATCCACGGGGCGCGGGCATCGGCTCGCTCCTCATCCAGGAAATCCAATACAGCGAAGAGGGGGGCCGTCTGCCGGCGGGCATCATCCCCCTGGAGCCCGACACCTTCATCCCGGGGACCTGAAGCCCTCTCGAGATGTGGGGTCCACCCCTCGCCCTCACTGGGGAGTGCCCCCCACACCTTTTGTTCGACGCGTCCCTGTTCGTGCGCAACTCACTGACATTCCAGGGTTTCTCCCAAGTGTCTGGTACGGATCGTTCCTTGCTAGGCGTCCGGCGTTGAAAGGAGTCACCATGACACGCGCTCGTTTCGCTTCAGCCCTCACGCTGGGGGCTTTCCTCGTCCTCGGCCCCACGGGGGCGCTGGCGCAGTCCAACAACAACCCCGACAACCCGGAGTGTCTGGGCGACCGGTGCGGCATGCCGCTGGAAGTCGGCGGTGGCTGTGGCTGCGGCGCGGGCGGCAGCGTGTGGGTCAACTACACGGACGACGGCGACACGCTGTCGTACACGGACGACGCGGACGGCGACGGCCGCGCGGATGACCGCGACAACTGTCCCTTCGTCTCCAACCGCGACCAGGCGGACGACGACGGTGACGACGTGGGCAACGCCTGCGACAACTGCGCGTCGCTCTCCAACTTCCAGCAGCGCGACGCGGACGGCGACGGCCTCGGCGACGACTGCGACCCGGACCAGGACAACGACGGCCGCGACAACGCGGAAGACAACTGCCCGCTGGTGCCCAACCCGAACCAAGAGGATCTGGACAAGGACGGCCAGGGTGACGTCTGCGATCTGGACGACGATAACGATAGCTGGCTCGACGGCGAAGACAACTGCCCCCGATACGCCAATACCGATCAGACGGTGATGCCCGAAGACATCACCATGTGCCGCGTGGATGCGGACAACGACAGCATCTCCGACAGCAGCGACAACTGCCCGGGTCTGCCCAACCCCGACCAGCGCGACACGGACGGTGACGGCGTGGGCGACGCGTGCGACCCCGACATCGACGGCGACAGCGTGCTCAACACGCAGGACAACTGCCCCGCCGTCGAAAACCGCGACCAGCGCGACGACGACCGCGACGGCATTGGCGATGCGTGCGACACGCGCTACTGCCTGGTGACGAACCCCGAGCGCCCCGACGACTGCCTGGACCCGAAGTCGCCGTTCACCGTCAGCGCTGGTGGCCTGTTCCGCACGGACAAGGCCGGTGTCACCATCCGTCCGCCGCTGTTCGCCAACCGCAACGGCGCGGCCATGGAGTACGAGTGGGTGGTGGTGAAGCGTCCCGCGGGTTCCACCTCGGTGGTGGAGCGTCCGCAGGGCGCCGTGACGCTCAGCCGCGACTGGCAGTACATGTACGTCGACGGCAGCGTGCCCACCTTCGTCCCGGACAAGAAGGGCGAGTACCAGCTCCAGCTGACCGCGCGCCTGGCCTTCTCCGACCGCGTCTTCCCGGACCAGCGCGTGTCCACCTCCACCCTCACGGTGCTCGTGGGGGATGAATCGGAGAAGGGCAACAACTGCAGCTCGGTGCCCGCCGGCTTCAGCGCCACCGCCCTGGGCGCCGCGCTGCTCAGCGTGCTGATACGCCGCCGCCGTCCCCAGCAGTAACCTCGCCGTCTCCCTCCAGGAGGTCCCTTCCGCATGCGCCGCTTCGTTCGTACCTCGCTGCTCGCGGCGGGCCTCCTGGCTTCCGGCCTGTGGTCCTGTTCGGACGCCATGCTCGAATCGAGGGTGGATGCGCTCTCCAACCTCGATGACCGGCTGACGCTCGAGGGGCGGGTGTGCACGCGCCCGCCCAGCCCCTCCGGCTTCCCGGTGAAGGTGGTGGTGGTCATCGACGAGTCGGGCAGCATGTGCGTCTCCGACCCGCCGGGCTCGCAGCTCGACAGCGGCTTCTGCCAGCGCCGGGAGATTCTGGACATCATCCCGGAGGGCGTCACCGAGCCCGCGCGCGTGCGCGCCCTCAAGAGGCTGGTGCAGCAGTTCCGGGAAGTGAATGCGCAGGGCGGCAACGTGCAGGTGTCCGTTGCTCCCTTTGAAACGAACGTGCGCAACGTCTGGCCGCCCACCACGACGGGGGACCGCTTCGCCCGGCCGGACAACAACATCGACAGCTACATCGAGGGTCTGCAGAGCCAGCTGGGCAAGGGCACCGACTACCAGGGCGCCCTGTCCTACGCCTACAGCCTCATCTCCAGCGACATCAACGCGGTGGCGCAGTCCAACCCGGAGCTGCTGCCTCGCACGCGCTACGTCGTCGTCTTCCTCACGGACGGCACGCCGTATCCGCGCTGCTCGGCCACCGACAACCTCAGCGTCTACGCCGACCCGGACAACCCGGACCTGACATGGGCGGACTCGCTGCGCGACTTCTGCAACCTCACCAACACCACGGACCAGATTGACGGGTTCGAGGTGGGGACGGACCGCAACCAGAACTACCAGCTGTTCAGCTACGTGCGGCGGCTGATGGAGTTGAAGGACCAGTACAACGTGGGCGATCTGCGCATGCACACGGTGCTGCTCTTCAACCAGGAAGCGGTGCGGGCGTGTGGCCCCATCTGCCAGGACATCTACGGCGTGTACCCGGGCGTGGAGCCGGCGCGCTACCCGGAGGCCGCGAAGAAGATCGCCGCGTGGCTGCTGCGGCGCTTCGCGGACATTGGCAACGGCGTGTACCAGGAGTTCAACGACACGGGCGAAATCTCCAACCTGGGCCTGGGCGCGCTGGACTACTCGTCGTTCGCCTCGCGCAACGTGATGAAGACGTTGATGGTGGAGTCGCTCAGCTCCGCGCCGGGAGACACCGGCCGCGTGCTGGACAGTGATGGGGACGGGGTGCCGGATTCCATCGACAACAGCTTCACGCTGAAGACCAACACCTTCGTGGCGGACAGCGACGGCGACTGCCTGAATGACGGCTTCGAGTACCGCCGCGAGGACCAGGGCTTCCGCGCCGCCAATGATCTGGACGCGCGCGGGTGCAACCCGGCCTCGCCGCTGACGCCCAACTGCGTCTGCCGTGACACGGACGGTGACGGCCTGTCCCAGTTCGCCGAGGACTACCTGCGCACGCGCACCGGCATCGTGGACAGCGATGGAGACGGCGTGCCGGACGGCCTGGAGGCGCGCTGGGGGCTCAACCCGCTGGAGAACAGCGTGTCGGGCCTGGACACGGACGGTGACGGCATCCCGGACGCACAGGAGCTGCGAGCGGGCAGTGACCCCACGCGCCGCGACAAGGCCTTCCACGAGCGCTTCGGCTACCAGTACGAGACGCGCATCGCGGAGGTCCGTCCCGACGGCAGCCTCTGCTACGACTTCACCGTGTCCAACCTGCAGCTCGTCACGCCGCCAGACCGCGCGGGCGTGAAGCAGGGCTACAACCTCTTCAAGGTGTGGTTCGCCGAGGCGCCGGAGAGTGGCGTGAGCACGGACTACGGCGTGTGGCGCACCGCCTGCGCCTGGGCGCAGTATGCGCCGCCCAGCGTGCGGGTCCCGGTGGGGCCGGAGCTGGCCTTCGAGGATGCTGACTTCCGCCGGCCCGATACCTTGAGCAACCCGTGGAACAACCAGAACGACTGCGTCGGAATCCCGCCCTCGGGGAGCGCCAATCCGTGAGCCGCGTTGTCCGAATCCTGGCGGGCGTCCTGGTGGCCGTGGCGATGGTGATGGCGTGTACGGATTCCTATCTGTACGACCCTCGCCGTGACACGGAAGTGCCGGTGGACCGGGCGGTGACATTGGAAGGCCGCTTCTGCACCGTGGGCAGCAATGAGGTGGTGCGGCCCATCAAGCTGGTGGTCGCCATGGACGCCTCGCAGTCCATGCGGGTGAGCGACCCGGATGGCGCGCGCGCCACCGCGCTGGTGGAGCTCATCCAGAACCTGCCCAGGGACCCCGAGGTGCACCTGGCGGTGATGCTCTTCGCGGGCAGCACCACGGCCTTCCTCACGCAGCAGCCGGGCAACCCGCCCCAGGACGGCTTCGTCCAGGTGTCCTCCATGGATGACGCCGCGCTGCGGCGCCTGTCCGAGCAGCTGCTCACCTTCCGCAACCCCGACACCTCGCCGAACCGGGACTCGACGGACTTCGTCAAGCCGCTGTCGGACATCTACTCGCTCATCAACACGGACATCGCGCGCAGCCGGCTGGACCCGGGCGGTGCGCAGGCGCAGGCGCAGGCGCGCTACTCCGTCATCTTCCTGTCGGACGGCAAGCCCACCAACGACCAGGATGACGAGCTGCTCCGGGGTGACGCGGTGGTGCGCATCCGCCAGCTGCGGGATTTGGTGGAGGACGTGCGCGTCAACACCGTGCACGTCTTCAACCCCACGCAGCCGGTGTCCTCGGTGTGTGACCTGTCTGGTGACGGGGGCTGCCCGCTGCTCATCATCAACCAGAACGCGGACCGGTTGGAGCAGATGGCGACGCTGGGTGGCGGCAACTTCCGCGACTTCCGCAACAACGAGCCCATCAACTTCCTGGACTTCACCTTCGGCCAGGTGCGCCGCGCCTTCATCGTGAAGGAGATGGTGGCCTTCAACTTCTCCGCGCCGCCGGGCAGCCCGGTGGGCGAGGCGGACTCGGACGGTGACGGCCTGACGGACGCGCGCGAGCTGGAGCTGGGCACGGACCCGCACAAGGTGGACACGGACGGTGACGGCTTCAGCGACGGCGTCGAGGTGTACTTCCGCGACCGCGGCGTGGACTTCAACCCCACACAGGAGGCCCTTCCGGACGGCGGCGGGCTGGACCGCGGGTGTCCGCCGGCGCTGCGCGGCGTGGACTCGGACTGCGACGGCCTGCTGGACTGCGACGAGCAGTTCGTGGGCACCAACGCGACGCTGGCGGACAGTGACCGGGACGGCGTGCCGGACGGCATGGAGTGGCTGGGCGGCACGCAGGGCGCCAGCAACGACCTGGACGAGGACCCGGACAACGACGGGCTGACGAACCGCATGGAGCTGCGGATGCACACCCGGCCGCTGGCGGTGGACACCGCGGACCTGTCGGTGAATGGCTACCGCTACGCCTTCGAGGCGGACGGCCCGCCGGACAACCTGGGCCGCCAGTGCTACCGCTTCCGTGTGGAGAACGTCCTGCTGGCCCCGACGATTGCGTCCGCGGACGACGCGGGCGTGGTGCAGCGCGGGGCGGGCTTCAACGACATCGCGATGTCCGTGGCCATGGTGCCCGGAGACGACCCCACCGCCCGGACGCTTGTCCGTACCTTCCGCGTGAATGACGTGCGCTACCCGGTGGGCGGCATCAAGTCGCCCGCCGACGGCGTCATCCGCGTGGAACCCGAGCAGCTCGTCGACGGCTGCCCCGGCCGCCCCGACGACGTGCCCCCGACGCCTTGAGAACCGACGCCATGCCCACCTCTGTCCGTCTGTTGCCGCTCGCGTTGCTCGTCCTCGCCGCCTGTTCCTCTGGAGGAGGCGAGACACCCGACGCGGGGACTCCCGTGGTGGAGGACCTGTGCAATTCGCGCGAGGAGGCGCTGACGCGGCCCGAGTGCGAACTCAAGCCGGGCGAGCCGCTGGAGCGCTTCCTGGCGCTGGACAGCGAGCCGCGCGCCGGTGACCAGGACTGGTACCGCGTCGTCCTTCCGCCCGGCACCAACGCCCGCACGCTGCTGAACGTCAACGGGACGTACCTGGCGTCCAGCACCGCGGTGAATCTGTCCGTCACCATCCTGGGGCCGCTGCCGGACGGGAAGGAGGGCTCGCTGGCGAAGAAAGAGGACAAGCACGCCCAGGGCGCGCCCCGTCCGGTGGACATCGTGTTGCCGCTGCGCGACGGGCTGGAGAACCAGACGCTGCTGGTGCTGGTGCAGGACGCGCCAGACGTGCCGTCCCGGCCCAACTTCGACGCGCGCAACAAGTACCGGTTGACGGTGCGCATCGACCAGAACCCGGACGAGCAGGAGCCCAACGACACGCACGAGACGGCCACGCCGCTGGTGCTGACGCAGTCCGGGGAGATGCTGATGGGCGCCTCCACCGGCTACCTGGCCACGGACAACGACGTGGACCACTACGCCTTCGACCTGGCGGCGGGGAAGATTGCCTACGTGCACGTCACCGCGCCCGACCTGGACGCCGTGCCCAACTGGCGCCTGTCCTACGAGCTGTGGCGCCCGGACTTCACGGAGAAGGAAGACGAAGGCGTGGTGCTGCCCCAGGTGCGCGGCGGCGAGCTGGCCACCGCGCGCAAAGTCAAGGTGGAGCACGCCGGCCGCTGGACGCTGGTGGTGAAGGGCTACCGCGGCATCAACGACCGGGACACGGCCCAGGGCGACCTCACGCAGCCCTACGAGGTGGAGGTGCGCGTGCTGGAGGAGGAGGACGCGCAGGACCGCACCGCGCCGGACAATGACGGGGCGCAGACGGCCACCGCGCGCAACCTCGTCAGCGCCACGCCCGGCGGCGCCGGCGCGTCTGTCTCCTTCACCGGCCGGCTGGGCTACATCTCCGACCGGGATTGGTACTCGGTGCGGCTGCCGGCCTTCAGCACCCCCACGTTGCTGCGCTACCGGCTGGTGCCGCTGGATACGGGTGGCCGCTTCCCCGCGATGCCGGTGACGGCCTCGCGCGTGGTGCACGTGTTCACCCTGATCGCCACCGGGGGCCCCCTGAGCGAGTCGCGGGAGAGCTGCGCCACCAACGCCGCCGTCTGCCCGCGCGACTTCTCGGAGAATCCCGACGCCCGGACCCTGGTGGATCGCTTCTGCCGGCGCACGGATTTGCCCGCACCCATGTGTCTGCACTCGTCTCGCGAGGAGGCCGTGGGCAACTCGCGCTTCACCGCCCTGAGCAACTTCCGGGGTGTCATCCCGGTTCCGGCGCATAACGCCGCGCTGATGTACTACTTCCTGGTGCAGGACAACGGCTCGTGGGTGGACGACAAGGACTACCGCCTGGAGGTGAGCTGGGATGTGGAGGACGCGGACGAGCTGTCTCGCTACGTCAATGGCGCGGAGGCGCCGGTGGCGCGGACGCTGGCGTCCACCACGGCCTTCCCGTCGCCGCCCGACACGGCGGAGTTCTCCGTCACCGGCCAGCTGTCGCACGGCCACGGCCGGCTGCGCAGCGGCACGGACCGCGTCAACGGGCTCGGGGTGCGTGGCCCGCTGGACTACGACGCCGTGCCTTCCGACGTGGACTCGTACGTGTTCGACCTGCCCTCCGTGCCTCCGCCGGAGGACCGGACGTGGCTGCTCCAGTGGGAGGTGGCGAAGCTGGCCGACGGTGGCACGCCGCACGGCCTGGCGCTGGACCTCACCTTCTGTGACGGCGATGCGACCGACGCCGGTGTCGGCACCTGCACGCCAGTGCGTACGGGCAACCGGGGGCCGCTGACGCTGGGCTACCGCTCGGACGCGCTGCGCGCCTGGCACACGCCGTCCAACGCGGGCAGCAGCAGCCTGCAGTCGCTCTACCAGTTGGAGGACCGTCCCAACTCCACCGTCGTCACCCTGGCGCCCTATGCCTGCGGCTGTCTGGAGCGGCGCTTCATCCGCGGCGGCACCCTGCGCGTGGACGTGACGGCGTCGGAGCGGCTGGACTACGAGCGGGTGAACTACACGCTGCGCACCGGCCACGGGGACTATCCGCAGAGCTACCCGGTGGACGGCGGGACGACGGTGTCGTGCCCGGTCGTCACCGACGGAGGGACGACGCCGGACGGAGATGGCGGCGTCATCCAGAGCTACGCCGGGGGCTGCAACTTCACCTACCAGCCATGAGGCGGGTGGCGTCAGGGCGGGAGCGCTGGTTCCCGCCCGTCACGCGGTGGTCGGCGAGGACTTCAGGGCGCGACGCCCAGCCCGTTGAGGGTGATGACCTGCTGGGCGGCGTTGGCGGCATTGGATTCGATGGTAATCGTGCCGTTGTATTCCACGTCGTCGGCGGGCAGGAACGCCACCGTCAGGTAGGCCCGGTCATACGTCTCCAACCGCAGCGGCGTGCCAGGGGTGAAGCCTTCGGGAAGCTGGAGGGTGAAGACGCTCGGCGCCGACAGGGTGATGGCGGTGATGTCCAGCGGCTCCAGGCCGCGGTTCTGGATGGCCAGCGAGTTGTAGGCCGTCTGCCCGACGTAGGTGCCGTGGTTGAACTCGCGGTTGAACGTCAGCGCCGCGCGGTCGATGAAGAGTGTGGGCACCTGGGGAAGCTCCGTCTCCTCCCCGCAGCCAGCCAGGGCGAAGAAGATGATGGGGAGCCAACGGGTACGCAGTCGCATGGACATACATGCCTCGCATGAGGGTCTGAAGATGACGCCGGTTGTAACAGTGTTTGGCCGCAAGGCCCAGGCAGCAGCGGTGCTGCTCTTCGCGTCGCTTTGGGCAGGCTGCGACGGCATGCGTGAGGACTTCATCGGCGCGCGTGTGAAGGACACCTGCGGCGCGGCCTGGCCTGTCTGCGACCGCGTGGCGGGCTGTATTCTCGGCTCGGAAAGTTATTCGGAAGGTCGCTTCCCTGGCCGGCAGCAGCTCATCGTCCAGTTGAAGGAAGCCTCCACCGTGAAGGTGAGCCTCTTCCTGGAGGACGTCACCGCGGCGGGCCGTGAAACCGTGGTGCAGTTCCACGAAGAGGGCTGCCGGGCGCGCATCCGCCGGGCCACGGAAGGCCGCGCGGTGTTGGACGTGATGGAGCGGCAGGGCTCCTTCACCGAGGAGGCGGAGCTCACCGGCGTGGGCGACCACCTCATCGAGTTCGAGTCCGACATGCAGGCGCGCTACATCATCAAGGTGGACGTGACGCCGCTGCGCAATCGCTAGCGTCAGCCCTTGAGCTTGCGCACCAGGTGGTCCGCCACGCGGAAGCTGTTGGCGCTGATGGTGAGCGTGGACGGCACGCTGCCGCCGGTGGGCATGAAGCTGCCGTCCACCACGTAGAGGTTGGGCACCTCGTGGGCGCGGCAGTGGCGGTCCAGCACGGACGTCGCCGCGTCGTCGCCGAAGCGGCAGGTGCCGTGCTGGAGGATGGACGTCTCCCCGCTGGTGGTGCCGCGCCGGACGTCATCCGGGTCCAGGCGCAGGAGGACCTCCTCGCCGCGCTCCACCAGGAAGCGCGTGGCCGCCAGGTCCATGGGGTGCCGGTCCACGGTGATGGCCGCCACGGGGATGCCGTAGCGGTCCTTCACGCCGTCCTCCACGCTGACGTAGGTGCCGGCGGTGGGGAGGAACTCGGCGTAGACCTCGAACTGGAGGATGCGTGAGTCGCGGTACTCCCGCATCTTGTCCTTCAGCGCCTTGCCGAAGAGGGCCTTCTCGCCCTTGCCCGCCAGCCCTACCGCGGCGTGGATGGGATTGGGGTGGGCCCACATGAAGCCCAGTGTGCCGCCCTTGCGGAAGCCGAAGCGGGCGTCGGGCATCAGGTAGAAGTCCTGGAGGCTGCGGTTGACGAAGGGAGATGGGTCCTTCAGCCACGGCCGCGCGGCGGACTGCTTCGACAGGCGGAAGGTGGCGTGGGACTCGCCGAACGAGCTGAAGGTGAGGTTGCGCCCCACCAGTCCGTTGCCGTTGGCCAGGCCCTTGGGGAAGCGGCTGGAGGTGGAGTTGAGCAGCAGGCGCGCGCTCTCCACGGCGGTGCAGGACACGACGATGACCTTCGCTGGTTGCTCGCGCGTCACGCCGTCCGCGTCGAGGTAGACGACGCTCCGCGCGCGGCCCTGCTTGTCCACCTCCACCGTGCGCGCCATGCAGCCGGGGCGCAGGTCCACGTTGCCGGTGGCCACGGCGGCGGGGATGAGGCTGGCGTTGGTGCCGCTCTTCGCGCCCGTCTCGCAGCCGTAGCTCCCGCACAGCGCGCAGTACGAGCACGGCGCCCGGCCCCGGTAGGGCTTGCTGAGGATGCCGCGCGCGGTGGGCAGCGAGTGCCAGCCCATGGCGCCGCACGCCTCGTCGATTTCCTTCGCCACCGGGTGCACGTCCAGCGGCGGCAGCGGGTAGGGGCCACTGCGCGGCTCGGCGAAGGGGTGGGGGACCGACTCTCCGGACACGCCCAGCTCCGCCTCGGCCTTGTCGTAGAAGGGCGCCAGCTCCTCGTAGGAGATGGGCCAGTCCGCCACGGTGCTGCCGGGCACGGCGCCCAGCGTGGAGCGCAGCCGGAAGTCCACCGGCTTGAGCCGGTAGAAGAAGCCGCTCATGTGGACGGTGCCACCGCCCACGCAGTTGGCCGTCCACGCAGCGCTCGTCTTCTCGTAGCGGCCCTTCGCGCCCTGGCGCACCAGGTGCGGCTCCTCCCACGGCACCGGCATGAAAAAGTTCCGGCGGCTGTTCAGGATTTCGTCGTGGATGAAGTCCTTGGGCTGGTAGTGCGGGCCCTTCTCCAGCACCACCACCTTGAAGCCCGCGCGGCCCAACTCCAGCGCCATGGGCGCGCCGCCCGCGCCGCTGCCGATGATGCAGATGTCCACCTCGGGCAGGCTCATCGGTGGACCCCGCATTCACGCAGGCACTTGGGCCCGTCGTAGCCTTCCGGCGGCGCGGACGCGACGGTGCCCACGGTGTCGAAGCCCATCAGCCGCCAGCCCACCTTGCCCTGGTTGCCGCCGTAGGACGGGTCTCCGAGGAAGCCCTCCAGCGTCATCACCGTCAGCAGCTCGAAGAAGTGCGCCTCGCCGCTTCGGGGCGGGCTGTCCTTGAAGAGGGTGAGCAGCTCGTCCTGCTGCTCGGCCGTCAGGGCGGCGAAGCCCTTCTGGTGCATGCGCTGGGCGCGGCGCTCCAGGGCCGCCACGCCGGAGAGGAAGTCCTCGCGCACCGGCTCCAGCTCGGGTGTCTGGAGGATGCGGTCGATGTAGACGGGGACGTTCGCGTCGAGGGCGCCCGGGTCTTCGTCTCGCGGGAGGATGCGCTCGGTGGCGGCGGCCACCACCGCGTACTCGAAGGAAGAAAAGGTGCGCGGGGCCTGGCCGTCCTGCTTCGCCGCCAGGGGGCCGGTGTCCGCGGGGGGCGTCTTCTCTTGGGATTCGGAAGAGCGCTTGCAGGCGGGGCCGAGCAACACCACGCCTCCGCCCAGGAAGGTCAGCCGCTGGATGAGGGAGCGCCGGGACAGGCGCCCCCGATTGGAATGCGCACGTGTCATACGGCGCGCGAGCCTAGCGCACGCAGGTGCTTCGCGCTGGCTTCATGAAACATGCGCGGTTGCTCCCCGCCGCGCGGCGCTGGCGTAGGATGCCGCCACGACGTGCAGGGCCGACAACACACGAGGAGTGGCACATGAAACGGCATGCCTGGGCTCTGGGCCTGGTGCTCGCGCTGGGGTGTGGCAAGGACAGCAACCCGACGCCCCCTGACGCGGGCGGTAACCCCGACGGCGGTCCGATCGACACCTCGTCCTTCGCGAAGTTCGTGGTGGATTCGAGCGAGGGCCAGTTCGACCCCATCTCCTCCATCGCCATGGCCGTGGGGCCGCAGGACCGCATCGGCATGGCGTACTTCGTCCGCAACGGGACGATGCGGGAGAACGTGGAGAACATGGACCTGATGTACCGCGAGTTCAACGGCGGGCAGCTCGGCGCCGCGGAGCGCATCGCCACCGTGCAGCGCGTGTACGGTGTGTCCGTGGCCTTCGGGCCGGACGGTCAGCCGGTGGTGACGTACCTGGGCGGCGACCGGGAAGTGCCTTCCTCGTTCTGGTTCCAGAGTGACCTGGCGGTGTCCTATCGCAGCGCCTCCGGCGCGTGGACGGAGCGCATCGTCGTGCGGCGATCGAATGAGGCACAGCCCGTCAACCCCACGACGGATGTGGGCTTCCTCGTCGGCCTCAACCCCGCCATCGTGTTCAATGGGAGCGAGGCGATCGTCGCCTACCGGGATGGGCAGAACGGGCAGTTCCAGAACCAGGACTTCGGGGCCAGCGACCTGGAGATTGCCAGCGGTGGTCCCACGAACTGGCAGCGCCGAGTCGCGGTGTCTTCCGGTGACAACAAGTTGGGCTACGGAGGCCACATCTCCATGGCGATGGCGGGGACGCAGCCCGCCGTGGTGCACGACAAGGCGCCCGAGGCCTCGCAGGCCACCGGCACGGACGTGCACTTCCAGCGGCGCAACGCGGACGGGCTCACGTGGTCGCCAGTGGTGCGCGTGCAGGCCGTTCCGAATACACAGCTCGGGGCCTCGCTCGCGCATGACCCGGTCGAGGGGTTCGGCATCGCCGTACTGAACCGGAACTCGAACACGCTGACGTACACGGAATGCGCTGACGCCTCCGCGACGTCCTGCACGTCCGAGCGGGACTGGTCCATGCCGGACCCCGTGTTCAACAGCGGCACGGGCGGCTGGTATCCGTCACTGGCCTTCGACCCGGTCCACCATGAGCCGTCCATCGCCTTCTACATCTGCGCGGCAGAGCCCAGCCGCAATGACACCAGCTGCAACCCAAACGACGATGCGTTGGTCATCTCCACGCGCATCCAGGGCAACTGGCGGGAGACGCTGGTGGACGCCGGCGGTGGCTGGTCGCCGAAGCTGGCGTACCTGTCCAATGGCAAGCGCGTCGTCCTGTACCGGGCGCCGGTGGTGGCGCAGGACAAGGGCGTGTTGAAGCTCGCGGTGGAGCGATGACGCGCGCGGCCCGCACGCTCGCTGCCGTGAGCTTGTCGGCCCTGATGGCCGGGGCGGGGCTGGCCGCGTGCGGCCTCGCGGACAACTCTTTGGGCGGCAGCGTGTCCGAGCTCTTCCCGCTGGAGGTGTCCCGCGTAGAGGTGCTGCGCAACGCGGAGGCGTTCCAGGTCAGCTACTACCGGAACAGTGATTTGGACGTGGACCTGGTCGTCCGACTCACCGTGTCCACGGAAGGGCTGGACCTGCGACCCGGGACGAAGGTGAACCTCGCGGGCACCACGCCGTCGGGACAGGCGCGGGCCACGGTGGTGCACCTCAACGCGGGCGAGCCCGCGCGCGTCTTCGGGCCGGTGAACAAGGGTGACTTGCAGCTGGAGTCTGGAGGCAACCCGGGCGAACCCACGCGCGGAGACTTCTCCATGTCCTTCAGCCGGGGTGATGGCTTTGGCGCTGGCCGCAACCTGGAGGGCACCTTCGCCGTGGTGGCGCAGGACGCGACCTTCGGCCCGGAGCCGGGCCAGTTGCTCGACGGCGGCGTTCCTCCCGACGCGGGCACGCCTCCCGAATAGCGGGGGGCCGGAGCGCGTCGGGCAGGCTGCTGTTCGGAAATGTCGGGGGTTTTGGCGCCGCAAATGTCCCGACATTTCCGAACAGTGAGCTGCGGACGTGCTGACTACTGGGCCACGCAGGTGTTGCTGGCCAGGCCCTGGGACACGGAGGCCTGGGCCACGGCGTGCTGCGCGAGCGCCTGCGCGCCACCCTCTTCGTACACGCGGCGGGCCACGGCCAGCGCGTCACGGGCGTGGACCGTCAGCGTGGTGCCGGCGGCATCCGTCACCGCCACCGCGCCGTCCGTCGCCTCCTGGGCCTGGATGAGCATGGCGCCGGCGTCGTCGCGGACCACCATGCCGTCCTCGAGCGGCTCGAAGTAGCGGACCATCGTCTCCTGGCCCTCGCGCGCCAGCTCCATGCGCATGACGCCCGTCTCCACGTCACGCGACAGGCGCAGCGTGTCGGTGGGGCTCAGCTTGACGATGCGGGTGGTCTCCGGCGCGCCGTCGACGCTGGCGACGGGGTTGCTGCCCGTCCAGAACTCGATGCTGTTGATGACGATGGCGTCGATGAACGCGCCCAGCCCGTAGACGGGGATGATGGTGAGCACGAGGAACATCAGCCACTGCACGAACTTGTTGCCGGAGATGTTCTTGTTGAAGTTCCAGATCTTCTGCGTGAGCTGGAACTGGCCGAAGCAGCCGGTGGCGTGCATGGACATGAAACCGGCGAACATCATGGCGAGCCAGGGGGACGGACGCTTCATTCTTGGTTGTCTCCTAAAGGGGGGAGGCTTGACTCCCAGTGCGCCGCGAACATGCCACGGCTCGCACGGGTGTCACGAGCCCCTTCCACACTCCGTCCGCTGTTTGCCAGTCCGCCGCGCCAGACGCCTGCGGGTGCCTCAGTCCGTCTCGCTCTGAACGAGTCCGTACTTGTGGAGCAGCGAGTACAGGTGCTTCCGGTCCAGCTCGGCCTCGCGGGCGGCGCGGGCGATGTTGCCCTTGGCGCGGCCCAACAGCCGGGTGAGGTACTCGCGCTCGAAGGCGCGGATGAGCTCGTCCTTGCAGACCTTGAAGGGGCCGGTGAACTCCACCGGCAGGGAGTCCCCAGCGGCGGCGGGGGCCTCGCGGGTGAACTCGCGCAGCAGGGTGTCACCGGCCAGCTCTGGAATGTCCACCATGTGTCGGGCGCGCTCCAGGGCGTTGCGCAATTCGCGCACGTTGCCCGGCCAAGTGTGCCCGGTGAACTGCTCACGAATCTTCTCCGGCAGCCGGGGCCACAGGCCTTCGCCCGCGAAGGCATCCACCAGCAGGGGGATGTCCTCCTTGCGGTCCCGGAGCGAGGGCAGGCTGACGGTGAAGACGGAGAGGCGGAAGTAGAGGTCCTCGCGGAAGCGGCCCGCCTGTGTCTCCGCCCACAAGTCTTTCTTGCTGGCGACGATGATGCGCGCGTCGAAGGAGATGGGGGAGGAGGCGCCGAGCCGGCGGAACTCCCGGTCTTCAATGGCGCGCAGCAGCTTGGGCTGCAGGTCCAGGGCGAGGTCGTCGATTTCGTCCAGGAAGAGGGTGCCGCCATGGGCGCGCTCCAGGCAGCCGATGCGCTGGCTCACGGCGCCGGTGAAGGCGCCCTTCTCATGGCCGAAGAGCTCGCTCTCGATGAGGGAGTCGGACACGCTGGCGCAGTCGAAGACGACGAGCGGCCCGCCCGCGCGGGGGCTGAGCTTGTGGGTGGCCTTGGCGGCGGCGCCCTTGCCGGAGCCCGTCTCACCGACCAGCAGCACGGTGGAGTCGGTGGGCGCGATGCGCTGGAGCAGCGCGAAAATCTGCCGCATGGGCAGGCTGCGGCCCACCAGGTCGCCCAGCCGGTCCTCCAGGATGGGCTCGACCTGGACCGGGGAGACCTGGGGACTGAAGCGCAGCCGGACGTCGCCGACTTCCAGCAGGGCGCCAGGGCGGAGGAAGGCCTCACGCACCTGGGCACCGTCGAGGAAGGTGCCGTTGGTGGAGCCCAGGTCCTGCACGAGGAAGCGGTCCCCCTGGCGGCGCACCACCAGGTGGTTGCGGCTCACGGTGGGGTGGTCGATGACGACGTCATTGTCCGGGGCCTTGCCCACGCGGAGGGCTTCGTTGGCCAGGGGGAAGACGGTGCCGGCGCGCTCGGTGTCCAGCAGGACGAGGTGGAAGAGCTGGGCGGAGAGCCGCTCCCCTTGAGTCCGTGCGCCAATGACGGTGTGAGAGGGGATGGGGGCTGTCTCTTATACA
>NZ_JABFNS010000290.1 GCF_013116825.1 Myxococcus xanthus
GTGTGACGACCACCCTCTTCCTTCGACAGCACGTAGATCTGCGCCTTGAACTTGGTGTGCGGGGTGATGCTGCCCGGCTTGGCCAGCACCTGGCCGCGCTCCATGTCCTCGCGCTTCAGGCCGCGCACCAGCGCGCCGATGTTGTCGCCCGCCATGCCCTGGTCCAGCAGCTTGCGGAACATCTCCACGCCCGTGACGACCGTCTTCTGCGTCGGGCGCAGACCGACGACTTCCACTTCCTCGCCGACCTTGATGATACCGCGCTCGACGCGGCCCGTGGCCACCGTGCCGCGGCCGGAGATGGAGAACACGTCCTCCACCGGCATCAGGAAGGGCTTGTCCGTCGCGCGCTGCGGCGTCGGGATGTAGCTATCCACCGCCTCCATCAGCTTCAGGATGGCCGGCTCGCCGATGTCGCTGGTGTCACCCTCCAGCGCCTTGAGCGCCGAGCCCGGGATGATGGGGATGTCGTCGCCAGGGAACTCGTACTTCTTCAGCAGGTCGCGGACTTCCATCTCCACGAGCTCGCGCAGCTCGGGGTCGTCCAGCATGTCCACCTTGTTCAGGAAGACCACGATGTACGGAACGCCGACCTGGCGCGCCAGCAGGATGTGCTCACGCGTCTGCGGCATCGGGCCGTCCGCCGCCGACACCACCAGGATGGCGCCGTCCATCTGCGCCGCGCCCGTGATCATGTTCTTCACGTAGTCGGCGTGGCCCGGACAGTCGACGTGGGCGTAGTGCCGGTTCGACGTCTGATACTCCACGTGCGAGGTGGAGATCGTGATGCCGCGCTCACGCTCCTCCGGCGCCTTGTCAATCAGGTCGTACGCCAGGAACGTGGCGCCGCCCGTCTTCGCCAGCACCTTGGTGATGGCGGCCGTCAGCGACGTCTTGCCGTGGTCCACGTGTCCGATCGTGCCGATGTTCACGTGGGGCTTGTTACGCTCGAACTT
>NZ_JABFNS010000291.1 GCF_013116825.1 Myxococcus xanthus
GGGGTTGGGGCAGGGGGCCTTGAGTGAGCACCGGGACGCGGGTGGTGCTTGTTTCGCGCACGCGGGTGGGCAGACTTGCGCGCATGGGTGACGTGAAAGAGTTCCACCAGCGGTGGTGCATCGCGGACGGCCATGCGGATTCCCTCATGTGGAACCGCGACCTGTGTGAACGCTCTGAAGAGGGCCATGTGGACTTCCCCCGCCTGCGGGAGGCGGGGGTGAAGCTTCAGTGCTTCACCATCGTCACCCGGGGCTTCCCCTTCATCGGAGGCTTCCCGGTGTTCGCGGCGTGGCGCGGGTGGCCCCGGGAGGCCCGGGCGAGCGAGTGGACCCGGGCGCTCTGGCAGATTGAACAGATGGCGTCCTTCTGTGCGCGATCCGAGGATGCCGCCCGCATCACCACGACCGGCGCCATGCTGGAGGACAACCTCGCGCAGGGGCGGCTGTCCGCGGTGCTGGGCGTGGAAGGGGGGCACGCCATCGAAGGCCAGGTGGCGCGCCTGTCGGAGCTTCACCAGCGTGGGGTGCGCTTCATGGGCCTCACCCACCTGTCCAATAACGACCTGGGTGGCTCTTCCTTTCCGATGATGGGCAACCGGGGTCTCACGCCGCTGGGCCGGGATGTCATGGAGGAGATGGCCCGGCTGGGCCTGAGCGTGGATGTGGCGCATGCCTCGGAGTCCACCCTCAAGGACCTCTTCACCCACCCCTCGGTCCGGTTCTTCTGCTCGCACACGGGCGTCCGCGCGGCGGGCGGCGGCTGGCGCAACCTCTCCGACGAATCCCTGCGCTTCATCGCAGACCGGGGCGGGGTGGTGGGCATCATCTTCGCCCCCGTCTATCTGGGCGGTGACACCGTGGATGACGTGGTCCGACACATCGAGCACGCCGTCGACGTCATGGGGGAGGGTGGGGT
>NZ_JABFNS010000292.1 GCF_013116825.1 Myxococcus xanthus
GGGCGAGGGCAAGAGTGCCATCGCCCGTCGCTTCATGCTTGGTTATGCCACGGTGCGTCGTTACATCGCGCGCTTCGAGGTAACCGGCAGCGTTTGTGCGCGCCCCCATGGGGGCGGGGCCCCTCGCAAGGTGGACGCGGCGGGCGAAGAAGTGCTGCGGCGCCTGGTGTGCGAGCGCCCCGACGCCACTGATGAGGAGTTGGCGCGCGTCTATGCGGTGCGCGCTGGGTGCGTCATCAACCACACCACGGTGAACCGAGCGCTGCGGCGCATGGGTTTAACGCGTAAAAAAAGTCCCTCCACGCGACCGAGCGAGACACCCAGGCCGTAGAGGCCTTGCGCTGGGCGTATGCGCTCGGCATGCGGCAGGTGGTGCCCGACAAACTCGTCGTGGTCGATGAGATGGGCAGCCGCACCGACATGACTCGCACGCACGGGCGAGCACCGGAGGGAGTGCGACTGACGGGCGAGGCGGTGCCGCGCAACCGCGGCTGCGTGACAACGGTGCTCGGCGCACTGACGCACCAAGGCATCGAGGCTCATTTGGAAGTTGAAGGGGGCACCAGTCTGGAAGTCTGGGGCCGCTTCGTCCTGGAGCACCTGGTGCCCATCCTGGAGCCCGGCCAGGTTGTCGTTTGGGACAATCTGGCAGCCCACAAGTGCCGAGCGCTCATCGACGTCATCGAATCGCGCGGCGCCCGGGTCGTCTTCCTTCCTCCCTACAGCCCCGACTTCAGTCCCATTGAGATGGCATGGAGCAAGGTCAAAGCGCTGCTGCGCAAATGGCGGCTGCGGACCCGCTCCGCCTTGCACCAGGGCATAAAGCTCGCTCTGGCGGCCATCTCCCCAAGCGACGCAGCAGGCTGGTTCGCCTACTGCGGTTACTCCGTCGCTCAGCCCAGATGAACTGCGCTAT
>NZ_JABFNS010000293.1 GCF_013116825.1 Myxococcus xanthus
GAGCAGGCGGCGGACGCCGAGCCGCAATCGCCGTCATCGGAGACGGAAGACACGTGGGGCACGGAGGCGGCGCTCGGTGAGCCCGCGGGCACGCCGGAGCCGGAACAGGCTGCTGAGGAGCAGGACGCGGCGGCGGTCTCCGCGTCCAACTGGGAGTTGCTGGAGGCGGAGCTGAAAGCCGCGTCGGCCCAGTCCCAGGATGATGAGGCGCCGCAGGCGTCGGGCGTGGGGGATGACTGGTTCGATGGGGAGGCCATCGACACGCCGAAGGAGGAGCCTCGCAGCATCGGGGAGGATTGGTTCGACTCGGAGGAGCAGGCGTCGAGCCCTGAGCTCGAGGCGCCGCCCGTCGTCGAGACGCCTTCTCCAGGCGCCGGAGGTTTCGCGGTCCCCGCGCTGATGGCGCAGTGGCAGGCCCAGCAGGAGGAGGCGGAGCGCCAACTCGAGGAAGCTCACGCGCGTGTGAGCGCCGTCACGGAGGCGCTGGAGCGGGAAGCCTCGCTGCGCCGCGAACTCGAGCAGCAGGTCCAGGGGCTCCAGGAGCGGCTCGCGGCGGAAGAAGAGGAGCGCTCGCGGGAGTCCTTGCTGCGGGCGGAAGCCGAAGCGGCGCTGGAA
>NZ_JABFNS010000294.1 GCF_013116825.1 Myxococcus xanthus
CTACCGGCCCAACCCGACCTTGCGAGGTCCCCTCCACCTCCTCGTCGAGGTCGACGGCATCCGAGCGGCGGGCGTGCGATAGCGTCTGCCCCGGCTCACTGACCAAAAGCGACGGGCTTCGCCATGTTGCACGTATGTCGCAGGAACGTGCGGAATGGGCTGGACCAGGACGGGACGGGACGCGGCGGGATACCGACGCCTAAGCACTCCGGGCGGTTACGAGGTAAGGGCGCGATTCTGCTAAACCAACGATCGTAATTCTCGAACGGCCTCAGGGTGTGCGCCTGAGGTCGACTCGTCGCAAGGATGGACTGGCGGAGCGCTGGGCATTGCGAGCGGAGAGGTAGGCATGCACCCGAACCATGAGCCGGTCTATGGTGCGGCCATCCGCGTCCGTTTAACGTGATGAAGAAAAGCGGAGCAGTATCAGTGACTTGAGTGCAGTCGAGCAGGCAGGTCCGCCGAAACGGCGTGGCCAGGAACACTCTTCCGGCATGAGGAAGAGCACTCCGAGGACGAAGGTGGCTGAGGGACTGCGCGCGCTGGTGTCGGCCGAAGACATTCTGGAGGCGGCGCGGCGGTTGGGCGCGTTGCAGCGCCAGCGCAAGGTGGACCTGGTGGCGTTGGTGGAGTCCACCGTGGCTGCGGTGACGCCGCTGCCCGGCACGCAGACGACGGCCTTCGCCAACTACATCGCGCTCACCGGACAGAGGCTGTCACCCAGCGCCTTCTTCGAGCGATTCAACCACGCCTTCGGGCAGTTGATGCGAGAGGTGGCCAGTCGGGCCGTGCAGGCCGTGCGAGAGGCA
>NZ_JABFNS010000295.1 GCF_013116825.1 Myxococcus xanthus
GTAGGCCACGAGGCGCTTGTCGCCAGGAGCGTCTTCCCGAGCGAGGACGACGGCCTCCTGGACGCCCGGGGCCTGCTGGAGGACGGCCTCGATTTCGCCCAGTTCGATGCGGAAGCCGCGCACCTTCACCTGGAAGTCGGAGCGGCCGAGGAAGTCCAGCGAGCCGTCGGGCTTCCAGCGGACGCGGTCTCCGGTGCGGTAGAGGCGAGCGCCCGGGACGGAGGAGAAGGGGTGAGGGAGGAACTTCTCGGCCGTCAACTCCGGGCGGTTCAGGTAGCCCCAGGCGAGGCCGTCGCCACCGACGAAGAGTTCGCCAGGGACGCCGACAGGGACAGGCTCCATGCGCGAGTCGAGGACGAAGGCGGAGGAGTGTCCCAGGGGCCTGCCAATGGGGACGGAGGTGCCGAAGGCCTCCCCAGCGCGGAGGGAGTGCGTGGCGGAGAAGGTGGTGTTCTCGGTGGGGCCGTAGCCGTTGACGAGGACTGCGCCGAGGGGAATGCGCTCCAAGTGCTGCCGGACGCGAAGAGGAGGCAACACGTCACCGCCAGCGAGCACCTGCCGGACAGCAGCCAATGCATTGCCTTGGTGAAGCACCATCTGCTCGAAGAGGGCCGCGGTGAGCCAGAGGGTAGAGACGCGGTGGTGAGTCAGCAGCGCGGCGAGTTCGTCCAGAGAAGGCGTGTGAGGCGGAGCGAGGACGAGGCGCGCGCCGTGAAGCAGGGCGCCCCAGAGCTCCAGGGTGGAAGCGTCGAAGGCGACGGG
>NZ_JABFNS010000296.1 GCF_013116825.1 Myxococcus xanthus
GACGGCGCTCAGACAGTTCGGGGCAGGGGCGTCAGTCCAACTGGGTGGAGACGATGGGGTCCTGCGCCGCCGTGTTCCACGGCAACGAGGGCCACCAGCGCTCGAGGGAGGACGGCGCACCGGGTTCGACGCGCTCACCCGGCTTCGGGACGATGACGCTCACGCCTGTGGCCTCGCCCGCCGCGAGCACGCGTTCAATGGGCTCTGTCCATCCGTGGAGCGCGAGGGTGAACATGCCCCAGTGGACCGGCAGCAGGACGCGTCCCCGGACCCACTGGTGCGCGGTGACGGCCTGCTCGGGGCCGATGTGCCAGTCGGGCCACGCGCTGTGGTACTGGCCCACCTCAATCATCGTCAGGTCGAAGGGCCCCAGCCGCTCGCCAATGTCCTTCATGGCGGGGAACAGGCCCGTGTCACCCGAGTAGTACACGCGGTGCTTGGGCCCCAGGAGCGCGAA
>NZ_JABFNS010000297.1 GCF_013116825.1 Myxococcus xanthus
GCCTCTTGGCACCTAGGCATCCACCGCACGCCCTTAGTAGCTTACTTGCCCTAATCTCTTGTTTCACGCCCGCCTCCCGGCGGATTGTCGAAACTCGAAACCAAGGCCCAGACTCCTGCTCTTCGCAACAAGCCTGGAAGACTTCATTTTTACTTACGCTTGATTCAAAAGCACCTGACTTCCTTCCCCTCACCTTCGCCTCACGGCGTCGGCGGGGTACTTTCGTCAGGGCTTCTGCGAGAACTTCTCTCAGCAGAAATTGAACTTACCCTTCGTATGCACTTGTCAAAGAACGCTTCTCTATACTTCAGAGAAAACTTGTGTGGAGCTGATCGGGATCGAACCGACGACATCCAGCTTGCAAAGCTGGCGCTCTCCCAGCTGAGCTACAGCCCCGGGAAAATTGCCCGCGGCCATTCTACCATGCTGGTGCGCGTCACCGCTTTCCTCCTCTCAAGGGAGGAAAATGGTGGGCCTAGGTGGACTTGAACCACCGACCTCGCGCTTATCAGGCGCGCGCTCTAGCCAGCTGAGCTATAGGCCCAGGGGGCTACCGCGTCGGCAAACCCTACAGCGTCCTTCATTCTCAAAGAGCCAAGTCGCACGGACTCAGTCCTTCAAAACCAAACAGCAAGCCCTAAGTTTTTAGCTAGATTGTTACTCGGAAACGTTGACCTGGTTGACCTGACGCGACTCGAAAGTC
>NZ_JABFNS010000298.1 GCF_013116825.1 Myxococcus xanthus
GGCGGGGCGGGAGAGGTGTGCTCCGTGCCGCCGGCCATCCGCATGGAAAGCAGCGCGATGAGCGCGGCCACACCCGAACCCAACGCCGCGGCGCCCAGGGCCACACCCACCGTGCTCAAGGCCCTGCGCGAAGGCGGCTTGTCGTCGTTGGAGACGGCGGGCACACCCAGGGCAGGGGTTCCACCGGGGCCGCGCAGGCGCAGCAGGGCATTGCCGAGGGACACCTCGTCCCCCGGCATCAGCTCGACCTCCGAGGTGATGCGATGGCGGTTGAGGAAGGTGCCGTTCTGGCTGCTGAGGTCCTTCAGGAAGAAGCGCTCACCGCGGCGGGTCAGGTGCACATGTCGGCGGCTGATGGACGGGTGCTGCAGGCGGAGGTCGGACGAGGAGGACCGCCCGATGACCAGCGCCCCCTGTTTGACGGGCACCAGCTGCCCGGCGCCCGGGCCTCGCTCGACGTACAGGAAGGCAGGCGCGTACCCGGGGTCCGAGTACTCATTCGAGGTGTCAAAGCGGGAGGCGAGCTCGCGGTCGCTGTTGGCGCGCCCTCCCGGGCCCTGGCGCCGGCTGCGGCGGGAGCCAGCGGGAAACTGGGGCACCCGCTGGGGACGCGGATCGTCAGCCTGGAGCGGGTCCACCTCGTCGTCATCGAAGGGCAGCTCCACGTCTGAATCCTGGGGCGCCTGCGTACCGGG
>NZ_JABFNS010000299.1 GCF_013116825.1 Myxococcus xanthus
TCGTAACACGCAACTGACTGAATTATGAAAGCTTTAACCTCTGGTTTTACTGCCGCCATAATTCACCATCCTTCCTAACCTGTCCTGAATTTATGCCAGCTTCAGCATGCAAGTCCCGCACGCTCTGGCAACATCGATATGAGCAACCTCCGCCGGCCTGTTCGCCGCATCAACCATTTCCTGCACGTCTTGGCTGGCGCCGTAACGCCGCACCACTCCAACGAATTCCTCGACGTCGTGGCCGCGAAGCTTCAGCACCGGCATTCCGGTCTCTTTGTTGAACTTCGGCGCGCCGTAGTCGTCGGTAGCCTGGGCGATATGGTAAAGCTCATGTTCAACCAGCGCGCAGAATTCGACGTCGCTGCATTGCTCGCAGTAGTCGGCAGCCAGAGTGATGATGAACTTCGGTATGCGACCGAACCATTCATGCATCTGCTGCTCCATGCGGGATTTCTGCCAGCCGCCGGCGCGCATCATCACCTGCTCACACTGACCCAGCACAATGCGGCCACTTTTGGCGAATGCGCCAGAGGCCCACATAAACGCAATATCACCGTCAGCGAGTGCATTAACGAGATGTTCGTGGTCAGGGTTATGGAGCCGACCTTCTTCAGAGAGGATGTGCTGATTTACCCACTCTCCGATTTCAGTGGCCGGGATAATCCGCGTGTACGGTAGCCAGTT
>NZ_JABFNS010000029.1 GCF_013116825.1 Myxococcus xanthus
GGGCGGGCGGGGGTCATGAAGCAATCAGTACGCCCCCCCAGCAGCGGCTGCTTCACTCCACGCGCCAAGCGCTTGCGCCAGGGCGCAATCCGTCCGGCCCCTCACCACCCTTCAGGTCCCAGCCAGGGTCTTCACCGCCCCGGCCGGGTCTCCGCTGTATCGCTACGTCTCGAGCGCGTTCGCCACCTGCCCCAACAGGCGAAGACGCGGTGCGTCCAGCTTGCGCACCGTGCGCAGCAGCCGGCGGACTTCCGGACGCTCGCGGTATTCCGGCGGGTCCTCCGCCAGCGTGGGCGCGCCTTCCACGCCCGCCATTCCCAAGAGCACGTCCGATGAGCAGTTGAGCACCAGGCACAGCTTGCGCAACGTGCGGACGCTGGGGAGCATGTGGCCGCGCTCCAGGCGGCCATACACCTCGGTGGCGATGCCAACGCGCTCGGCCACGTCGGCCTGGGTCAGCTCCAGCCGTTGTCGCGCCGCGCGGACCGCGTTTCCAATGAGGGTTGCCAGTCGTTGTTCCATGGCGTGCGGAAAACCTGTCGAAAAGAGGGCTTCGTCCCCCCGCATCCAGGCGGAGAGGCTCCGGGGAGAAGTGACGGCCGTTGGCTGCCTCGTGGAACACAGATTACGAGTGGGGTCTGACATTCCGGGGCTTCCGGGAGGGCCTGCTGGAGCGTCCGGAATCGAGCGCTTCAACCCCTTGAGACGGATGTGACTCGCGCGGCCCCCTCGTGCGCGCGGAAGCCGAAAATTCGGCCTGCGCGGCGTTGTCAATGACGGCACGGGACGCGTTGAAAAAAGCCCTGGTGTTTCCGTGGTTTACGAAGTGTGGACGTCTGACGTAGGGTAGGCCCCCCGGTAGGTGCCGGGAATCCGGTGCAAACCCCCGGTGACTCGGATCCGCAGGCCGCGCCGCGTGCCTCGCGGGGAGGCTGTTGAGGTCGTGAGCGACGAGCGTCCGGACGCGCTGCTCAAGAGCGCACTCGAAAAGATCGTCTACTTCGAGGCGCGTGCCCAACAGCTCCACAGCGAGCTGGCTTCGACGCGCGATGAGATGGAGCACCTCAAGCGCGAGCTCGCGGAGACGCACCAGCGCGAGCTGGGGCTGCGCCGTGAGGTCGCGGAGCTGGAGGTCCGCGTGGGTCGGCTCCAGGCCGAACGCGAGGAGCTGGCCCGGCTCAACCAGGCCCTGCGCGGCGAGCGGAACCAGATGATGGACAAGCTGCTGGACGTGGGGCGCATCCGCGCCACCGCCCAGGAGCGCGACGACGAGGACGACGACCTGGGGCTCGACCTGGCGTCGTTCATCTCCCAGCTCCGCAGCGAGGTGCTGCTGCGCGGTGAGGGGGGGCCGGTGGCCCGCGGGCTGGTGGTCCCCACGCGGCGCTCGACGGTGCCGCTGCGTGAGACGGCGGCCAGTGTCCCCGTGACGCCGGCGCCGGTGAGCGAGCCGCCCGTGGCCGCTGTCGCCGAGGACGACGGCCTGTCTCCGGTGGCGCGTGAGGCGCAGCGCTTCCTGCAGGCGGGCCGGTTGGGCGTGAGCGCGGCGCAGCACGCGGAGCTGTCCTCGCACGCGGGTTTCGGCGGGCCGACGGATGAGACGTTGTTCGGGTTCTCCATCCGCGAGCTGTCCGCGCAGGATGGCGCGGCCCGGGTGCGCGCCGCGGAGCGATTGAAGGCGCTGTCACAGCCGGCCGCCGCGCCCGCGCTGGCGTCGGCGCTGCATGCGGAGACGGATCCGACGGCGCAGGTGGCGCTGCTCCAGGCGTTCGCGTCGCTGTGCCAGGAAGAGGGCGCGTCGGTGGTGTCGCCGCTGCTCGCGTCGCCGGTGCCGGAGGTGCGCATCGCGGCGCTCAAGGCGCTCCTGACGCTGGCGCCGAAGGACGCGGCGCCGCATCTGGCGCAGGCGATGAAGGATCCGGACCGCTCGGTGCGCCGCCGCGCGTCGCTGCTGGCGCTGGGCCTGGAAGGTGAGACGGCGCGGCGGTTGGGCGAGGAAGCCATCCACGACGCGGATCCGGAGGCGCGCGCGCTGGCCGCGCTGGCGCTCGGAGCTGGCGCTGGGGAGAACGCGCGCACGCTGCTGCTGGGCGCCTTGGGTGACCGTGAGCAGCGCGTTCGCAAGGCCGCCGCGCAGAGTCTGTCGCGCATCCTGGGGCAGGACGTGTCGGCGGTGGTGGACCTGGACGAGACGCACCGCCGCCGGGAGATTCGCCGGCTGGCGACGTTGCCCGTGAAGCCCGTGCGGGCGCGGCTGGAGCAGCCTCGTCCGGTGGTGGCTTCGGTGCAGGCGGTCGCGCCGGCAGTGGCTGTCGCCGCGGTGGTTCAGGCGCCGGTCGCGGTGGTCGAGCAGCCCGCTCACGCGGTCGCCGCCGTGGGGGCCGCCGCGAATCGGCAGGCCGTCACCGTGGGCCTCGCGCAGGGCGCGGGGCCGGTGGGGCCCGTGCAGGGGCGAGCGGGCCCCGTGGGAGCGCCGGTGGCTCCGATGCCCGCGCCGACGCCACAGGCTGCCGCTCCCGTGCAGCGCCCGTCCGCGCCGACGCCACAGGTCGCCACTCCAGTGCAGCGTCCGCCTGCGTCGGTTCCGCAGACCGCCGCCTCCGCACCGCGTCCACCCGCGCCGGCTCCGCAGGCCGCCGCCCCCGTGCAGCGTCCGCCCGCGCCCGCTCCGCAGGCCGCCCCAATCCATTCAAGTTCCGCGCAGGCTCCGCGCGCCCCGGCCGCTCGCCTGTCCCCCGTCCAGGCGGCCTTGGTAGCCATGGGCGCGGTGCCCGGGCAGGCCGCTCCCGCGCCGCGTGTTCCCGCTGCCGCCGCGGGGCCGTCCCGTCCGGCGGCCCCCTCGCGCCCCAGTGCGTCACCGGTGGAAACCCTCTGCTCGCAGATGCTGGCCGAAGTCCGCGTCGCCGTCCGAGGCCGCTCGCTCGTCGAGCTGGCGGTCGCGCTCTCGGCGCCCTCGGAGCTCGCCCAGGAGGCGCTCACTCTGTTGTCCGCACGGGGAGCGGTGATTCGAAGGGGGCACAAATACTTCGCCGCTTGAGGCAAGGTAGCCGTCCCGCACGTCTTTCGAAGGGTCGTCCATGGAAGCGCCGACGTACAGCTCCAAGCAGGTCGCCGAGATGCTCGGCGTGTCCCCGAAGCAGATTCCGGAGGAATCGCGGAAGGACGCCTACACGCCCGACGACATCTGGGAGCTGCGCACCACGCTCGACCGTTTCCCGGCGCGGCTGGGCCACCGCCGCCAGCTCTTCCTGAACTTCAAGGGCGGCACCGGCAAGACGTCGCTGTCCACGTCCTACGCCTGGCGCCTGGCGGAGCTGGGCTACGCGGTGCTCCTCATCGACCTCGACAGCCAGGGCCACGCCACCAAGTGCCTGGGCTACGAGGGCGAGGACTTCGAGAAGACGCTCCTGGACGTCCTCGTCCGCAAGACGCCCCTGGCCAAGGTCATCCAGAAGTCCTCGCTGCCCAACCTGGACTTCGTCCCGTCCAACCTGACCATGTCCACGGTGGACCTCGCGCTGATGCCCATGGCCGGCCGCGAGTTCAAGCTGCGCAACGCCCTCAAGGACGTGGAGGCCCAGTACGACGTCGTCGTCTTCGACGCGCCGCCGTCCTTCGGCCTGCTCAACCTCAACGCGCTGATGGCGGCGAACGACTTGTTCGTCCCCGTGCTCGCGGACTTCCTGTCCTTCCACGGCCTCAAGCTGCTGTTCGAAACGGTGCAGAGCCTGGAGGAGGACCTGAACCACGTGCTCGACCACGTCTTCATCGTGGTCAACTCCTTCAACGCCACCTTCAAGCTGGCGAAGGAGGCGCTGGAGGCGCTCCAGACGCACTATCCGGAGTTCCTGCTGCCCACCATCATCCGGCAGTGCACCAAGTTCGCGCAGGCCTCCAGCGAGGGTCGGCCGGTGTTCGTCGCGGACCCCTCGTCCAAGGGGGCCAACGACATCCAGGCCATGATTGACAACATCCTGCCCCGGCTGGTGGCCGCGGCAGCCGTCGCCCAGACGAAGGGCACCCAGCAGGCCGGCTGAGAACCATGAAGAAAGCCTTTGAACAGAACGTGTCCCGCGCCAAGCCGCGCCTCCGCCTGGGCGCGCTGACGGGCCTCGTTGACCCCGTCGAGCCCACGCCTCCCGAGCCCGAGGCCGAAGCGGCACCCGAGCCCGTCGCCGAGGCCCCCGACCTCTCCGCCGAGGTGCGCGCCCGCATCGAGCGCGCCCGCAGCCCGCGCCCCAGCGCCGCCCAGGCCATGGACGCCGCCCTGCGCGAGCAGGACGACGCGCCCGTCTACGAGGAGCCCCCGCCGGAGCCCGAGGCGGTCGCCGACGTGCCCGTGACGTACGGGGCTCCGCCGGAGGCGGAGGCGTTGCTCGACACCGAGCCGCACGCCGAGCCCGTCACCTTCGCCGCGCCGCCTCCGGCGCTGCACTTCGACGCCGTCAGTCCTCCTCCGGAGGCGCACCCCATGACGCAGGCCTCGGCTCCCGTGTCCATGCCGCACGTCACCGCCACCGTCGCGGAGCCGGTGGCCCGTGTCGAAGCGCCGCCCACCGAGGTGGAGGTGCAGCGGCCGGCCCCGCCGCGCGAGGACGGGCAGGACTCCTCGGCCCGCCGTGAGCGACTGAAGGCCCGGCTCAAGGCCGTGCGGGAGAATCCGCGCCCGGAGCCGCTGCCCGCCACCGTGGCGGAGGCGGGCCAGCGCGCCGTGGAGCGCATCACCCACCTCCAGGCGGAGCTGGTGAAGGTGAAGGCGCTCAACCTCTCCCTCACGCAGGACCTGGAGGTGTCTCGCCGTCAGGCGGAGAAGGCCACGGAAGAGGCCCGCCTGCGCATGGACGAGGCGCGCCGCCTGTCCTCGGAGATGGAGGGCCGGGTGAAGCTGCTGGCCGACCTGGAGCGCGAGCTGTCCGCGCTGGAGGGCGAGCGCGACGAGGCGCTGCTGTCGCTCCAGGAGACGCGGCAGGCGCTTCAGGCCGCTGCCAAGGAGCGCGAGGCCCTGGAAGAAGAGGTCGCCCGCGGCAAGCAGTCCCTGGTGGACAGCCTGGCCGAGGAGGAGCGGCTCGCCAGTGAGCTGGAGGCCGCCAAGGACGAGTCCACGTCCCTGCACCGCGCGGTGGAAGCGCTCCAGGGAGAGCGCGACGTGCTGGCCCAGCAGGTGGCCTCGCTCACCGCCGAGCGCGCCGAACTGCTCGAGGCGCGCAAGGCCCTGGAGTCGGTGCACCGGGCCCTGAGTCAGGCCACGGTGCGCTGAAGCCGCCCGGCTACTTCCCGTCCTTCGCCACGCCGCGTGCGTTGTTTCCACCGCGCACGGCGGCGAAGGCGGGGCTGAGCGGCGGCGAGCGGAGCCCTTCGGTGGCCAGTCCACTGAAGGCGCCAGCCGGCTGTTTCAGCGCCTGGACGTGCGCGAGGATGTTGCGCCGGCGCTCGTCCTTCCCCGGGTGGTTGGCGAAGGTGCTGCCCCCGTCCTTCGTCTTGGCCAGCAGGGCGAGGTAGTCGTCCGGCGTGTAGCCCGCGGAGAGCATCAGCTCGACGGCGATCCGGTCCGCCTCCAACTCCTGCTCCTTGGCGTTCCCCTTGTCGATGAGGTCGATGGTCTTCTCGCTCAGGTGGCCCAGCAGGCCCGGTTCCTGGTCCAAGTCCAGCGTCCCGTCGCCATCGCGGCCGGCGGAGAGCACCTTCACCGCGGTGGGGGAGAGCACGGCCTCGCCGTAGGTGACCAGCTCGCACGTCTTCACCTTCGCGTCGCCGTATTGATGGATGGCGTGCTTGAGCGTGACGTGGGCGATTTCGTGCGCCAGCACGCCGGCCAGCTGTCCTTCGTTCTCCAGTCCCTGGAGCAGCTTCCGGGTGACGAAGACGTAGCCGCCGGGCGCGGACATCGCGTTGAACTGGGACGTGTCCTGGAGCACGCCGAAGGTCCACTCGAGCGTGGGCCGCGCGGATTGCGCCGCCAGGTTCTTCCCCACGACGTTGACGTAGCGGTGGAGCGCGTCGTTGGGGCCGTCCAGCAGCAGCCCGCCACCCCGTCGCACGTAGTTGATGGCCAGCGCGCCGCCCAGGGCGTACTCCTCCTGCACGCTGGGGGCGGCGCGCAGCTTCTTGCACGTCTTGGCTTCCGCGGACGCGGCGCTCAGCTTCCCCAGGATGTTCTCACCCCGGGTGAGCGAGGACGCATTGAAGCCCTTGCAGGACGCCGTCAGCGCGCCCAGACCCACCAACGCGAGCACCTTCCAGCCCGTTCGCATCATCGGTTGCCGCTCCGCTTGTTCGTCCCGGCCTTCGCGACCGTGTCGCTGGCGCCCACCACCGGGAAGAGCCCCACCGCCGTCACGTGCGCGGCGATGTCCGCCGTGGATACGGACTTCGCCAGCGTCTCCAGCGCCTTGATGTCCTGCACGGCCTTGCCGTGGTCGCCGCCCTTGTCCTTGCCGTACTGCTCCGCGCCGGGGCTGAGCGCCTTCACCGCGGCGCCACTGGCGACGAACTTCTTTGGATCCACCTGCTGGGTGCCATTCCCTTGCGTCACCAGCTCCATGTTGGGCGGCGTGGTGGACAGGTTCGTCTGGAACACGAAGCCCTTCTTGCCGGTGGCCGTGGTCACCCGGTGCCACTGCTTGTGCTTCGCATCCGCGCCGCCCCACGTCACCCGCTCCCCGGGCTGGAGCACCGCCACGGCGTTGTCCGAGCCAGACGGACTCGCCTGCACGCGCGTGTTCTTCGCCTTCACGTACAGCGGCTCGCCGACCTTCACGGCCGACGCCCCCGCCGGAATCGCCAGCGCCAGCAGGGCGGTGGTCCATGCCACCCGCGTCTTCATCCCCATGTCTCCCCGACTCCTTTCCGCACCGCTCACTTGTCCAGGTTCGCCACGCCGTCGAAGTCCTGCGGCGGCGCCTTCACGTATCGTTGACAGCGCTCCAGCAACGCCTGCGTGGGCCCGTCCTCCGGGTCCTCCGCGCGGCGCGCATTCAGCACCGCTGCTGCTTCCTCGAACCGCGCCGCGCGGTAGAGCGCCAGCGCCGCGTGATATCGCTCCACCGTCTCCCGCTTGCGCGCGTCCAGCCCGCCTTTGAGCGCGAGCAATTCGTACACGGTGACGGCCTCCGTCTTGCCCGCCACGCGCACCCGGTCCAGCTCCCGCACCTCGATGTGCTCGCGCGCCAGCTCGTACGTGCGCGGGCCAATCATGATGACGGAGCCATAGGCCTTGTTCGCGCCCTCCAGCCGCGCGGCCAGGTTCATCCCGTCGCCAATCGCGGTGTAGCTGAAGAGCTGCTCACTGCCGAAGTTGCCCACGAAGTTGACCGCGGTGTTGACGCCGATGCGTGTGTACATGTCCGGCAGCCCCTGGGCGCGGAACTCGTCGCGCAGCCGGTCCACCGCCGCCTTCGCCGCGAGCGCGCCCTTGCAGCCGCGCAGCGCGTGGTCCGCCTGTCGCATCGGCGCGCCGAAGAGGCACACCACGGCGTCACCGATGTACTTGTCCAGGCACCCACCTTCCTTCAGCAGCGCCGCGCTCACCCGCGTCAGATACGTATTGAGCAGGCGCACCAGGTTGCGCGGGTCGTCCTTGAAGCGCTCGCTGAAGGTGGAGAAGCCGCGGATGTCGCTGAAGAATGCGGTGATTTCGACATTCTCCCCATCCAGCCGGGGCAGCTCGCGCTGGGCAATCATCTGCTCCACCAGCTTGGGCTCCATGAAGCGGCTGAAGGCCTGCCGGATGAAGGCCGCCTCCTCGTTGGCCACCAGGTGGTTGAAGGCCACCGCGCTGACGCTGGCCAGCACGCCCGCCAGCGCGGGCAGGGCGGTGAGCACGTAGGTGTGCGTCAGTCCAAGGACGGGGCCCGTCACCCAGCTCATGCCGGCGTAGAGCCCCAGCGGCCACGCAATCTCCAGCGGCGTCCAGCGCGTGGTCATCAGCAGCACCACCGACACGAAGGCCACCGCGAAGACGAGCGCCAGACTCACCCCCAGCGGCGCCCGGGTGATGAAGCGGCCGTTGCCCAGGAGCGTGTCCAGCACCGCCGCCTGTTTCACCACGCCGGGCTCATGCGACGAGAAGGACGTGGCCTTGACGTCGTTGAGGCCCACCGCGTTGCCGCCGATGATGACCACCTTGCCGCGGAAGACGTCCGGCGGAAGCCCCGTGGGTTGGCCCTGTCCCCGGTGCACCCACGCGTCGAGCACGGAGATGAGCGGAACGCTCGTGAAGCGGTCATGGAGCTGCCCGCCGAAGTCGATGCCCGCGCTGCCATCCGCGTCCACGGCGTAGGTGCGCGGGCCCAGGCGCAGCGTGCGCCCGGAGAACTCGATGGCGCTGGCGCCCAGCAGGCCCGCGGCCACGCGCACCGGCAGCGTCGCGAAGGCGTTGGGACCATCCGAATAGACGAAGCGCGTGCGGCGCATGAAGCCGTCGGCGTCCGACTCCGGCTCCACCAGCCCGAAGCCATCCACCGCGCCCACCAGCACGGGAATGGGCGGCACCGGGTGGCTGGGGAGCCGCTCCCCCGAGGACGTCGCGTAATCCAGCGCGGGCAGCGTCCGGCCGTTCGCGCGCACCGGAAACGCGATGGCCCGGGCAAGCTGCTCGGGAGACGCGGAAGGAAGGACCGCCTCCGGGGCGCCGTCCTCGAACGTCTCCGCGCCGGCCTCCTCCGGGAAGGTGTCCTCCTCCTGCGTGGGGCCGTCCACCACCACCGCCGCGCCGAAGTCAGCGGGGGGCAGCAGCGGCGCGTTCGCGTGGGTGGAGACCCCCAGGTAGAAGGGGATGGACGTCTCCTGGAGCACCTGCGCGAAGGCCAGGTCCATGGACTCGTCCGTGCCGCGCTCGTCCATGACGGCGTCGAACACGATGGCCCGAGCGCCCTCGGCTTCCAACTGTTCCACCACGCGCGCCCAGAGGTTGCGGCTGTAGGGCCAGCTTCCGAAGTTGAGCGCGTACTGTTCGTTGGCGCGGATGCGCTCCAGGCTTGGCTGGTCGATGGTGACCAGCACCACCTGGGATGACACCTCGCGCCGCGCGGTGAAGCGCGTGACGGCGGTGTCGTACGCGGTGCGCTCCGCTTCCTCCAGCAGGCCGCCCAGCTTCGCGTCGAAGTGAAGGCAGACGGCGGCCAGCGTGGTGGCCAGCACCGCCACGCCCAGCATCAGCCGCCAGTGGTTCTGCCACCGTGAACGGACCGTCTTCCAGCGCTCGCCTGCCACGTCCCCCTCTTGCGAAGCGTGCTGGAGTGGACACTACCCCAGCGGCAGGGGCGTGGGCAGTCACCTCGCATGTCTGGGCGTATTGGCCGCGTACTCACGGAGAAACCCGAGATTTCAAGGGGGCCCCAGCAGGCATCCAGGCGAGCTGCTGGCGCCTCTGACGTCACCCTTCCGAAAACCCGTGGACCGTTTGCCCCATGTCGGTGCCGTCCGGACCTTTGCACTCGGTTCGACACGGATTTTCGCTTTCAAGGAGTCAGACGTGGCCCTGGATATCCTCCAAGAAAAAGGCGTCCCGCTCGACAAGCAGGTCTTCACCTGGAAGGACCTGGTCCGGCGCCCCTACAGCAAGCTGGATGACGACGCCTTCACCCGCGTGTGTGTCATCTACATGAACGGCATCATGGCGGACGCGCTCAGGACCAAGCATGCCTTCGCGCGCATGAACCGCGAGCTGCGGGAGCCGCTGGCATTGATTCGCCGGCTGGAGCAGTACGAGCAGACGCTCATCAACTGGCTCAATCCCGCGGACCAGACGCCGCTGGAGACCACCCTGGGCTTCGAGCAGGTCGCCATCGAGGTGACGGCCAGCGTGGCCCTTCGCGAGCCCGACCCCTACCTGGCCCAGACGTACCGGTTCGGTCTGCTCGAGGACTTCGACCACCTGTATCGCTACTCCGCGCTCTACGACCGGCTGGAGGGGAAGGACCCCAACAACATCACCCAGTCGTACACGGACATCATCCCTGGGCGGCCGACCTCCGTGGAGCATCGTCATCCGCTGGATGACCTGCGCCGTCCCTACGACAAGCGCGCGGCGCACCCGCTGACGAAGCTCCACGCGATGAGCATCACCGCGGCGGAGAACCAGACGCACGACTACTACATGACGGTGGGCCCGTTCTTCAGTGACCCGGTGGCCCGCCAGCTCTACGCGGAGATTGCCTCCATCGAGGAGCAGCACACCTCCATGTATGAGTCACTGCTGGACCCGGGGGAGTCCCTGCTGGAGAAGTGGCTGATGCACGAGGCCTGCGAGGTCTACAACTTCTACTCGTGCGTGGCCTTCGAGAAGAACCCGCGCATCAAGGAGATATGGCAGCGCTTCCTGGACTACGAGCTGGGACAGCTCCACTACGTGAAGGAGATCTTCCAGAACGTGGAGAAGCGTGACGCGGCGGAGGTGCTCCCGAGCACGCTGCCGGAGCCCATCGGCTTCAAGGAACACCGC
This sequence comes from Myxococcus xanthus, assembly GCF_013116825.1. Taxonomy (GTDB): domain Bacteria; phylum Myxococcota; class Myxococcia; order Myxococcales; family Myxococcaceae; genus Myxococcus; species Myxococcus xanthus_B. The sequence goes on from NZ_JABFNS010000029.1 coordinate 10,442, forward strand.
GACTTCGTTCGCAAGACACTGAATCAAGAGGAGGACATGGCCTCCAACGGACAGGACTACGTGCGGATGGCGGACCTGCCGCGCGACCACCGCTCGTACATCTGGCGCGACCAGCTCAACTCCGACGGCTCCCCGTCCGAGACGGTGGCCGCTGGCTACAAATGGATTCCGGGCACGGAGCTCGCCGCGCGCACGCCGCGCATGGGCTCCACGTTCGAGGGAAAGAAGGTTCACTGACATGAAGACGACCACCAGCGACATGGGGCGCAACCGGACGGGCGTGGCCACCTCGCCCATCGACAGCGCGGACATCACCCAGGAAGCGCAGAAGCATCAGCCCAGCCACCTGGGAGACGGCTCGCTCCTCCTCCAGGTCCGGCAAATCTACGCGAGGGAATCCGAAGGCCTGGGCAGCGTGCCGCCGCCGGTCAGCCTCAAGGGCGTGGCGAAGACGGCGGTGGATGTGCTCAAGGGCTCCAAGCCCACCGTCTTCATCGACAAGCTGGGAGAGCGGCTGGCCTTCGAGCGCAGCGGGACCCGGCTCTACGAGGGCGCGCTCGCCAAGTTCGACGTCTACGGCAGTTGGGAAGGTGGGCCCACGCGTGAGGGCCTGGAGAAAATCTACAACGATGAGCTGTCCCACTTCCTGATGCTCACCGAGGCCCTGAAGTCACTGGGCGCGGACCCCACGGCGATGACGCCCAGCGCGGACGTCGCAGCGGTGGTGTCCCAGGGACTGCCGCTGCTCATCGCGGACCCGCGAGCCAACCTCCGCCAGTCATTGGAAGCGCTGCTGGTGGCGGAGCTGGCGGACAACGCTGGCTGGGAGATGCTCATCGAGCTGGCCCGCGACCTGAGTCATGACACGCTGGCGGACCGCTTCCAGCTCGCGCTGGAGTCGGAGGTGCAGCACCTCCTCTGGGTGCGTGGCTGGCTGGCCGCGGGCGTGAGCGTGGAGGCGCGCGGGGCGCCTGCCCGCGAAGAGCGCGCGGGCACGCAGCCGCGGGTTTGACGCTCAGAACGACGAGCCCGGCTCCTGGAGGAAGACGGACTCCTCCGGAGTCGTCGGACGTCCCAGCGTCACGTTGCGATGCGGGAAGCGGCCGAAGCGCTGGATGATGTCCCGGTGTTGCCGGGCATAGTCGAGCGCTTCCTGGCTGTCCGCGTGATACAGCGCGAGCACCTCGAAGAGGGCCACTGACAGCCGCTGGTCGTTGACGGACTCGCTGTGCTCGAAGGGCAGGTACATGAACCACCGCCACAGCGGCGGCAGGACCATGTCCAGGCCTCGCGCCAATCCGTGCCGGGCCACCTCGCGCGCCCGCGCGTCCGAGGCGAAGGCCTGGGGCGTGCCGCGGAAGAGATTGCGCGGGAACTGGTCCAACAGCAGGAGCAGGGCCACGCAGCTGCGAGGCTCGTCCCGCCAGTCGTCCAACTCGCCCTCGGCGGCGCGCTCGACGGCGGGCAGGAAGCGGCGCCGGCATTCATCATCGAAGGCTTTGTCCCGCAGGAACCACCGCTCGCGTGGCTGCCCGAATCAGAAGCTCAGGATTTCCTCTGCGCTCGCCATGAGACGCCTCTTCGTCAACGAGGGGAAGCCGCCTTGTACACCGGCGCCAGCCGGGGTGGCGGCTGGGAGGTGTCGGTACCACCTTCCAGCCGACACTGGCGGGTGCTCCGCCAAGGGAGGACGCGGATGGACTGGACGCTGGAGCCGACGACACGAAGCATCCCCGACCCGGTGCGGCGCACGGCGCTCAACCCCACGCTGCGCAGGGAGTCCGTGGTGGCGCTGGGCGTCTTCGGCGCCCTGACGTTTGGCGCGGCGGCCCTGGGCGCTCGCGTCAGCTCGGCGGACACGCGCTGGTACCGGCGTCTGCGCAAGCCGTCGTTCCAGCCGCCACCGAAGGTCTTCGGCCCGGTATGGACGGTGCTGTATGGCCTCATCGCCCTTTCGGGTTGGCGTGTATGGACGGCGCCCGCGGGCGCGGCCCGCTCCCAGGCCCTGGCCTGGTGGGGCATCCAGATGGGATGCAACGCCGCCTGGTCCTGGCTCTTCTTCGGCAGACACCAGCCTCGCCGCGCCCTGGCGGACAACCTGGCGCTGCTGGGCAGCGTGACGGCGTATGTCGCCGTCACCAAGGACGTGGACCGCCCCGCGGCCTGGATGGCGATGCCGTACCTGGGCTGGGTGGGCTTCGCCAACGTGCTCAACGCCGAAATCGTCCGCCTCAACTCCTGAGCCACCCTAGTTGCGCAGCTTCGACGGCTTGGGCGGGTTCATCGCCAACACGGTGGCGAAGTAGCGGGCCTGGCTCTCCGTGGTGCAGCGCACCTCCTGGATGCGTCCGCCCACCTTCACGCGGACGAGCCAGCCTTCATTGTCACGAGTCCAAGCAGGCGTGTCGGTCGTCATGGTCATCCTCCCTCGAAGTGCATCCTCCGCCTTTCGATAGAGCAGCCGCCATGCCAGCGCCGGAAGCGTGCGAATCCAGGCGCTTCCCCCGGCCTCCTGGCCAATGGAAGACACCCACGCCTGTCATTTTTGCGGAAGGCGGGGTGGCGGAGTTTCAGTGGATGAGCTGTCCGGGTTCCTCGACGTTCGGCCGCGCGGGAGCGCCCGCCATCAAGGGCAGGGCGACGTGGAAGGTGGCGCCATGGCCTGGCTCGCTCTCCACCCAGATGCGCCCGCCGTGGCGCTCGACGATGTCCCGGCTGATGTAGAGCCCCAGCCCCAGCCCCCCGAAGGAATGGGCGGAGGCGTTGCGCGCCCGGAAGTACCGGTCGAAGAGCAGCTTCTGCTGGTCCGGAGGGATGCCGATGCCTTCGTCGGAGACAGACAGGAGCGCCAGCCCGCCGCGCTGGCGCAAGCTCACGCGCACGGTGCCTCCATTCGGGCTGTACTTGAACGCGTTCTCCACCAGGTTGGCGAGCACCTGCTCCATCCGGAAGGGGTCCACGTTCACCTGCACGGGCTGCTCGGGCGCGTCGAACCGCACGGTGTGGTTGCCACGCTGGGGCTCGAGCTCGTGGAGGACGTGCTCCACCAGTCCTTCCAGCCGGGTGGCCTCCCGGTGAAGGGCCAGTCGTCCCGCCTCGATGCGTGAGGAATCCAGCAGGTCGTTGATGAGGCTGGTGATGCGCAAGAGGTACAGGCGCGCCTGACGCAAGGTGGAGGACTCCACGAGCTCGCCACGCGCCAGCCGGCGCTCCAGCGTGGCCAGCCGGAGGCTCAGCGGGGTGAGGGGGGTCTTCAGCTCGTGCGAGGCGATGGACAGGAAGTCGTCGCGCACGCGGATGGCCTCCTGGGCCTCGCGGTACAGGCGCTCGCGCTCGCGCTCCGCGCGGCGGCGCTCGGAGATGTCCTCGACGATGCCAATGCCGCCCTCCACCTGTCCGGCCGCGTTGAAGCAGGGGGCGAAGCGGATGTGGACCGGCGTCTTCTTGCCGGAGGTGATGGCGCGGTACTCGCCTTCGTAGTCGCAGGTGTGTCCCGCCAGCGTCTCCCGGACGCAGTGGAGGACGCCCTCGTCCCGGAGCGACAGGAGGTTGAGGCCCACCATCAAGCGCTTGGGAGAGCCGATGATGCGCACGAACAGCTCGTTGCACGCGATGACGATGGCGTCCAGGTCGAAGTAGATGATGCCCAGGGGTGCGTGCTCCACGACGGTGCGGAAGAGCGCGTCGCCGGGAACGCTCTCCGACTCGCGTCCGTGCAGCGCGCGCTCCACGGGCTCGGCCAGGGTGTCGACGACCTCGTGCAGGCGGCGGAAGTTGAGGACGATTCGCTCATCCCGGCCCTTGCCGGAGGCGCCCACCGTCAGCTCCACCATGATTTCAGCGCCGTCCTTGCGACGCGCGAGCACCCGGGTCGCTCGCCCTCCGAGCGCGGTCCGCCGGGAGAGCAGGTGGCGCAGCAGGCTCTCGCCTTCGTGGCGGTGCAGCCGCTGGGGAAAGAGCCGGGACGCCGGCTGGCCGATGAGCTCCGCTCGCGTCCAACCCAGCAGGCGCTCCGCGGCGGCGTTGAGAAAGCAGACGTTCTCACCGGCGTCGCAGGCCACGAAAGGGTCCACGGCGGCGTCCAGCCACGCGCTGAGTTCGTCGATGCCTGAGGCCATGCTCTCCTCGGAAGCCCGCTGGTCGTCATTGCCAGCGTCCCGGGACATGGGAGCTCGAAACGCCTCGACGCGGAATGCGGAGGGCGTGTCCCTTTCCATACAAGTAGGCATTGGGGGCACAGCCCGCGCCTTCAACGTCGATGGCCGGCGTGCGGACGCCAGGTTCGACGGGCTGGCGAGCGGGCGAGCCCCTGCCTAGCGGCGCGTGGCCTTGCGTTTCCGGCCCCCCGCCTTGCGTGCGGCTGTCTTCGAGCGCGCCGTGACCTGCTTTCGCGCCGGCTTCAGGCCCCCGCGCGGTGGACGCGGCGGTTCGGGTGGCTTCAGCGAGAGCCCTTCCAACCGCTCGCGCAGGGCCCGTGTCTCCTCCTTGAGGCGGTCCACCTCTTCGCGCAGCGATGCCACCTCGCGGGCTTGCGGTTCACCTTCGCGCAGGAAGCGAACCGTCTCGCGCGCCGCGCGCCGGGCGATGGCATCCAACAGTGGCGTCTGCTCCAGCGCGGGCACCAGGCGTGAATCCCCCAACGTGCGCGCCGCCTCGAAGACGCCCATGCGCACGCGGAAGAGCGGGTCGCGGAGCAGCTCCACGAGCAGGTCCACGGCCTCGCGCTTGCGCCCCGCGACCTCCGCCAGCTTCGCCACCGCGAGCGTGGCGGCGCGGCGCAGCGGAGCCGCGTGGCCATAGGCGGTGCGTGCCAGCACCACCGAGAAGGCGGCGGGGTCCTGAGACTCGGCGAGCCCATCCACCGCGCCCACGGCGATGACGTCCTGGTACGAGGGCCGGGTGCTCGCGGCCTCCAGGACGCCCAACGCGTCGGGCGCGCGCACGCGGCCATAGCTGCGGGCGGCCTCCGCCTCCACGAAGTAGCTGGCGTCACCGCCGTTCACCAGGGCGCGCAGGCGGGCTGTCACCTCCGCGTCGCGGCGGAACTCGCCCAGCGAAGCCACCACGGCGCGGCGCACGCGGGGATGCTCGGTGGACAGCGCGTCCAGGAGGCGCGCGCGGGAATCGGGGGTGCGGATGCGGCCCAGGGACTTGGCGCACGCGGCGCGGGTGCCCCAGAACAAGCGCGCGTCCGCCAGCGCCGTTCCCAGCGCGTCCACGGCGCGGGGGCTTCCGTCGCGTCCCAGGGCCACGGCGGCTTCGGTGCGCGCGCGCATCTCCGGCGCGGCACGCAGCTCCTCCATCCAGAGGCCCGCGGACTTGTCCACCGTCAGCGTGCCGAGCACCTCGCGCCGCGGGTCCACCCGCACCTGCGAGGGCGCGCTGGGGCAGGGCAGGTGGAACGCGTGCTCCGCGTCCGTCACCTCCAGCCGGTGGACGGTGTCGCGGCCGTCCACGGTGAGCGCCACGTCCAGCGGCAGCCGGAAGAGGGGCACGCCGTCCGCCGTGGACTGCGTCTGGCGCACCTGGAGGCGCAGCCGCGCTTCCTCGGCGTCGTAGCGGACGTCGACCTTCAGCTCGGGGTGGCCGGGCGCGAAGATGTACTGGTCGAAGAAGGCGTCCAGGTTGTGGCCCGTGGCGTCCTCGAACGCGCGGGCCAGGTCCACCGTCTCCACGGAGCCGTGGCGGTGTCGCGCGACATAGTGGCGCAGGCCCTTGAAGAACAGGTCATCGCCCAGCCGGCGGCGCAGCTCGTGGAGGACCAGGCCGCCCTTCTCGTAGAGGTGCCGGTCGAAGACATCCATGGGCGCGTGGAAGCGCCGCGCGACGATGGGGCGGGCGTAGCGCTCACGCGCCTCGGCCAGGTAGGCCTCCAGGTCCACGAGCCGGTGCTGGTCGGCCTCGTCCTGCCCGTCGGCGCGCTCCTTCCAGAGCATCTCGAGCCAGGTGGCGAAGCCCTCGTTGAGCCAGCCATGGGGCCAGTCACGGCAGGTGAGCAGGTCCCCGAACCACTGGTGGGCCAGCTCGTGCGAGATGAGCGGCTCGGCGTTGTAGTCCGGCTGGGCGCGGGCGTCGTGGAGGACGGTGTCGGTGAGGCTGGTGGCGGAGGTGTTCTCCATGCCGCCCAGGATGAACTCGGTGACGAAGACCTGGGCGTAGCTGCTCCAGGGGTAGGGCTCGCCGGTGACCTCCTGGAAGACGCGCACCATCTCCGGGGTACGGCGCACGCAGCGCAGCGCGTCCTCCTTGCGGCCCTTGGGGAAGAGGTAGCGCAGGGGAACCGTGCCAGCCGTGTCGGTGGCCTCTTCGAATTCACCCACCACGAGGGTGACGAGGTACGGGGCGTGCGGCTGCGCCATCCGGTAGTGCTGGGTGCGGCGCCCGTCGTGGACGCGGTCGCTTTCCAGTGTGCCGTTGGACAGGGACGTCATCGCCTCGGGGAAGGTGGCGATGACCTCGGACGTGGCCTTCTGGGCGGGCGTGTCCAGGCAGGGGAACCAGGCGCGCGCGTCGATGTCCTGGCCTTGTGTCCAGGCCTGGCGGGGACGGTGCGGATAGGCGGCGTCAGGCGCCCAGAAGTAGAGGCCGCGGCGAGGCCGGGCCGTGTAGCGGATGGCCACCTCACAGGCCTGCCCGGCGGTGAGCGGCGCGGACAGCTCCACGCGGACGTGGGCGCCGGAGTTGGAGAAGCGCGCGGCGCGGCCGTCTACCTGGACTTCGGACACGTCGAGGTCCACCGCGTCGAAGGTGAGGGTGTGGACTGGACGGACGGCGGAGACGCGCGTGGTGCACAGGCCGGTGATGCGGTGGGTGTCGAAATCGAGGTCGACCTCGATGCGGACGTGCTCGGCGCGGACCGGCCGCTCGGCGGCGTAGTGCTCGGTGGCGCCAGGAAGGGAGAAGGGGCGGGGGCCGGAGGGGACGGACTCGGAGGCGTGACGGTGGCAGCAGCGCATGGGCACCGGAGACTCTTCCGCAAGCCCGCGCCACCGTCGAGGAGGAGTGCACCCGGGGGCCGATGAGCGTCGTGTATCGACGAAGTCATGAAGATGACGCCAGGGTCGCGCCCCTCCCCACTGGGGCGTTCATGACACGCACCTGAACACACGCGGAACGGCGTCGACCGGGTAGTCTCTGACCACCGTGCAGTGGGTCCTCTTCTTCTCCGACAGGCAGGTGCGTGAGCAGCTCTTCGCCCGGGTGGATTCGACCCGTGGGTTGTTGCTGGTGACGGGGGTCCGGCACGGCGCGGCCATGCGTCCTCCGGAGGCCCGTGAGCCCTTCGCCACGCTGGAGCGACTCCACGGCGACGTGCTGTCACAGGTGCTGGTGGCCGACGAGGGCACCTCGGATGGCATGTGGAGAGACCCGCTGGGGGACCTGGGCGACCGGCTCCACCCCGGCAGTCGGGATGACGCCTATGCGGCGTCCACGGGCTACCTGCTGCTGCGGGACGGCCGGCCCGCGGCGGTGGTGCGCAAGCGGGGCACGCCGTTCGAGGACCTCTGGTTCCTGCAAGAAGCCCTGAGCAAGCTCACCCCTCGCGTGCCCCCGCCGGACCCGGCCCAGCGGCCAGGACGTCGCCGCGCGGAGCCCGCGCCGCGCTCACCCCCACGGCCCGCGAGCGGTGGCACGAACGCCCGCGCCACGGGTACGCGAGAGCGGACTGGTTGGGATGATGAGGCCACGCCGCCCCGGGGGACGCGCGTGCCGCCGCCCGCGCCGCCGAGGAAGGACCCGTGGATGGTGCTGGGCATCGCGCCCGGGACGCCCCTTGATGAGGCGCGCAAGGCCTTCCGGGCGCTGGTGGTGCAGTACCACCCGGACAAGGTGGCGCACCTGGCGCCGGAGTTCCACGCGCTCGCCGAGCTGCGCACGCGGGAGATTCTGGACGCGTGGGAAGAGGTGGAGCGAGCGCTGTCCGGAGGGGCGTGAGTCCGCGTGGCTACAGCAGCAGCGACGTCGGCGGAGGCGTGATGAGCGTCTTGCCGCTGTCCAGGGCGAAGCGCGCGACGATGGGCATGTGGTCGGACAGCCCGTGGAAGCGGCTGCGGAGGTCCCCGAAAGGAGACGTCTCCTGCGTGTCGAGCCAGCGCACGCCCGCGCCGGAGAACACGTGGTCCAGGTGCATCCGCATGTGCAGGAAGCCGGCGGTGGGGAAGCCGCGCGACACGTTCGGGTCAATCTGTCCCACGGCGGCCTGCGCGCAGGTGAGCCGGCCATCGGTGGTGAGGTAGCGGTACACGGGTGACGCGGGCGGGGAGTTGAAGTCTCCGCACACGATGTAGGGCTCGTCACCGGTCAGCCCTTGCATGAACTCCGTCAGCTTGCGCGCCTCGTGGAGCTGGTTGACGCCGCCGCCCATCTTGTCGCGCGTGGCCCAGAACTCACGGGCGAAGGGCGTGGGCAGGCTGAGGTGGGTGTTGAAGATGTGGAAGGGGTGCTTGTCTTCGCGGCGCAGCAGGCGCATGTGGGCGCAGATGCGGCTCTGCTTCCGGTCCTTGAGCCGTTGGACGTGGTGGTGGGTGATGGCCTGGGGGGCGCCCACGTTGTGCGTGGCCACCTCCAGCTTGCGCGTGTTCACCAGCACCGCCAGCCCGGTGGTGTAGAGGGACACCTCGCGGAGCTTGTAGTGGTGGGCGCGGAAGTAGAAGGCCTCGTAGGGCATCTCCCGGCCCAGCCTGTCGAACGTCTCCACCATCCGGCCCATGAAGGCGGTGAGCTGCGTCTCGCCCGGCTGCTTGGGCCGGTCGGCGATGTTGCTGCGCAGCGAGGACGTCTCCACCTCTTGCAGGCAGACGACATCCGGCAGCGGGTCCAGCGACGCCAACGCCGCGGCGACGCGCCGCTTGGGGCCCACGGTGCTCGCCAGGCCGCGGAGCATGTGGCCGAAGTAGCGGACGTTGTAGGTGACGATTCGCAGCGGGGATGGACTCATGGGCAGCGCGCTGGCCCCTCCGGTGGGCCTCGGGAGGAAACTACTAACCGCCAGGCGCTCCGGCTTGCGATGGCGTCAGGCACCTGACACTCCTCGGGCCTGCCTGCCCGGCCGTACTGTTCGTGCGGGGAGGCGAGGACACCGCGCCAAGATGCTCTTCACCAGGCAACGACTGGAGCCGGGTTCCAGCCATCTTGTGGTTTTCTGCTGAGGGTTCCGGGCTCGCGGGGGGGACGGCGCCCGGCGACCAGTGACGGGTCATCAGCGGTGTAACCGAAGGAGGGCTGTTCATGCGGGGATACGCGTGGGGTGTGGCAATCGCATCCATGATGGGGCTCATCGGGTGCGGCGAGGACGACACGTATGTGTATGACGTGACGCTGGATGCGGCGGCGCTGAGCAACGCCCCCATCGAATGCTCGGGGCAGGCGCAGGCAGTCCCGCAGGATCGGGCTGTTGAAGGACTGGAGGCGCAGCAGCGGTGGCGTTTTCAGCGAGGGGATGGGGAAGTGGAATCGATGTCGCTGGAGATTCCCGATGTCGAACTCTCCACCCCGGGTATCGGGTCGTTTGTCATCGACTATCAGGATGACGCGCCAGACGTCATTGCCGGGGCGGCTGCCGCAGGTGGGGGATTCCAATTCCTTTACCTCACGGAAGGCTTCTACATGGGGTACCCGCGGACAGATCAGGCTTTCACCATCGTCATCGAGACCAAGACCCTGGATGACACCATTCAGGGATTCATGTGGGTTCGAAGCATGGACAAGTTTCGATCGTGGAATACGAGTCCTCAGTGCGCCATCACCATCCCTTTCACGGGCAAGCGCGTGAAGGAGTAGGCTGCTCCGCTCGTGTCGCCGTGGCGCGAGCCCTGTGACGGAAGGAGCGGAGACCGATGCGTGGAGACCAGTGGGGCGCCATGGCCGCCGTGGTGATGGCGCTCACGGGATGCGGCGAGGACGACACGTACACCTACGACGTGACGCTGGACGCGGAGACGCTTGCCCAGGTGCCGACGGAGTGCAGCGAGTTCGTCGAACCTGCCCAGGGCCCTGCGGTCGGCCTGGAAGCCCAGCAGCGCTGGACGATTCGCCGCGGGGAGATGGACTCGATGTACCTCGAGGTCCCCGACATCGACTTCCAGACGCCGAACAACGCCTACGTCATCAACGGCGACGGCGAGCCGGACGTGCTCATGGGCTCGGTGGGCGCGGACGGCGGCTACCAGTTCATCCACATCCAGACGCGCCTGGATGAGACGCACAAGCTGTCCGCCCTGGGCAACGAGCACGCCTTCCGCATCGCCATCAACAACAAGGACCTGGATGACGCCATCCAGGGCACGGTCTGGGTCCGCAACGAGCACGTCGAGCGGGACCCCGTCAACGGCTCCACGATAGCCTCCGGCTGCGCCTCCGCCGTCCGCTTCACCGGCCGCCGGGTGGCGGAGTAGCGCGCTTCATCCGCACCACCGTGTCCAGCAGGTGCTCCAGCGTCGCCTGGGGCTCGGTGCACAGGCCGGAGTGCACCGGCCCCGTTTGGATGATGGTGCTGCGCGGCGCCACCACCCAGTGCCAGCGCTCCTTCTGGGACAGTTGGCCAATGGGCCCCGAGCCCTTCCCGCCCTCGCACACGCGGCGGAAGCTCTCCAGGTGGCCGCGAATCATGTCCACGTCAACGTCGGGCCACAGCGCCTTCAACCGCGCTTCGTCCGGCTCCACGCGCACGCCCAGGAAGCGCTGGGTGGCGCAGAAGAGGACGACGCCCGCGTTGATGAACTCCTCGCGCTCCACGCGCGGGACGACGCGGATGATGGCGTAATCAAACGAGCTGGACGCGGGCACGGTCCGCCTCCTCGATGAACGCGGGCACGGCTTCCAGCCGGCGCAGCAGCCAGGTGGCATAGGCTGCTCGGTGCGCCTCGGCGGTGGGGAAGGGGGACTCGGTGCTCGTGAGCCACGCCTCCGGAATGGCCCCGACGATGCGCTCCACCACCTCCCGGGTGATGCGCGCGCCCAGGTGCTTGCCGGCCTCCGTCAGCGCCGTGGCCCACGGCAGCAACACGTGGTCCTTGATGGGCGCGAAGCGGCCCTGGCTGCGCGCCTCCCAGTCGTCCCACGAATGGTGGAAGTACAGCGAGGCCCCGTGGTCGATGAGCCACAGCTTCCGGTGCCAGGTCAGCATGTTGGGGTTGCGTGGGGTACGGTCCACGTTGGTGATGTACGCGTCGAAGGCGACGATGCCGGACGCCTCCTCCGCGGTGGGCGCGGGGTCCGCCACCGGGTCGAACGTCACCGACGCCGGAAGGTAGTCCAGTGCCAGGTTGAGGCCCGCGCTGGCCTTGAGCAGCTCGCGAATCTCGGAGTCAGGCTCGTTGCGTCCCAGGGCCGGGTCCAGCTCCACCAGCACGAGCTCCGGCACCCGGAGTCCCAGCTCCCGGGCCAGCTCTCCGGCGATGAGCTCGGCGACGAGCGCCTTGGCGCCCTGTCCGGCTCCCCGGAACTTCACGACGTAGAGCCCCGCGTCGTCCGCCTCGATGATGGCCGGCAGCGAGCCGCCCTCCCGCAGTGGCGTCACGTAGCGCGTGGCGGTGACCGTCCTTGGCATTCCTGACCTCCCGTCCTCTCTCCCGGCGTCGTCCCTGGGGCGTCGGGCCGCGTCGCGGCATGTAGCATGCCGGCCGGGGAGAGGCGCTGACGCCGCCTCGGGCTGCGCGTTGGAAACTTTATCCGACACAATGCGACAATCATTTGTCGGCGTTTTTCTGCCCCCCACGGAGCTCCCCCACCATGGAAATCTCTCGCAAGCCGAAGTCGCCCGTGTCGCAGTCCACTCGCGCTGGTGACGCGGCCAAGCCGGCCGTTGCGGCCAGGCCCGTGGAGAAGGCGCCGGTCCAGACTGCGAAGGATGGCTTCGATTCGGCGCCCACGGGGGGCGCGCGGGGCTCCAACTTCGTGGACCGCCCGAAGGGCAACTTCGTGGACCGCCCCACGGGCCTGCCCCCGGGCACCCCGTCGGCGCTGCCGGCCTCGGCCTTCACGTTCGGCTCCGGCCACGTCGCCGTCCGTCCCTTCGCGGCGAGCGCGGCCCGCGCGCCCGTGACGCTGACGGCGTCCGCCACGCCCAACGCGAAGGTGAACGACCTCCAGACGACGACGTCCACCGTGTCCTTCGACCAGGACGTGAAGCTGGACTCGCTGAAGCTGAACCTGGACCTGGCGCATACCTTCAAGGGTGACCTGGTCGTCAAGCTGACCAGCCCCTCCGGCAAGACGGAGATCCTCCACAACCGCAAGGGCGGCAGCGCGGACAACATCAAGGGCAGCTTCGACCTGGCCGCCTTCAAGGGCGAGTCCACCAAGGGCACCTGGACGCTCTCCGTCGAGGACAAGGCACGCCGCGACACGGGCACCCTGAAGAGCTGGAGCCTGGACGCCGCCGGCCAGACGACGGGCACGGGCCCCATCGAGGAGCCGAAGCCCCAGCTCTCCGGCCCGCCGGTCATCGCCGTGTTCGACGGCGGCGTGGACTTCAAGCACTCCGACCTGGATGACGCGATGTGGGTCAACCCGAACGAGGTCGCGGGTGACGGCATCGACAACGACGGCAACGGCGTCAAGGACGACATCTACGGCTACAACGTCGGCTACAACAGCGGCGACGTGATGCGCGGCAGCGGCACGGACCACGGCACGCACGTGGCCGGCATCATCGCCGCCGAGGACAACGGCGAGGGCAACACCGGCGTCGCCGCGGGCAAGGCGAAGATCATGAGCCTGGGCGGCCTGTACAACGGCGCGGACCTGCTCACGAACTTCGAGCGCGGCGTCGACTACATGGTGAAGATGAAGACCGAGCACGGCGTGAACATCCGCGCCGTCAACGCGAGCTTCGGCAACGAGTACCGTGACGCGGCCTCCGTGAAGCGCTGGACGGACGCGGTGCAGAAGCTGGCTGACGCGGACATCCTCCTCGTCGCGGCCACGGCGAACGGCTACGGCAGCAACCTGAACGACGTGGCGGACATGCCCGCCAACATCGACCTGCCCAACGTCATCACCGTGGCGTCCATGGACAAGAAGAACGACAAGCTCGCGGACTTCTCCTCCCACGGGGACAAGGTCGTGGAGCTGGCCGCGGTGGGCGAGGACGTGCTGAGCACCGTCCCGGGCGGCCGCTGGGAGGAGATGAGCGGCACCTCCATGGCCACCCCGACGGTGGCGGGCGCCGCGGCGCTGATGTTCGCCGAAAACCCCAACCTGACGGCCGCGCAGGTGCGTGACCTGCTGGTCCAGACGGTCGAGGTGGACTCCGACCTCAAGGGCAAGGTGAGCACCAGCGGCAAGCTGGACATCGCGGCCGCCGTCGCCGCCGCCAAGGCCACGCTCGAGGACGACACCACGGTCGCCGGGCGCTGAGCCGGTCCTGAGATGACGCAGTGAAGCGCTCCCGGTGCCCAGGTGCCGGGAGTTTTTTGCGTTCGATTTGATTGTGCGCAATTCAATTGCGCACGCTTCGGGCTCGCGGTGGAGCTCCAGGGAGCCCTGCCGGGCATCCCGAGCGAGGAAGCCGAGAAGCTCATGCACGCGGCCCACGAGGTGTGTCCGTACTCGAAGGCGACGCGCGGCAACATCGACGTGAAGGTCTCCGTCGCTGGGTAGCCTCTCGGGGGGAACGTGAGGGCGAGCACGCTCCAGGGGGCTCGCCTTCGGGGTCAAAGGGGAATGAGCGCTCGCCGCTTCAGGACATAGGCGGCGCCTCGGCCGCTCGCGATGAGCTTCCCGCCAACGATGCCTACATGCGTGCAGGGCACATCGGACACCTGTTGCGCGGGCTTCGTCTCGGTCAGGCGAAAGAGCCCCGTCCCCGTGGGGACGTAGATGGCATCACCGAGCACCGCGACGGAAAGGAACTCGCCGTCCAGGTCCGCCAACTGGGTGACCTTCCACTTCTTCTTCTGGCGGAAGGCATAGGTCGGCTTGCCCGTCAGTCCGACGCCGCCACCGAAGGCCAGCACTGCCTCCTTGAAGTGGACAGCGGACTGGAGCCAGACATCCGGCACCTCCTGCTTGAGCTGCCCCTTCTGCGTGAGCAGGTGGATGCCATCTCCGAACAGGAGCGCTTCTCGCGCGTTCAGGGGGAGCACTGCATGGATGGCGCCGCCCGTGTTCAGCTCGGCCACTACCGTCTCTCCATCCAGGAGGAGGACCTCGCCCTCCAGGCCAGCGCAGACCCAGCGCGTGCCCTCCAGCGCCGCCACGGCGGAGACCGTCTCGAAGGGCACCTTCACCACGGTCAGCGCGTCGGGATGTCCGCGCAGGGCCCGGCCGCCATTGCAAGCCACCAGGAGCCGGCCTTCCTCGTCACGCTGGAGGTCATTAATCCTGTGCTTCGTGTTGATGCAGCGGGTCCACTGTCCGTCGCGCCACTGTACGAGCGCGCCGCCAGCGGCGAAGGAGACGGCGCCATCACCCAGGTCGAAGGGCAACTCGAGCTCCGTCTTGGTGGTGGGGTTCCTGCGCTCGGGCTTCCAGCTCAGGTGCTTGCTCATCGCGGTCCAGTCTAACGCCGCGTCGAAGTTCCGGAGTGTCGAGAGCGGGCTGATATCGTGGGACGATGTCGAACTCATCGTTACCCGCTCCCTCTCCTCGCGCAGCCCTTGCTCTTATCGCCCGAGAAAAAGGGACAGAACGAACCTGGTCCCTCGAGCGCGGCGGCACGGTCGTGACGCTTCGTGAAGGCCCGCTCGGCGGGAAATTGAAGCAGACCGAGAAGGCTTTCGAGACCGAAGCCGAGGCGCTCGCCTTCTGCGACAAGAGCCTTCGCGCGAAAGTGGAGAAGGGTTTCTTCTCCGCCGAGCTGGGGCTCCGCGTGGTTCCTTTCTCGGAGCTGCAGGCCGAGCTGAAGGTCGCTGGGAACGGCGAGAGCGACACCGCTCGCGTCCTCGTGCATGACGGTGACCTCGTCATTCCGCACGACCTCATCCTCGATGACGGGTTCGGCCTGCTCGCACCCGAGAAGGAGTCACCGCCTTGCGTGGGGCTCCTGGTGCGGGGAGCGCTCACCATCGAGGGCTGCCTGCTCAACTTCGAGGACGACACCGGGCCCTTCCTCCAGGTCGAAGGCGCGCTCGTTGCCAGCGGAGTGGGGGTCGGCGGCTCGCAGCTCCGAGTCAACGGGAGCGTTCGCACGGGCGAACTCGTCGGCGTCTACAACCACGGCCACCTCGACGTGGGCGGTGACCTCGACGCTCGCATCGTGGCCACCGAGCACGCGGTGACCGTCGCCGGGAAGGTGAACGCTTTGCGCTACCTGGGATGGGGCGCCAGCATCTTCCCGGTGACAGATGGCGTGGAAGACGCGAGCGACCCGCACGACGCCAAGGGCGTCTTCGTCTCCGGTGTCCTCAAGAAGGCAGAAGGCCAGGTGGACCTCTCGCTCGCGCGCAAGCGTCTGGCGGAGCGCAAGCCCATCCTGCTCGATGCGCCCGTGAGCGTTCGCGCGGAGTTCCGCAAGCAGATGGCCAAGAAGCTGGAGGCGCCCGACACGCTCAAGAGCCTGGCGCTGCCCCACAAGAATCTCGGCACCCTGCCCGCGGAGTTGTTTCACTTCCGCCGGCTGGAGAAACTCGACCTGACGGGGAACAAGCTGCGCAAGCTTCCCGAGGAGCTGGGGCAGCTCACGGAGCTGCGAGAGCTTCGGCTGCGCGGCAACGGCTTGCAGGAGCTGCCGGACTCGATTGGCAACCTCGAGAAGCTCGTCCACCTCGACCTGGAGGCCAACTGCATCTGGCGGCTTCCGGACTCCCTGGCGCGCTGCACCGAGCTGCGCACCATCAACCTCATCAACAACCCCTACTCATACGTGCGCACCGCCTTCGGAGGCTGGAGCAAGGTGAAGGTGCTCTGGGACTTCCCCGTGGTCCTCACCCGCTTGCCGAAGCTGGAGGTGGTGGAGTTCAAGGGCACCTTCTTGCGCTCGCTGCCGACGCGCGCCTTCGACAGCAAGGCCTTGCAGCGGGTGTGCATCAAGGACTCGCTCATCACCGAGGCCGACAGGGTGTTGCACCCGTTGGTCGACGTCGATACGGAGCAAGCGAAGCAGACCGCCGCTGACTTCGTGCGCTTCTGGTTCGCGCACGACACCGTCCACCTCGAGGACTTCTACGACGCGGCGGCTCGGCGATACGACTTCACCGACGTCATCGCGCTGGTCGGCCTCCTGCTGGAGAGCGCCGTTCCCGTCACCGCGTCATACGAAGGCGTGCTGGCCACCTGGAAGCATCAGATTGAAAGGGTGGGCCATGTCATCGACCGGAGCGAAAGAAATCCGGAGCACGCGCGTGCGCTGTTCGGCGCGCTCAGGGACGCGCTCGACACGCTGGGCAAACCGTACGGAGCGAACGCGCTCGTGGACGGCCTGCGCGCGCTGTTCGACGAGCGCGCGCGAGCCTAGACACGAGGCGCCTACGGCGTGGCGCCCGGCACCCACACGCCCCAGTCCGTGAGCTGCGTGCCTCCACCGTTGGGCGTGATGCGGTCAAGCAGCGGCTGGAAGCGGGCCTCGTGGGCCAGCCCCGCCAGCGCATCCTCCCAGGGGTCGGCGGCGTAGGCCTGGACGCGGATGTTGTTCGCCTGGGGCTGCGCGGTCTCGAACTGGAGCACCGGCACCTGGTGCGTGCCCACCGTCAGCGTCTCGCGCTTCGCTGGCGCGAGGCCCTCGGGGGCAGGGGGCCATTGCCGTGCGTCCAGTGACTCCCAGATGCGCGCGAGCACCGCCTCCTCCAGTGGCACGGCTTCCGCCTGGGCGAAGTCCGGGCACGCCGCTCCCGAGGTGGGCGGCGTCACCTGCTGACGCAGGATGAAGCCTCGCTCCGCGGCCTGGCAGGTGCGCAGCACGGACGTGGTGCCCTCCGTCTCCATCCGCATGTCGAACCAGGTGCCCGGCCCCCAAGGGCGGGCGAGCGTCGGAGGCACGCCGGTGCCACCCTCCTGTCCCTGCCGCGCCTCCACCAGGGTGAGCTGAGAGCCGCCGCCCATGGCGAAGCCCGCCAGCGTGACGCTCGCGTCGAGCAGGCCATTGGTGAGGTACAGCGGGCCCGGCGTCGCCGCGTAGAGGCGGTTCTCCAGGGGGCCGTCGAACGCCCGCTTGTCGTTGAGGTAGCGCTTCGCCTCCCAGTGGCGGCCCGCGGCGGTGAGCTGCTCGGTGCTCTGTTTGCCCTCGCGGGGGACCTCCAGCGCACGCGACTCATCCGCTCGCACGGGCACCACCAGCGGCCGCGCCAGCATCGGCCGCCGCGACGGCGCGCCGCCATCCTCGGTGAAGTAGAGCGTCACCCAGACCCAGGGCAGCTCCACCGCCACGACCTCCAGCGTCACCACGCCGGCCACCGCGGCCTCTGGCACGGTGCCGGGCTGCTGCCGGCCCATGGCCTTGCGGTTGGCGGAGAAGGAATACGCCACGCGGTCGCCCACGCGAGCCTGCAGCCAGGGCGAGTTGCCGCGCCGCGTTGGCGTCTCCTTCTCGGTCTCCGACTTCGTCTCCGTCATGGGCTCCTGGGTGGAAACTTCCGGCGGCGCGGTGGTGTCCTCGGAGGGCGTGGTGTGGGGCTCCACGCTCTTGCAGCTCGTGCCAAGGGCCAGGGCCGCGCACAGCATCGCGGAGCGGGACAGGGAGGAGGCGACAGGCTTTCGCATTCGGGCAACCTCGGCGGTGGGGGGCATTGCGTCACCCCTGTCCGACCTTGATACACCGGGGTGCTGGCCCGCCCTCAACTTTCTGGAGTTCCGCGTCCCATGACCACGAACCTGCGCATTCGTCGTGTCGTCCTCTACAAGCATGGCGTCGGCTACTTCGAGCGCCGGGGAAAGGTGAGTGGCAACGACACGCTCCACCTGGACTTCAAGGCGCGTGACATGAACGACGTGCTGAAGTCGCTGACGGTGCTCGACTTGTCGGGCGGCTCGGTGTCGGCGGTGAGCTACGACTCCACGAAGCCGCTGGAGCAGCTCCTGGCGGAGGCCACCATCCGCATCCCGGAGGATGGCAGCCTCACGGCGCTGCTGGGGCAGATCAAGGGCGCGCGCGTGCGGGTGCGCGTGGGCGGCGCGCAGGTGGAGGGCTCCATCATCGGCCTGGACTCGCTGGCGGTGGCGGCCGGCGAGACGACCCTGATGCGCCCGTTTCTGTCGCTGCTGGTGGGCGCCTCGCTGCGGACCTTCGACATCCTGGACGTGTCGGAGCTGGAGTTCCTGGACGAGGCGGTGCGCAAGGATTTGGAGTTCTACCTGGCCACGGTGCTGTCCTCGTACAAGAAGGACTCGAAGCGGATGGCCATCCTCACCTCGGGCCAGGGCGAGCGCGAGTTGTTCGTCAGCTACGTGGTGGAGTCGCCGGTGTGGAAGACGAGCTACCGCATCCTCCTGGACGAGGGCGAGCCGCCGCTGCTCCAGGGCTGGGCGCTGGTGGACAACACCGGTGACGAGGACTGGGTGGACGTGAAGCTGTCGCTCATCGCCGGGCTGCCGGTGTCCTTCGTGCATGACCTGTACAACCCCCGGTACATGAAGCGGCCGGTGGTGGAGGTGAGGACGGAGGCCGCCGCCGCGCCGGTGATTCCGGAGGAGAGCTTCGGCAGCGCCGGGGACATGATGATGGAGCAGGAGATGGCCGCGCCGATGATGTCCGCCATGCCCGCAGCGGCCCCCATGGCCGCGCCGCGGCGTTCTCGGGCGGAGAAGGCCATGGTGGGCGGCCCTGGCCGTGGAGGCCCGAGCCGGCGCGAGGCCATGGAGACGAGCGCCGCGGTGACGACGCTCACGAAGGAGGTGGGGGACCTCTTCGAGTACGGCGTGGACCGGCCGGTGACGGTGCACCGCAACCAGAGCGCGCTGGTGCCCATCCTGCACAAGCCCTTCGAGGGCAAGCGGGTGCTCCTCTACAACCGGGCCACGCGTGAGAAGAACCCCATGGCGTGCATCGAGCTCAAGAACACCACGGGGCTGACGCTCGAAGGCGGCCCGGTGACGGTGTCGGAGGACGAGCGCTACGTGGGCGAGGCGATGCTCGACACGATGAAGCCGAATGACCGGCGCTTCGTGCCCTACGCGGTGGAGCTGGGCTGCGTGGTGTCGATTGAGGACCACACGGAGGACGGGCCGGTGTTCCGCGTGGCGGTGAGCTCCGGGATGCTGGTGGCGGAGTACTTCCACGTGCGGCGCACGACGTACCTGTCGCGCAACAAGGGGCAGCGGGCGCAAGTGCTGTTCGTGGAGCATCCGCGCCAGGGCTGGGAGCTGGCCAAGGATGCTCCGGAGCCCGCGGAGACGACGGACGGCTTCTGGCGCTTCAAGCGGGAGCTGGCCGCGGGGGGGCAGGACTCGCTCACCGTCACCGAGCGCACGCGGGGGCAGCGCCAGTACCTCATCTCCAGCATGGGGTTGGACCAGGTCTCCTACTTCGTGTCGCAGCGCTTCGTTGACGAGAAGATGGCGGGTGCGTTGAAGGAGGTCGTCACGCAGCGCGAGCAGGTGGATGCGCTGGCAAAGGACGAGCAGCGCCTGCAGGAGGAGCGCAACCAGCTCTTCCGGGACCAGGAGCGCATCCGCTCCAACATCGAGTCGCTGAAGAGCGGGGCGTCGCAACGCGAGCTGGCGGACCGCTTCGTGTCCAAGCTCAACGAGCAGGAGGACCGCCTGGAGGCCATTGCCAGCGAGTTGGAGAAGCTGGCGAAGCAGCGGCAGGAGGCGCAGAAGGCGCTCAACCGCCGCATCCAGGCGCTCAGCTACACGACGGACCTGTAATCCGAGAAATTCGAATCCGCTTTCCGGTTTCTGAAGGCGCGTCTCAGGTGGAGGTTGTTGGGGCCCGATATGCAGATGCCGGAGCGTCGTTGGCACACTGCCGCTCGGTAATCTTCATGCGAGGAGACAACATGCGAATTCAGGCCGTGCTGCTGGCAGTGCTGTTGATGGCCTGTGGTGATGGTGGGGGACCGGACGAGGACGCGTTCGTGGCCCGGTTCGAGGCGAGCTTCGGCCAGTGCTATGGGATTTGCTACTACCGCCTCGACGTCGCCTCGGATGGCTCCGCCGAGGTGGCCTACGCGGAGAGAAAGGGCGCGCGCGAGTCGAAACAGACGTTCTTGCTGAGGCAGTCCGAACTGGACGGACTCCTGGAGGATGCGGCGCTGGCGCGCACAGAGACGTGGGCGCCCGTGTACGGATGCCCGGACTGCGTGGACCAGGGGAGGTACAGCCTGAAACTCGCCGACAAGGGCGAAGTGAGGGAGGCGATGGTGGACCCGATGTTCATGCCCGCCCACCTGTCCCCGATGATCCTCCGGTTGACTGGGGTGCTTGTCAGGAGCCTGCGCTGAGCGACCGCGTGCTGGCGCGGCCGCCGCGTTGAGGGCGGCCGTGCTACCCGGAGACGATGCGCCAGCGCAGCGTTCCATCCTTGTCCGGCGCGACGATTTCCACGCGCGGATTCTTGGCGCTGGAGCATTCCAGGTACGCCCTGAAGCCCCCCGCCATCTCATGGAGGGCCACCGGCGTCTGGTAGGTGAACTGGCGCAGCAGCAGCATGCCCGTGCCGTTCTCCTCCTGGTGCAGCAGCTCCCCCTGGTCGCAGTAGGAGCGCCACATGCGCCGCGCCATCCCCAACACCATGTTCGGCGTGGTGAAGCGCAGCACCATCTTGAAGATGGAGTGGATGTCTCGCAGGGTGACTTCGTAGCCCACCGTGTGGGCCCCCTCCGGCTTCCCGTCGAAGTGCCGGTCCACCACGTGCTGGATGATGCCGAAGTACGTCTCCACCGGCACCCAGCCCACCGCCAGCGTCGTGCGCGGGTCCGCGTGGGGCTTCAGCTCGGGAAGCAGCGACTCCACGGCCGTCCGCGCGGTGTCCTCGCCGAAGCGCTCGTGCACGTAGGCCAGCAGGTTCTGGACGGTGAAGCCCTTGTAGTTCACTCCGGACAATGAGGCTGTCACGCTTGCGATACCCCCCGCTCCAACCTGTGAGCCGGCCTTGGCTCACAGGAGGGTTGCGGCAAAGCCGTATGCTAGAGCACTCCACGACACGGCGGAAATAGCAGTACACGCCAATTCCCCGCGACAGCCACGTTGCGCCCTGGATTCCCCGACTGTCCTGGGCGCTCAGCGCTGGAAGGCGCGGTAGACCTCCACGCCGGCCACCACCGTCAGCCGCACCTCGGCGCCGGGCAGCGCGGTGACGGGCCCGTCCACCGGGTCCACCGACAGGGCCACGAAGTCCGCGTCCATGCCGGGCTGGAGCCGGCCGCGCCGGGCTTCGGCGAAGGATGCGTGCGCCGCGCCCACGGTGAAGCCCTCCAGCGCCTCCTGCCCGCTCAGCCGCTGCTCCCCGTACCAGCCGCCTTCCGGCAGGCCCCGGACGTCCTGACGCGTGCGCGCCGCGTACAGGCCCGCCAGCACGTTGGGTCGCTCCACGGGGAAGTCGCTGCCCAACGCCAACACCGCGCCGGACGCCTTCAGCCGCTGCCACGCGTAGGCCCCGCGGATGCGCTCCGCTCCCACGCGGGCCTCCGCCCACGGCATGTCGCTGGTGGCGTGCGTGGGCTGCACGCTGGCGATGAAGCCGCTCTTGCCCAGCCGGTCGATATCCTCGGGGCGCATGATTTGCGCGTGCTCCACGCGGTGCCGGCCGGACTGGAGCGTGCCCGTGGCCTCGGCCGCGCGCGCGAGCACGTCCAGCACCACCGTGTTGGCCCGGTCTCCAATCGCATGCGTGCACACCTGGAAGCCCCGCGCCATGAAGGCGCGCACGCGCGCCTCGTACTCCTCGGGGGACAGCAGCAGCAGGCCGCGGTGGCCGGGTTCGTCGCTGTAGTCCTGGTGCAGCGCCGCGCCCCGGCTGCCCAGCGCGCCATCCAGGGTGAGCTTCACCGCGCGCAGCGTGAGCATGCGCCCCTCATAGGGGCCGTCCTTCAGGTACGTTTCCCGGTCGCCTGACTGTCCATCCGCCATGGCGTAGACGCGCAGCGGCAGCTTGCCTTGCTTGTCCCAGCGCTGGAGCAGGCGGAAGGTGCGCAGGTCCATGCCCGCGTCGTGGACACCGGTGAGGCCCACTTGCGCGCCGCGCTGGAGCGCCGCGGTCAACTGCGCCGCGTGCTGCGCGTCCGTGGCGGGCGGCAGCACGGACTCCACCAGCTCCATGGCGTTGTCCACCAGGATGCCGGTGGGCTCCCCGCCCTCACCCCGGAGGATGCGTCCGCCCGCCGGGTCCTTCGTGTCACGGGTGATGCCCGCGCGGCGGAGCGCCTCGCCGTTGACCCACAGCGCGTGGCCGTCCACGCGGCTCAGCGCCACCGGCCGCAAGGGGAAGCGCTTGTCCAGGTCGGCGCGCGACGGGAAGGTCTTCTCCGGCCAGTCGTTCTGGTCCCACCCGCGGCCCAGCAGCCACTCGCCCTGGAACGCGGAGGAGGGTGCCGAGGCGAGCCGCTCCAGGGCCTCCTCCTTGGTGTCCACCCCCTGCAGGTCCACCGTCACCAGGCCGCGGCCCAGGCCCGCCAGGTGCCCGTGCGCGTCGGTGAGGCCCGGCACCACCGTGGCGCCGCCCAGGTCCACCACGCGCGCGTCCTTGCCGGCGGCCGCGAGCACCTCGTCCCTGGTGCCAGTGGCCAGCACCTTGCCGTCCTTCACCGCGAGCGCCTCCACCTGGGGCTTCGCCGGGTCCAGCGTCCGGATGCGCTCGGCCACGTACACCGTCGTGGTGGCGGTGGGCTCCGGCGCGGGGGCCGGGTGGTCATCCACGGGCGGCACGCGCCGGGTGCAGCCCGAAAGGCTTGTCAGAAGGAGTACCGCCCCGAGGAGTCCACCACCGAGTCGTCGTAGCGTCATGTCTGGCACCTGTCTGGAAGCCCGCGCCAATTCCTGGCGCGTCCGGCGTGGCACTCTGGCGCACCTGGAAGGGGAGGCCAAGCATGGGCGGCCCCCTCCAGGCGCGTTGACGTCACTGCACGGTTACAGGCTGGTGGGGCAGGGCCGCGAGCGCGGCGAGCAGCCCGTGGACTCCACCTGGTAGGTCAGCTCGTACTTGCCACCGTGGCCTTCGAGAATCGCGGTGAAGGTGCCCGTCTGGCCACGCAGCGTGGTCCAGCCAATCTGCTCCTGCACATCGAAGATGTGCATGCTCTTGTCCCAGAGCGCCACCAGCTTGCCGCCCGCGCCCACCGTTTGCGTCGTGAACTGCAGCGGCGGCGGATAGGAGTTCAGGGGGCTCCACTCCACCCGCTTGTTCGGCGTCATGTAGTCGTCGTTCCAGATGACCTCGGACTGATTGTCGCCGGTGACCTCTGCCTCCAGCCAGGCCTCGTCGTTGCCGTCGATGTCCGACGTGGTGATGCACTTCAGGGACAGCAGGTTCGCCCGCCAGAACAGCGTGTAGTAGGGCCAGTCGGGGTCGGGCTCACCGCCACCACCGCCGCCCTCACAGGTGGGGTCGTTGCACTGCGCCGGCGGCGCCAGGTTGCTCTCCTGCAGCTGCTTCTCCATCGCGATGATGTCCACCGGCTTCGCGTCCGCCGCCTGCGCGTCCACGCGCTCCACCGCGTCCGCCTCCACGGGCGGCTGCGCCGGCTCCATGGGCTCCGTACCGCAGGCCGTGAGCGCGAGCACCGCGCCCATCGTCAACCCCAGCGTCTGTCGCTTCGTCTTGCTCATCCGCATCTGCGCTTCCTTCAGGTGTCAGGCCCCAGCAGCCTGGATACGCAGCGGTTCACGAAGCCTGGCAATTCACGGATGTGGAAAAAGTCAGAGCCCCTCACGGATGGTTGGGATGGAGCCGGTGGCGCATCAACGTGCGCTGGTTCGTGTAGCGCGTGTTCTGGAACAGCTTGATGAGCGCCATGCCCGCCACGAAGCCGCCGATGTGCGCCCAGAAGGCGACGCCGCCGGACGCCTCCGCGCTGACCGTGTTGAGCTGGGGCAGGCCGCTGACGAGCTGCACGCCGAACCACCACAGCAGCACCGCCCACGCGGGCACGGGGAGGACGCGGATGAAGATGACGATGATGAACAGCATGTTCACCCGCACCCGTGGATAGAGCAGCAGGTACGCGCCCATGACGCCGGAGATGGCGCCGGACGCGCCCACCGTGGGCACCGGCGAGCCCGGGTCCACCAGCAGGTGCGCCGCCGCCGCGGCCAGTCCGCACAGCAGGTAGAACACCACGAAGCGCAGGCGGCCCATGCTGTCCTCGACGTTGTTGCCGAAGACCCAGAAGAAGAGGCAGTTGCCCAGCAGGTGTCCCCAGCCGCCGTGCAGGAACATGGAGGTGATGGGGGTGAGGAGGTTGATGGGCTCGTTGTCCACCACGCACGCCAGCCCATCTCCCAGGGGAACGGGGAGTCCCAGCGCCGCCTTGCCCGTCAGCTCGCCCGGCACCATGCCCAGGTTGCAGACGCTGGCGGCCAGCCGGTAGGCGTCCAGGCCCGCGCCCTGGATGAAGACCCAGACGAAGCCGATGGTGCCGAGCAGCAGGTACGTCACGACGGGAGTGCGGAGGGTGGGGTTGTCGTCGCTGATGGGAATCATGTGGGGGCCCCATCATGCGCGTTCCCATGGCCGGGCGCGGCGGCGGAGGGGGCCTGGATGTGCGGCGCTGGACGCATGGGCACCCATACGGACGGAGCGGGTGGGATGCTTGCCCAGGGAAACCATCCCCGGGGAGACTTGGCTGCGGGAAGAAGGTTGAGGGATGTTGAGCCGCCTCACACTCCCGTGGAGTTCTGAGAAATGAACCTGTCGATGCTGTCGCGCGGCGCCGCCGCGCTCCTCGTGGTCGCCGCGCTGTCCCTCACCACCACTGGTTGCGCCGGCCGCCGCCGCGAAGCCTTCTTGCTGGAGAAGGCGCGCAACCACGTCTACCGCAAGCCCGTGGCGGAGGTGTATCCGCAGGCGCTCGCCCTGCTGAAGGAGAAGGGCTACTCCTTCAAGGCGGGCCAGAGCGGCTTCGAGGCCACCACCGAGTGGTTGATGCAGGGCGCCCCGTCGTCGCTGGGCACCACCCAGGTGCGCTACCTGGTGCGCGGCATCGAGAAGGGCCCGGGCCAGTGCTCGGTGGAGCTCACCCGGCAGCTCGTCACGCAGTCCGCGGGCGCCGCCAACACCTCCGGCCGCGCGAGTGACATCACCGAGCCCGCCGTGCGCGCCGACGGCGGCAACATCACCCGGGACGAGGCGCTGGAGTGGGAGCTGGTCCAGCGCGTGGACGCCGAGTCCGCGTCGGCCCTGCGCGCCGAGTCCGAGAAGATTCAGTAGCCTCAGTCCCTGAGGGGCAATTCGACGGTGAACCCGTCGAAGGCCACCTCCACCGGCCCCTGGTACTCCTCACGCGCCTGCGTGAGCAGCTTCGAGGGGTCGGTGTCGTGCCGGCTGGAGAGGTGGGTGAGCACCAGCCGCCGTGCTCCCGCCTCTCGCGCCACACGCGCCGCTTCCCGCGCGGTGGAGTGCCGGGTCTCCACGGCCCGCTCCTGTTCGTCGTCGGAGAAGGTGGACTCGTGGACCAGCAGGTCCGCGTCCTTCGCGGCCTTCACCAGCGCCGGGCACGGGCGCGTGTCCCCGGAGATGACCAGCCGGCGCCCCGGGCGGGGCGCGCCGAGCACGTCCTCCGGCTTCACCGTCCGCCCGTCCTCCAGCGTCACCGGCTCGCCCCGCTGGAGCTTTCCGAAGCTGGGGCCCTCCGGCACGCCCAGTGAGCGCGCCACGTCCAGGTTGAAGCGCCCGGGCCGGTCGTCCTCCACCAGCGCGTAGCCCAGGGCGTTGATGCGGTGGTCCACGCCCACCGCGTGGACCGCGTAGCCCTTGCGCGGCACCACGTCACCGTCCTTCAGTTCGTGAATCTCCACTGGGAAGGACATGGACTCCACGCCCAGGTGGACGGCCTGGTGGAGCAGGCGCTTCGCGGAGGGCGGGCCGTACAGGTGGATGGGCTCGGAGCGCCCCGTCATGCCCAGCGTGCGCAGGAAGCCGATGATGCCCAGGTAGTGGTCCGCGTGGAAATGCGTGAAGAACACCGCGTCCACGGTGAAGCCGGTGCCGTAGCGCACCATCTGCCGCTGGCTGCCCTCGCCACAGTCGAAGAGCAGCAGGTCCGAGTGCGCCTTCACCGCGAGTCCGGACAGGTTCCGGTGCAGCGTGGGCTGCGCGGCGGATGTACCGAGGAACGTGAGCCTGAGGAGGGACATGCCGGCACTTCCCACGCGTTGAGGACCTCCCGCGCCAGGCAACCGCCGACGCGAGGGGGCCATTTACCAGGGTTGGAGGCGCCCATGCTATGTGGCCGCCCCCGACCTCGGACTTCACCATGCCTGAATCCCTGACCTTCGCGCCGACTTCGGACCCTCGCCGCGTGCGCGCGCCGGATGGCCGCGTGCTCACCGTGCCGGACGGCTGGGCCCTGCTCCCCCCCGGTGACGCCGGGCTCACCCGCCGCGTGAAGGCGGCGGGGCCCTCCTGGACCGTGGCGGAGAAGGTGGGCCGCAAGCTCTTCTCCCGGGGCGTGTGGGCGCCGGAAGCGCACATCCTCCACGCCCGCGCCGCCCTCGAGGCCGAGCGCGCCACCCCCGCCTACGAGAAGAAGCTGGCCGCCGGACGCGAGCGCCGCGCCCGCGAGCAGGAGGCCTATGAGGTCGACTTCGCCAACGCCGTGCTGCGCTTCCTCGCCTTCTCCCCGGCGTGGCTGCCGCACGCCAAGCGCATGGCGGTGCTCGTCGCCGCCCATGCCACCCCCGTGGGCAGCGGCACCGTGGCCCGCACGGAGCGCATCCCCCTGGAGCGCCGCGCCGAGGCCGCCGTCATCGCCTGGATGCGACATCAGACCACGCGCTACGACGACATGCGCATCGCCCGGGTGAAGGGCGCCCGGCGGGAGGTGCGCCGGGAGCTGGCGGACATCTCCCGCGCCGTGCTGGACCTCCACCGCCGCGATGCCCCCCACGCGCCCGCCGCGTGCCCGCTGTGCACCGCGCTGACGCGGACCTGAGCGGCGGAACGCACCCACAGTCGCAGTCCTTGGGTGACTGACCCGGCGTTCAGAAACCTTGCGCGGTTAATGACCGGCGGGTTAGGAATCCGGCCAGCATGGCCCGTCCCGCCGACCCTCACGCTCGCAGTGCGCTGGTGTCCGCGGCCCGGCGGGAGTTCGCCCGCCGGGGGCTGAAGGGCGCGCGCATCGAGGACATCACCGCCGCGTGCGGGCTGTCCAAGGGCGCCTTCTACCTGCACTTTCCGTCCAAGGAGGCGCTGTTCGGGGAGGTGGTGGGCGCGTTCGAGTCCGGGCTGATGGAGATGAACGGGCGGCGCATGGCGCGCATGGAGGGCTTCTTCCAGACGCACGGCATCCCGGGCGCGCAGGACCGCATCGAGCGCAGCGAGCGCTACCTGCGGTTCCTCCAACTGGAGAAAGAGCACGACCTGGAGGCCCTGGATTGGGTGTGGGAGTTCCGGGACGTGTCCCTGGTCCTCACCAGCGGCAGCCAGGGGACGGAGTTCGAATCCCTGCTGTGGCGCGTGACGGATGCCCAGGTGGAGCGCATCTCCCACGACTTCCGGCGGCTGCAGGAGGCTGGCGCCATGGACCCGGAGTTGGACGCGCGAATCTTCGCCTCCATCATCGTCGGGTCCTTCCTGCTGCTCTCCACGCAGATGGCGCGGCTGGATGAGAAGCCGGACCTGAACGCGTGGGCGAACACGCTCCAGCGGCTGTGCCAGGAGGGCACCCGTCCGGCGTCGCCCGCCCCGTCCAAGCGTGTTGCGCGCCGGCCCCGGGCCGCCGCCGAGAAACCCCGAAAGACCCCGAGGAAACGCTCGTGAAACCCAACCTGAAGCCGTCCGCTGTCCGCGTGTTCGCCGCGGCGGGCATGGCCATCGCCGTGCTGTCGCTGACCGCATGCCAGAAGGCGGATGCCTCGTCGTCGCCGCCCGCCAAGGGTTCGGCGCAGGAGGTGGTGCCCACGGTGAAGGTCGTCTCCGCGCGGACGGTGCGGGCCGCGCCGAGCGAGTCGGTGACGGGGACGCTGTTTCCCGCGCAGGGATTGATGGTGGGCTTCGAGGTGGGAGGCCGCCTGTCGGTCGTCCGGGTGAAGAAGGGGCAGGGGGTGAAGAAGGGCGAGGTGCTGGCGCAGTTGGACCCGGAGATCGCCGACGCGCAGGTGGCCCAGGCCGAGGCCGCGGTGGCCGCCGCGGAGGCCGCCTCCACCATGGCCGCCGACGTGGCCGCCCGCAACGAGAAGCTCCAGCAGCAGGGCGGGGTGAGCGAGGTGGCCCACCGCACCGCCAGCGCTAATGCGGCGCAGGCGCAGGCGCAGTGGATGGCCGCCAAGGCGCAGCTGGCCCAGGCGCGCGCGTCCCGTCGCCGGCACGAGCTGCGGGCGCCCTTCGACGGCACCATCATCGACGCACCGGAGCAGACGGGCGCGACGGTGGCGCCGGGCACGCCGCTGTTCAACCTGGAGCGCCTGGACACGCTGCTCTTGAAGACGACGGTGTCGGAGGCCCTGCGCTCGCAGCTGGAGCCCGGCGCCAAGGTGCGCGTGGAGTCGGTGGGAGCGCGCGTGTCCTCGGACGAGGCGGTGGTGCGCACCATCCTCCCCTCCGCGGACCCCGCCACGCGCCGCATCCCGGTGGAGCTGGCCGTCCCCAACGCGGATGGCCGCTTCGTGGCGCACACGCTGGCGCGGGCGGTCCTCTCACTGGGGCAGGCGCAGGACGCCCAGGTGCTGCCGGGCACCGCGTTGTCGGCCCTCAACGGGGACCATGTCTGGGTGGTGGTGTCCGGTCAGGTGCGCCGCGTGGACGTGCGGGTGTTGGAGCGGCGCGAGCAGGGCGAGGTGGTGGTGCTGGCGTCCTCGCCGCTCGACGCCGTCGTTGACCACCCCACTCCGGGCCTGTCGCAGGGCGCCCGCGTCTCCGTGAAGTAGGGAGCCCTCCCCATGCTGCTCAGCGACGTCTCCATCCGCAGGCCCGTCTTCACCGCGATGTTGTCACTGTGCCTCGTCGTGCTCGGCCTCATGGGCCTGGGCCGCCTGGGCACCGACCTCTATCCGGACGTGTCCTTCCCGGTGGTGGTCATCAACACCGTCTACAAGGGCGCGGGGCCGGGCGAAATCGAAACGCAGGTCGTCAAGCCCATCGAAGACGCCGTCGCCGGCATCAGCGGCGTGGACAAGATTCACTCCTACAGCCGGGAGAACGTGGGCATCGTGGTGGTGCAGTTCAAGATGACCGCCCCGCTGGACCGCGCGGTGCAAGACGTGCGCGACAAGGTCGCCGGCATCGTCAGCCGCCTGCCCCAGGACGCGGACGCGCCCGTCATCGGCCGCGTGGACCTGGGGGCCACGCCCATCCTCACCTACGCCGTCTCGGCGGAGCTGCCCTCGCAGGAGCTGCGCCGGCTCATCGACGACCGCGTGAAGCCCGCGCTCGCGCAGCTGGAAGGCGCCGCCGAGGTGCGCGTCACGGGAGGAGACACGCGCGAGGTGCAAATCGACATCGATTTGGACAAGGCGCGCGCGGCGGGCGTGTCCCCGCTGGGCATCGCCCAGCGCGTGGCGGCGGAGAACCTGGACCTGCCCGCGGGCCGGCTCCAACTGGGCGCCTCCGAGATGACGGTGCGCTCGCTGGGGCAGTTCCAGAACGTGGATGAAATCCGCGACCTGCCGGTGGCGCGCAGCGCGACGGGCGCGCAGGTGCGGCTGGGCGAAATCGCCAGCGTGACGGACGGCGTGGCGGAGCGGCGCACCCTGGCGCGCCTCAACGGGCAGGACGCCGTCATCCTGGAAATCGTCAAGCAGCCGGGCTCCAACACCGTCGCGGTGAGCGAGGCGGTGCGGCAGGTGATGGCGCAGATGGGCTCGGTGGTGGGGCATGGCTTCCAGGCCACGCTGCTCATCAACCAGTCGGACATCATCCAGGAGAACGCGCACGAGGTCTGGGTGGCGCTCATCTTCGGTGGCGCGATGGCGGTGCTCATCATCCTCATCTTCCTGCTGGACGTGCGCGGCACCTTCATCTCGGCGCTGGCGCTGCCCACCTCCGTGCTGGGCACCTTCTTCGTGATGTACGTGCTGGACTACACGCTCAACCAGATGACGCTGCTGGGCCTGTCGCTGGCCATCGGTCTGCTCATCGACGACGCGGTGGTGGTGCGCGAGGCGATTACCCACCGGCTGGAGAAGGGTGAAGACCCGGTGAGCGCCGCGTCCAACGGCACCCAGGACGTGGGCCTGGCGGTGCTCGCCACCACGCTGTCGCTGGTGGCGGTGTTCGTGCCGGTGGCCTTCATGCCCGGCATCGTCGGCCAGTTCTTCCGGCAGTTCGGCATCACCATCTCCGTGGCGGTGCTGATTTCCCTGTTCATCTCCTTCACGCTGGACCCGATGATGTCGGCGCGGCTGGCGAAGCGGCGCGTGCCGGGGGAGGTCCGCCAGGAGAACGCGGTGGCCGCGGCGCTGCGCCGCTTCCTGGACGGCACCGAGCGCGTCTACGAGTCCATCCTCCGCTGGGTGCTGGCGCACAAGTGGACGACGATGGGCCTCACGCTGGTGCTGCTGGTGGTGTCCTTCGGAGGCGCCAGCCGCCTGGGCATGGAGTTCATGCCCGCGGAGGACCGCTCGCAGTTCTTCGTGGACCTGACGCTGCCGGACTCGGCCAGCATCCGGGAGACGGAGGCCCGCACCGCCGACGCGGAGGCGCTGCTGCGCCAGCTCCCGGAGGTGACGGACGTCTACTCCATCGTCGGCAAGGACGGCGATGTGAACAAGTCCCGCATGCGCGTGCTGACGGTGGGCAAGGACGCGCGCACCAAGGGCATCCAGGTGCTGAAGGAGGACGCGCGCGCGCTGCTGGAGCCGGGGCTGGTGGGCACGCGGGTGAACCTGAGCGACCCGCCCATCCTGGAGGGCATGGGCGACTACTACCCCATCATGGTGCGCATCACCGGGCCGGACCTGGACCGCGTCAACGAGGAGGCCGAGCGCGTCGCGGGCATCCTCCGCGAGCTGCCGGGCACCGCGGACGTGCGCGTGGAGTCCAACCCGCCCAAGCCGGAGATGCAGGTGCTCATCGACCGGGCGCGCGCCAGCGACGTGGACCTGCACGCGGGCGCGCTGGCCACGCAGCTGCGGCTGGCCATTGGCGGTGACGTGGTGGCGAAGCTCCGCGAGGGCATCACCGAGACGGACATCCGCGTGCGCCTGTCGGAGAAGGACCGCGCCACGCCGGAGCGCGTGCGCCAACTGGAGGTGTACACGCCCAGCGGCCTGCGCCCGCTGACGGACGTGGCCCGGGTGGAGATGAAGAATGGCCCCAGCCTCATCGAGCATGAGAACCGCGAGCGGCAAATCGCGGTGTACTCGCAGCTGGGGCCGGGCGCGGCGCTGGGCGACATCGCCCGGGAGCTGAAGGCGCGCGTGGCGGCCCATCCGCTGCCGCCGGGCTACGCGCTCATCTACGACGGGCAGATGAAGAACCTGGACGAGCAGAACGACGCCTTCGGCGCGGCGTTCGGCCTGGCCTTCGTGTTCATCTACATGGTGCTCGCCAGCCAGTTCGAGTCCTACAAGCACCCGCTGACCATCATGGTGTCGCTGCCGCTGGCCCTGGTGGGCGCGCTGCTGGGGCTGGTGGTGACAGGCTTCCACCTGTCCATGGGCGCCATGATTGGCATCATCCTGCTGATGGGCCTGGTGACGAAGAACGCGATTCTGCTCATCGACGGCGCGCTTCAGAACCTGCGGGAAGGCGACACGGTGGACGAGGCGCTGCTCAAGGCGGGCCCGCGCCGGCTGCGGCCCATCCTGATGACGAGCGCGGCCATGGCCATCGCCATGGTGCCCACGGCGGTGGGCACGGGCACGGGTTCGGAGTTCCGCGCACCCATGGCCATCTCCGTGATTGGTGGCGTCATCACCTCCACCTTCCTCACGCTGCTGGTGGTGCCGGTGGTGTTCGCCGGCATGGAGCGCCTGGGCTTCAAGCGCCGCCGCCCGCGCGACGCCGCCGCCGCGCCGCCGCGCCCGGTGGAGCCCAAGCCCGGTCAGGCGGCCTGAGGTCCACGGGCCCGGGGGGGGGCGTTCATCCCCCCGCGTACAGCGGCGCCATCGCATCCACGATGGCGCCCATCAGCCGCTGGCCGTCGGGCGTGTCCGGGCAGAGTCCACCCCAGACGAGCGTGAGGCGTTCGGCCACCGGGCGGAAGTACATGCGCCCGCGCATGCGGACCGGCTCGTAGCTCTCCCGGCCGCCCACGAGGTAGTCCTCCTCTGGCACGCCGAACACGGCGTAGTACGTGAGGTCCGGCGCCTGCGCGTCCTGCACCCGGTGCAGTCCGCTGGGGATGATGCAGCCCACCTCCGCCATGTGCCACGGGCCTTCACGGCCCTGGCGCACGTCCAGCACCTCGAAGCACATCTTCGACGCGGGGCAGCCCAGCTCCCCGGCCGTGAGGAAGTTGTAGTCGAGCCGCGGAATCTCCAGCATCTCGTCCAGGTCCGGGCGGCCGTCGCGGGTGAATCCCCACGGGCTGCCATCCCGCTTGTACGAGCGGATGCCGTAGGCGCCGTAGAAGACGTTGTACCAGGGGCTGTGCGGGTTGAAGTAGTTGGAGCAGCCGGCCCGCTCCGGGAAGTCCCCGATGGTGAAGGCCACCAGCAGGTCCATCAGCCGCTTGGTGTCGAAGGCCATGAAGGGCTCATGCGCCACCGCGCCAATCGACCCGCGGATGGCGGGCACCGGTGTGGCGATACCGGCCTCCGCCAGGAAGTTCTTCTTCCCTGGCAGCGGCGTGGCCTTCATGGCCAGGATGGCGAGCTCTCGTTGCAGACCCATGGAATTCCTACCCCCTCGCCGCACATCCTAGCGGAGGAAGGGTACACTGCTGAACATGCCGGAGAAGCTCGTCTTCGAGCACACCTTGGAGGGTCTCTTCGTGCGAGGACTGGGGGCCCGCGTCACCCCCGTGCTCCGCGAGCGGCTGCGGGAGGTGGGGGTGGACCTGGAGCGCAAGCTGCAGCCCGCCTACGCCTTTGAAACATGGTGTTTCGCCGTGCGCGTGGCCGCGCGCGAGCTGCACCCGGACGTACCCGACGACGTGGGCTACGCGCTGCTGGGTGAGCGCCTGGTGGACGGCTACCGGGAGACGGTGCTGGGCCGCGCGGCCTTCGGTGTGATTCAACTCCTGGGCCCCCGCCGGTGCGTGAGCCGGGCCCGGCAGATGTTCCGCTCCGGGAACAACTACACGGAGACACGCCTGGACGACGTGTCCCCCACCGAAGTGGACCTGTGGATGAACGAGGCCGGGGCCATCCGCTACTTCACGCAAGGCGCGCTACGCGCGGGCCTGCGCGCCGTGGGAGCGCCGCATGCCGAGGTGCAGGTGCGCGCCTTCACCGACGAAGGCGTCACCTACCGGCTCACGTGGCGCAACGGCCACGAGGACTGAGCCTGCCGGGATTCCATGGGCAGGAGCCGCCCTGCTCCAGCCTGGAGGTGTGTCTCAGCGCGCGGCGTGCTCCACCGCGTCGTCCGGAGACGCGCCCAGGAAGTAGCGCGAGCGCGCCTTGGCCAGCTGCGAGTGCGCTTCCTCCAGCGACACGCAGTCCACCGTGATGTCGTTGTCCGCCGCCGCCGCCGACGCCACCCGCGCCGTCTGCAGCCGGGCGATGGTGGAATCCGAGACGTGCGCGCACATGACGCAGCCCATCTGCCGGCCGTAGGCCACCACCTCTCCGAAGAGGCTGGCGGACTCCGGCTCCAGGGTCCTGAGCCCGCGCATGTCCGCGAGCACCAGGTGTCGTCCTCCTCCGTAGGAGTCTGTTTCGTGGCGATACCGGCTCGCGAAGTCCCGCATCTCGTTCGGCCTGACGAACCCACTCAACCGCACGGTGACGGTACGGCGATTCTTGTCATTGATGACTTCGAACATGCGTGCGCCCTCCTCGCGAGGCAAAGATTAACATGAAAACAAACGGGGTTCCATGCGGCCCTCCAGGGCAGGCTCATGGCTGGAAGGGTGTGCAAGCGTGTCTGGATTGTCTGACGCCGGTGAAAGTTTCCGCGTGCTGGCCCCCGCAGGTGGTGGCGGCGCAATCCTCCGCCAGGAGGTGAAGCCCGTCTGGGAAAGGCTCAGGCGCGCTGGCTGCTCTGGCCGGTGACCACGGCGGAGCCGATGAGGTGCGCCAGCCGCAGGGCCTCGGGGACGAGGCCGCGGTCCGTCACGCGCGCCAGCGCCTCCGCCACCCAGGCGGGCTCCGCGCCCTGCGCCTGGAAGGTGAAGCCTCCCAGTTGGTGGATGGGCCCCGCGCGCTTCAGCTTCGCCCAGCGCGCGTCCGCGCGAGGCAGACGCCGCAGCGCGCGCTCCACCGCATCCAGGTCCGGTGGCCGTCGCATCACCGCCACGCACGGCCGCTTCAGCCGGCTGGCCAGCAGGGGCAGGTCCACGACGTTGAAGCCGCCGAACGCAATGCCATCCAGCAGCACCAGGTGGAGCTGGGGGAGGAACTTCCCGCCTTCCAGCAGCCGGCACACCTCCCGCGTGGCGTTCCAGCCGTCGCGGCGCACCCGCCCCCAGACGAGCCCTTCGAAGCGCGTGCCTCCACACACCACGCCCGCCAGGGGCACGGCGGCGCCGGGGCGGCGCGCGAAGGGGCCGTCGTCGAAGCCGATGACACGCGGGAGACGGGGCAGGCGCATGGGCCGCGCAGCCTCTCAGGGGGCGCCCGCAAAGAGAAAGCCCGGACTCGCCATCCGCGAGACCGGGCTTCCATGGCTTCGCCGGACCGCCGTTCAGGCCGCGCGAACGTTCTGCGCCTGCAGACCCTTGGGGCCCCGGCCTACTTCGAACTCCACCTTCTGGCCTTCCTGCAGGGTGCGGAAGCCATCCATGTTGATGGCGCTGTGATGGACGAACACGTCCTCACCGCCGCCGTCCTGCACGATGAACCCAAAACCCTTCGCATCGTTGAACCACTTGACGGTACCGGTTGCCATGAATCGCGTTCTTTCGTTCCAAAGCGGCTGAGATGGCCGCGGATATCGCCCTCTCAGAAACTGAAGGGCCGTGCTGCGAGCCATAGTCTGCCCGGGGCGGGCCACCGAGTGGAAGCCCCCCTGGTCCCCCAGCAGCCAGGAATTCGCGGGTGGACAGGCTTCCTACCCTCGGTGCCCGGGCAGGCGAGGCGCGCATCGCCATGCGTCACGGGCCGCGTGCCTACCGTAGTGGCGACTTCACGACGGCAAGACTGGAAGGAGCGCCACATGGCTGAACCGCAGACCCTGAGCCCGTCCACCCCCAGACTCGTCCCGCGGCCCCCGGTGCCTCCGGAAGGGCGCTTCCGGCGGGGCGTGCGCCGCGCCATGGACCGGAGCGCCGCCGCTGGCATCATCTCCCGTCCGCTCCTGGGACGGCTGCCGTTGCGCCGGTGGGTGCCCCAGGACCTGCACTCGCTCATGGACTACAAGGGCGGGACGGCCTCGGTGGTGGCGGGGGTGTTGTCCGGAGACGCCGTGGCGAAGTCCGCGGGCATTGCCCTGGGGTCCACCATCCTCGGTGTGTCATTGTTGACGGACTACCGCATCAGCTTGACCAAGCTCATCCCCATCGAAGCGCATGAAATCGCCGACTATGCCTTTGGCGCCGCGTCCATCCTCTCGCCCTTCGTGCTGGGCTATGCGAAGCGCAGCCCGCTGGCCGCGGCCATCCACGTGGCGGTGGGCGTGACGACCGTGCTCGCGTCGCTGGTGACGGACTACCGGTGCCAGACGGGCATGCACCTGGGCGGCGAGCTGGCGACGGACCCGGGGGCGATTGGCGCGTGAGTGCCCCTGTTCCTCCAGCGCGCGGCAGCACCGTGCGCGGCGCGCTGGAGGCGGCGCTGACGTCCGCCCCGGAGAGCGGCCTCACCGCGAAGGACCTCTCCGCCCTGGTGGGCATCTCCGAGAAGGACGTGGCCGGACACCTGGAGCACCTGGAGAAATCCCTCAAGGTCCAGGGCGCCCGCCTGGAGGTGTTGCCCGCCTCATGTCTGGCGTGTGGCTTCACCTTCAAGGACCGCAGGCGCTTCACGCGGCCCGGTGCCTGCCCCCAGTGCCGCGCCACGCGCATCGATCCGCCGGCCTTCCGCGTCATCGGTTGAAGGCGCCTGGGGGGGGCGCCGTCCCGGGCGCGGTGGAAATTTCACCATTCGGTTGACAATCGAGCGGTGGTCGCAGAGATACTCAACCAACTGGATGAATATTGGGAGTGCGTCATGGCGTCGACAGGGAATGACCAGGGTGCGCCGGTTGCCACGGCGATGATGATGATTCGCCGTCCCGTGGCGGACGTCTTCGCGGCCTTCGTGGACCCCGCAATCACCACGAAGTTCTGGTTCAGCCGGGGGAGCGCGCGGCTCCAGCCCGGCGGCACGGCGCAGTGGTTCTGGGACACCTACGGCGTGTCGGCCACCGTGAACGTGCTGGACTTCGAGCCCGGCGCCCGCCTGCGCATCGAGTGGGGCGACCCGGGGGCGATGACCTTCGTGGAGTGGACCTTCACGGCGCTGTCGCCGGACCGCACGTATGTCCGCGTCGTCGAGTCCGGCTTCCGGGGGGACGACAAGGCCGTCGTGGCGCGAGCGCTGGACAGCACGGGAGGCTTCAACCTGCTCCTCGCCGGGGCCAAGGCCTGGCTGGAGCACGGCATCGCGCTCGCGCTCGTTCCGGACCATGTCCCCGAGGACGCGCGGCACCTCGTCTGACGCCGCGGTTCCCCCACCCCCACGCATGACCGAAGGCGCCATGAAACGAGACTCGCACGCCCGCCTGTTGTCCTCCGACACCGTCCGAATCGAACGCCTGCTGCCCGGCCCCATCGAGCGCGTGTGGGCCTATCTCACCGAGCCGGAGAAGCGCCGGCTGTGGCTCGCGGGTGGCCCCACGGAGACGAAGGTCGGTGGCAAGGTGGAGCTGTTGTTCCGCCACGCCGAACTGTCAGAGGAAGGCGGCGCCCCACCGCCGCGCCACGAGGACATGGCACAGGGCCACGTCAACGCGGGGCGCGTGACGGCGTGCGAGCCGCCGCGCCTGTTTGCCTATACGTGGGCGGAGAACCACGGGGACCCGTCAGAGGTCCGCTTCGAGCTGACCGAGCGCGAGGGTGGCGTCCTGCTGACCGTCACCCACGTGCGACTCGATGGCCGGGACTCCCTGCGCAGCGTGGCGGGCGGCTGGCATACGCACCTCGACCTCCTGGTCGACCGGCTGAATGGACAGCGCTCGCCGGACTTCTGGGCAGCCTACGAGCGCGCCCACGCCGAGTACGTCACGCGCCCGGGCTTTGAGTAGCGCGGTTGCCGGCGCTCTCGCGGTGCATCCGGGGGCGGCCCTTGGAGGACCGCACCCGGAGGTCCATGTCTACTTCGGCTCTTCGGGGACGAAGCGGCAATCCGGGTCGGTGAGGGCGCACAGCTGATTGCAGCAGCCATCCGCCCGGCAGCTGCAGGTGGGCTCCAGGATGATGGGCCCGCAGGTCTGGGAGTTGCCGTTGCAAGTCACGGTGCCGCCGTTGGCGCTGTTGGCCGAACAGGCGAAGCCCGTGCCACTGCACTCCTTGATATCCCCACCCTGGCACTCGATCCGCACCGAACAGTCACCGGTCAGCGCGGCCTCCTGCGTGCGGAAGTGGTCCTCGGCGGTGACGTCGTTACCTCCCTGCGCCTGCTCCTCGGTGGGCACGGGCCCACAGGAGGTCAGCATCACCAGCGCCATGACGAAGATTCCAGCCATCGACTTCATGAGAGCCTCTCTCTTGTTGGGGGATACCGTGGCAGGGAATATGAGAGGAATTTCCTGTCGTCAATGGTCTCGCCTTGTGATGGATGGGTGTCTTTTTCGACCGTTTGAGAGGGATTTGTAGCCTTTTATGTCTCGCCCGGTGCGTCACCAGGCATAGTCCTCCGGTGCGGGCCTGTGGCCCGGGAAGATGTCATCCAGGCGTGACAGTGTTTTCGCATCAAGTGTGACACCGGCCGCGCGGACGGCGGCCTCGAGCTGGGCGGACGTTCGCGGCCCGATGATGGGCGCGGTGACGGCGGGCTGGTGCAGCAGCCACGCCAGCGCGATGTCGCCGGGCTCATGTCCGAGCTCGTCGGCGAACGCCTCATAGCGCTCGATGCGCTCGCGGTGCTTCTGGAGGGCTTCCTTGGCGCGTCCTTCCAGGCGGCGCTTGCCTTCGCGCTCCTTGCGGAGCACGCCGCCCAGCAGTCCGCCCTGGAGGGGAGACCAGGGGAGGATGCCCACGCCGTGGAACTGCGCGGACGGAATCACCTCCAGCTCCACGGTGCGCGCCATCAGGTTGTAGAGCGACTGCTCGCTGACCAGCCCGGTGAAGTTGCGCCGTGCCGCCACGGCCTGGGCCTGGGCGATGTGCCAGCCCGCGAAGTTGCTGCTGCCGACGTAGAGCACCTTTCCCTGCGCCACGGCCACCTCCATGGCCTGCCAGATCTCCTCCCAGGGCGTGGCGCGGTCGATGTGGTGGAACTGATAGAGGTCGACGTAGTCCGTGCGCAGCCGCTTCAGGCTGGCATCCAGCGCGCGGCGGATGTTGAGCGCGGACAGCTTGCCCTCGTTGGGCCAGTCACCCATGGGCGCGTAGAGCTTGGTCGCGAGCACGGTGCGCTCGCGCCGCCGGTCGCCCTTGGCGAACCAGTTGCCGATGACCTCCTCGGTGCGGCCCTTGTTCTCCCCGAAGCCGTAGACGTTGGCGGTGTCGAAGAAGTTGATGCCGTGGCCGAGCGCGGAATCCATGATGGCGTGGGACTCCGGCTCCTCGGCCGTCCAACCGAAGTTCATGGTGCCCAGGCACAGCCGGCTGACGGAGAGCCCCGAGCGGCCCAATTGCGTGTACTTCATGGCGACTCCTCGATGGCCGGAGGCAGACTCCCTCCACCGAGGACGGCCCGGCCGTTCACCGTCCCGCGGGTGCCGTGCATTCAGGGCCTCCGCGGCGCATGGGGGCCAGGGGTTCGTGGTGGTCCCCACGCCAGGTGTCGGGCAGCCAACCCGGGCGCGTGTCGAGGCGGCGGTGGTGAAACGAAAAAGGGCCACCGCCATGAAGGCGGTGGCCCTTGGGGCCGACGGAAGACCGTAGGGCTTACGGGTACAGCGCGCGGGCGCCGCTGCGGTCGTCGCTGGTCAGCACCAGGTCACCCGTCTGGGTGCCGCTGCACTGCGGGTAGTGCATGACGGAGCTGGAGTCATACGGCGTCAGCGCGCGCCAGGCGTTGTCCTCGTAGCAGCCGGTGGTGGTGAGGCGGGTGTGCTCGTGGCGGAAGCCCAGCACGTGACCCAGCTCGTGGCGGAGCACGCCCTCCAGCGTCCAGGGGGCGATGTTCTGGAAGGACGTGGTCGAGATGAGGACGTTGGCGCTGCGGCGGGCGCTGTTGGGGAAGAAGGCGCGCGCCAGGTACTGGGTCGTGTTGGTCTGGTTCACGTCGAACACGACGTTGTTGTTGCGGTTGGTGCACTTCGAGTCTTCAGCGCTGACGTGCACGAACTTGATGTTGCCGGCCGCCTCCCACTCCGCCGCGGCGCTCTTCATCGCGTTGACCACGCGCGTGTAGTTGCTCCCGAACTTGGTGCTCACGCAGTACGTGAGGTTGAGCGCCTGGCTGGCGCTCCACTTGATGTCGCGTCCGCCGCTGTAATACACGGCCAGCGCACCCTGCTGGGTGCCAATGCCGCTGACGGACTGCTCGTAGAACTCGCGCAGCTCCGACTCCGTCGGCAGGAAGATGTCACCGTCGACGACGAACCCACCGGACTCGGGCTCCTGATACGCACCGGCGCGGAACTCCTCGAACGAGACCTGCTGCGTCTCCTGCGTCTCGGACTCAGGGGCGCCGCACGCGGAGCCAAGGATGGAGATGCCTGCCAGAAGCGCAACGGAGTGAAACTTAGCCATGGTGGACCCTCGGAGCGGATTCTCGGAATTGAAACGAAAAGCGAGAAGAAGACCCCGGCACCGGGAAAACGGACACACAGGTCCACGCGAATTCTGAACCCGGGCTTGAGTCTCACTGGAAGTGATGGGGTCTGTTCTAACTCAGGGCCCCGACAATTGGCGGGACGCCCGTTGGGCTGATTCTCCGAGACGCGGCGCCATGGCCCCGCCTTCACCCGGGGTGAACCGGCCCGCATCGACGGTGGGCACCGGGGGCATCGAAAAGAAATCCCCCAAGAAATCCCCCGCGAAAGGGCGGTCGATTCGCGGGGATTCCGTTCGACCACGGAAGCAGGGAGGCTCTTCTCCCGCTCACCCGTGAGGCACGGACCCATGAAGTACCTGCTGATGATCTACGAGAACGAGAAGGCCGCCGAGGCGCTGTCGGAGGCGGACGTCCAGCGCGTGATGGGGGAGTACGGTACCTTCGAGCAGGCCATCCGGCAGAGCGGGCACTTCATTTCGGGCGAGGAGCTGGAGCCCACGGCGGCGGCCACTACGGTGCGCATCCGCGACGGCAAGCGACTGACGACCGATGGCCCATTCGCGGAGACGCGGGAGCAACTGGGCGGTTTCTTTCTCGTGGAGGCCAGGGACCTCGACGAGGCGATTGGCATCGCGTCTCGCATTCCCAGCGCGCGCAGCGGCTCCATCGAGGTTCGGCCGGTGCGGGAATTCACCATGCCCCAGGACTGACGCCGGGGCCCGCGCGGCATGATGGACACCCCCTCCATTCTCGAGCGGGCGCACCGTGAGGATTACGGGCGCATCGTGGCCACGCTCATCCGCGTGCTGGACGGCGACTTCGGCGCGGCGGAGGAGGTGGTGCAGGACGCCTTCGCCGCTGCCTTGAATCAGTGGCCGCGCGAGGGTGTTCCGCGGGAGCCAGCCGGTTGGCTGATGCGTGTCGCGCGCAACAAGGCGGTGGACCTCATGCGGCGGTCCGCTCGCCTGGAGGCGCGCGTGGGCGCGTTGGAGGCGGCGGCGCCATCGGTGGACGGCGCCGAATGGCAGACGTTTCCGGACGACTCGCTGCGGCTGCTCTTCACCTGCTGTCACCCCGCCTTGTCACCCGAGGCACAGGTGGCGCTCGCGCTTCGTTGCCTGTGTGGGCTGACGACGGAGGAGATCGCCCGCGCGTTCCTCGTGTCGCCCGCCACGCTGGCCCAGCGGCTGGTGCGCGCGCAGCGGAAGATACGCACCGCGCGCATTCCCTACGTCATCCCGGAGCCCGAGGCGCTGGCGGAGCGCACCGAGGGCGTTCTGCACACGCTCTACCTCGTCTTCTCGGAGGGCTACGCGGCCACGGACGGGCCGGCGTTGCTGCGAGTGGACCTTTGCGAAGAGGCCCTGCGCCTGGCCCGGCTGGCGCGCTCGCTGCTTCCAGGCGATGCGGAGGTGGCGTCCCTGCGGGCGTTGATGCTGCTGCACCACTCCCGCCGCCGGGCACGCGTGGCGGCGGATGGCGGGCTGGTGCTGCTGGACCGGCAGGACCGTTCGCTCTGGGATGGCGCGCAGCGGGACGAAGGACTGGCGGAGCTGGAGGCCGCGCTCGCCATGGGCGCTCGGGGGCCGTACACGGTGCAGGCGGCCATCGCGGCGCTGCATGCCCAGGCTCCGCGCGCCGAGGACACCGACTGGGCGCAGATTGCCGCGCTGTATGCGCGGCTGGTGGTGCTGACGCCGGGGCCCGTGGTGGCGCTCAACCATGCCGCCGCCGTGGCGATGGCCCGCGGCCCCGAGCACGGATTGTCCCTGGTGGATGACCTGGAGGCCTCCGGACGGCTGGCGGACTACCACCTGCTGCCGGCCGCGCGCGCGGACCTGCTCCGGCGTCTGGGGCGCAAGGACGAGGCCGTGAGTGCCTACCGGCGGGCACTGGCAACGGTCCGCACCGCGCCCGAGCGGCGTTTCCTGGAAGCGCGGCTCCGCGAGCTGCTGGCGGAGTGAAGGCGCCCTCGCTGGCTTCTCGGTGGTCGCTCCAGCGCCTGGGTCAGTCCTCCGTCGATGACGAAGGAGGCACCCGTTCGATGGTGGCGAGCCAGGCCCGCGCGCCCTCCGGGTCGGTCTGCTCGTAGTGCGCCTCCTGGATGGACTTCACGCGCCAGCCTTCCCCGAAGGCCGCGCTCAGGGCCTCCGGTGGAACGGCGCGCGGTCCGTCGCGGAAGTACAGCGCATGGTAGTGCCCGCCGGGCCGGAGCACGCTCGCGAGGCTGGCGGCGAACGCGGGCCGGTCTCCAGGCTCGAAGACATGGAGCAGGGCCGAATCAAGGATGGTGTCGAAGCGCCGGCCCAGCGTGGCCAGCTCCAGGGCGTTGCCCACGCGCAGGTCCACGTCGAGCCCGCGCAGACAGGCCGTCTCGCGTGCCCGCTGGATGGCCGACTCTATCATGTCCACGCCGCACACCGGCAGGCCCTTGGCCGCCAGGAAGAGGGCGTTCTCCGCGAAGCCGCAGCCCACGTCGAGCACCTCGCCGGAAATCGCGCCGGCCTCCCACAACTGGACGAAGGCCCGTTGGGGCCGTCCAATGTCCCAGGGCGCGCCCAGCAGGTATGCCGAGCGGAAGAACTCGCGCCGGACCGCTGCCCCTTCATGCTCCCGCCGCATGCCGCACCTCGCCTTCCTGGGTTTTGTGAGAGCGATGCCGCGGAATCAGGCGGACTCCGAGCGGCTGGAGCGCGAGCGCCGGCCGGGGCCGCACCACGCAGCCCGGTGCCAGCTCCAGTCGGAACCGCCGTGCCACGCACGCGGTGATGAGCACCGTCTCAATCATCGCCAGCGCCGAGCCGATGCAGAACCGGGGGCCGCCGCCGAACGGGAAGTAGACGTACCGGTGCATGCGTTGGGCGTCCTCGGACAGCCAGCGCTCGGGACGGAAGGACTCGGGGGCGTCGAAGTAGCGCGCGTCGCGGTGGGTGACCCACTGGCTCACCGCCAGCATCGTCCCCGCCGGGACGTGGAACCCACCGAGCTCACAGTCGCGCAGCGCCTCCCGGCTGGTAATCCACGCCGGTGAGTACAGGCGCATGGCCTCCTTC
Source organism: Myxococcus xanthus (assembly GCF_013116825.1). Classification (GTDB taxonomy): domain Bacteria; phylum Myxococcota; class Myxococcia; order Myxococcales; family Myxococcaceae; genus Myxococcus; species Myxococcus xanthus_B. The sequence continues at coordinate 53,437 of NZ_JABFNS010000029.1, forward strand.
ACCACCGCCTCCGTGTAGCGCAGGCGCGGAAGGTCGTCGGCGCCAGGGAGCCGGCCCCCGAGCACCGTCTCCAGCTCCTCCACCAGCCGGGCCTCGGCCTCCGGGTGCTGGGCCAGCAGGTACCAGGCCCACACCAGCGCGTCCGCCGTCGTCTCGTGCCCGGACATGATCATCGTCGCCAGCTCATCGCGCAGCTGGGCCTCGGAGAGGGGCACCGGAGCGGACAGCAGCAGGGCGAGCAGGTCCGTGCGCGACTCCGGTTGCTCCCGATAGCGGCGCACGAGCGTCGCGAGCAGCGTGTTGAGCCGGCCCAGGGCGCGGCGCAGGCGGAGGTTGGTGGGCGTGGGCACCCAGATGGGCGGACGCAGGGGGCTGTCGGTGTGCCGCATGACGGCGTCCACGGCGGCGGCCACGTGGTGGGCCTCATCGTCGATGGGCGTGTGGAAGAGGAAGCGGCTGACGATGTCGAGCGCCAGCGCGGACACGTCCGCGTGCACGTCGCGCGCGTCGCCCGGGCGCCACGTCTGGAGCATCGTCTCGGTGAGGGCGACCACGGTGTCACCACACGCGGCCACGTGCTTGCGATGGAACGCGGGCTGGACGAGTCGCCGCTTGCGCAGCCAGTCCTCACCCTCGCTGTTCATCATCGCTTCGGGAAAGCCGCCCTTGTGACGCTTGCCCTGGCCCACTCCGGCGAGCTTCACGAAGTTGCCGTCGCCGTTGACGAGGACGCGTTCAATCAGGTCGGGGTGATTGAGGAGGAAGTTGCGCTTCCCCAGGCGCACCACGTCGCCGTACTCCCTGGCGCAGCGGGTGAGGAACCCCAGCGGGTCCTCGGAGAACTCCACCAGGTTGCCAGCAATGAAGTGGCCCTGGGGCCCCGGCGGAAGGCGCACCTGTGGCATGAAAGGGTCCTGGAGGGGGGAACTGCCGCTGGCGCAGGTGGAGCGAACCATGCGCGCCACCCACGTCGACCAGCTCTTGAGACCCAACCGTCAGGGCACAATGCCTGACGGCTTTTGACTAGTAATAGATATACGGGGCGGAGAGCTTGTCCGCGCGAGCAAACCGCATCAACACAGCCAAAGAGTACAGGGCCTTCTTCATGGCGAACTCCTGGTTTGAGGTGGTGGCGTCTTGCTGTCTGCTGACGTCATGGCCAGCGCGGTGAAATGTGGCACAGCCCGAGAAGGCAGTGCAAGTGTCTGTGATTAGTGGAAACCCCTTGCTTTCCAGGCTGGTGCGCCGCGCCATCACCGGTAGTGGGTGGCAATCCAATCGCCTTCAATCTGCTGCACGGAGATGTCCAACTCGTAGATGGCGCGCAGGACGTCGGGGCGCATGATGTCCTCCGGGCGGCCCTGGAACGCGACCTTGCCGTCGCGCATGGCGACGATGTGGTCGGAGTAGCAGGAGGCGAAGTTGATGTCGTGCAGCACCAGCACGAAGCTCTTGCCCAGCGTGTCCGCGGCGTGCCGGAGCCGCTTCATCATGGACACCGCGTGTTTCAGGTCCAGGCCGTTGAGCGGCTCGTCCAGCAGCACGTGGTCCGTGTCCTGGCAGAGCACCATGGCCACGAAGGCGCGCTGACGCTGGCCGCCGGACATCTCATCCAGGAAGCGGTCGGCGAGCGCGCTCAGCCCCATGTGCTCGATGGCCCGCTCCACGTGTTCGCGGTCCTGCACGGTGGGGCGGCCCTGGGTGTGCGGATAGCGGCCGAAGGTCACCAGCTCACGCACCGTCAGCCGGGCGGAGAGGTGGTTGTCCTGCCGGAGGATGGCCAGCCGCTTCGCGAGCGTGTCCCCCGGCGTGGTGGTGACGTCCAGCCCGTCCACCCAGACGTTGCCCGACGACATGGGCATCACCCGGCTCATCATGGACAGCAGGGTCGACTTGCCCGCGCCGTTGGGGCCGATGATGGAGGTGATGCCGCCCACGGGCAGGCTCAGGGTGACGCCATCCACCACCAGCGTTTCCCCGTAGCGCTTGCTGACGTTCTTCGCCTCGATCATCTCGTGGCCTTTCTCATGAGCATCGCGATGAACACCGCCCCACCGACGAACTCGATGATGACCCGGGGATTGGTGTCCAGGCGGAAGACGCGCTCCAGGATGAACTGCCCGGCGACCAGGGCGATGGCGGCGATGAGCGCGGCGGCGGGGAGGACGAACACGTGCTGGTACGTCCGCATCACCGCGTAGGCGATGTGGGCCACCAGCAACCCCAGGAACGTCACGGGTCCCACCAGCGCGGTAGACACGGCGACCAGGATGGCCACCAGCGCCAGCACCCATGACACCGTCCGCTGGTAGTCCACGCCCAGGTTGATGGCGGCCTCCCGGCCCAGCACCAGGACGTCACAGGCGCGCAGCAGCCGCAGGCCCAGCACGGAGACCCCCAGCGTCAGCACCGTGGAGAGCAGCAGCAGGTCGTGCTCCGGGTTGTTGAAGCTGGCGAAGAAGCGGTCCTGCAGGAAGATGAACTCGTTGGGTTCGATGACGCGCTGGACGAACGACGACAGGCTCCGGAACAGCACGCCCATCACCACGCCGCTGAGCAGCAGCAGGTGGACGTTGCCCCGGGCCATGCCGAAGAGCCAGCCGTGCAGCACGGCGGAGAAGGCCACCATGATGATGACCTCCGCGCCGAACAGGAACCGGGGGTCCAGCCCCGCCACGGTGGTGGAGCCCAGGAAGAACACCAGGCACGTCTGGATGAGCACGTACAGGTAGTCGAACCCCATGATGGCGGGCGTCAGCACGCGGTTGCCCGTCACCGTCTGGAAGAGCACCGTGGAGACGGCGACGGCGTAGCCCACCAGCAACGCGGTGGCGATCTTCTTCCCGCGGAAGGGCAGCACGAAGTCCCACGGGCCGCTCACGTCGACGAGCATGAACAGGGCCATGAAGGCCACGGCCACGCAGCCCAGCACGAGCAGGGGCCGCAGGGGGGGGACGGGCGGGGCGCTAGCCGGCACGGGCGCCTCGCTTCAGCAGGAGGTACAGGAAGAGCACGCTGCCGATGACGCCAGCGATGGTGCCTCCGGGAATCTCATACGGATGGCGCACCACGCGGCCCACGATGTCGCAGAGCAGCACGAAGGCCGCGCCGCTCACCGCGACCCAGGGAATGGACCTGCGCGCGTTGTCGCCCATGACCATGCTGACCAGGTTGGGGACAATCAGGCCCAGGAACGGAATCATGCCCACCGTGACGACCACCATCGCGGTGACCAGGGCGACGATGGACAGCCCCAGCGCGACGATGCGCGGGTAGTTCAGCCCCAGGTTGGTGGTGAACGTCTCGCCCATGCCGGCCACGGTGAGGCGGTCCGCGGCGGTGTAGGCGGCGCAGGTGAGGCCCAGCGTCACCCACAGCAGCTCGTAACGGCCGCGAAGCACGGTGGAGAAGTCGCCGGTGGTCCACGCGTTGACCGTCTGAAGCAGGTCGTACCGGTAGGCGAAGAAGGTCGTCGCCGAATCGATGATGCCGCCCAGAATCAGGCCCACCACCGGGACGATGAGGGCCGAGCGCAGGGGGATGCGCCGCAGCACCAGCAGGAACAGCGCCGTCCCCGCGAGGGCGAAGGCGGTGGCCACCATCATCTTCCCGAGCACCGGAAGGCCCGGCGCCAGCAGGGTGGCGGTCAGCAGGCCCAGGCTGGCGGACTCCGCGGTGCCCGCCGTCGTGGGCTCCACGAAGCGGTTGCGGGCAATCATCTGCATGATGAGGCCCGCGACGCCCAGGGACGTGCCCGCCAGCATGACGGCGAACAGGCGCGGCAGCCGGCTGATGACCAGCACCTGGAGGGCGCGCTCATCCGGCTCGGGAGCGAAGAGGGCGCGCCAGGACACGTCACTGGCGCCAATCAGGAGGCTGACCACCGCCAACGTGACGAGGACGGCGGCGGCGGCGAACGCGCGCTTCACGGTGGGGAGGGACTACTGGGCCTGCGTGTAGGCGCTCGCGACCTGGTCGCGCAGCTGCTTGACGGACTGGATGCCGCCGCCGGTCAGGTAGGTGACGCCGGGGTCCAGGTAGACGACCTGGTTCTTCTGCCAGGCCGTCGTCTGCCGCACCAATTCGTTGTCCAGCACCTGCCGGGCATTGCCTTCCTTCTGACCGGTGGCGGCGTCCCGGTCGATGACGAACAGCCAGTCGGGGTTCTTCTCCCGGATGAACTCCGCGCTGATGGACTCTCCGTGCAGCGAGGTGCGCAGGCCCTCTGCGGCCTCGGGCACGCCGAAGTCACCATGGATGACGCCAAAGCGAGAACCCGGGCCATAGGCGCTCATGCGCCCTCCGGTGACGAGCACGACCAGGCCCTTTCCGCGGGTCGCCGTCACCTGCTGGAGGTCCGCCACCGACTTGCGCAGGTCCTCAATCAGGCCGCGAGCCTTCTCCTCCTTGCCGAAGACGCTGGCCAGCATCTCCGTGTTGGCAATCACCGAGGCGATGAAGTCCTTGCCGCTCATCGGCACATCGATGGTGGGCGCGATGCGGGAGAGGTTCGAATACTTCGCGCTGGAGCGGCCCCCGGTGATGATGAGGTCCGGCTTCGCGGCCTGGAGTGCCTCGTAATCAGGCTCGAACAGGGTGCCCATGCGCGGGTACTTCGCGTCCCGGAACCGGGTCAGGTGTTGGGGGAACATGTCGCCCGCCACGCCGTGGACGTCCACCTCCAGGGCCTGGAGGATGTCCAGCGCCACCAGGTCGAACACCACCACCCGCCGCGGCTTCAATGGGACGACGGTGGTGCCTTGTCCGTGCGTCACCGGCCGGCCCTCCGGCGCGACAGCCGCCGCGGCGGGAGTGGACGCGGTGGCATCCGGGCGCTGGAACCTCACGCCCACCCACAGGACGGCCGGCACGACGACGACGGAAAGGAGGGCGAAGAGCGGAAGGGAACGCCTGTTGGATGGACTCACGGTGGCCATTGAAAGGGTGATTTTGATTCTGCGAATCAGTAGCGCATCATAGATGCTAACGTCCGCACCGTCAAAGCCTGGGTGTTTCTACGTGAGTCTGTTCGACTGCTTCGCGGAGCGGCTGGGCCGCCGCGTGCATTCGCGTGCCGGTCCGTCATGGAGATGAGGAGGGCGGGGCCGGGCGGATGTCTGTGTTCGCCCGCGAATGCAGGGGCATGAAGAGTGCGCGGGCGCCGTCCGCGAGCACCGGCAGGGCCACCGAAGGCTGGAGGACGGCGCCTAGCCCCGCCTGGAGATGCAGGACGCGGTTGAACTGCCGGTGCACGGCGGCGTCCTGGGAGCTGCGCTCCATCATCCGCCGGATGTACCAGTGCAGCACCCCGACGCCGAGCTTCCGCTGGCCGACGGCCTGCGGGTACTGCAGGTCGATGTTCGTGCCCATGAACCAGGGCAGGCGGATGGTGTCGGACAGGCGCTCGCGGAAGCGCTGGGCGAGTCCGTCGAGCGTCGTGGGCAAGCGCCTGGCCTGCTCTTGGATGCAGGCGTGGAGCAGCGCCGCGCCCTGGGCCGCCACCGACATGCCCTGGCCGAAGACGGGGTTGAAGGCACACACGGCGTCACCGACGATGACCCAGTTCTCCGGGAAGCGCGCGAGGCGTTCATAGTGCCGCCAGCGGCTCTCCTTCACCTTGTGCAGGGTGAGCGGCCCTAACGGCCGGGCCTCCCGCAGGCAGGCGTACAGGTCCGGCTGGGGCAGTGAGCGGGCGAACGCGAGGAAGCCCTCGTCGTCCGTGGGCGCGTGCTCACCGAAGTACCCATTGAGGGTGACAATCCAGCGGTCCCGCTCCACGCGGGAGATGAAGCCGGCGCGCCAGTTCGCCGGCGGACACGGGTACTGCATGAGCACCTTCCAGTCCTCCTGGCGGTGCGCGGGAGGCTCGTAGAGGCGGGTGGTGTACGTGAGGTCCACCCGCACCTGTTCCTCCTCGGGACGTGCGTGGCCCAGGGCCTCCAGCCACTGGGGCGCACGCGAGCCCCGGCCCGTGGCATCCACCACCAGCGCGGCCTCCAGCGGCTCCTCCGCGCCGGCCTTCTTCAACCGCACGCCGGTGACGCGCTGGCGGGAGGCGTCCGTGAGCAGCCCTTCGACCGAGACGCCGCCGTGAAACTCGACGTTGGGCAGCGCCAGCACCCGTCGCAGCACGTGCCACTCCAGGAAGGGACGCGTACACACCAGCAGGGGAAGGCCCTGGGGGACGCGCGACTTCCAGACGCCGAAGTGGTGCCACGCGACGTCCCGGGTCGAATCGATGAGCGCGGCCCCCTGGTCCCGGAGGTCCTGGAGGAGGCCGGGGAAGAAGCGCTCCAGGAGGCGGTGACCCGCGTCCAGCATCACGTGGACGTGCGTGCCCTGGGGAACACCTTTGCGCGCCGCGTGCGTGCCGGGGAGCGAATCACGCTCCAGGATGATGACTTTCTCGAAATGGTCCGCGAGCGCGCGGGCGCTCAGCAGCCCCGCCATGCTGCCGCCCATGACCACTGCACGTCCAAAGCGATGTCCAGGCTCGTCCACGTTCAGGCCCCCTGCGTTCCATCCGACGTGCCTGCTTCGGGTGAAGGCATGACCTTCTCCCGGAGCCAGTCCCCGTCAGTGGGGACATTTCATGGCGTGGGTCTGACGTGTGTCGTTGGAATGCGCACGCGCTGCCCTGGCTGGGCGTCTACTCAAAGCAGTTCGCAGCCGGGGATGCAGTAACGCACGTTGATGAGCGTGCGCGTGCCCGTGATGTTGGACTGACACGCCGCGTACTGGGTCGCGGGCTGGCCGTTCTGACGCGTGTTTCCGCACTTCGCCGTACAGGCCTGCACGTTCTCGAGCCAGTAGATGAGGTCTCCATTGGGGCAGTGCGGCGGGTAGCCCAGGCCCTGCTCGACGCTGACGGGGGCCTCACGCTCGGGGACATCCAGGTCGGCCTCTCCGCCACCGCAGGCGATGAGCGACAGGGAGAGACACGCGGTCAGCGAGGCGATGAGACGGGGGGCCTTCATGGCTCGGCTCCTTCCTGGAGTGGACTCCAGCGATGATGCAACAACCACGTCATTCGCTGAAAGCACGTGCCGAGTGCTGCCGCGGAGGACAACCGCGCCAGCACTTCCCATTGGGAGAACGGATGCCACGGCCCGGTCCGTCGCAGCCGCACCGGATGTCGAAGGAGGCTCCCAACAGCAGTCGAGATTCATCGCGTCAGCACCTGAAGAATCGGGAGATGGGCGTCTCCATCGACCGGTTCTTCCTCACCAGCGACCCGCGCGCGCTGCCTTGGCCAGACGCCTTGTCGGATTTCCTGAAGGGACCTGCCCTCCAGGGCAGTGGGCGTTCGCCACCGGGGATGCGCGGGGGCCTGTGCTCCCAGGGGCGCCGTCACGGCGTGAGGCCGCGGATGGCGGCGTGCGTCCGGGCCTGCCTGAAGCAAGGCTCGACGCACGCGGCCGTCGCCGGTGTCGGGAAAGTCCCAGTTGTGACATGAAATGTAACAGCCAGACATCCAGCCATCGGTGATGAGGCTGGTTCTTGCCAGGAGATGCGGGAGGAGCCAAACGAGAGTCCTGTTGTTGCGCGCCTCGTCGTGCTGGTGTGGAGTGGTTGCATTTGCGGGTGGGGCGTCGTGGTTTGACCATGGGTCATGGTTGGATTATCTCTTCGTGCGCTGCTTCATGTCGCAGCCATGAAGCCTGTCGTCCATGCCGATGGTCTGAGAAGGCAGGGCCTCGCTGCGCCGTGCGACAGGCCCGGGTTCGGAGCCGCTCCTCTCGTCGTCCCGCAGCCCTCCTCCACAAGGAAGGTCGCCTGTGAACAGTCCCATCCTGAGAGTTCGAGGTCCTCCGAGGCGGCGCGCGTCTGGTGTTCATTGGCACGGCGGCGGAGTACCCGGGGCTGGCCCTGCCTCCCACGCCGGAGCCGCCTCCGCCCCCGCTGCCTTGAGTCCTCGGCGCCGCCCTTTTCCTGCCCGTCGCGATGCCCCGGTACGCCGGAGGCCCGCGCTCGCCGTTTCGGGTGTCTGGTAAAGTCATCCAGTCGTGGTGCGGGTGTTGTGTTTGGTTTTGCTGGGGTGCGTCTTGATATGTCGTGAGGAGGTCATGGACAATCAAGACGCCCGGACAGGTGATGCGTGAAGGCCTGGACGGGTCGCAGACAAAAACAACACCCCCGGAGGTACGCATGGACGACTCGAAGAAGGGTTCTCGTCGTACGATTCGCGCGCTCGCCTCGCCGGCTGCCCTGACGGTGCTCTTCGGAGCCTTCGCCAGCAACGCCGCGACCCTGAAGCCCGTGGTGAATGACACCATTGGCGTCAGCAACGTCAGCTTCCCGACGACCGAGGTCCAGCAGCAACAGCAACAGCAACAGCAGCAGGTCGCGAAGGCTGGCACCATGGCCAGCGGCAAGCCGGTGATGCTCCAGTCGCTCGTCGCGGACCTGGGCCTCGCATAGCTCCACCGAAGTCTGTTGTCAGCGCTGCCTTCCTGTTGGGAGGCAGCGCTTCCTCGGGGGCATTCAATTCATGGGAGCGCTCCCGGCGCGCGAAGACGCACAGCCTTGTCGGTTCAGCCCAGCACATGGAGGTTCTGGCCCATGGAAACGCCCTTGACGCAGCGGCCCGGTGACACCCCCCAGGAGGCCCGCGACAGCTCGCGACCGGACCTTCATCTCGTCTTCCCTCCGCAGTGGTCTCCGCTCCAGCCCTTCCTGAGCACCCCGTCGCTCAAGGCCTACCTGGAGCAGAAGGGCCACCGCGTCCACCAGGACGACTGGAACGTCGTCTTCTACCGCTGGTTCATCAGCCGGGCGCGCCTGCCCCTGGCGCGGGCGCGGCTGGAGCGCTTCATCGAGGCGCTGACGGATGAGCACCGCCTCTACCGCGCCCGGTGCCTGCAGGCGCTGGCGACGCTGGAGGAGTATGAGCAGCTCATCGTCCAGGTGGAGGGGCTGCGCACTGGCGATACCTACGGCACGGTGGAGCGCTTCAAGGACAGCGTGGACGCGCTCAAGGCGCTGCTCGCGGCGTTCTCCGCGGCGGAGCCCGTCATCGAGGTGGGGACGACATCACTCCAGGACGGCGACGTCCTGGGCTCCATTCCGTCCCTGCTCGCCTTCATCGACAACCGCAACGCCAACCCCTTCATCGCGTTCTTCGAGGAGCAGGTCGCGGGCGTCAAGCAGCTGCCTCGCTACTTCGGTGTGTCCATCATCGGCACCGAGCAGATTGTCGCGGGACTCACGCTCTGCCGCGTGCTGAAGCAGCGCCATCCGGACGTCCCGGTGCTGGTGGGGGGCAGCGTGTTCTCCCGCCTGGTGGAGAAGGAGCGCACGTGGGTCACCCAGCTGTTCGGCAGGTGCTTCGACTTCATCTGCCGGTACGAGGGCGAGCGCCCGCTGGACCGCTTTCTGTCCGTGAAAGACCCACGGGGAGACCGCCCGCCCAACTTCGCCTTCATGGAGGGTGAGAGCCTGGTGCTGACGCCGCTGGGGGACTCACTGCCGATGAGCGAGGTCCCCACGCCGGATTTCGGGGGGCTTCCGCTGGATGAATACCTGTCCCCCGAGATTGTCCTGCCGCTGCTGACGACGCGCGGCTGCTACTGGGGGAAGTGCGCGTTCTGCTACCACGGCATGATTTACGGCGACCGCTACCGCATGCGCGCGCCCGAGATGATTGCCAAGGACCTGGAGGTCCTCAACGCGCGCCATGGCGTCCGGCACTTCGCGTTCAACGACGAGGCGCTGCCGCCCAAGCTCTTCCGCATGTTGCCGCCCGCCGTCCCCAAGGGGCGCTACTTCTTCACCGCGCTCTACAAGTTCGAGAAGTACTTCACGCGGGAGGACTTCCAGAACATGCACGACATCGGCTTCCGCTCGCTCTACATCGGGCTGGAGACGGCGTCCGAACGCGTGCAGCGCCACATGCGCAAGAACAACACGCAGAAGGTGATGGTGGACAATCTCCAGTTCGCGCACGACGCGGGCATCTGGAGCCATACCTTCAACTTCTTCGGCTTCCCCACGGAGACGGAGGCCGAGGCGGAGGAGACCGTCCAGTTCCTGCTGGGGCATTCGGACATCCTGCACTCGGAGGGAACGGGGACCTTCGTCTTCGAGCACAACGCGCCCATCCACCTGTCGCCCGAGCAGTTCGGCGTGAAGACCTTCAAGCCGCGCACGGACACCGTGCTGGACCTCTTCTATGAATACGAGCCCGCCACGGGGCTGGACGCGGCTGGCGCGCAGGCCATGCTGGAGCGCTACAACCGCCTCAAGCGCGAGCGCAAGGTCTACCAGCACGGGCACTGGGTGGACCGGGAGCACCTGCTGCTGCTGCTCAGCCGCTACGGGCGGGACGCACTGAAGAAGGCCTTCGCCGAGGTCGAGGATTCGGACCGGGGCTATTCCGCGGCGGAGCTGCTGCGGGGCTATGAATTCAACACGCCCGAGGGCAAGCGTCACTTCGTGGTGAACCGGCGCTTGCGCCGGGTGTGCATCACCAACGAGGACGCGGTGCGCATCGTCGGGTGGCTCCAGTTCGGCTCCACGGTGGAGGACCTGCTCACCGCCTATCCCGCGCTGTCGGCCGCGCTGGACCCGGTGCCCGAGGACGTGGAGGAGCTGACAGCGCTGCGCGAAGCGTCCTGAGGCCGGGCGCCCGTGTCCCTCGTCCCTGGAGGCCCAGGGCGCGAGGGACAGCGCCCCGTCATCGCTTCTGGATGGCGATGATGGGGTCCACGCGGGAGGCGCGGCGCGCGGGCAGCCAGGTGGCCAGCAGCGCCACGCCGCCCAGCAGCAGGGCGAACACGCCGAAGGTCAGTGGGTCCGTCCCGCTGACGCCGTACAGCAGGCTTTCCATGTAGCGGGACAGTCCGAAGGCGGCGACGAGCCCCACGCCGATTCCCAAGCCCGCCATCTTCATGCCCTGGTCCATGACCAGCCGCACCACCCGGCTCGGAGGTGCCCCAAGCGCCATGCGGATGCCAATCTCCTGGGTGCGTTGCGAGACGAGGTAGGAGATGACGCCGTAGAGGCCCGCGGTGGCCAGCACCAGCGCGATGAGCGCGAACGCGCCCAGGAGCGTGAGGCTCAGGCGCCGTCCCGCCACGGACTGCTGGATGATCTCCTCCATGGTCATGATGTTGTAGAGCGGCTGCTCGGAGTCCACTGCGCGCACCGCGCCGCGCAGCGTGGCTGCTACGCCAGCGGGCGCCGTGCGTGTCTTGAGCACCAGCGTCACCGCTTGGAAGTACCAGAGCGTGGAGCGTGGATGGTTGTAGGGGAGGTGGACCTCGGGGAGGGGCTGCTGGTCCAGGCCCGCCTGCCGCACGTCTCCCACCACGCCGATGATTTCCACGGGCTGGCCCCCGATGAGCAGCCGGCGTCCCACAGCCTCGCTTCCCGCGAAGTGCCGGCGGGCGAGGGCCTGGTTGACGATGACGACCTGCTCGGCGCCGCGGCCGTCGTCCTCGGTGAAGTCGCGGCCGGCCAGCAACGGTATCCCCAGCGACTTGAACAGGTCCGGGCTGGTCGTCCTGAACTCCGCGAACAGCGTCTTGCCCGGCTCCGCCGGCAACTCTCCCTCCACGCCGTAGTCCCCGCTGGTCCACGCCGTCTGGATGGGCAGCAGGGAGATGAGCGCCGCGGACTCCACGCCCGGGAGCGTCCGGGCCTTCTCCAGGATGGGCTGGAAGAGGCGCTCGACGACCTCCTCCCGAGGGTACTGGTTCGGGGTGATGGGCAGGTGGGCGGTGAGGACGTGGCGCGGCTCCAGCCCGGGCTCGGTGCCCAGCAACTTCACGAAGCCTCGCAGCAGCAGCCCCGCTCCCACGAGCAGCACCAACGACAGGGCCACCTCCGTCACGACGAGCGCGCCGCGAAAGGAGTGGTGCGCGCGCGACGGAGACTGCTTGGCCCCTGGCTCGGCGAGGCTGGCGCGCAGCGGCGTGCGCGTGGCCTGGAGCGCCGGTGTCAGGCCGAAGGTGAGCGCGCTTCCCACGGATATCAGCAGGAGGAATCCGAGGACCCGCCCGTTGAGGGGAAGGTCTCCGGTGAGTGGGAAGGACGCCCGGACCAGGTTGCCCATGGCGTTCACACCCCAGGCGCCCAGGAGCACGCCCAGCAGCCCGCCCAGCAGCGACAGCAGCAGGCTCTCCACCAGGAGCTGCCGCAGGATGTGTCCCCGGCTCGCGCCCAGTGCGAAGCGGACGGCAATCTCCTGCTGCCGCGCGGAGGTCCGGGCGAGCAGCAGGTTGGCCACGTTGGCGCATGCGATGAGCAGCACCAGCAGCACCGCGCCCTGCAGGAGCAGCAGCGTGGGCCGCACGTTGCCCGTCACCGTCTCCGACAAGGACACCGCCGCGGCGCTCCGCCCGGCTTGCTGCGCGGGGTGCGCTTCCTCGATGCGGCGCGCCACTTCCTTCAGCTCCGCGGCGAGCGTCTGGGGAGGGACACCCGGGCGCAGCCGCCCGAGGACACTCAGGAAGTGCGAGCCCCGGTTGTCCACCCTGTCAGCGGAGGGGACGAAGGGGATGAAGACCTCCATCCGGGCCCCCGCGGGAAATCCCACCGCCGTGGGCAGGATGCCCACCACGGTGTGCGGCTGGCCGTCCAGCGTCAGCGTGCGTCCGACGAGGCCCGGGTCGGCTCCGAAGCGGCGTTGCCACAGGCCCTCGCCGATGACGACGACGGGCGCGGCCCCGGGCTGGTCATCTCCGGGCGCGAAGCCGGGGCCCAGCTTGGGCGGCGTGCCCAGGAGTTGGAAGAGGTTGGCCGTGGCCGCCACCACGTTCACCCGCTCCGCGCCCTCGGGCGTATTCAGGTTGCGGCCCTGGAACTCGTAGGCGGCCACGCCTTCCAGCGAGGGGAGCTGGGTGGACCAGTCCTGGTAATTGGGCCACGACACCGAGCCCAGCCACGCCGGGTCCCGCGCCGGTGTCGTCTCGAAGAGGCGAACGAGCTGCCCTGGCTCGTGGTAGGGCAGCGGGCGGAGCAGCACCGCATCCACCACGCTGAAGATGGCCGCGTTGGCGCCAATCCCAAATGCCAGACACAGCACGGCCACCAGCGTGAAGACCGGGTCCTTCCGGAGCATCCGCATCGCGAACTTGAAGTCGCTCGCGATGTCCCCCACTCCGTCGGCGATACGGGCCATGTCCACCTCGCGCGGGTAAGCCTAGCAAAAACAGCTCACCCGGCAATGAACCCAGGCACGGAGTGGCGGTGGTCAGGCATTGGAGGGGACGGGCGCGTCCCGCGCAATCAACCCGTCCTTCTTCAGCGCCTCCCAGAAGGCGTCTGGAATCGCGACCGTCATGGATTGCACGTTCGCCTTCACCTGTTCGGGCGTGCGCGCTCCTGGAATGACGGAGGAGACGACAGAAGGCGCGGCGGCGAACTGGAGCGCGTCACCTCAGTGGGGAGGGATGCCCTGCTTCTCGCTGGGCGTCTCCGTGTAGATGGACTTGAACAGCGAGGCCAGTCCATTGACGGTGGAGCCGAAGGCCTCCACGCCCGCCTGTTTGTAGTTGCCCTTCTTGGCGCTCTCGAAGGCGTCCCGGCCGAAGTTCAGGGCCTCGCGCTGGTGGGCGTTGACCTCGCTGCGCTCCCCCGTCTCCACCTTCTTCACGTTGTCGATGACGCTGGCCTGGGAGCGCGAAGAGATGCCGATGTTGTTCCGGTCGAGAATCTGGTTCACGCCGCCGACCGCGTGGGCGTAGTCGCTCTTCTTGCCCTGCGTGGTCTGGTCGATCTGCTGCCGCATCGGATTCTGGAACGTGTGGTTCTGCTTGACCTTGAACATGGCGTTTCCCCCGTGGGCCTTCGCGGCCCCGCGATGTGTTTCTTGAAATGATTGTCGGGGTATGTGGGCGAAAGTTTCCTGTGTGCGCCTTTTCTCCCACGAAGCCGCGGTCAGCCCCCGGATGGCATACAGCGTGAGGCGCCGGGTGCTTCAGGGGCCGCCCTTGGGCGGCGCGCGCTGAGGCGAGCCCTCCGCGGCGGCGCCATGCTTCACGGGACATGTCCTGGGGAAGGTTCCCAGGGATTCGACGGCGTAGCCAGTCGGGTAGCTGCGGATGTTCGCGCGCTCCCGGGCGTAGGCGGGCTCCTTCTTTGGAGACAGTGCGTAGCGTACGAACGTGCCGCGCGCCTTGAGCGCCAGACGGAACACCTTGCGGCTGAGGCCAGACGGGTGGGGGTAGTGGAACGCGTCCAGCAGGGCGTCTTCCATCAGCGTGCGCGCGAAGAGGGTGACCAGCCGCTTGGGCGCGAGGTTCGTCGGCGGGAAGGTGGTGAGCAGCTCCAGGGTGGCGTCCGCGACGGCCTTGCTGCGCGCGTCAAAGGCGAAGTGTTTGGCCTCGTAGCCGTCCATGAGCGAGGTGAAGGCCTCGTAGGTCTCCGGGATGTCCTGGATGCCCATGTGGCGGCCGACGGCGCGGTAGTAGTTCGTCCATCCCGTCACTTCATGTGGCGTGAACGGCCGCCATCCGAAGTCCGCAATCCAGCGCACGGGCGTCACCACGAAGGTGGAGAGCACGTAGCGCATGTCATCGTTGGAGATGTCATAGGCGCCGTGCATCTGGTTCATGCGCCGGAAGGCGCTCCGGCCTTCCTGGCTGGCCATGCCGTGCTCCAGGATGGTGTCCAGGATGAGCACGGTGTCGTCGTAGCGCTTCTGGGTGCGTTGGGTGAACTCGCCCGTGTCGTGCAGGAGGACGCCGATGCTGGGCACCGCGTAGGTGCGGAACAGCGCGAAGCTGAGCGCCTGTTCGACGTCCCACGGGAACTCGCGGGTGGCGAGGATGCGGACGATGTCCTCGTGTTGGGTCTGGGCGTCGAGGCGGTCCGTGAGGTCGCGCAGCGCGAAGCGGTTCATCCATCGCTCCTCTGTGAATGCGAACGCGGAGTCTAGCCCAGACAGGGCCTGCCGCGCTCGCTGGCGCTGCGTCGGGTCCTCGCCCGCACGGTTGCTGACGCTCGCGCCCGGGTTGGCACCTTTCCGGCGGCGTCCGTCCCGGGCGCCGGACCAAGGAGCAGCGCGCATGAACCTGGACCCTTCCACGCAGAAGTTCGTCTCGGACCTGGCGGCCTCGAACAGCCCGCCGCTGTACACCCTGACGCCAGAGCAGGCACGGGAAGTCCTCCTCGAGGCGCAGTCGATTCCAGTGCCCATGCCAGACGCGGACGTGGAGGAGCGCAAGCTGCCCGTGGGGCCCAGGGGCTCCGTCCGGACGCTGCTCTTCCGGCCGAAGGGGAGCAAGGAGCGCCTGCCGGTGCTGATGTTCGTCCACGGCGCGGGCTGGGTGATGGGAGATGCCAGGACGCACGAGCGGCTGGTGCGGGAGCTGGTCCAGGGGGCGAATGTCGCCGCGGTGTTCGTGGACTATGGCCGCTCGCCTGAGAACACGTTCCCCGTGGCCATCGAAGAGGCCTATGCCGCGACGAAGTACGTGGCGGAGCACCCGGATGAATTCAACGTGGATGCCCGCCGCATGGCGCTGGTGGGAGACAGCGTCGGAGGGAACATGGCGACCGTCGTCAGCATGCTCGCGAAGGAGCGCGGGGGCCCGTCCATCCGCTTCCAGGTGCTCTTCTATCCCGTCACCGACGCCAACTTCGACAGCGGCTCCTACCAGGAGTTCGCGGAGGGGCCGTGGCTGACACGCAAGGCGATGAAGTGGTTCTGGGATGCCTACCTGCCGGAGGCCGGCAAGCGCGTGGACCCGCACGTGTCCCCGCTGCGGGCGTCACTGGACCAGCTCAAGGGCCTGCCTCCCGCGCTGGTCATCACCGACGAGAACGACGTCCTGCGTGACGAGGGCGAGGCCTACGCGGCGAAGCTCTCCGAGGCGGGCGTCAACGTCACCCAGGTTCGCTTCCTGGGGACGCACCATGACTTCGTCATGCTCAACGCGCTGGCGCAGACGCCGGCGGCGCGAGGCGCCATCGCGCTGACCACCACCAAGCTGCGCGAGTGGCTGCACGCGAACTGAGCCCGCCTTTCATTTTCTGAGAGCCGGCCGAGGAGACTGGCGAGCGCATGACGAGCGCCGGCTCTCCAAGGCAATGGCTGCATGCCAGCTGCCTCTCAATCTTGGCGCCTCCCCCCGCTGCATTCGAGGTCGCCATGAAGCGTCTGTCTCTCAAGTCCTCATTCGCTGTTGCCAGTTGCGTGAGTGGTATTGCCGCGCTGGCGTTCACGGTCGCTCCCGCGGCGGCGTTCGCGCAGGTTCCCCCACCCGAGTTCACCCTGGTCGAGTGCACGCAGGGAAGCCAGAGTCAGAACTACACGCCGGCCATCTCGCTCTTCGCCCACCTGGTGAACGTGACGGGCTCGGGGCGGTTCTCGTCCTGTCTGGATGCGGCGAACCCCGGGATTGCCTTTGGTTCGTTCACCATCACCGGGAATGGCGTGGCGAGCTGTCTGATTGCGAGCGTGCCCACCCAGAACACCGTGACCTGGAATGACGGCTCGCAGAGCGTCATCGAGTTCCTCGGTGGGGTGGATGTGCGGCCGGTGGGGATGACGATGGTGACGCTGCTGGGCCGGGTCTCCAGCGGCCGGTATGAGAACGCGCTCGCCATCAAGACGATGGACGTGTCGTCCATGCCCGGGGTGACCCAGTGCATCCTCGGCGGAGTGCCCTCCGCCACGGCGAACGTCTCGCTGTCCCTGCTGCGGCTGTTCTAATCGCTGTCTTCGGTATTTGATTTGCTGGGGCCCGAGGTCGTGGCCCCAGGTGCTCAACGTGGACAGCAGGGCCGTGCTGCTCACGTGCTGAAGCCGGTTCCCCCTCAGGGCCGCAGGAGGAGGAGGAATCCATCCCGAGGGCGAGGGTAGGGCGTGCCTTCTGGAAGAGCGCGCGCCAGCGCGCCCGCCGCGACCGTGTAGCCGCTCGAGTCCACCGCCACCGTGCGCGCCAGGGTGGGGCTTGGACTGGTGAAGCTGCGCACCCAGAGCGAAGCGCCGTCCTCCGGATGGAGCCGGGCCACGTAGAGGCCCGCGGGCACATCGCCGCCGCCCAAATCCAGCCCGCCATCATGCGAGCCCGCCAGGGTGAGCTGCCCGGCATCATCCGTGGCCAGCGCGGTGGTGGTGGCCGCGAAGGAGCGCGCCCAGCGTTCCTTGCCTTGGGCATCAAAGACAGCCACGAAGCCCTGATAGCCGCTGGAGCTGTGAGGCTTCCCCCGGAAGTAGAAGCGCCCGGAGAAGTTCCCACCGACGAAGACGCGGTCAGGCCCCACCGCCAGGGCATTGGCGGTGCCCTCGGTGCCGCGCAAGTCCCGGCTCCAGGCGTGCTCGCCGTCCGAAGACAGCTTCAGCACGAAAGGCGTGCGTTGCCGCACCGTGACGAGCGTCGGCCCGCCAAAGCAGACGGAACCCGCATAGGCCCCCGCGACGTGCACGCCGCCAAAGACATCCACCGCCACGGCCCGGGCCGTCACCAGGCCTTCGTTCTCCGCGGCCCAGGTGCGGCTCCAGCGCGTCTGGCCGCTGGCGTCCAGGCTCACCGCGAAGGCGGAGCGCTGGCCCTGTGGAGATTCCCTCACGCCGTCGCCGAAGTCGCGCTGGCCCTGGAAGTCTCCCACCAGCACCACGCCGCCAGTGCCGTCCGGCGCGAGCGCGTTGACGGTGAGCGCCCCCGTGCCGTCGAAGTTCCGCACGCGCTCCAGCGCGCCCTGGGGTGACAGCCGAGCCAGGAAGGCTCCGGGCGGGATTTTCACCGCGCCCTGCGCGAAGCCTGGGGACACGCCGCCCAGCCACGCGTTGCCTTCGCCATCCACGGCGAGCCCGCCCACGTGTGCGCGCGCGGAGTCTGCCTCCGGTGTCAGCCCATGCGCCCAGCGCAGGGTGCCTTCCGAAGAGAAGCGCGCCACCAGCAGGTGAGGCGCTCTCGATACGTGGTTGAAGGGCAGGGAGCCTCCCCCAAGGTCCAGAGGCTCACGGTAGGTCGCCGCGACGAGGACGTCCCCGTCGGGAGCCACCACGGCATGTGGCGCTTCGCTGTCCCCCAGAACCAGCGGACGCGTCCACGCCAGGACCCCCTCGCCCTCACCTGCAGCCGACCCCGCCACCTCCAAGCCCGGGGCGCGGGCTGCCGCGTGCGCCCTCTCCCCGCACCCCACGAGGAGAAGCCCGAACGCCAGCACCCCGATTGCCCATCGCCGCCGCCCCACCATCCCC
>NZ_JABFNS010000002.1 GCF_013116825.1 Myxococcus xanthus
GAGTCCGCTGGGCGCCGACGAGGCGCGGGGGGCTCGGGGGCCGGCTCCGGTGCCGGCGGCGGCATGACCTCCTCCAGCGTCGAGGCCATGGTGAAGCCGTCGTGGTACACGCTGGCCTCGGGACGGATGGCGTCGTCGCGGTACAGGCCCAGCTTCAGGTAGTTCATCTCCTTGCCGAACTGCGTCGCGACGTAGGTCTTCGGCACGACGACCTCGTTGTTGTGCCAGAGCTGGACGAAGCCCGTCTTCGCGTTGGGCGACCACTTCACCTGCAACACGAAGTCGCTCCAGTCACCGCGCTTGAGCGGGGCCGTCCACAGCACCTTGCCCTTCGCGCCGCCCACGCGCATGTGCATCGCTTCGCCGCGCACGTAGAACTCCAGCGGCGGTGAGCCGCAGCAGCCCTCCTGATGCCACTGCGCGAAGACCTGCCAGCTGTCATCGAGCGGGTAGTTGGTGGGGAAGAGGGTGCTCCACTTGTAGTACCAGGTGGAGTCCGTCTTCTCCTGGCTGATGTAGAGCAGCTCATTGCGGTTGCCGCTGGCGTTGATGGGGTCATCGCCCTGGCGCACCGTGGCCTTCAGCGCATAGCGGCCCTCGCGGACCACATCCGTCACCACCTGGAGACGGCTGTTGGAGACGCTCTGACTGCGCGTCCACTGCGAGGTATTGCCCGTCTCGAAGTCGCCTTTCCACGCCACGTCCGCGGAGGCGAACGAGGGAATCAGAGACACCAGGGCGGCGAGTCGAAGCAGCTGCGTCAAGCGAGGTCCTTTCGTTCCAGGTTGGCGCAGTGGGACACTCAGGCGGACGTGCTGCTTCCCGCTCGTGCCCTCTCGTAGAACCCTCGGGCGGGCGTGGCGCCGCCACCTCATGAGAAGGGCCGCCTGACGGGCGAGCCCCTGGCGCCATGCTGGCTTTTTCCCCCGAGGACACAGTGATTCCGGAGGGATGCGCGGAGGACCTGCACTCAAGGTTTTCGGCGCAAGCCGTCTCCAGGTCAGGCCGCCTGGTTCACGGCCTGACCACCTGGCGAATCGCGGGCGGGCAGTCGGGGAGGTGGGTTGGAAAAAGCGGGAGAAATGCCGCGGGTGGCGATGAGCCAGGCGTCTGTTTCTGGCCGCCCAGCCTCCGTCGGAAGTCGGTGGGGAACGGTGGATGGTGTACAACGCGGTGGTTGGGCGACTGCTTGGGGGATGGCGCCCGAGGGGGCAGTATGTTGAAGCCGGCGTACGACAAAGTCCTGGTCCTGGCGCTGGCCACGCCCGTCTTGGTGTTGACCGTCCTTCTTGCCCGCACGCCCTCCAAGGGAAGCGGGGCACCTGTATCCGCGCAGTTCTGGGCGGAGCGCCGCTCCGCGTCACGCATCGAGGCCCGGCTCACGCACCCCGAAGCGGACCGCTACCGGCCACGCATGTCGGCGGGCGGCTGCCCCGTGGCTCCCGAACCCATCCCGCTGCGAGACCTCGCCCGGCTGGAGGAAGCGGGCGACCTGTCCGGTATCGCCTCCGCGTATGCCCTTCAGGGTGAGTGGAACCAGGCGGCCTCGTTCCTGGAGCGCATGCCCGCCTCTCCGGACCGCGACAGTGATTTGGCCGCGGTGTACCTCGCCCGCGGCGCGCATGAGCAGGCCTTGCGGTTGCTGGACGGCGTGCTGAAGGCGCAGCCGAAGCATGCGCAGGCCATGTGGAACCGCGCGCTGGTGCTCCAGGCGATGGGGCTCACGATGAAGGCGGCGGACACCTTCGAACAGGTGGCGCTGATGGGGGAGCCGGGCTGGAGCCGCGAGGCGAAGGCCAACGCTCGCGAGCAACGCGACGCCACGATGGAGCGCGCCCGCCGGTGGAAGGAAGCGCGCGCGGCCACGCTGGCGCTGGTGGATGACCCTCAGGCACCGCTTCCGCTGGAGGCGGCCCGCAAGGACCCGGGCATCGTCCGGCAGGCCTTCTATGAAGTGGTCCGCGCGGCGCCGTCGAAGGAGCGCGTCCTGGCCCTGCTGCCCCTGGCGCAGGAGCTGGACCGCGGCCACGGCGGCTCCGCGCTGACGGACTACGTCAAGCGGGTGAGCGGCCGGAACTTCACGCGCCGCGGCGCGCTGTCGCGCGAGTACGCGTCGCTGGTGCGCGGCAAGCTGAACCAGCCGGACAAGCTGCTGGAGCGGGTGCTGGCGTCGGGAGAGGACGACCTCTTCCTGGGCACGGCCCAGCACACGCGGGCCACGCGCCGCATGTTCTCGCAGGTGGTGGAGCGGGCGAAGCGCCAGAACGACCCCTGGTTCAACCTCTACATCGAGCGTGAGGAGGCCATCCGCGAGACGGCCGAGGGCCAGTGGTGGAAGGCCGAGCAGCGCATCTTCAACGCGCTCCAGCGCTGCCGCGAGGGCGGCCTGGCCGCGCGCTGCGTGGACCTGGAGCTGCGCCTGGGCATCCTCTACGCCGACCTCCAGCGCCTCACCGAGGGCGAGCAGCACGCCCGCGCCGCCTGGGCCTGGGCGCGCCAGCTCCGGGAGTGGGACATGGAGTTCACCGCCCTGGAGGCGCTGGCCGCCATCACCCGCTCACGCGGGGACTTCGCCAGCTCGCGCGCCTATGTGGAGGAGTGGTCCGCCCGCGGGCACGTCAACTGCGTCTGGCCCCGGGAGAACCTGGCCCACACGTACTACCTGGACAACCGCATGGACGACGCGCGCCGCGAGGTGGACGCGAACGCCGCCTGCAAGAACGAGCCGCTGAGCCTGCTGTTCGCCGTCAACCTCGCGGAGCTGTCGCGCACCCGGCCGAAGCCTGGGGACGAGGCGTTGCTGCGGCAGGCCCTCACGTGGGCCGACCACAGCAACCCCATGCCCAGCGACGCGGTGTATGCCCGTTACGTGGAGGGCCGCTTCCTGCTGGATTCCGACAGAGCCCGGGGGCTGGCGCTGCTGCGGCAGACCATCACCGAGGCGGAGGCGTTGCCTCGGGGAGATTCACTGGCGCGCGAGGCCTGGGCGCTGAGCTATTCGTCGCTCGTCACGGACGCGGGCAAGGCGGGAGAGTACACCCAGGCGTTGGAGTTGATGGCCGCGCAGTTGGGCACGCCCGTGCCCCAGCGCTGCGCCCTGGCGGCGGCGGTGCATGGCGAGCGCACGGTGCTGGTGGCGCGCGGGACGCAAGGCCAGGTGCTGGGCCACTACGAGACGGACCGGCAGGGGCCATTCATCCGCGCGGACACCTCGCGGCTGGTGCCGGATCGGCTGCGTGAGGTGTTGCGTGGCTGCGAGCGCGTGGACGTGCTCGCCTGGCCGCCCGTCTTCGGCCGCACGGACCTGTTGCCGCCGGAGGTGCCCTGGAGCTTCCGGCTCGGCCGCACGGCCCAGCCGCGCACCACGCCCACGGCCCGGCGGCTCGTCGTCTCCAGCGTGGATGCGCCCGCGCTGCTCCAACTGCCGCGGCTGCCGCAGTGGTTGCCCTCGCAGGAGCCGGAGGCGGTGCCGCTGCAGGTGCTGTCCGGCTCGGACGCCACGCCCGCGCGCGTGCTGGCGGACATGCGGGACGCCACCGAAATCGAAATCCACGCCCACGGCATCATGGACCCGGCGCTCTCGGATGCGTCGCTGGTGGTGCTGTCCCCGGAGACGAGCGGCCGCTACGCGCTCACCGCGGACGTGGTGCGGCAGCAGACGCTCACGGGGGCGCCCATGGTGTTCCTGGCGGCCTGCAGCGCCGGACGCGCGGCGAGCACCACCACCAGCCACGAGCCCTTCAGCCTGCCCGCGGCCTTCATCGACGCGGGCGCGCGGGCGGTGCTGGCCTCCACGGTGGACATCCCGGATGCCGCCGGCCGCTTCTTCGATGGGGTCCGGCGCCGCATCCGCGAAGGGGCCGCGCCGGCGGTGGCGCTGCGGGATGAGCGTCAGCGCTGGCTGGAGCGGGACAGCCGTGCCGGGTGGACCCGGCACGTCATCCTCGTGGAGTCATATTGAGCGCGGGCGGCCGCGCGGCGTGGCCGTCTACTGCGGAGTCCTCAGGTGCGTGTTGCCTCCCGGGAGCTGGAAATGATGGAACGTGACAGTGGCGCTCACGTCCAGTGCGCGCACCCAGTGCCACCACCCGACGGGCAGGAAGAGCAGCTCGCCCGGCTCCACCACGCCCTCCAGGACGGTGGCCTCGCCGTAGAGCGGGAAGCGCGCCGCGTCCGGGTTCGCCGCGTCCACGGCGCTGAAGGTTCCATGGCGCGGGTAGACGAGGTGGCGCTGGAAGGACGGCACCAGCCGCACGTGCTTGCGGCCCATCACCTGGCCCAGCAGCACGTTCATGTTGTCGTGGTGGAGCGGGGTGACGGTGCCCGGCGGCCCCAGCAGCAGCGTCGTCATGTCGGGGCGCAGCTCCGGGTCGATGAGGCCCGCGGGCGCGCGGATGTCCTCGCGCAGCCGGGCCAGTCCGTCGCGCTTCCAGTTCTCGTTGCGCGGCACCATGTAGAAGTCATTCGTCTCGCCGCCCGTCTCCACCCGCTGGACGTAGTCGCGCAGCTTCACCACCTGGCGGTGTTTGTCGGGCTGCGAGGCATGGTCCGGGTTGGCGTCGCGCCCAGACATGATCTCCACCTCCACGTCCCCGAAGCGCTCCCGGAAGTCCGCGAGCGACCAGCGGCGCATCGCCGGCCAGTCCTCCATGAAGCCTTGCAGCACCACCGGCCGGTGGCCGAAGTAGTAGCGGGTGAAGAACTCCTCCGGGCTCACCCCTCGGCGCTTCTCCAGCGTCACCGCGCCGGACTGACGGTGCAGCTCCGCGTAGAGGTCCGCCAGCGCCTCCAGCCACTCGTAGCGCCGGCCAATCCGCCGCGCCGCCACCACGTAGGGGTGCGCCTGTGCCGCGGCGATCTCCCGCTGCGCCAGCGAAGCCTCCACGCCCGCGTCTTCGAGCACCCGCTGCGCGTCCTCCGTGCTCACGCCCAGGGCGAGGTTCTCCGCCAGCCAGGTGTGCCACTCCAATGCCAGGCGCGAATCTTCCCTGCTCATTCAGAACTCCGTGAATTCCATGTCGCGAATTGCCCCGTCAGATGCGCGGGGTTGGCGCGTGTCATGATAAGGACTGTACGTGTTGTCGTATCATCCATGTCTAGCTTTCAGACCATCCCCATCGCGAGGTGCGAGCGCTCATGACGCCCGTCGAATCCCTTATGGCCGGTAGCTTGGATTCCGAGTCCGGTGAAGCCCATGTCAAGAACACCTACGTCAACTGCGACACGGCCAGCGTGGCCCCGCGCAAGCGGCTCCCGCTGCCGTCGCCGGCGGTTCCTCCCCTGGTCGGACCGGAGCATCCGAACGCCAGCCAGGTCCGCTGAACTCCAGGCCCGGGCAGGGTTTTTCACCCTCCCGGGCATTTTTCTGTCCGGGTCCTTCTTTTTTCTTCTCAAGGATTGGACCGCTGCGCGTCTTTGACTGGGTAACGCGCAGGCGCGCATGTGAGTGGGGCTGCATGTCCAACCTCTTCAACCGGGACCGGAGGCGCTTCGAGGCGTTCATCCGTCAGCATCGGCCCAGCCTTCTGGGGCTGGCCCGCCGGTTGTGTGCCCGCTCCAGCCTGGAGCCGGAGGACCTCGTCCAGGAGACCTTCGAGCGGGCGATGCCGGAGTTCGCGCATCTGAAGGACCGGACGGACTCCGCGGCGGCTGCGTGGCTGTGTACGACGATGACGAACCGCTTCCTGGACTACTGCCGCCGCCAGCGGACGGAGTCCCGGGGGATGCCGCACCTGGCGCTGGTCCAGGACCTGGCGGTGTCACCGGAGGAGACCCAGGAGAACTGGGCGCTGGTGAGCACCGACGCCTTCCAGAAGGCCATCGAGCGGCTGAAGCCGCACCTGCGTGACGCCTACCGCCTGCACGCGGAGGGCAAGCGCTACAACGCCATCGCCGAGCATTTCAATGTTCCCGTGGGCACCGTGGGCAGCTGGCTCACCCTGGCCCGTAGGGATTTGAAGGAACTGCTGCTGCCCCAGGTGGCGGTAGCCCGGGAGCAGGGGGCCACGAGCTCATGACGACGCCATGCACCAATCTGCACCTCTTCGTGGACGGAGAGCTGTCCGCTCCCGACGCGGAGGTCTTCCGCCAGCACCTGGGGCGCTGCCCTGAATGCGAGGCGGGGCTGAGGGAGCTGCTTCAATTGGAGCTGCTGGCCTCCCGCGCCCTGGGGGGTAGCGCCAGCGTCGCCGAGCCGCCGCCTGCGAAGGTGACGCCGCTGCGCCCGTGGATGCAGCGGATGTCCCGCACGGTGGTGCCGGTGGCGTTGGCGGCGGGGTTGGCGGCGGTGGGCGTGTTCCGTCTCCAGACACAGCCGGAGGCTCCCACCGACGTGTGGCTGGCGGGCGCGGACGTGCGGACCTTGGAGGCGCGGCTCAGCCACCCGATGGCGGACCGCTTCCGGCCCTACGAGCCGATGCGCGGCACGTCCGGCGCCGCGAACCCGCTGCCGCTGCGTCCCCTGGCGGAGCTGGAGGAGCAGCAGGACTTCCGGGGCATCGCCGCCGCCTATGCGCTGCGCGGGGACTGGCAGCAGGCGGAGTCCTTCCTGTCGCGGGCACCGGCCTCGGCGGACCGGGACAATGACCGTGCGGTGGTGGCCCTCAGCGGGCAGCGGTGGGAGGAGGCGCTGAACCTGCTCGGTGGCGCGCTGCGCCAGGAGCCGCGGCATGCGCAGGCGCTGTGGAACCGGGGGCTGGCGCTGCGGGGGCTGGGCCTGCTGAAGCAGGCGGAGGCGTCGTTCCGCGACGTCGCGTCGCTGCCGGGCCAGGCGGCGGGCTGGCAGGTGGCCGCGGAGAAGCGCGCGGACGAGATGCGTGCGCTGCGTGACGCGGAGGCCGCGCGGTGGCAGCGCCAGGTGCGGGAGACGTGGGCGCAGCTCACCGAGAAGACGGCGGATGCGGCGTACCTGGTGCGGGAGCAGCCCGCGGTGACGCGAGCGGCCCTCTATGAAGCGGTGCGTACGGCCACTTCGGCGAACGCGGTGGCCTCACTGTTGCCGCTCGCCTCGGCGTTGGATGGGCTGGGTGAAGGCACGGTGCTCCAGGACTACGTCCGGGATGCGGCATCCCGCGACTTCAAGGTGCGTGCGCCGCTGGCGGAGGACTATGCGCGGCTGGTGAAGGGGGCGCTGGTGCCCGGTCTGCTGGAGCGCCTGCGCGTCTCCCAGGAGACGGACCTGTACGTCGGCGCGCTGCTCCACACGGGCGAGGCCACCCGGGATGCGGAGTCGCTCAAGGCCCTGCAGCGCTACGCCCATGGCTCCAGGGACCCGTGGCTCAACCTGCTGGCCGAGCGTGAGCGGGCCCGGAGCGAGGAGGCGTCCGGCCGCGCGGCCAACGCCGAGCACCTGCTGCTGGCCACGCTCCGTACGTGTGGTGCGTACAACACGCTCTTCCCGTGCGCTGAAATCAACTGAGCGCTCGCTTCGGGTGACGTCGCGCGGAGGCCGGCCTGTGACAGGGTCGGCCTCTTGCTTTTGCGGGCTTCGTGCAGGCGCGTGTCCGGGACCGGGCGAACGCGGGGCTCGTGAAGGACGTCCCTGGCGTGTCGTGGCAGGCTCTGGTGGTTGGTTTCTTCCCCCCAGGAGTCGGCCGCCATGCCCCTGTCACCCCCTCGGAACATGAAGGACTACGAGGCCACCCGCCGGGACTTCCGCTGGGAGCGGCCCGAGCACTTCAACTTCGCGGCCGACGTCATCGACCGGCACGCCGCCGAGCGCCCGGAGGCGCTGGCCCTGCTGTGGTCCGACGAGGCCGGGCAGGCACGGCGCTTCACGTGGGAGGACTTGCGGCGGCGCTCGCTGCACGCGGCCCGCTTCCTGATGGAGCAGGGGCTTCGCCGGGGGGACCGGGTCTTCATCATGATGCCGCGCGTGCCGGAGTGGTGGTTCCTGGTGCTGGGCTGCATTCGCGCGGGCATCGTCTTCATGCCGGGCACGCCCATGCTCACGCCGAAGGACATCCGTTACCGGTTGGAGGTGGCGGAGGCCCAGGCGGTGATTGCGGACGTGAGCTGCCTGGAGCGCTTCGACGGCCTGGTGGGGACGGCGGGCCGGGTCCGCACCTGGGTGTCGGTGGGCGAGGGCGCGCCGTCGCCGTGGGGGCGCTACGTGTCCGGCGTCGCGGAGGCGGAGGTGGGCGCCGCCTTCGAGCCCACGCGCGCGGATGCGCCGCTGCTCATCTACTTCACGTCGGGCACCACGGGCATGCCGAAGATGGTGCTGCACACGCAGGCCAGCTACGGGCAGGGGCACGTGATTACCGGCCGCTATTGGCTGGACCTGACGCCAGAGGACCGGCACCTGACGCTCAGCGACACCGGCTGGGCCAAGTGCGCGTGGGGCAAGCTCTTCGGCCCGTGGAGCCAGGGCGCGTGCAACGTCGTCTATGACTTCCGTGGCCGCTTCGAGCCCGCGAAGCTGCTGAAGGTGCTGGAGACGCAGAAGGTCACCACCTTCTGCGCGCCGCCCACCGCGTGGCGGGCGCTGGTGCTCCAGGACTTGAAGGCCTTCGACCTGTCCTCGCTGCGGCACACGGTGAGCGCGGGCGAGCCGCTCAATCCGGAAGTCATCGACACGTGGAAGGACGCCACCGGGCTGCACATCCATGAGGGCTACGGGCAGACGGAGACGGTGATGATTGTGGGCATGTTCCCCTCCATGGCGCCGCGCGTGGGCTCCATGGGCAAGCCGTCCCCGGGCTTCACTGTGAGCGTCATCGACGACCAGGGGCAGGAGGTGGCGGACGGACAGGAGGGGGACATCGCGGTGCGGGTGGCGCCCGAGCGGCCCGTGGGGTTGTTCCAGGGCTATCTCGGGGACGACGCGGCCAACGCCGCGTGCCGGCGTGGTGACTGGTACGTGACGGGAGACCGGGCCGTGCGCGACGCGGACGGCTACTTCTGGTTCGTGGGACGCGCGGATGACGTCATCAAGACGTCGGGCTACCGCGTGGGGCCCTTCGAGGTGGAGTCCGCGCTGCTGGAGCATGACGCGGTGGCGGAGTCGGCCGTCATCGGTGTGCCGGACGAGAAGATTGGCCAGCGGGTGAAGGCCTTCGTGGTGCTGGCCCCGGGGCATGCGGCCTCCCCGGCGCTCGCGCAGGCATTGCAGGAGCACGTGAAGCGGACGACGGCGCCCTACAAGTACCCGCGCGAAATCGAGTTCGTCACCGAGCTGCCCAAGACGGTGAGTGGGAAGATTCGCCGCGCGGAGCTGCGCACCCCGCGGACGTAGCGGGCGCGCCGTCAGGCTTCGAAGAGGACGGGGAAGCCTAGGAGCGCGCTGCCTTCCTGGGTGAACCAGCCCTCCGCCACGGCCGCGTGCTGGGTGAGGGTGTGGATGTCGCGGAAACGGCGCTGGAGCGATGCGCCATCGCGCACGGACGTGGCGCCGCCCGCGTGGTAGCAGGCCGTCACGACCTCGGCGGCTGTCTCCACGGCCCACGTCAGGGTGGCGGACACCTGCGGCGCGAGGGCGAAGGCCTTCACCGGGGACTGCTGGCAGGCATCCCAGAACACCTCACCCATGCGGCGGAGGGCGTCGTGAGCGGCGCGGGCGCCCGTCTCCGCGCGGCCCAGCCGGTTGCGGAACACAGGGGAGTCCACGAGCGAGGTGCGCGCGTACAGCCGGCGCTTGCCCGAGCGGGCCAGGGTGAGCAGGTCGTCCACCGCGCCCTGGGCGATGCCCACCGCCACCGCGCCGATGTGCATGGCGTAGTGCAGCACCGGCACCACGAAGTTGGCGCCCGGCACGGAGGGCTGGCCGGTGAAGATGTCGAAGGTGCGTTGCTGGGGGACGAAGGCGTCGATGGCGATGTCGTGGCTGCCGGTGCCGCGCAGGCCGAGCACGTCCCAGTGCTCGATGATGCGGACCTCGTTGGCGGGGAGCAGCATGGCGCGCGTCTCGGGCATGCCCTCGGCGGGACCAGGGCGGGGCTCGCCGTCTGGGCCAAGGACGACGCAGTTGCCGAACAGCCATTCACTCTGGCGGCAGCCTGTGGCGAAGTTCCAGTGGCCGGTGACGCGGTAGCCGCCGTCCACCTGCACGGCCTTGCCCTGGGCATTGAAGGCGCCGCCCACGGTGGCATTGGGCCCGGCGGCGTAGATGGCATCGAACTCCTCGCGGAGGAGGAGGGCGAAGAGTTGGGGACTCTCCGTGGCAATCATCATCGTCCAGGCGGTGGAGGCGTCCGCGCGGGCCAGCTCGGAGAGGACGTCCAGCCCGGTGACAAGGTTCAGCTCCAGCCCGCCATGGCTGCGAGGGACAAGCATCCGGTAGACGCCGATGTCCTTCAGCGTGGCGATGAGGTCCAAGGGGAGCTGCCGTGCCTGCTCAATCTCCCCGCTGCGAGCGGAGAGGGCAGGGGCCAACTCACGTACCGCATGCAGCAGGTCCGCTCCGGCATCCAGCGTCATGGTCGAGGCTCCGGAAAGAGAGCTTCAAGGATGCCTGATGCTCGATGTCTGTGAAAAGTGGCTACTTGCCCCACTCCGTGTGGACGAAGCCCGCTTCCGGTCTGTCCTTGCGCTGATACGTGTGTGCGCCGAAGGCGTCACGCTGTGCCTGGGTGAGGTTCTGCGGCAGCTCCGCGGAGCGGTAGCTGTCCAGGTACGCCAGCGAGGCGCTGAACACCGGCACGGGGATGCCCACGCGCGTGGCGACGCCCACCACCTGCCGCCACGCGGGGGCCATGCGCTCCAGCACCGGCGCGAAGGCGTCGGACACCATCAGGTTGGGCAGCGTCGGCTGCTGCAGGAAGGCCTCACGCAGGGGCGTGAGCAGCTTCGCGCGGATGATGCAGCCACCCCGCCAGATGCGCGCCAGCTCCGCCAGGTTGATGTCCCACTGATACTCCTGGGACGCCGCCTGGATGAGCCGCATGCCCTGCGCATACGTCACCACACGCGCCGCGTAGAGCGCGTCATGCGTCCACGCCGCCAGCTGCGCCCGCTCCTCCTTGCTGAGCTGCCCCACCGGGCCGTTCAGCTTCGGCGCGGCGGCCACGCGTTCGTCCTTCATGGAGGACAGGATGCGCGCGTCCAGTGACGCGGCGATGGAGGGAATCGGGACGCCCAAATCCAGCGCCACCTGCACCGTCCACTTGCCGGTGCCCTTCTGGCCCGCCTTGTCCAACACCAGGTCCACCAGCGGCTTGCCCGTCTCCGGGTCCTTCTGGCGCAGCACCTTGATGGTGGTCTCCAGCAGGAACGAGCCGGCGATGCCATGGTCCCACTGGGACAGCAGGTCCGCCAACGCGTCCGCGTCCAGCCCGAGCCCGCGTCGCAGCACGTCGTACGTCTCCGCGAGCAACTGCATGTCCGCGTACTCGATGCCGTTGTGCACCATCTTCACGAAGTGCCCGGCGCCGTCCGCCCCCACGTAGGTGACACACGGCCCCATGTCCGTCATCGCGGCGATGGCTTCGAACACCGGACGCACCAGCTCGTACGCCGCGGGGGCACCGCCCGGCATGATGGAGGGGCCGTTGCGCGCGCCCTCCTCGCCGCCGGACACGCCGACGCCCAGGAAGTGGACGCCCTTGGCCTTGCACTGCTCCTCGCGGCGGCGCGTGTCCAGGAACCACGAGTTGCCGGCGTCCATGATGACGTCGCCTTCCGCCATCAGCGGCAGCAGGCGCTCCAGCATGGAGTCCACCGCCGCGCCCGCCGTCACCATCAGCAGCACCTTGCGCGGGCGCTCCAGCCGCTGAATGAAGGCCTCCAGCGACTCGGTGCCCCAGACCTCGGGGTGTCCGTGCTTGCGGTGCATCTCATCGATGCGCTCCGCATGCCTGTCCCACACGGCCACCCGGAAGCCGTGGTCCGCGATGTTGAGGGCGAGGCTCGCCCCCATGACGCCCATTCCCGCCACGCCGAACTGCGCGCCCGCTGCCTCACTCATCGTTGCTTCCTCCTGGAAGGTTCGCGACTGGGAGCCCTCACCGCCCGGCGGCGGCGGGGTCCAGCATCCACTCCGAGTTCGTCACCCGGGCGGCGGGGAGGCTCAGGTCCCCCGCCAGCGCCCGGCGCACCGTGTCCTGCTTGCCCGCCCCCGATACGAGGGTCAGCACGTGCCGCGCGGACCGCAATACCGGCAGCGTCAACGTCATCCGCCAGGGCGGCGGCTTGGGCCCCACCACCGCCAGGACGCGCTGCTCGGACTCCTCCAGCGCGGGGTGGCCAGGGAAGAGGCTGGCCGTGTGCCCGTCCTCTCCCATTCCCAACAGCACCACGTCCAGGGCAGCAGGCAGCTTCGCCGCGTAGTCCTTCGCGGCGGCGTCCCGGTCCTCTCGCTCACCCTCCATGCGGAACACCTGCGACGGCGACAGCCGAAGAGGACGCAGCAGCGTGTCCTCCACCATCCGGTAGTTGCTGTCCACGTGGTCGGGCGGAACGAAGCGTTCGTCCACGAAGTAGATGTCCACGCGCTCCCAGGGAAGCACCTGCCCCGCCAGCGCTCGGTACGCGGGCCCCGGCGTGCTGCCGCCCGACAGGGCCAGGCTGACGCGACGCTGGGTGGCGAGCCCGTCCTGGAGCGCGCGCGCCATCCACGCCGCGGCTTCCCGGGGCAGGGACTCGGTGGGCACGACGTGTGTGCGCGTGGCGCTCACAGGCCAGTCCACCGGCGGCCATCCCGGGCCAGCAGCGCGGCCGCGGCGTCCGGGCCCGCGCTTCCACCAGGGTAGCCATGCGCCGGTCCGCCCTCGCCGGACTCCAGGGCCTGGAGGATGGGCGTCACGAAGGTCCACGCCTGCTCCACGCTGTCCTGCCGCGCGTAGAGGGTGGCGTTGCCGCGCATGCAGTCCAGCAGCAGGCGCTCATAGGCCTCGGGGACCGGCCGCTGGAAGGTCTCCTGGTAGTTGAAGTCCATGGTGACGCCCGCGATGTTGACATCCTCGCCGGGCACCTTGGATTCGAAGGAGAGCGCGATGCCTTCCTGGGGCTGGATGCGCAGCGTGAGCACGTTGGGCTGCAGCCGCTGGCAGGTGGCGCCTTCCCCGGAGAAGAGGCTGATGGGCACCGATTTGAAGTGGATGGATACCTCCGTCACGCGCCGCTTCAGCTTCTTGCCCGCGCGCAGATAGAAGGGCACGCCCGCCCAGCGCCAGTTGTCGATGTTCACCTTCATGGCGACGTAGGTCGGCGTGCGCGAGCCGGCCTTCACGCCCTTCTCCTGGAGGTAGCCGTCGTACTGACCGGCCACCACCGCGCGGGAGACCTCGCGGCCCTCCAGCGGGCGCAGCGCGCGGAAGACCTTGGTCTTCTCGTCGCGGATGTCCTCGGCGCCAAAGGACACGGGCGGTTCCATGGCGCACAGCGCGAGCACCTGGAGCAGGTGGTTCTGCACCATGTCCCGGATGACGCCCGTCTCGTCGTAGAAGCCGCCACGCCCCTCCACCCCCAGCGTCTCCGCCGCGGTGATTTCCACGTGGTCGATGTGCTGCCGGTTCCACAGCGGCTCGAAGATGGCGTTGGCGAAGCGGAAGACGAGGATGTTCTGGACGGTCTCCTTGCCCAGGTAGTGGTCGATGCGGAATATCTGCCGCTCGTCCAACACCGCCGCCAGCTCGCGGTTGAGCGCGCGGGCGCTCTCCAGATCGTGGCCGAAGGGCTTCTCGATGATGAGCCGTTGCCACGGGTGCGGGTCCGTCTGTTCCTGGCGCTTCAGCAGCCCCGACTCCGACAGGCCGTGGAGGATTTGGGGGAAGGTGGAGGCCGGGGTGGCCAGGTAATAGAACTGGTTGCCCTGGGTGCCGAACTTCTGGGCGACCCGGTCGAGCTCCTCGCGCAGGCGCACGAAGGACTTCGGGTCGTCATAGCCGCCGGAGATGAGCTCCAGGCGCGGGGCGAAGTCGTTCCAGATGGCCTCGTCCAGGGGCTGGGTGCGGGCGAACTGCAGCAGGGACGCCTTCACATGCTCGCGGAATGCCTCGCTGTCTCCTTCGGAGCGGCTGAATGCGACGACGGCGAAGTTCTTCGGCAGCAGGTGGTCTCGCGCCAGCTCGAAGAGGGCCGGGAACAGCTTGCGCTGGGCCAGGTCTCCAGTGGCGCCGAACAACACCAGCGCGCACGGGTCGGGCCGCCGGGCGCGGACCAGCGGGTCTCCTTCTCGGGGATGGGTCTCGATGTGCAGGCCCTGATGCACGTCCATTCGCTGCCTCCCTCCGGGTTCGGTCCGGCGGGCACCTTACGCCTTCTGCGCAACCACCGGGCAAGGGGGAGTGCGGGCAGTGACGCCGGTCCGACGTTGCGGAAGCGCGCCTGCTCCGCCCCTTCAAGGCAGGCAGAGCAGTTGGTACCGCTGGGTGTCGCGCTGCTTCACTTCGCGCAGGTCGACACGGCATGCTTGCTCAATGTCTCCGAAAGGCGACACCCGACCCCACAGACGGCGCAGGTGGCTCTGCTTCGCCTTGAAGTCGTCCGGGGACACGTACGCGCGGATGTTCTTGTAGTGACCTTCCAGCACCTCGCAGACGCGGCGAGGGCCGGCTCGCGCATGCTCACCCCGTCCGTGGGCCTTGATGTAGAGGATGGGCTTGTCCGGACGTTCGAGCGTGGCCCTCATGCCGGCCAGCACGTCCAACTCGAAGCCCTCAACGTCGACCTTCACGAAGTCCACGCGTGACAGGCCCTGCTTCTGGACGAAGCCGTCCACGGTGACGACCGGGACGGTGATGCCCTCCGCGCCCTCTTCGGGAACGTGTCGGTTGAGGCCCGTGGCGAAGGTGATGACGCCTTCCTGCGAGCCCACCGCTGCCTGGATGGCCTGGCAGTTGCGCAGGTGGTTGTTCTGGAAGTTGGCGTTCAGCTCCGCGTAGTTCTCCGGCTCGGGCTCGAAGCTGAAGAGCTGTCCCAGCGGGCCGATGCGGCTGCGCAGGTACATGGACAGGTAGCCGATGCTGGCTCCCACATCGAAGGCCACCATGCCCGGCCGCAGATGGGGGGCGATGAGCGGGAGGTCCGACAGGAAGTCATTGCCCTGCAGGTACAGCAGCATGTGCGTCGTGCTGCGGTGGGCCTTCAATGTCAGGTCATAGCCAAACAGCCTGCGCTGGACCTCTAACGGCTGCTGACCGTTCAGCTCCAACAGCAACCGCGCCGTGCGCAGCTGGCTGAAGGGGACGAACGTGTGAGCGAGTCGGGCGGCTCGGAGCGCGGGGGCGATGGGACGCATGGGGGCGCTCCCGCGTTTATGGCAGCGGCAGGTCCACGGGCAAGGAACGGCGGATCGCCCTGGAGGGCCAGTCTCCCTGGCGCCCTCCAGGCCGGCCGGCTGGATGGGAGGGGCGCGGCCGTGGGAATGCGGCGCCGTCAGGAGGGGCGCGTGGGATGGGCCCGAAGGTGGTATGCCTGAGGCCTCGCCATGAAGTACGCCGTCACGTTCTGGTTCTGGGTCGTCTTCCTGCTCACCGCCCCGGTGCTGTTCACCCTGGGCGCGCTGCTGCTCGTCGTCACATACCCGTTCGACCGGGACCGGCGGCTCTTGCACGCACTGGTCTGTCGTTGGTGCTACGGCCTGTGGCTGCACGCATCCCCAGGATGGCGCACGCGAATCGAAGGCCGTGAGCTCATTCCGCCCGGGCCCTGTGTGATGGTGGTCAACCACCAGTCCGCGGCGGACATCCTCGCCGTCATGGGCCTGTTCCATCCCTACAAGTTCGTGGCGAAGGCGTCGCTGTTCTCGCTGCCCCTGGTGGGGTGGATGATGACGTTGCTGGCCTACGTGCCCATCGTCCGGGGCTCATCCACCGCCATGAACCAGCTCCTGGACCCGTGCCGGCGCTGGCTTCGTCGTGGCATGCCAGTGCTCATCTTCCCGGAGGGGACGTACTCCAAGGGCGGGCAGTTGTTGCCCTTCAAGCGGGGCGCCTTCCAACTCGCGCTGGAGGAGCATGTGCCGGTGGTGCCCGTGGTGGTGGAGGGCACGCCAGGGCTGCTGGACGGAGACGGCCCCTGGATGAGTCCCACCGCCGCCATCCGCGTGCGCGTGCTTCCCGCGCTGCCGCCGGAGTCCTTCGGTCCGGACTCACAGGCGTTGGCCGCGCAGGTTCGTGCGCTGTTCGAGCAGACGTTGGCGAAGACGGGCTGAATGTCTCCGCGCACGCGCCTGTCCACGGATAGGCTCCCCTGGTGCAGGCAATGGGGGCGGAAACACTGACACAATCCAATACAGGATGGGTGAGTCACCGCGAACGTCTCTGGCGTGCTGTGGGACGCATTGCGTTGTCCTCAACATCCATGCGCTCTACTTTGATGTTACTTGGGGGGCTGTCTTCGCCCGGCTGGGCCGCGGTGCCGTGGAGACGCCCTTCACCTCCAATGCCCTCACGCAGGCAACGGGGATGGCATGGACGCCGGACGGTTCATGCCGCCTGTTCATCATCCTCAAGACGGGCGGAGTCCGGTGGTGTCGCTGAAGGACGGCCAGCCTCAAACACCGCCGGGGAACAGCGCGCTGGTGACGCAGGTGTTCGCGACGGAGGAGGTCGTCACCAGCAGCGAGTGTGGCCTCATCGGTATCGCGTTCGACCCGAACTACGTGGTCAGCCGCTACGTCTATTGCTTCATCACCGTCTCCGCGTCGGAGCAGCAGATTGGCCGCTACGCGGATGCGGACAGGACGGGCACGGCGCGCACCGTCGTCGTCAGTCGGCTGCCCACGCGGGGCGCGAACAATGACGGCGGCGCCATTGGGTTCGGTCCGGAGGGAACCCTGTGCTGATCCATTGGCGACCTGGGCAACGGCACGGGCGTGAATGCGGACCTGACGTCGATGGCGGCCAACGTACGCGGGCGCCGAGCCTCCGCCTCCCAACGAGCCGGGCGGCTGCAACTGCAACGCGATGCCGCTGGCGCCGTTGGCCTGGGGCTCGCTTGCGTGGCTCATGCTCCAGCGGCGGCGCTCGCGTCGCAGCTGATTGCGCGTGGCTGCTCTTGCACGCGCGGGGCCCGCGGCGTGTCAGCGGGGTCTCCAGCCTCAGGACTGGGGGCCTTCCTGTCCACTGCCCTCCGACCGCCACTGGGTATGGCCGCGCGTGGCCTGCACGGCGTCGGCCAGCTCACGCACGGGCGTCAGCATGCCGTACAACTCGACGGAGGTGCATGGGACGTCGTCTATCACCTCCGCCGACAGGACGCCGTTCTCGATGGAGAAGGCCTCGAAGGCGCGGGCCAGGTTCAGCAGGGGGCGCCGCATGCCCGCGCTGAGGAGGATGGCGCGGGCCTGAGGGGTGACGTTCTTCAGGTCCAGCACGGCGTCGAGGCCGGCATCGCCAATTTGCTCGTCCTGCACGCCGAACAGCTTGAGGAACTTGTCGCCCAGCCCCTCGGGCCGGATGACCACCTCGCGCGGAAAGTCGTCGCCGAGCTCGTGCCGGACGATGGTGGCGATGCGGTACGCCTTCTCATGGTGGCGGTACTCGGTCTCCAGGGTGAGCGGACGCCCGGCGTAGCTGCCCTCCATCTTCAAGGTCCCCGCGGAGTACATGAACCTGCCGGGCGTCGGCATGAAGGACCAGCCACGGGTCGCCGCGAAGTCCTGCCAGGCCTGGATCTGCTGCTTCCAGCGGCGCCAGCGGAAGTAGCCAACGATGCTCGAGACGCCGACGCCCGCCCCGAGGATGCCGGCGAAGATGCCAATTTGTAGCCCGGTCATTCCCGCGAGCATCTCCGCTCGGAGCGTATTGGCCAACCCCCTCCGTGCGTGAGGGCCTCCAGTGGGGACGTGGCGGGGCGTCTTCTCCAGAACGGCCAGGAATTACAGGAACTTGCGCGCATGTCAGAGTGAGGGAGTAAGGGAGCAGGCGCCCGCCGCTTGGAGCGAGCAGTCCCTCTGTTGGAGGCTGCCCGCTGGCCAGAGCGCCACGGGAAAGAGGGAGGGTGGACGCTTGATGCGCCTGCTGCACACGTCGGACTGGCACCTGGGACACACGCTGTACGACGTCTCGCGGGATGCGGAGCACGCGGCCTTCCTGGACTGGCTGCTGGAGACCCTGGAAGCGCAGTCCGTGGATGCGCTGCTGGTGGCCGGGGACATCTTCGACACGGCGAACCCCAGCGCGGAGGCGCAGGCGGCCTGGTACCAGTTCGTCGCGAAGGCGCGGCGGCGGATGCCCCGGCTGGACGTGGTGGTGATTGGCGGCAACCACGACTCCGCGGCGCGGCTGGACGCGCCGGACCCGCTGTTCGCGGCGCTGGGCGTGCACGTGGTGGGCGGACTGCCGCGGGCCCGGGGCGCCATGGACCAGGAGCGGCTGCTGGTGCCGCTGCACGACGCGAAGGGACGGGTGGGGGCGTGGGTGGCGGCGGTGCCGTACCTGCGTCCCTCGGACCTGCCGCCCGTGCCTGGAGACATGGGAGACCGGCTGGTGGAGGGGGTGCGCGCGGTGTACGCGGAGGTGCTGGTCGCGGCGCGGCGCAGGCGTCAGGCGGGACAGGCGCTGGTGGCCATGGGGCATTGCTACATGACGGGCACGGAGCTGTCCGCGTTGAGCGAGCGGAAGATTCTCGGCGGCAACCAGCACGCGCTGCCCGTGGACCTGTTCCCGGACGACGTGGCCTACGCGGCGCTGGGGCATCTGCACAAGGCCCAGCGGGTGGGTGGACGCGAGGGGGTTCGCTACAGCGGCTCGCCGTTGCCCCTGTCGCTGTCGGAGGCGGGCTACCGGCATCAGGTGCTGCTCGTGGAGCTGGAAGGTGACGCGCTGCGCGAGGTGCAATCCCTGCCCGTGCCCCGGACCACGGACATGGTGCGCGTGCCTTCGCGGGACGCGGCGCCCCTGGACGCGGTGCTGACGCAACTGGAGGGCTTGCCGGCGCAGGACGCGGACACGCTGGAGTGGCGGCGGCCCTACCTGGAGGTGTGCGTGTCGTTGCCCCGGCCGGAGCCCGCGCTGCGGCAGAAGGTGGAGAAGGTGCTGGAGGGGAAGGCGGCGCGGCTGGTGAAGCTGACGCCCGCCTATACCGGGACGGGCGGCGCGCTGGCGGAGGTGCAGCCGGGCCTCTCCCTGAAGGAACGCACGCCCGAGGATGTCTTCCGCGCGCGTTACGCCCGTGACTTCGAGGAGCCCCCCACACTGGCGCTGCTGGAGGCGTTCCATACGTTGCTGACCGACGTGCAGGAGGAGTCGCCGTGAAGGTGCTCGCGATTCGCGGTTCCAACCTGACGAGCTTCGCGGGGGACTTCGCGCTGGAGCTGGACCAGCCGCCGTTGGACCGGCTGGGCCTGTTCGCGATTACCGGCGCCACGGGCGCGGGCAAGAGCACGTTGCTGGATGCCCTGTGCCTGGCGCTGTTCGACCGCACGCCCCGGCTGGGGGGACGCGGCGGCGCGCCGGTGGGCCGCGCGGACGAGGACGAGGACGCGCGGCTGTCCGCCTACGACGTGCGCGGCATGCTGCGCCGGGGGGCGGGAGAGGGCTACGCGGAGGTGGACTTCCTGGGCAAGGACGGGCGGCGCTACCGGGCGCGCTGGTCCGTGTGGCGCGCGCGCAACCGCGCCGAGGGGCGCTTCCGGCCCCAGGAAATGCAGTTGATGGACGTGGTCACCGGGCAGCTCACGGGCCGCACCAAGGGCGAGGTGCTGGCCGCCATCCAGGAGCGGCTGGGGTTGTCGTTCGACCAGTTCCGTCGCTCGGCGCTGCTGGCACAGGGCGAGTTCGCGGCCTTCCTCAAGGCGGATGCCAGCGAGCGCGCGGAGCTGCTGGAGCGGATGACGGGCACGGAGGTGTACAGCCGCCTGTCCATGGCCGCGCATGAGAAGAACAAGGCGGAGCAGGAGTCGCTGGCGAAGCGGGCGCAGGGATTGGCGGCGATTGCCCTGATGCCAGAGGCAGATCGCGCGGCGGCGGCGGCGGCGCTCGGTGAGGAGTCCCGGGCGCGTCAGACCGTGGAGGCGCTGCTCAAGGACGCGGAGGGCGCGGCGGCGTGGCATGTCACGCGGGCAGGGCTTCGGGAGGCGGAGCAGGCGGCGGAGGCCAAGGCGCAGGCGGCCAGGACGGCCATGGAGGAGGCGGCGCCGCGCGCGGCACGGCTGGAGGAGGTCCGCGAAGCGGAGGCGTTCCGGGGGCCGGTGGTGGCGGTGGAGGCCGCGGAGCGCTGGTGGGCGGAGGCGGAGGCTGCGCAGGTGGCGCGGGCGTCGGAGGTAGAGGCGGCGCTGTCGGAGGTCTCGGCGCGGCGGGTGGGGCAACTGGAGGCGGAGACCGCGCGCGCCGCGGCGCAGGAGCGGGAGGTGGCGACGCGTCCCGCGCTGGAGGAGGCGGCGCGACTGGATGCGCGGCTGGAAGGTGTCTCCCAGGAGGCGCGTGAGGCGCGGACGCGGGCGGAGACGTCCCAGGCGGCGCTGTTGGAGGCGAAGGCGGAGCTGGACGCCGTGCTCGCGCGCGAGGCCGAGGCACGGGACAAGGGGGAGGCCGCGAGGCACTGGCTGACGGAGAAGGCGCACTGGGTGGCGCTCACCAGCGAGTGGCCGCGCTGGCAGCGCGAACTGGAACGCTACGAGGGGGCGCAGGGCGAGCGGCGCAAGGCTCGTGAGGAGTCCGGACGGCTGCTCGGTGAGGTGGATGGACTGCGCGAGACGGTGGGCCTTCGGCGGGAGGAGCGGGATGTCGCGGTCCGTGCGGAGGAGATGGCCCTGGCCGCGGCGACGCATGCCGAGGCGGCCGTGGGGACGGAGACGGGCGCACACCGGCGGGCGCAGCGTGAACGCCTGTTGGCACGGCAGGAGGCCGTGCGGGGATTGAAGGCTGCTCACGAGGGGCTCGTCGCGGACGAGGCCGAGGCTCGCGAGGCGGGCACGGAGGTGAAGGCGGCGAAGGCGGAGGTCGAGGCCGCGACGGCGGAAGCGCGTGCGGCGGAGACTCGGCGGACGCAGGCGGAGGCCGCGCTCAAGGAGGCGCAGCGCTCGTTGTCGCTGGCGCAGGCGACGCAGGGCTATGCGTCCCACCGTTCCTTGCTGAAGGACGGTGAGGCGTGCCCGTTGTGTGGCGCGGAAGAGCACCCCTACGCGCGCGAGGTGTCCGCGCTCGACGGGCTGGTCGCGGAAGCAGCTTCGCGTGTGGAGACGCTGGAGATGGAGCGGACCTCGGCCACCCAGGCGGAGGTGGCGGCGAGCGCGCGGCGCGCGGCGGCGAATGCGCGCGCCGGACAGGCGGAGGCGCGCAGGCAGTCAGCGGAGGCCCGGGCGGAGGCGCACGGCGAGGCTTGGCGGAAGGGGCGTGCCTCATGGCTGGAGTCCATCCGGGAAGAGGGAGCGGAAGTGTCCGGCCTCGCCGCCTCCGTGACGGAGCCCGATTCAGGCACGCCGTCGCCACCGGCGGCAGGGGGCTCGCCCGAGGCGGGCGCGTGGCTCGACGCGGCGCGCGCCGAGGTCGCGGAGCGGCTTGCGGCGCTGAAGGCCGAAGAGCAGGCCGCCGAGTCACTGGCCCGCACCGCGCGCGAGGCCCGCGCGGCGCTGGAGACGCAGCGCACCCGGCGCGAGGTGGCAGCGGAGTCGCTGCGCCGGGCGGAGGAGGCGCTGTCTCGCGCGGAGTCGGTGCTCAAGGACGTCCATGCCCGACTCGAGACCGCGGAGCAGACGCTGCGGCAGGTGCTCACGGAGGTGTCACCCGTCTTCACCGCGGACGCGGGCTGGGAGCGGAAGCTGGAGGAGGACCCGGCCACCTTCCGCCGCAAGTGTGGAGAGCGGGTGGTGATGTGGAAGGGGAAGGAGGAGGCCCGCCTGAAGGCGGAGGAGCGCGAGGCCGAGGAGCAGCGTCACCGC
Source organism: Myxococcus xanthus (assembly GCF_013116825.1). Taxonomy (GTDB): domain Bacteria; phylum Myxococcota; class Myxococcia; order Myxococcales; family Myxococcaceae; genus Myxococcus; species Myxococcus xanthus_B. The sequence goes on from NZ_JABFNS010000002.1 coordinate 21,761, forward strand.
GCCCGGGCGCAGGGGCTGGTGGAGGTGAGCACCCGCCACGCCGAGGAGCATCAGGCCCTCGCCGTGCGCAAGGAGCAGGAGCGCGGCGAGCTGACCCGCGCACGCGCGGCCCTGCTGAACGGCCGCCCCACGGCGGAGGTCCGCGCAGAACTCCAGGCACGGCTGGAGGCCACGGAGTCGGCCTTCGAGCAGGCACGTGAGCGCGCCGAAGCGGCGCGTCAGGCGGCGCAGGTCGCCACCGCGCGTGCCGAGGATGCCGTGCGCGCCAGGGCGGAGGCGCTGGCCCTGCGTGAGTCGGAAGGCGCCGCGCTGACAACGCTGCTCGCCGCGCGTGGGACCACGCTGGAGGCCGTGCGGACGCTGCTGGCCTTCGACGCGGCCTGGCGCGAAGCAGAGGCTCGCGCACTGTCGGCCCTGCGCGAGGCGCTCGCCCAGGCTGCCGCCGTGCAGGCGGAGCGAAGCGAGCGTCGCGCGCGGCATGAGGACTCTGGTCCTCCTTCGCTCTCCGAGCAGGACGCGGGCGCCGAATGCGAGCGGCTGCGCGCGGAGGTCGAGGCCCGTCGTCATGCCGAGGCCGCGCTGCACGCGCGCCTGGAGGCGGACGACACGGCGCGGGCGCGGCACGGCGCCGAGGCCGCGGCCCTGGAGGAGGGCCGCCGCGCGGCGGAGGTGTGGAAGGTGCTGGGCGACCTCATCGGCTCGCACGACGGCAAGCGCTTCAAGGTCTTCGCTCAGAGCCTCACGCTGGACGCCTTGCTGCTGCACGCCAACGCGCACCTGCGGGAGCTCGCGCGGCGCTACCGGCTGATGCGCGTTCCCGGACACGACCTGGACCTCCAAATCGTGGACGGGGACATGGGCGACGAGGTCCGCAGCGTGGCCAGCCTGTCCGGCGGTGAGAGCTTCCTGGTGTCCCTGGCGCTCGCGCTGGGACTGGCGTCCCTCTCGTCGGAGACGACGCAAGTGGAGACGCTCTTCATCGACGAGGGCTTCGGCACGCTGGACCCGGAGACGCTGGAGGTGGCCCTGGCCACGCTGGACGCGCTCCAGGCCACGGGCCGGCAGGTGGGCATCATCTCGCACGTCAGCGGCATGGCGGAGCGCATCGGCGTGCAGGTGCGCGTGGTGAAGCAGGGCGGCGGGCGCAGCCGGCTGGTGGTGGAGGGCGACCCGGGCATGGTGCCTCCTTCCATGGGTCAGCAGGAGGTGGCGTAGCGGGCCCTGGCGGGCTCAGGTCTCCATCAGCCCGCGCACCACCGCGGCCACGGCCAGGGGCGTGGCCACGCGGTCATCGCTCAGCGGCGCCAGGGCCCGGGCGAACTGCTCCGCGGAGCCGAAGCGCTGTGAAGGGACGGGCGCCAGCGCGCGGTCCAGCACCAGCGCCAGCGCGTCGGGGACGCCGGGCACGCGCACGCGCACGGGGGTCACCCGGCCGCCGCGGATGGAGGACTCCACCTGCTCCTCCGGGCCGGAAGGGAAGGGCGACTCCAGCGCCAGCAGTTCGTAGAGCAGCACCGCCGTCGCCCACAGGTCCACGGCCACGGACACGTCGCCCGCGAGCAGCTCCGGGGAGCGGTAGTGCTGCTTGCCCAGCCGCCGGATGTCCTGCACCGCGCCCGCGCGGGAGCGCGCCACGCCGAAGTCCGCCAGCTTCACCTCCCCGGTGCGGGACAGCAGCACGTTGTGCGGGGACACGTCGCAGTGCACCACGCCCAGGGGGCGGCCCGTGGTGCTGACGGCATGGTGCGCGTGCGACAGGGCCTCCAGCACCTGCCGGACGATGAGCACGGAGATGTCGACGGGCAGCTCGATGCGGCGGCGGCGGCACCGCGCCAGCACGCGGCCCAGGTCGGGGCCTTCCACCAGCTCCAGCGCCAGGTAGCCACCGTCCGGCAGCTCGCCGTACTCCACGAAGCCGACGATGTAGGGATGGCGCAGGCAGCGGGCGAGCTCGGCTTCGTGCAGGAGCTGCTCGTGGGCCTCCGCGTCTCTCAGGCGCTCGGGACGCACGCGCTTGAGGGCCACCTGCGCTCCGGCATGTGGGCCCTGCTGCATCCGCGCGAGAAACACCTCCGCCATGCCGCCGCGTCCCAGCCGGGACAGCAGCTGGAAGCGGCCATGGTCGCGAGGCCAGATTTCCCGCACGTTCTCCATCACGTTCAGCCCACGCCACCCGCGAGGCTCGCCAGGTAGTCGTCCAGCGTCTGGGAGAAGGTGGCGTCGTCGTTGAGGAACGCCAGGCCCACGCCACCCGTGTACGGGTCGTCCACCACGTGGACCACCACCGCGTCGCCCTGAAGGCGTTCGCCGTTGGGCAGCTTCACGTCCACGGTGACGACGCTGTCGGGCAGGGGCCGGTGCGCGGTGCGCACGAAGAGGCCGCCGTTGGAGATGTTGAGGGCGTGCTCACGCACGAAGTCCAACTCGGTCCGGAACTCCATTTCCAGCTTCACGGCGAAGCGGCGACCGCGACGTTGAGGCCCCTCCAGCGGGCGGACGAGCACCTGGTGAGGCCGGTTGCTGGGAGAGGGAGCAGGCGCCTCCGCGGGCTTCGGGCTCGGTTGAGGCACGGAGGCCGCGGCGCCACCCACGGTGGGCCCCGCGGGGCGCACGCTGCTGACGGGCAGCGTGCTCAGGTGCTGCAGCAGCACCCGCGCCGCGGCGGAGCATTCGTCTCCCCGGTAGGTGGTGCCACCCCCGAAGGCCGCCGCGCGAAAGGCATCTCGCTCCGCCTTGGGCAGACGCCACAGCTCCACAAACGTGCCGCCGCTGCGCTTCGCGTCCTCCGCGAGCCGCTCCACGGCGGAGCGTGGATAGCCTGGAGCCTCCACCTTCAATTCAATACCTGCTTCCTCCGGGCGCAGGGCCACCACGAGCTGGAGTGACTGCGCGGAGGTGAGCACCTCGCCAATCCCTTCCACCCAGGCTGCCACGCGCTCCGGGGGAGCCGAGCCATTCCACAATGCCGCAAGACCGAAGACGGGCACGGGCGCGACGATAGCCGAGCCCATCCCACCCGCGAACCCCGTTTGCCAACAGCCTGAGCGCAATCCAGCCACATTACTGGACTGGGATCATCCAGACCCCGACTCAGGGTTGCCCCAGGGGAACAGGTACTCGGAAACTCCCGCGTTGTTCTCTATTATGGAAGTCTGCTTCGACTCACCCCCCACCTGGAGTCGGAGTCATTGGAGTCAAAGACGATGCGCAACTCCCTGATGAGGTACTTCTCCTGCGCGTTGCTGGCAGCGTCGTTGCTGACTGGCTGCGGCGGTGGGAGCGACCCTGACCCCAAGCCACAACCGAACATCGATGGAGGCCCCGACGGTAACTCGGACGGCGGTACGGATGCCGGCCCGCTTGAAGAAGACGCGGGCGTGATAGTGGATCCGGACCCAGACCCGGGTTTGGTGCCCACGGATATCGATGACCCTGACAACTCGACGAAGGACTCCGACTGTGACGGCCTGACGGACGCGGAGGAGTTCGCGACCCTCTATCCTGGCGGCGCGAAGACGAACCCCGGCCTGCGCGACACGGATGGCGACGGCATCCGCGACGGCGTGGAGGTGGGCCGCACCTCGAGCCCCGACCCCCGCTGTAACTTCCCCGGTGACCAGGACACGGCCACGCGCACCTCGCCGGTGCTGGCGGACACGGACGGCGACGGCATCCCGGACGGCCTGGAGGACCTCAACCGCAACGGCCGGAGGGACCCGGGCGAGACGGACCCGAACGCCATCGATTCGGATGGTGACGGCCTGTCGGACGGTGCGGAGGACGCCAACCGCAACGGCGTGGTGAGCCCCGGTGAGACGGACCCGCGCAAGCGCGACACGGATGGCGACGGCCTGGATGACGGCCTGGAGTCGCGCACCGGCACCAACCCGCTCGCCCCGGATTCGGACGGCGACACCTGCAGCGACGGTGACGAGGACGTCAACCGCAACGGCATCGTGGACGGCAACGAGACGGACCCGCGCGTGGCGGACTGCGCCGCGTCGATTCCGGACGCCGACTTCGACGGCATCCCGGACTCGGTGGAGGTTGCGACGGGCACGGACCCGAACAACGCCGACACGGACGGCGACGGCATCCAGGACGGTGTCGAGGACAAGAACCGCAACGGCCGCGTGGACGCTGGTGAGACGGACCCCCGCCTGACGGACACCGACTGCGACGGTCTCCAGGACGGCCCGGGCCGCAATGGCTTCCGCGGTGAGGACACCAACGGTAACGGCCGCGTGGACCCGGGCGAGACGGACCCGACCGACCCCGACACGGACGGTGACGGCCTGCTGGACGGCCTGGAGCTGGGTGTGGCGACGGCGCAGGCGCCGCGTCAGAACTGTGGCTACGTGGGCGACGCGGACCCGACCACCACCACGTCCCCGACGAACCCGGACAGCGACGGTGACGGCATCCAGGACGGCGCGGAGGACGCCAACCAGAACGGGCGCGTGGACGCGGGCGAGCTGAACCCGAACGACTCCGCCGACGGCGCGGCCAACACGCCGGCGGGTCAGGCCTGCCGCACGACCAACCTGCGCACCGTCACTTTCAAGGAAGAGAACGGCGCGGACCTGCGGCTGGCGCTGCCCTCCACCTTCACGGACGCCAACCTGCGCACCATCCGCGATGGCAACAACGCGGTGGGCATCATCGGCTGGGACGCCACCAAGCAGGTGACGCTGATTGCGTACAAGCGCGGCCGCGTGGGCTCGTCGTCCAACCCCACGAACGACGAGGCGGGCATCCGCTCCGCGTCGTTCAACACCGCCACGCGTGACTTCCAGCAGACCTTCACCACCTGGGACGGCTACGCCGCGCTGTCGGCGCGCTACGGCCTGGCGGGTGGCGCGGACCTGAAGGCGTTCACCAACACCCTGACCCGCTCGCTGGTGCCCGGAAGCACGGGAGAGCTGACGGGAACGGCCGGCATCACCGGACCCTTCACCATGCAGGCGCAGTACGTGCACCGCTCCGACCAGAGCGTGGTGGTGGTGATGGCCATTACCCCGACGTCTCGTTACAACGAGGCGGGCAGCCTCTTCACGACGGCGGACACGGCGGGTGGCTCGGCGCTGGCGCAGTTCGGCGACGCGGACGCGGTGCAGTGCGAGAAGTTCACCGTGCGGCAGGCGGTGGTGGACTTCCTCTTCGTGGTGGACGACAGCGGCTCCATGGCCTCGTCGCAGCAGTCGCTGGCCAACGCGGCCTCGGCCGTGGCGGCCAAGCTGGCCAACGCGACGCTGGACTATCGCCTGGCGATGGTGAGCACGTCCTATACTCACACCGGCGAGCCGAACTCGAACGTGCTGCGTGGCTTCACGCAGAACATCAACCAGTTCCGGGCGTGGCTGACGCAGAACAGCACCTGCAACAACGGCCAGTGCACCATCGTCACCATCCCCGCGGGGACCCAGCCCACCACCTGCTCGTCCAACTCGCAGTGCTGGGTGAACCAGGACGGCAACGGCACGGAGCGTCCCCTGCAATCCGCTCGCGCGGCCATCAACCTGTTGGCCTCGTCCGGTGGCACGGCGGAGACGCGCTTCCGCGTGGGCGCCAAGGTCGTGGTCGTCATCCTGACGGACACGCGGGACCAGTCCTCCGACACCGTCGAGACCTACACCCAGTACTTCCTGGGCACGGGCAACACCTCGGGGACGAACCGCAACCCGCTGAACCAGCCCATCGACGTGCACGGCATCCTCTGCCCGCATGAGAACGCCACCAACGACACCAGCACCTGGTGCCAGACCCAGGAAGACCCCCGGAACCCGCGGCACCTGGACATCATCCAGGCCACCGGCGGCGTGTACGGCAGCATCCGGGACGCGAACGCCATCACCACCACCATCAACGCCATCATCGACAGCGTCATCGCGTCGGTGGGTTACCGGACGCAGAAGCCGCCCATCGGCGCCTCGCTGAAGGTGGCCATGGACGCGGTGGCGAACGCGTCGCAGTGCCCCACGCCGGGTGACCTGCCGCGCAGCCGCACCCACGGCTTCGACGTGGACGGCATCAGCCGCGCGGTGTCCTTCTACGGCGGGTGCCGCCCGCAGAACGCGGGGACCACCCAGGCGGCGCTGTCCTACCGCTATTGGACGGACCGCACGACGAACCCGAACGGTGTCCCCGCGCCCTGCGCGGCGGACCCGTACCACGACCCGAACGACCCGGACTTCTGCGAAGGCAAGCTGACGTGCAACCGCACCACGGACCAGTGCGAGTGCCCGGCGGACTGCGGCGGCGGCGGTGACCCGGGCCAGGTGTGCAACACGGACCCCGCGGTGTGCACCTTCACCTGCGCGCCGGACTGCGGCGGCACGTGCGGCACCTACGAGACGTGCAACACGGACACCTGCTCGTGCTCGTGCGTCCAGTCGGCCACCTGCGCGCCGGGCTTCAAGTTCGACTCGAACACGTGCGGCTGCGTGTGTGACACGGCCGCGCTGAACTGCGGTGACCGGTACCAGGCGGACCCCAACACGTGCGCCTGTGCCTGTAAGTCGGACTGCGGCGGCTGCGGTCCGAACGCGGTCTGCAACCAGAGCTACTGCGCCTGCGAAGGCATCATCGGCTGATGATGCGGAAGCGCTCCGGCCTTCGTTGAAGAAGGAGGCCGGAGTCGGCAGGGCTGAATGAAAAACGCCCCGGGGCCTGCTGGCTCCGGGGCGTCTTCATTTCATGGCCAGACTCTCTACGGCTTCGCGGGCTTCACCGCCGCCAGCCCCTGGGGCGCGGCCTGGATGCGCAGCACCGGGTAGACGCGGAGCTGGACGTCGCGGGCCGGGTGGCGCTCATAGAAGAAGCGCAGGCGGGCGCGCGCGTCCTTGGCGAAGGCCGGGTCCTTCAGCTTCGCCTCCCACTCCGCCTTCACCGAAGCGTCCTTCGCGAGCAGCTCCCGCGCGAAGGGCTCCAGCACGTAGTCCTCCACGTACTCCTTCTGCTCGAAGTGGGCGTTGAAGAAGCCCCAGGACAGCAGCGAGTCAGGCCCCGTGGGCTCAAACAGGTGCGCCACCAGCTCCACGCCCTCCTGCGCCACCGGCACGTACAGCGTGCCCGTGGGGAGGGCCTGTGACTGCGGCGCCCACGCGCCCTTCACGTTGAGCGTCTGCCGGTTCTCCACGGACTGGATGCTCCACTTCACCTCGGTGGCGCGGAAGCGCTCCACCGCCGCGCTGGCCACGGGCTTGGAGAGGCGCTGCGAGCGCAGGCCGTGCGCGGCCAGCTTCGCCTCCACCCAGGCGGCGTGCGCGGGCGGCACCAGGTAGCCACCCGCGGGCAGCGAGGCGGTGAGCGCGGGCTGAATCTCCTCGAAGTAGGGCACCTTCCAGACCTGGGGCTTCGTGTCGTCGTAGCGAATCCACGTCTGACCGGACACGTCGGAGGCGCCCCGCTCATAGGCGTAGCCCCGGAAGTCGATGGTCCGCTTCTGCTCCGTGTTCTTCCACGCGAGCACCACCTCGCGCGTCTTGCCGGCCGCGTCCGCCGCGTCCGCTGCCTTCACCGCCGCGCGCAGGGCGGCGCCGTCACGCGCCACCAGCCGCAGCAGGCTGGCCACGACATGCCGCGTGGCCTTCACGCGCTCCGCATAGGGCTTCCACGAGTGCGTCTCCACCAGCACGCCGAAGCGGCGGTGCGCGGCCCAGTAGGCATGACTGAAGCGCGGCGACGGCACCCCGTAGGCGAAGCCGGAGCTGGGGTCATCGTCCTCGATGAAGGACGGGTAGAAGGGCACGGGTAGGTGCTGCTGGGACTCCAGCTCGGTGAAGAGCTCCTCGCGCAGCTTCACGCCCAGCTCGCGCAGCGCGGCCGGTCCGGACTTCTGCGGCTCGATGCCCACGGACACGTCATGCTCGAACTTGGCGCCGTTGGTGGCGTGCAGGTCGGCGTAGACGAGCGGGTCCCACGCGTGGAGGTACTTCAGCAGGGCCACCATCTCCGGGGCCTCCGCCTTGGCGTAGTCGCGGTTGAGGTTGAGGTTCTGCGCGGTGGCGCGCCAGCCCATCTCCTCGGGGCCATTCTGGTTGGGACGGTGGTTGGGGCCGAAGCGCTCATGGCCGTCCACGTTGAAGACGGGGACGAAGACGGCGGTGACGCGCTGGAGGATGCCGGGCTGCTCCTTCCCGACGAGCAGGTCGCGCAGCAGCCAGAAGCCCGCGTCCTTGCCGTCAATCTCACCGGAGTGGATGCCGCCCTGGAAGAAGACGACGGGGCGCTGCTTGCGCGCCGCGGCGGCGGGCGTGAGGGTGCCATCCGCGCTGGCGACGAGCGCGAGCAGCGGCCGGCCTTCCGGAGTGGTGCCAATCGTGTCGCAGCGGACCTTGCCCGGGAACGCCTTGGGGAAGGCGCGGCAGAGGGACTCCACTTCCGAGTAGCGGCCCGTGCGCGTCCAGCCGCTCTGTTCGGAGACGGTGGTGAGGGACGACGGTGCCTGATGCAGCGTCATGGCGAGGAGGGTGGGCAGGAGCATGCCCTTCCCACAACATAGCCCCTGGTGGGTTTCAACCGTGGCGCACGGTGAGTGTTCCGCCTACTGGCAGCACTTCGACGCGCTCAGGCGCCAGGCCCCGCCGGGTCCACTCCGCGTCCAGGCGGCGGGGCGGCTCGTCGAGCGGCTCGTCGGTGAGCTTGAAGGTGCCCCAGTGCATGGCCAGGAAGCGCGCGGCGCCCAGGTCCTCGAAGGCCTGCACGGCTTCCTCGGGGTTCATGTGCTGACGGCGCATGAACCAGGCCGGGTCATACGCCCCAATGGGCAGCATCGCGGCGTCGATGCCCGGGTAGCGCAGGCCAATCTCCTTGAAGCCCTCGAAGTAGGCGGTGTCGCCGGAGTGGAAGACGCGGGCGCTGGAGCCTTCGATGACGAATCCGCCCCAGAGCATCTCGTTGACGTCGTTGAGGCCGCGCCGGCTCCAGTGTTGCGAGGGGACGAAGTGCACCGTGACGGGGCCCACCTGCGTGGAGCGCCACCAGTCCAGCTCCGTGACGTCCAGGCCCGAGCCCCGGAACACCGGCGCATGGCCCAGGCCGGTGACGATGGGCGCGCCCACCTTCTCCAACGTGGGCAGGTCCAGGTGGTCGTAGTGGTTGTGGGAGACGAGGCTGGCGGTGATGGGCGGCAGCTTCTCCATGGGGACGCCGGGCGGGACGTTGCGCCGGATGACGCCGCTGATGACGTCGCGCAGCACCGGGTCGATGAGCAGCGACAGTCCGTCCAATTGCACGAGCCAGCTCGCATGCCCCAGCCACGTCAGCCGCGCGCCTTCTCCCGTCGCGGGCGGCGTGGCGAGCAGCGCGAGGTCGGGCTCCACGCGGGGGACCTCGGCGCGGGCTGGGGCCTTGCGGCGGCGGCCGGCGAGCTTGTCGGCCACGGCCCACTTGAAGATGCTGCTGAACGGCTGCGGCCCGCTGCCATCGAGGTTCTTGAACCGCAAGGCCATGTGCTCGCTCCCTCGTCTGGCGGGGATGGGAGGGCCCCGCGCGCGTGCCCCTGTCATGCTCGGACCGGGCGCGGCGCGCAAGGAAGACGTGGCCTCCGTCAGAAGGCGGGGACCACCGCGCCGCCGTAGGTGGACTCGATGTAGCGGCGCACGTCGTCGGACTGGAGCGCCTTCACCAGCGTGCGCACCTCGGGGCGCTGCTCGTCACCCTGACGCACGGCGAGCACGTTGGCGTAGGGGTTCTCCCGCGCGGCCTCGCGGGCCAGCACCTTCGCGTCCAGCTTCAGGTGCTTCTGGGCCTCCAGGAAGTAGTTGCCGTTGATGACGGCGGCGGCCACGTCCTCCAGCGTGCGGGGCTGCTGCTCCGCATCAATCTCCCGCAGGTTGAGCTTGCGCGGGTTGCCCACCACGTCCCGCACCGTCGCCGTGGCGCCCGCGTCCTCGCGCAGGCGCAGCAGGCCCTGGGCTTCGAGCAGGCGCAGCGCCCGCGCCAGGTTGCTGGGGTCGGCGGGCAGCGTCACCTGCGCGCCCTCCGGCAGCTCCGCGAGCTGATGGAACTTCGTGGAGTAGAGCGCCAGGGGCTCCAGGTGCACCGGGCCGGCGCTCGTCAACGCGAGCTTCCTGTCTCCGGCGAAGCGCTCCAGGTAGGGCACGTGCTGGAAGTAGTTGGCGTCGAGCTGTTTGTCGGAGAGCGCGATGTTCGGCTGGACGTAGTCGGTGAACTCCACCACGTCGACGCGCACGCCCTCGCGCAGGGCCACGGCGGCGGCGGCGCGGAGAATCTCTCCGTGGGGCACCGGGTTGACGCCGACCTTCAACGTGCGGACGCCGGAGGACTCGCCCGAGGACGCCTCCTGCTTCTGGCAGGCCGTGAGCAGCAGCGTCACGGAGAGCAGCAGCGGGGTGAGCAGGGAACGAGAGGGGGACTTCATGTCGGGAGACTCCAGGGGCAACGGTGAGGAGAGGGCGCGTCAGCGCGACGAGCGCGCGCCGGTGTGGTCGAAGCGGGAGGCCAGCGCGTCACCCAGCCATTGGACGAACTGCACCAGCACCAGCAACACCACCAGGCAGCCCACCATGACGTCGGTGCGGAAGCGCATGTAGCCGTACTTCACCGCGAGGTCGCCCAGGCCGCCGCCGCCCACCGCGCCCGCCATGGCGCTGTAACCCAGCAGGCTGATGATGACGAGCGCGGTGCCGCGCACGAGCGAAGGCAGCGCCTCCGGAATGAGGACCTGGAAGACGATGCGGCGGTGGGTGGAGCCCATGGCGATGGCGGCCTCCACCAACCCGGCGTCCACCTCGCGGAGGCTCTGCTCGACGACGCGGCCCATGAAGGGGATGGCCGCCACGACCAGGGGGACGATGGCGGCGGTGGTGCCGATGGTGGTGCCCACCAGCAGGCGGGTGAGCGGGACGATGGCCACCATGAGGATGATGAACGGGACGGAGCGGCCCACGTTGACGAGCGTGCCCAGCACCCGGTTCAGCGCCGGACGTTCCCACAGGCCACCCCGGTCCGTGACGACCAGCAGCACGCCCAAGGGCAGTCCCGCGAGGAGGACGAGCGCCGCGGCCACGGACGTCATGTAGAGCGTCTCGCCGGTGGCCACGCCCAGCAGGCGCGGGAGTTGGCTATCCATGGGCGGCCTCCTCGAGCGTCAGTCCCTGCTCGCGCAGGTAGGCGAGTGCCTGGCTCACGGCTTCGGCGGAGCCCTGGAGGTCGACGAGGAGCCTCCCCACGCGGGTGTTGCCCACGCGCTCCATGGCGCCTTCCACCAGCAGGGCGTCCACGTCGAACTGGCGCGCCAGGGTGCCCAGGAGGGGCCGCCGGGCGTGCTCACCCGCGAGCGTCAGCGCCACGCGGCGGCCCGAGGGCGCGTCCGTCGGTGGGGCGAAGGCCGGAAAGCACAGTTGATGCAACCGGGTGCTGGGATGGGCGAGCAGCTCCGTCACCTTGCCCTGCTCCACGAGCCGCCCCCGCTCCAGCACCGACACCGAGTCGCAGATGGCCTTCACCACGTCCATCTGGTGGGTGATGAGGAGCAGCGTCACGCCGAGCTTCTGGTTGATGTCACGCAGCAGCCCCAGCACCGAACGCGTCGTCTCCGGGTCCAGCGCGGAGGTGGCCTCGTCGGAGAGCAGGACGCGAGGCCGGGGCGCCAACGCCCGCGCGATGCCCACCCGCTGCTTCTGTCCGCCGGAGAGCTGCGAGGGGTAGGCCTGCGCCTTGTCGGACAGTCCCACGAGCGACAGCAGCTCCTCCACGCGCTCGCGGATGGCCTCGCGTGGGGCGCCCGCCACTTCCAGCGGGTACGCGACGTTCGCCGCCACCGTCTTCGAGCCGAAGAGGTTGAAGTGCTGGAAGATCATCCCGATGCCCTGGCGTGCCTTGCGCAGTGCCTCGGGACTGAGGGCCAGCAAGTCCTGTCCATCGACGGAGACGGAGCCCTCGGTGGGGCGCTCCAGGAGGTTGGCGCAGCGGATGAGCGTGGATTTGCCGGCGCCGCTCTGTCCCAGCACGCCGTGGATTTCACCGGCCTCCACCCGAAGCGACACGTTCCTCAGCGCCGCGACCTCTCGCCCGCCCGCCGTGTAGACCTTGCTGACTCCGCGAAATGTAATCACGGCGTGGCGCTCCGGTTGGGCGTGCCTCGCGCGGGCCCAGGGGGCCGCTGCTCATTCGTGTCCGGGGTGCCGCGCATGGACTGCTCCTGGGGACTGCGAAGGTGGGACGGGGGCTCGCACGAGGTGCGCGAAGGGCGGCCCGTGCCTGGACGAAGCAGGCAACGGGCCGGGAGGAACGTCGGTTCGTTTCGTGAGGGAGGCTCAGCGCGCGCGAACGGACGGACCCGTGGGGGCATGACAACACATGCCTCCGCGACAGAATCCGAACATGGCGCAACCAGCGAGCATCGACCCAGACAGGTAATGGAGCCGACGCGCCATGTCAACCTGACGGCCTATGCCGCCGCGCGGTCTGCCTGCGTGAATGCCCGCACGAAGTCCTCTTGCAGGTCCTCCAGGTCCTCCAGTCCCACCGAGAAGCGGATGAGTCCGTCGGTGATGCCCCGGCGCTCCCGCTCGGCGACAGGGACGGAGGCGTGGGAGTGCCGCGCGGGGACTGTGACGATGCTCTCCACCGCGCCCAGCGACACGCCCAGCAGGGGGAGCTGGAGCGATTCCACGAAGGACGCCGCCAGCGTGTCCTGGGCCAGCCGGAACGACACCACCGCGCCCGTGCCTGGATAGAAGACCTGCCGCACCTCCGGCCGCTCGGCGAGCCACTTCGCCAGGGCTCCCGCCGTGCGCACCTGGCGCTCCAGGCGGACCTGCAGCGTCTTGATGCCCCGCTGGAGGAGGAAGCAGTCCTGGGGGCCCAGCACCGCGCCCACCGCGTTCTGGAGGAAGCCGAGCTCCTGCGCGAGCGCGGGCGTCTTCACTACCACCGCCCCGGCGACGACGTCACTGTGGCCGCCGAGGTACTTGGTGGCGGAGTGGATGACGATGTCCGCGCCCTCGGTCAGCGGGCGCGAGAGGGCCGGGGACAGGAACGTGTTGTCCACGATGAGCAGCGCCCCATGCGCCTGGGCCACCCGCGCCATCGCGGGGATGTCGGTGCGCTTGAGGAAGGGATTGCTCACGCTCTCCACGAGCAGCGCCCGCGTGTTGGGACGGAGGGCTGCGCGCACGGCGTCCGGGTCGCTGGTGTCCACGAAGGTGGCCTGCAGGCCGAAGCGGCTGAAGACGCGTGTGAGCACCCGGTAGGTGCCGCCGTAACAGTCGTCCGTCACCACGACGTGGTCTCCCGCGCTGAAGAGCATCAGCACGCTGGACACGGCGGCCATGCCAGAGCCGAAGGCAAAGGCCGCGTGGCCTTCGTCCAGCGCAGCGAGCACGCCCTCCAGGGCCTTGCGCGTGGGGTTGCCGGAGCGCGCGTAGTCGAACTCGCCGGGCGTCTCCAGGCCCGGCTGGTCGAACATGGACACCTGGTAGATGGGGACAGCGGCGGCGCCCGTGACGGGGTCCTGCTCATGCCCCGTGTGCAGCAGACGGGTCGCGAAGCGCGTGGGCCAGGTCGGCGATGATGTCATGGGAGTCCTCAATTCCTACGGAGAGCCGGAGCAGCCGGTCGGAGATGCCCAGCGCCTCCCGGCGCTCGGCGGGGATGTCAGCGTGGGTCTGCGTGGTGGGGTAGGTGATGAGCGTCTCCACGCCGCCGAGCGACTCGGCGAAGAGACACAACCGCACGGACGCGAGCACCTGGGGCACCAGGGCCGCGTGGGCGACGGTGAAGGACAGCATCCCGCCCACGCCGGGATAGAAGACGCGCTCCACGCCCGGGTGGGCGCGCAACCACGCGGCCACTTCCCGCGCGTTGGCCTGGTGCCGCTCCATGCGCAGGGCCAGCGTCTTCAGGCCGCGAATCACCAGGTACGCGTCCTGCGGACCGAGAATCGCGCCGATGCCGTTCTGGAGGTACGCGAGCCGCTCGCCCAGCGCGGCGTCCTTGACGACCAGCGCGCCCGCGACGACGTCGTTGTGTCCGGCCAGGTACTTCGTCGCGCTGTGCACGACGATGTCCGCGCCCAGCTCCAGCGGGCGCTGGAGCCACGGCGTGAGGAAGGTGTTGTCGACGATGAGCAGCACCCCGGCCTTGCGGGCAATGGCCGCCAGCTCGGAGAGGTCGGCGGTGCGCATCATCGGGTTGGTGGGCGTCTCCACGACGATGGCGCGGGTGTTGGGGCGCAGCGCGTCCCGCACGGCGCTGGGGCGCGAGGTGTCCACGAAGGTGCAGGGGACGTGGAGGATGCGGTCCACCAGCCGGTAGGTGCCGCCGTAGAGGTCCTCGGTGAGGAGGACGTGGTCCTCCGGGCCGAAGAGCTGGAGGGCACAGTGCAGCGCCGCCATGCCGGAGCTGAAGGCCAGGCCCCGGCTGCCACCCTCCAGTTGCGCCAGCGCATCCTCCAGCGCGGAGCGGGTGGGGTTTCGCGTGCGCGAGTAGTCGTAGCCGGTGGACTGCCCGAGCGCGGGGTGCTGGAAGGTGGCGGATTGGTAGATGGGGACGGCGACCGCGCCGGTGGTGGGGTCGCGGCGCACGCCGGCGTGGACGAGCGCGGTGGCGAGTTTCATGGGAGGACCCTTTCGGTGGCGCGCTCAGCGGCCGCGCAGCGTCTGGGAGATGCGGAGGATGTCCGCCAGCACGCCGGACGCGGTGACGGCGCCGCCCGCGCCCGCGCCCCGGACGGTGAGCGGGAAGTCGCTGTGGCGGGTGGTGGTGAAGGAGACGAAGGACTCGGAGCCGCGGAGGTCTGCCGCGGGGTGGCCCGCTTCGACGCCTACGGGGCCCACGCGGATGACGGGACTGCCCGTGCCCGCCTTCGATGGGTCGATGCGTGCCAGGTAGCGCAGCACGGTGCCGGCGTGGCGGCAGCGGGCCACACGCTCCGCGTAGGCGGCGTCCTGCGTGGCGAGCACCTGGAAGAACGAGTCCACGCTGGCGCACTCGTCCGTGGCGACGAAGGGCTCCAGCGCCACGTCCGACAGGGAGAGCGGCAGGCCCAGCTCCCGAGCGAGGATGAGCGCCTTGCGCGCGACGTCCGTGCCGCTCAGGTCCTCGCGAGGGTCCGGCTCCGTGAAGCCCCGCTCCCGGGCGGTGCGGACGGCCCGGGACAGGGGCACGCCGGCCGTCAGTTCGTTGCAGATGAAGCCCAGGCTGCCGGACAGGGACGCGGTGATGAGGCGAACGGTGTCACCGGTGCGCACCAGGTTCGCCAGCGTGTCGATGACGGGCAGGCTGGACGCCACCGTCGTCTCGTAGTGGTACGCGACGTGGTTGCGGCGCGCCGCGTCCACCAGCGCTTCGCGGGCCTCCCACGGCAGCGCCAGCGGCTTCTTGTTGGCCGCCACCACGTGGATGCCGCGCTGGAAGGCCTCCGTGTAGAGCGCCTCCAGCCCGCCCGCGGCGGTGCAGTCGACCAGGATGGGGACGGGCAGCCGCCGGAGCGCATCCAACAAGGGGACCAGGGTGCGCGCCTGGGGCGCCTCGGGCGCCACGCCTTCGAGCCGCGCCTCCACGCCGTCGAGTGCGAGCCCCGCCGCGTCGAAGAGCGCGCGCTTGCTGTCCGCCAGCCCCACGACGCGCAGCGCGATGCCGTGCCTGTCCCGGAGCAGCGCCTGCTGGGCGCGCAGCTGGGCCAGCAGTTGTCCGCCCACCGTGCCTCGGCCGAGGACGAAGAGGCTCACCTGCTGATGGGCCAGGTTGAAGGCCGCGTGCGTGGTGCGCGCGGCGACGGCCGTGTCCGCCGCGTCGACGACGCACGAAAGGGAGCGGGAGCTGGCACCCTGGGCGCTGGCGCGCACGTTGACGCCCACCGCGCCCAGCGCGCTGAAGAAGCGCCCGGCCACGTTGACGCCGTGGCCCATGGTCTCCGCCACCAGCGTCAGCAGCGTCACCGGCTGGCGGACCTCCAGCGGTTCCACTTCGCGGCGTGACAGCTCCTGCGCCAGCTCGGCGGCGAGCACGGACCGCGCGTGCTCCGCGTCGGGACGGGGCACGACGACAGCCAGTGACTGGCCATTGGCGGACTGCGCGGTCATCCACACCGTGACGCGCGCTTCTCGCAGCGCGGCCAGCACGCGCTCCCCCAGTTGGAACTGGTCGGACAGCTTGCGCACCTCGATGCCGAGCAGCGCCAGGTCCTCGCGCGTCGCGATGCAGGCGGGACGCTGGCCGTCGCGCGAGCCGATGGCGTCGATGAGCGTGCCCGGGTGCTCCGGCTCCATGGTGTTGCGGATGCGCAGGGAGATTCCGGACTCGATGAGCGGAATCATCGTGCGCGGGTGCAGCATGCGGGCGCCCACCGCCGCCAGCTCCAGTCCCTCGCCGTGGGTGAGGTGCGCCACGGGGTAGGCGTCCGTGACCAGCTCCGGGTCGGCGGTGTGCAGGCCGAGCACGTCCGTCCACACCGTGACTTCCGACGCGCCCAGGCCCTGGGCCACCAGCGCCGCGGTGTAGTCGGAGCCGTTGCGGCCCAGCGTGGTGGTGCGTCCGTCCGGCGTGGCGGCGATGAAGCCTGGGAGCACGGGCACCTCGACGCCCCACGTCTCCCGGGCGGCCTGGAGTCGCTCCCGCGTCCGAGCCAGATCCACCCGCGCCGCGCCGAAGCGGTCATCCGTCACCAGGAGCTCCCGCGCGTCACGGAAGGTGGCGGACGTGCCATGGGCCGTGAGCAGCTCCGCCAGCAGCGTGGCGGACACCAGCTCACCGAATGACAGTACCCGGTCTCTGGTGGGGGCGGAGCACTCTCGCGTGAGTGAGACGCCATGGAGCAGCTGACGCAGCGGCGCGAGGAGCCCGTCGACACGCTCGGCCAGCGCGGTGGTTTGTCCGGGCGCCAGCGCCGCGGCGTTGGCCTTCGCGAGGTCGGCGATGCGCGTGGCCACCGCGAGCGCGCCTTCCAGGTCACCCTCGGTGGCGAGGTGGGCCGCGTCTAGCAGCCAGTCCGTGGTGTCGCCCATCGCGGAGACGACCACTGCCAGCGGGCCTTGCCGCGCGTGCTTGCCAATCAGCTCCACCACCTGGCGGAGCCGCGTGGGCGAGCCCACGGACGTGCCACCGAACTTCATCACCTGCAGGGACGTGCTGCTCATCGAAGAACCTCGAGGGGGCCGGCGGGCCCTGATTCGAAAGGGAAGGGCAGACGCGGCGCCCTGTGCCGGACACACGCCGGCCAGACGCGGCGCGCGAGCGCCCACGGAGGGAGGAATGAAGGGGTTGGAGTTGGAGCCCTGGCGGACTAGTGCGTGCCGCCGGGCCAGCGCATTCGATGCGCGACGCGCGCGCGGCGAAGCACGGGCAATACGGGCGCGGCGGTCAACGGTGCGGGTGCGGAGCAGGTGGATGGAACCACGGAGGTCCTCTCTCACCGAAGCGGGAGGGAGCCCTCCGGCTTCGGACGCTTGGATTGCTCGGGGAGCCCCTGCTCCTCGAACCGCATCGTTTGGACACCTTGGAGGTCCGACTCCAGGTTGTCGGGCCACCGCGCGAGGCGGCGGCCGCTCTTGATGCTGCGCACGAAATAAGCGTGGACCCCGGTGTCTGTCAATGCCTCGTGTGGTTTTCACTTCCGTCACGGCATCTTCCATTCACGTCAGGGTTTGGCGGGAATGCCCGGTGCCCGGGGCGGATGCCGGCGGTGCGTGGGTGAGCGGGTGCCCACGCTCAAGCCGGAGCACGCCGACATCCTGCGGAAGGTGGACCTGGCGGAGCGCGGTGTCCCGGACGTGGCGCGCCAGGCGCTGAAGACGCAGCTGGAGCGAAGCTGCGGCAGTTGCGCCGCGCACGGATGTCTGGACTGCTCTTGCAAGCCATCCCACCGGGCAGGGGGACCCCGGCGTCTGGCCCGGCGGGCGTCTGAAAGCGCTTGCACCGGGACGGTCCGCCTCGTTAACTCCCACCCAGGTGCCGAGGGGCGCCTGCCCGAAAAGACGACGTCACCCTCGCTTCTCTCCGCCGTTCGACAGTTCCAGATGAGTTCCTTCCACGGCCCACGAACGGGTGAGGGCCGGCGCCAAGGGACTTTTCATGCGAACCGTCGTCTCCCTCCATGAATGCAAGGTCCGCGCGTCGCTCCTGCTCAAGGAGCTGGCCTCGGCGGATGCGTCGCGCGCGGCCCGGGCCGCGGAGCGGCTGCGCGTCCTGCCCGGCTTCGCGGGACTGCCCTTGGGCGAGGTGCTCGCGCGCAAGGAGACGGTGCAGCGCAAGCATGCGCTGACCGTCATCGCGCGTGAGCAGGGGCACGCCACCTGGGGCGAGCTGAAGCAGGTGCGTGAGCTCGACTTCGAGCACCTGCTCGCCCCCGTGGGCGGCTCCCACCTCAACCGCTGGTTCTCCTCCTATGCGGAGGCCGCTGACTCCCTACGGACGCAGGGCGGCTTCCTCTTTCCATTCCGCGAGCAGTTCTTCGTCTGCGAGGCCAGCCTCGTCGAGGCGCTCGGGGGCGACCCCGCTGACGCGGACTGGTCGCTCATGGGCCGCGACTGGATGGCGCCGAAGGATGGGGCCGCGCAGGCCCGGCTCGCCCAGCGGTTCGCCCGGCATTCGCCTTCCCACGCTTCAACTTCCCCAGACACGAGGTCTCCCATGTCCGCTGACTCCCGCCGCTCCGAACTGAAGCGTGCCTACCGGGAAACACCGCCTCCCATGGGCGTGTATGCCGTGCGCTGCCTCGCCAACGGGAAGGTGCTGGTGGGCGCGAGCGCCAACGTCCAGGGCATGCTCAATCGCATCCGCTTCGAGCTGTCCACGGGCATGGACCGCCTGCCCACGCTGCTGGAGGACTGGAAGCGCTACGGGGCGGAGCAGTTCACCTTCGAGGTGCTCGACGTGCTGAAGCCTTCTGACGAGCCCGTGGTCGCGCCGGAGGAGGAGTTGAAGGTGCTGGAGGCGCTCTGGTTGGACCGGCTCAAGCCCTACGGCGACGCGGGCTACAACGTGCAAGGCGGCTGAGGTGGGCCGCCTGCTGCCTTCCATGGGGCAAGTATGGCGGCCTGTGGCAACTTGCCACGTTCTCCACCCGGTGGGATTGCGTTACGCGAAGACTCCATTTCAAGGGAGTCCGCCATGGTGTCCGCTCATCGTCGTGCTGTCCGTATGCTTCCCTTCGCGCTGTTGGGCGTCCTGGGCTGTGGCGAAGGCATGGAAGTCGCCATCCCCTTCGAGGCCCGGGTGGGCAGCGAGCCCTTCGCATGTGGCCGCATCTACACCGGGGTGGGGACAACGGGGACGACGTACGAGCCCATGGACCTGCGCGTGTACCTGCACGACGTCCGGCTCGTCACGGCCGAGGGCACGGAGGTGCCACTGAAGCTCAAGCAGGACGGGCGGTGGCAGACGCAAGGCACGGCGCTGCTCGACTTCGCGGACAAGACGGGCCTGTGCACCAGCGGCACGGAGGCGACGAACCTGCGCATCACCGGCACGGCGCCCGAGGGCCTCTACACCGGCTTGCGCTTCAAGCTGGGCGTGCCGGAGACGCAGAACCACCTCGACGTGTCCACGGCGCCCTCGCCGCTGAACGACACGAGCCTCTACTGGAGCTGGCGCTCGGGCTATCTCTTCATGCGCAGCGAGGGCCGGACGACGGGACTTCCCGAAGGGCACGTCATGCACCTGGGGAGCACGGACTGTGCACCGCCGCCGGAGGGCCGGACGAACGGCACCGCGGGATGTACGTTCGGCAACCGTCCGGAGGTGGCCCTGGACTCGTTCGACCTGGCGTCTGGCAAGGTGGTGCTGGATTTGGGGGCGCTCTTCTCAGGCTCGAACCTGGACGAGAACGCGGAGGTACCCAACACCTCCGTGGGGTGCATGTCGCAGCAGGCGGACCCGGACTGCGCGCCCGTGTTCAGCCGGATGGGGCTGACGCACCGGAGCCAGGAGATGGCACCGGGGCCTCAGGCATTCATCAAGGCGGAGTAGGAGGGGGACGTCATGGCATGGCGCGTGGGAAGACGAGCAGGGGTGCTGGCGGTGCTGGCCTGGCTGGGCGCGGGCTGCGGCGGCAAGGACGCCGAGGCGGAGCGCTACGTGTGGAAGCTGCCCACGGGGTTTCCCACGCCGCGAGTGCCCGCGGACAATCCGATGACGGAGGAGAAGGTGCAGCTGGGCCGGAGGCTCTTCTTCGACGTGCGCCTGTCACGGAACGAGACGCAGTCCTGTGCGTCCTGCCATGACCCGGCGCGGGCCTTCACCGAGCCCCTGGTGACGTCGCAGGGCAGCACCGGCGAGACGCACCGCCGCAACTCCCAGGGGCTGGCCAACGTCGCCTATGCCACGAGTCTCACCTGGGCGAATCCCTCGCTCACGACGCTGGAGGCGCAGGCGTTGGTGCCCTTGTTCGGCAAGGAGCCGGTGGAGCTGGGCTTCGGTGACAGGGAAGAGGAGCTGCTCGCCCGGCTGCGCGCGGTCCCGGAACTGGAGGCGGAGTTCCAGCGCGCGTTTCCGGAGGCCGTGGAGCCCGTGTCCGTGGCCACGCTGACGCGGGCGCTGGCGTCGTTCCAGCGCACCCTCATCTCCGGCAACTCCGCGTATGACCGCTATGTGTATGGCAATGACGTGGAGGCCATGACGCGGCAGCAGAAGCGGGGCATGGAGTTGTTCTTCTCGGAGCGGCTGGAGTGTGACCACTGCCACTCCGGCTTCAACTTCCAGGACGCCACGGTGCACGAGGCGACGTCCGAGCCCATCCTGCCCTTCCACAACACGGGCCTCTACAACGAGGACGGTCAGGGCGCGTACCCTGCCGAGGACCCAGGCCTCATCGAGCTGACGGGCCGCCCCGAGGACATGGGCCGCTTCCGCGCGCCGTCCCTGCGCAACGTGGCCGTCACCGGGCCGTACATGCATGACGGCAGTCTGGCCACGCTGTCAGATGTGCTGGACCACTACGCCGCGGGAGGCCACGCGCGGCGGGTGCGCGGCGGCGAGGCCAGCCCGCTGCAGAGTGGCTTCGTGAGAGGCTTCACGCTGACCGAGCAGGAGAAGGAAGACGTCTTGGCGTTCCTCGAGTCACTCACCGACACGGAGTTCCTGACGGACCCGCGCTTCTCGGACCCGTCCAACCTACCATGATGGGGTTGGGCTCACCCGGGCGCCGCGCGGGTGGAGGGAGGGGTGGAGCGTTTACAGGAGATGCCATTGGCGCTTGAATGCCATTGGGACCAGCAATGCCTTGCGAGGGGCGCCCTGGTGCCGCATCCCCTTTCAGGAGCACGTTCATGGCGGGTTTGGCAGAGGCGAAGATGCAGTTGAGGCAATGTCTGGTGGCGTCGAAGAACCGGCGAGACCTCCAGGCCATCGGAGTGGGATACGCCATCTCCAGCCCGAACTTCCCCGACACGAACCGGCTTTCCATCAGCGAGGAGGACTTCAAGAGCCTCAAGAAGTACTTCCTCGATGACTTGGCGAGCGACCTCGAGTTCAGCTTCCTGTACCCCGACACCGAGTTCGCTTGGGAGGTTGCCTCCTCGGGAAGCACGCGTGGCGTGCAGGACTTCAAGATTTCGCCCAGGACTGTGTTTGGCTCCGGGACGGCCATCTTCAACTACCACATCGGGGTTGCCTGACCCGTTGCGCGAGCCGCCAGGGAGCGTGCGTCCCTGTCGTGTCCGCGCTCAATCGGTCGCGACGGGCTCCGCCGCCACGGCCTCCTCGCGGCGCTGCTCGTTGTACACGGACAGCCGCAGCGTCAGCACGTAGGTGACGCAGCAGGCGAGCACGGCGGGCGGGCCATACGCGGAGCCGAACACCTCCAGCACCAGGGCGATGGCCGCCAGGGGAACGCCCACCACCGCCACCAGCGCGGAGGCGATGCCCACGACCACGAACACCGTCACGTCCGCCGGCCCCGTGCCCGTCACCGACGCGAGCATCTGCGCCGTGGCCGCGCCCGAAACGCCGCCCAGCACCATGCTGGGGATGAGCATGCCCGCCGAGCCACCCGACTGCACCGTGAAGCCCGTGGTGAGCAGCTTCCCACCCACGATGAGCAGCAGGTACCACCACAGCGACAGCGGCCCCGGCGTATCCGCTAGCAGCTGGGCGATGGTGTACTCGCCCATGCCCAGCACGTGCCGGAAGTCCATGCCCACGCCGTAGTAGAGCCCTCCGGCCACCAGGATGGTGCACAGCGCCCCCATGGCGCCGCGCAGTACCGGGCTGACGCGCTCCACCACCTGGCGCGTGTGCTTCATGGTCAGGCCGAACAGCAGCGCGACGGGCGCGGACACCGCCACGGCCACCAGCGCGGTGAGGCCGTACTCCCCCAGGGTGTACGTGTGCGGGTGCGGCGGCGCCACGAAGATGGGCTTGAAGCCGAGGAAGCGGTTGTTGAGCGCGTACGCGATGATTCCCGCCAGCAGGCAGTACGCGAGCTTCCGGTAGACGATGCGGTTGCCGTAGACGACCTCGAGCGCGAAGAGCGCGGCGGCGAACGGCGCGTTGAGCAGCGTTCCCACCGCCGCGGCGATGCCCGCCAGTTGGCAGGTGCGCAGCGTGTGCTCGGAGCGGGCACGGGTGAGGCGGGCCACGCCCGCGCCCAGGGACTCGCCCACCAGCACCACCGGACCCTCCAGCCCGCCCGACGCGCCGGTGCCCAGCGTGAGCAGCGTGGCCACCGCTTTGCGCAGGGCGAGCCGGATGGCGGGCCGTGAGTAGCGAGGGCGCGGGTCGTCCGCCGGGTCCTCATAGGTGATGTGGTAGTTGAAGAGCGCGACGTTCACCCCATCCGAGGCCACGTCGCTCCAGCCAGGCCGGCGGTTGAGCAGCCCTCGCAGCAGTCCGCCCAGCAGCAGCACGCCCGCGAGCACCAGCGGCGCCCACCAGAGGCTCCGCCCCGACGCGAACGCCAGCAGCGTGTCACTGGTGGCATGGACGCCATACCGCAGCGCCGAGCACACTCCCCAGACGAGCACCGTGCCCAGGACCACCCGGCCCACCGTGCGCAGCACCGTGTCCCACGAGTCGTGAAGGGCACTCTGCTCCTCGTCCAGGGGCTCTCGACGGCCAGCCATGGAGCGAGAGGGAATGTGCTTGGAAGTCAAGGCGAATGTCCGTGGCCGGAGGAGCGATTACCTCTAGAGAAACACCCAGTAAGAGTCGGCCGGGTGCTTCGTTGGCCTGGGCGATTCGTTGGCCTGGGCGAAAGGAGCCTCGAAGCGCCATGCCCCAACACCCTTCGCACGCGCCGCATTCCCGCACGCCCCCTCCCTCTCCGGCCGGGGATGCGCCCGCCATCGACCCCGTCTGCGGCATGAAGGTGGACCCGAACGCCCCGAAGGGCGGTCACCTGGAGCACGCCGGGCTGACCTATGCCTTCTGCAATCCCCGGTGCCGGGAGCGGTTTCGCGCGGACCCGGAGCGCTACCTCTCGCCCGCGGAGACCGCGCCAGAGCCGACGCCGGTGACGGCGGCCCTGTACGTCTGCCCCATGGACCCGGAGGTCCGCCAGTCGCATCCCGGCGCCTGCCCCAAGTGCGGCATGGCCCTGGAGCCGCGCACGGTGCTGGCGGAGGAGCCGCCGGACCCGGAGCTGCAATCCATGTGGCTGCGCTTCCGCGTGAGCCTGGTGCTCACTGCGCCGCTGCTCTTGCTGGCCATGTCGGACATGCTTCCCGGGCAGCCCGTGCAACACGCGGTGTCCGCGGGCGTGCTGGCCTGGGCACAGCTCGTGCTGGCCACGCCCGTGGTGCTCTGGGTGGGCTGGCCCTTCTTCCAGCGTGGCTGGGCGTCGGTGCGCAACCGGCACCTCAACATGTTCACCCTCATCGCGCTGGGGACGGGCGCCGCGTATCTGTTCAGCGTCTTCGCCACGCTGCTGCCGCAGGCCCTGCCACAGGGACTGCGCACGGGGCACAGCGGCTCCGCGCCCCTCTATTTCGAAGCCGCCGCCGTCATCGTCACCCTGGTCGCGCTGGGGCAGGTGCTGGAGCTGCGCGCCCGGCACGCGACTTCCGGTGCACTGCGGGCGCTGCTGAGCCTCGCGCCGCCGGTGGCGCGGCGAATGGGAGAGGACGGTCACGAGGAGGATGTGCCGCTCGCGAGCGTCCAGCCTGGGGACACGCTGCGCGTGCGCCCCGGAGAGAAGGTGCCCGTGGACGGCGTGGTGCTCCAGGGGACCAGCGCGGTGGATGAGTCCATGGTGACGGGCGAGTCGCTGCCCGTGGAGAAGGCCCCGGGCACGCAGGTGACGGGCGGAACGGTGAATGGCACGGGCTCACTGGTGATGCGCGCCGAGCGCGTGGGCCAGGACACGTTGCTCTCCCGCATCGTCCAGCGCGTGAGTGAAGCGCAGCGCACCCGCGCGCCGATTCAGCGGCTCGCCGACAAGGTGGCGGCCGTCTTCGTTCCGGTGGTCATCGTGGTGGCGGTGGTGACGGCGGGCGTGTGGGCCATCTGGGGACCCGAGCCCCGGTTGGTGCACGCGGTGGTCAACGCGGTGGCGGTGCTCATCATCGCCTGCCCCTGTGCGTTGGGGCTGGCCACGCCCATGTCCGTCATGGTGGGCACCGGGCGCGGCGCCCAGGCGGGCGTCCTCATCCGCGACGCGGCGGCGCTGGAGCGGTTGGAGGCGGTGGACACGCTGGTGGTGGACAAGACGGGCACGCTCACCGAGGGCAGGCCGCGCCTCGTGACGGTGGTGCCCGCGCCAGGCTTCGAGGAGGCGCGGCTGCTGCGGCTGGCCGCGAGCCTGGAGCGTGGCAGCGAGCACCCGTTGGCCGCGGCCATCGTCGCGGGCGCGAAGGAGCGTGGCGTGACGCTGGCCCCCGTGGAGGACTTCCGCTCGCTCACGGGCAAGGGCGTTGTGGGCAGGGTGGAGGGGGCCGAGGTGGCCCTGGGCAACGCGGCCCTGACGGAGGCGCTCCAGGTGCATGGAGGGGAACTGACCTCCCGGGCCGAGGCGCTGCGGGCAGGGGGCCAGACGGTGGTGCTGGTGGCGGTGGCGGGGAAGGCAGCGGGGTTGCTCGGTGTCGAGGACCCGGTGAAGTCCTCCACGCCGGAGGCCCTCGCGTTGCTGCGCGAAGAAGGGCTTCGGGTGGTGATGCTCACGGGTGACAGCCAGACGACGGCGGACGCGGTGGCGCGGCGGCTGGGCATCACCGAGGTCATCGCCGGGGTGTTGCCCGAGGTGAAGGGCGACGCCGTCCGGAAGCTCCAGCAGGAGGGGCGGGTGGTGGCCATGGCGGGAGACGGCGTCAACGACGCGCCCGCGCTGGCGCAGGCGGACGTGGGCATCGCCATGGGCACCGGGACGGACATCGCGATGGAGAGCGCGGCGGTGACACTGGTGAAGGGGGACCTTCGGGCCATCGCTCGGGCACGCCGCCTGAGCCAGGGCACGCTGCGCAACATCCGGCAGAACCTCTTCTTCGCCTTCATCTACAACGCCGTGGGTGTGCCGGTGGCGGCGGGCGTGCTGTACCCCGTCTTCGGTCTGCTCCTCAGTCCCATCTTCGCCAGTGCCGCGATGAGCCTCTCGTCGGTGTCCGTCATCGGCAATGCGCTCCGGCTGCGGAAGCTGAAGCTGTAGGCCCGGTGGTGGAGGAGGCCGCCTGCACCGGGCTCCCTCCCTCGAGCTGGGGGCGGGCGGCCCGCCGAGGCCCACCCGCGCGGCGCTGGGATGCCCACCCTTGAGCTCGAACGCATCAGCCCCTGGGAGAGGTGGACACCATGGCCGTAGCCGAAGCGATGAACGCCGACAGCGACATGCGCCAGTGCATCGAGGACTGCCTGGCTTGTCACCGCATCTGCATGGAGACGCTGACGTATTGTCTGGGAATGGGCGGCAAGCATGCGGATGCCAGGCACCTGCGCTTGCTGATGGACTGCGCGGAAATCTGCCAGACGAGCGCGAACTTCATGCTGCGGGGCTCGGAGCTGCATCGCCGCACCTGCTTCGCCTGCTCGGAGGTCTGCGGGCGCTGCGCGGAGTCCTGCGCGCAGATGGGCGAGGACGTGGTGATGAAGGCCTGCGCGGACATGTGCACCCAGTGCTCGGATTCGTGCTGGAGGATGGGCGGCGGTGTCATGCCGCGGACGCCCAACCCGGAGGCCGCCCAGCGCGCCGCCGACCTCCCCGCGTGAGGGGGCGCCCGGAAGAGTCCAGGCAAGCCGGAACGGCCCTGTCGCGGGGCCCTTCACTCGCCGTCAAGGCCGATTAGAGTGCGCTCCATGAGCTCTCGCGAGGAGGGGCGCGCCTCCGGTACGCCCGCTGGACATATCTCCGTCGTCCACCTGCCCAACGCCTGGTTCATCCTCTGTGCTTCGAGTGAGCTGGGGGACAAGCCCCTGGCGCGCATGCTCCAGGGCTCGCCCCTGGTGCTCTTCCGAGGTGAGGGCGGCAAGCCCGCGGCCCTGGTGGACCGCTGCCCGCACCGCAACGTGCCGCTGTCGCTGGGCCGGGTGAAGGAAGGCCAGCTCCAGTGCGGCTACCACGGCTGGCGTTTCGACGGCGCGGGGCAGTGCCGCGCCATCCCTGGCTTCCTGGGCGAGCCCGGCGCGCGTGCTCGCTGTGCCACGGCGCATGCCACGCGTGAGCAGGACGGCTTCGTCTGGGTCTACTCCTCGCCGGGCGTCGAGCCCACCACGGAGCCCTACCGCTTCCCGCTTCTGGAGGCGCGCGAATACACCACCGTGCGCCGCGCGCTGCGGGCTCCCGGCTCGCTGCACTCCACGCTGGAGAACACGCTGGACGTGCCCCACACCGCGTACCTCCATGGCGGGCTGTTCCGCACCGAGGAGAAGCGGAACGAAATCGACGTGGTGGTGCGCCGGAGCGCGGACAAGGTGGAGGCCGAGTACATCGGCGAGCCGCGTCCCAGCGGGCTCGTGGGCCGGCTGCTCGCGCCGGGGGGCGGGGTGGTGCAGCACTTCGACCGCTTCCTGATGCCCTCCATCGCCCAGGTGGAGTACCGCATCGGTGACACCAGCCACATCATGGTGACCTCCGCGATGACGCCCGTGTCGGACTGGGACACGCTGGTGTACGCGGTGGTGACGTTTCGTCTGCCATTGCCCCGCTGGTTGGTGCGCGCGGCGCTCCCGCTCATCATGCCCGTGGCGCTCCACATCTTCGGGCAGGACGCGCGCATCCTCCGGCAGCAGACGGAGACCATCCGCCGCTTCGGCACGGAGGCCTATGCCTCCACGGAGATCGACGTGCTGGGTCCCGGCATCCTCCGCCTGCTGCGCGCCGCCGAGCGCGAGAAGCCTGGCGCCGTGGGGGACGCGGTGCATGAAACACGACTGAAGATGCGGACCTGAGAGGCATTGCGATGTTGCGTTCCCGCGTGACGCGGTTGCGTGCTCGCGTGACGCAGTCTCACGCCGTCGCTCCCTCCAACGGGTTGATTTCGGAGACATGGGGCATTGGCGCGCCTGTTGCTTGGTACGTGTCAGCTCCACGCATTGTCCGTGGGGCGTTGTTTCACGCCCGAGGAATCCTCCCCATGAATATGAAGACCTTGCTCGTCTGGCGTCCACGCCTGGGGGGCAGAGCCATCGCGCTCGGCCTCTCGCTGTCGGCCCTCGCTGGACTGGGGGTGGTGCCCCGCGAAGCGGCTGGATTCACGCAGAGCGGAGCGGGCGTCGCCTTTGGCAATGGCATCCCCATGGGCCATGAGTGGATCACCCGGCTCGCGGTGCTGGAGCTTATCGGTGGCGACCCCATCATGCAGCCGGACCCGAAGGATCCACGCAAGGGCTGGACGAAGGGCAAGGCGAAGAACACGAATCTCTCGTCGCCGGAGGCGCAGCGCGAGCTCAACCGCATCAGGAGCTCCAAGTACGCCGACCAGCGATATCAGTCCACGTACAAGGCTGTCTACGACGCCATCGTCGGTGAGCGCTGGGTGGACATCGCGGGCTTCAACGTCACCAACGGACAGATGGGCAAGTACAATTGCTTCGACGCCGTGGCCCAGGAGCCGGTCGAAGTCCAGTACGACCACTTCATGCGTCGCTATGACGACCGCGACGCGAATGGTGGCGTGAAGGCCGCGAAGGAGTCGCGGTCGCGCTTCGTCAAATACTTCGTGGATGCGGCGATGGCGCCGCCCTCCATCATGCGGGTGTGGGACGGCGGCGGTTACAGCGCGCAGACGGACGTGGACCGCAACTATTTCCTCTTCGGCCGGGCGGCGCATCTTTTTGAGGACTCGTTCAGCTCTGAGCACGTGGTGCGCATCCCGGCGGACAACTACGAGCGGGTGCGTCAGGTGAAGAGCTACCTGTGCGCATCAGGCGCCGAGCAGCACTCTCACTCGATGAAGGATGTCCTCAGCTACCAAAGTGGTGACGCCATCTGGTTGCCCGGAACGCAGTTGGAGACGGGGTGGAGCGCTTACAAGCCCAGCTTCATGAAGACGCAGGCGCTCGTCGCGACGGAGGCGACCAAGGACCTGTGGGCCGCGTTCATCCGGACCATGGGCACGCCGATGTCGAAGCGGAAGCAGGTGGCGGAGGCGGAGGCGAACCGCCTGGCGGACAACTGGATGGGCATGGACGAGGCCGAGGCTCGTGCCTGGTACAACGACGAACGTCGCCGGGACTCGACCTATGTGCTGGCGAGTGGCCAGACAGGGAAGGGCCAATCGGTGTCTGCCTGCATGAAGGGCCTTGGTGTCGGCTCGGGCAACCAACTCGACAAGGTGAAGGAACTGGAGGAGACCCAGCGTATCTGTCTCTACAACGTAGAGGCGGAGCCAGGATACGCGGACCTCTTCGACCCTTCCGTGCGGATGCCGTTCAACTGGCGATGGAAGAGTTCGACGTGGCAGATGCCCCCGAAGGATTGGAAGATTCCCGAGCGGGCGGCGGACACCGGAAAGCGGGTGCGCATCAAGAGCGTTTCGAATGGGCAGTACATGTCCGCGCCGGATGGCGTCGCGCACAACCAGTGGCTCTACTGCCGCGCCAACTCCACCCCGCTCGATTTCATCCTGGTGGGCTCGCAGAGCGACGGCTTCTACCGTGTCGCCTCGTCTCCTGGGCTCTTCATGAGCTATACGACGTCGACGGGGGCCGTGAAGCTGTGGAATTCTCCGACGCAGGCGAATTACAAGCTGGAGAGCTCGTCCACGGGACACGCCATCAAGAGCCTGTACTGGAACCAGTACATGTGGTTGTCCAAGGAGTCTCCCTACATTACGAAGGCCGGTGACCCCAAGGCGCGCAGCGCCTGGTGGGCCGTCGAAGGGCTGTAGTGACGGTGCTCGCCCCCTCCTTTCGAGAAGGAGGGGGCTTCGTGTGCGCCGGCGAGTCGTTCCGTTCAGGGGGGAAGGGTTCGTCGAGGAGTCTGTCTCACCTGCGAGCCGCCTTCCGGGCGGCCAGCCGCTGTGTCATCCGCTCCTGCCACCCGTGCACGAAGGCATAGAAGGTGGGTAGCACCAGCAGGGTGAACAGCGTGGAGGTGACGAGCCCGCCCACCATGACGACGGCCAGGGGGCGCTCCACTTCCGTGCCGTGCAGTGGCAGCACCAGCAGCGGCAGCAGGCCCAGGATGGCGGTGCCAGCCGTCATCAGCTTGGGGCGGACGCGGCCGATGCTCGCCTCTCGGATGGCCTCATCGAAGGGCTTGCCGTGCTGCATGAGCAGCTTCGTCTGCGCCACCAGCACCAGGCCATTCTGGACGGCAATGCCAAACAGGCCGATGAGGCCCACCAGGCTGGACACGTTCCACGTCTCCCCGGCGATGAGCAGCGCGAGGATGCCGCCGACGAAGGCGTCCGGGAGGGTGGCGATGATGACCAGCGACTCCGCCAGCGAGCCCAGCGCCAAGTAGAGCAGGATGAACACCGCGAGCAGGGCCACCGCGATGGCGACCGTCATCGCCTGCGCGGCGCGCTGCTGGCTCTCCACCTTCCCGCCCACGTCCAGGAAGTAGCCGGTGGGCAGCTTCAACTCCGCCGCCAGCCGCTCGCGCACCTCGGCCGCCGTGCTGCCCAAGTCCCTGCCCGCGACGCTGGCCTCCACGGCGATGCGCCGGCTGCCCGCCTCGCGGCGGATGCTGCCCGCGCCGAACGTCTCCTCGATGGAGGCCAGCTGGCTCAACGGGATGCGCGTGCCGTCATGGCCATCCACCAGCAGGCCGCGGATGGCGGTGGCGTCGCCCCGGCGGTGGTCCGCCAGCCGCAGCAGCAAGTCGTAGCGGCGCTGGCCCTTCCATACCTGGGCGAACTCCTGGCCCACCATCCCCACCTTCACGGCTTGGATGACGTCCCCGGGTGTCAGGCCCACGCGCGCCACCGCGGCGCGGTTCACGGTGATGCGGAGCTGGGGGAGGCCGGTCAGCTTCTCCGCCCGCAGGTCCTCCACGCCTTCCACCTTCGCCATGATGGCCTGCGCCCGCTCGGCCAGTCCGGCCAGCGTCTCCAACTCCGGCCCGAAGATGCGCACGGAGAGGTCCGCCGGGCTGCCGCCGAGCCCTTCATCGATGCGCATGCCCAGCGGCGTGGTGAACAGCGTCGACACCCCAGGGACCTGCCCCACCGCCTCGCGCATCGCGGCTTCCAGGTCCTCCATCGAGCGTCCCCGCTCCGGCTTGAGGATGACGAGCACGTCCGACAGCGTGTGCGGCATCGGGTCCTCCGTGCGCTCGGCGCGGCCCGTGCGGCGCACCACGTCCTCCACCTCCGGGAACTTCAGCAGCGCGTCCTCCACCAGGTGGTTGAGCCGGTCCACCTCCTCCAGCGAGGCCTCCGGCGGAAGCACCGTCTGGAGCAGCAGCGCGCCTTCATCCAGCTTCGGCATGAAGTCGCTGCCCACCACGAAGGCCAGTGACAGCGCGGGCACGGTGATGGCTAGGGCCACCAGCCGCACGAGGCCCGCGTGGCGCATGCACGCCTCCAGCATGGGCGCGTAGACGTGCTTGATTTTGCGGATGAGCCACACGTCCTCGGGCTGTCCTTCGCGGGGCGCGCGCAGGAAGAGCCCGGACGCCACCGGCACCAGCGTCAGGGCCAGTCCCAACGACGCCGTCAGGCAGGCCACCACGGCCGCGGCGAGCGGTTGGTACATGCGCCCCTCGATGCCCGTCATGGCGAACAGGGGGATGAACACGGAGACGACGATGAGCGTGGCGAAGGCAATGGGCCGGGCCATCTCGATGGACGCCGCCAGCGCCACGTCGCGCCGCGAAGCCGTGCCCTCCGCTTCACGCAGGCGGTGGACGATGTTCTCCGTGACGATGATGGCCGCGTCCACCAGCAGGCCCACGGCGATGGCCAGTCCTCCCAGCGTCATCGTGTTGATGCCGATGCCGGCGAACTTCAGAAGCACGCCCGCCAGCGCCAGGGACAAGGGCAGGGTGAGCGTGACGATGAGCGCCGCGCGCCAGTCTCCCAGGAGCAGGAAGAGCACGAGCACCACCAGCACCGCGCCCAGCAGGATGGCCCGGCTGACGCCGCCCAGCGCGGAGTCCACCAGCACCGACTGGTCATACACGATGCGAAGCTGCACACCGGGCGGAAGGCCCTGTTTCAGCTCCTGGATGGCGACGCGGATGCCCGCCGTCACCTGCTGTGTGTCCGCGCCGAACTGCTTGATGACACGGCAGCTCACCACCTCGCCCTTCAGCCGGTGGGCGATGCCCCGGCGCACGGCGGGGGCCTCGCGGATGTCGGCCACGTCACCCAGCAGCACGGGCGTGCTGTCGCGCACGGCGACCACGGTGTCGCGCAGGTCCTCCACGGACTCCGCGCGCCCCACCGCGCGCACCGTCCACTCCATGGGGCCCTGCACCACGAAGCCGCCCGAGGCGTTCACGTTCGCGCCCTCCAGCGCGTGCTCCACCTGGTTCAGGGTGATGCCGCGCGCCACCATCTGGTCCGGGTCGAGCTGCACCTGGAACTGGCGCAGGTAGCCACCCAGGCGCTCCACGCCGGCGACGCCGGGCACGGCGAGCAGCCGGTTCTTCACCTCGAACTCGGCCAAATCCCGCAGCGTCATCAGCTCCGCCGCGCCGGGCTCCGCTTCCAGGGTGAACTCGAACACCTCGTTGAGCCGCCCGGTGAGGCTGGAGACCAGCGGCGCGTCCGTGCCGGGGGGGAGCTCGCTCTGCGCCTGGGCCACGCGCTCGACGACGTACTGCCGGCTGCGGAAGTAGTCGGCGTCTGGCTCGAACTCCACCGTGAGCTGGGTGACGCCCAGCTGCGAGGTGGAGCGGATGCGGCGCACGTCGGGCAGGCCCGCGAGCGCCACCTCCATGGGGATGGCCACGGACGTCTCCAGCTCCTGCGCGCCCATCGCCGGGTTCTGCACGATGACGTTGAAGATGGGCGCGGACAGGTCCGGGAACACGTCGCGCGTCAGCCCCTTGATCGCCACCGCGCCGAAGGCGGAGAGCGCCAGGGCCAGCACCACGGTGAGACCAGGCCGGGCGAAGGAGGACCGCAGGACGCGGTTCATCCAGGAGTCGGGGGCGTCAGTGCGCATGGCCGTCACTCCCTCCGCCGCTCAGCTTCTCCGCCTCCGCCTTGAGAAGGAACGCGCCTTCCACCACCACCTGCTCGCCGGGTTTCAGTCCGGTGAGGACCTCCACGTCGCCGCCCAGCGTGCGGCCCCGGCCCACCTCTCGCCGCTCGAAGACGCCGCGCGTGTCCGTGGGCAGGAAGGCCACCCAGCCACCTTCCAGCCGCTGGAGCGCCGCCGCGGGCACGACGGTGATGGGCGCTCCCGGGTCCCCCAACGGGATGTAGGCCGACGCGGACATGCCGGGCCGAAGTTGGCCGTCGGCGTTGTCCAGCTCCAGCCTCACGGGGATGGTGCGTGACGTCGCATCCACGCGCTGCCCCACGTGGCCCACCTTCGCCATGAACTCCTGGCCGGGAAAGGCCGCGAAGGTGA
This sequence comes from Myxococcus xanthus, assembly GCF_013116825.1. Classification (GTDB taxonomy): domain Bacteria; phylum Myxococcota; class Myxococcia; order Myxococcales; family Myxococcaceae; genus Myxococcus; species Myxococcus xanthus_B. The sequence goes on from NZ_JABFNS010000002.1 coordinate 54,617, forward strand.
TGCGGGCCTGCGTGCCACGCTGGATGCGCACGGCGTCACGCTCGAAGGCGTGCACCACCAGCCACAGCGAGGACACGTCACCAATGCAGAACAGTGGAAGGTTGGGGTCCGCCATCTGCCCCATCCGCGCGGTGCGTTCGACGACGGTGCCGGACAGGGGGGCGCGCAGGACGAAGCCCGGGGGGACGTTGCCGCCGCGCAGCGCTTCTTCGCTCACGCCCAGGGCCACCAGCTCCGCGCGCGCGGCGGCGACCGAGGCCTCGGCGGCGGCGGCCTCTGCTTCGGCGGCTTGCACGTCCTTGCTCGCGATGATGCGCTCGTCAGCGAGCGTGCGCTTGCGCTCGGCGGCCTGACGCGCGGCCTGGGCCTGGGCCTGGGCCGCTTGCAGCGCCGCGCGCGCCTTGCCCAGCTCGGGGCTGCGCAGGTCCGCGAGCTTTTCGCCCTGCTTCACCACCTGACCGGTGGTGACGAAGACGGCGCTCACGCGGGCGGCGATGGGGGAGGCCACCTCCGCGTAGGCGTCCTCGCTGAAGGTGAGCTCTCCCAGGACGGTGACATTCTCACCGCCCGGTCGCACGCCTACGGGCGCGGTGGTGATGCGCAAGTCTCTCAACATCTCCGCCGCGATGCGGACATGGGGTTCGCCATGGTCGTCGTGGTGGGCACCTGCCTGGGCGGGGGGCTCGTCGTGTCCGTGCGCTTGCTCTTCGTGCGGCGCCTCGCGCTTGCAGGCGGTGAGCAGGAGGAGGGCGGCCACCGCGGCGTGGAGGGGCTTCATGGAAGGGCTCCGGTCTCCACGGCCAGTTGGACGCGGGCGAGGGCAGCCTGGAGGAGGCTGTCGAGGTAGGCGGCACGGGCTTCCAGCGTGTCGCGGCGAACGAGGAGGAATTCGGCGAGGCCCATCTCTCCGGCTTCGTAGGAGCGGCGAGCGAGACTTTCGTTGTCACTGAGCAGCGGCAGGGCGTCGGCTTCCAGCAGCGTCACGGCTTCCAGCAGCTTGCGGTGCTGCACGCGCGCGGCCTCCACCTGGACGTCCACTTCCAACCGGGCCGCGGCCAGCAGGGATTGGAGCCGGCGCACGCGGGCGTCGCCCGTCACCCGGGCGTTGTCTCCCCGGGCGAAGAGCGGCAGCGGCACGCTCAGGGCACCAAGGTAGGCGACTTCATCAATCTCCCGCTGGTACAGAAACCCCGCGGTGATGTCCGGCCAGGCGCTCGCCCGGCCCATGCGGCGGTCGGCATCCGCCTGGGCGAGTTCCGCTTCCAACGCGGCGATATCGGGCCGCGCCGCCACGGTGTCTGTCTTCACCTCCGTGACAGGCTGGAGCGCGAGCACGCGGAGCTCGCCGCGGATGGCCAACGGATGCGTGAGCGGAAGGCCCAGCATCGCGCGCAACTGGTGGAGCTGGGCGGCCTCGTCCCCCTCCGCGGTGGCCACCTCAGCGCGCATTCGGGCCAGGGACACGCGCGCCACGTTGACGTCCACCACGGGCACATCACCGGCCTCGAAGCGCCGCTGGGCGGAGTTCGCGGTCTCCCGGGCGGTGGCCTCGGCTTCTCGCGCGAGGCTCAGCCGCTCCCGCGCGTGCAGTGCCTGGAGGAAGCGCGCGGCGACGTCACCCAGCACCCGGCGCTCGGCGTCGCGCTGGTGAGCCGTCGCCAACTCCAGGCCGGCGCGCGCGGACTCCCGGCGGGCGCCGCGCTTTCCACCCAGCTCGAAGGCCTGGCTGATGCCCACGCTCAAGTCCAGCCCGCGCACGGTGGGGTTTCCCGGCGAGCCAGGGGCACTGCGCGGGCCCGCCTGGAGCTCGAAGGTGGGGTTGTCGTTCAGCAGCGACGCGGCGGCCGCCACATCGCCCTGGGCCTCGGCGGCGCGGCCCGCGGCATCCAGCAGCGCGGGTGCGCGCTGGCGGGCCAGGGCCAGGGTTTCTTCAAGGGACAGCGCGGCGTCGGCGGAGCCCGGCCGGGCCGCGGCGACACGCGAAAATAGGAGTGCGGCGGCGAGCCCGAAGGCTGCCACCGTGAGTGGATGGGGCACGGCGATGACCTCGCGAAAGGGAGGCGTGCGTCAGGTGGAGCGTGCCCCGTGACGACACATGGGCACACCTGTCCTGGCGGACGCGAGCGAACGAGACGGCGGACGCGACCTACGCGAGGGGGACTATGGGGACGTGGAGGATGTCACGCCCGTCGGCCGACAACGGTTCGGACTTCTCGTAGGCGACGCGCAAGGGCCGCGACACGAGCAGCACGAAGGAAGACGGCGGGGCATGCGCGGCCACGGTGCGCACGTGGGCACAGCAGGTGCAGTCGATGCAGTCCGGGGCGCACTGCCCCTGGTCATCATCGTCCGGGCAGCTCTGCGTGCAGACCTCGCCCACCGCGCCAGTGAGGGTGGGCATCAAGCCCCCCAGGCCCGGGGCGAACAGGAACAGGCAGACGATGAGCCAGATTCGGAGCACGCTGGCGACCTTCTACCACGTTTCCAAACGCAATGCGTGCGAGGGCCTCACACCGGGTGAGTCCCTCGCACGCAGGGGAAGAAGACGGTCAGGAGATGCCCTTGCGCAGCCGGTTCCAATCGAAGTTGGGCGCCGGGTCGTTCTTGCGGCCCTTGGGGACCGCCACGTCGGCGTGGCCCACGATGTTCTTCATCGGAATGTTGTGCTGCTGCTTCAGGTAACCGGTGAGCTGGGTGAGCGACTTGTACTGCGCCTCGGTGAAGGGCGTCTTGCCGCTGCCGTCGTTCACGATTTCGATGCCAATGGAGCGGTTGTTGATGTCCGAGGGCACGCCGTGCAGCTCGCCCTTGCCCGCGTGCCAGGCGCGCTTGTCGTCACCGACCAGCTGATAGATCTTCCCGTCGCGGTCCACCATGTAGTGCGCGGACACCTTGCTCTGCGGATTGCGCATCCACGACAGGTCGCCCGCGCCGTTGTTGGTCGCGGTGTGGTGCATGACGATGGTGTCGATCTTCGTCCCGCCGCGCGAGTTCTGGTTCGGCGAGGGCGCGTTGATGACCGCGGGCTTGGTGAACTTGCCGCCCGGAGTGGTGGGCGTGGTGGGGGCGCTGGTGCCCAGCGCCTTCTTCAACGCCGCGTGCGTGAGGTCACCGTAGAAGCCGGTGGTGGGCAGCTTCTTGTCCGCCTGGAACTTCTTCACCGCCGCTTCCGTCTGCGGACCGAAGATGCCGGGGCCCGTGCTCACCTGGGCCTTCGTCATGTAGCCCACCTTCACGAGCGCATCCTGCAGCTGCTTCACCTTGGGCCCGGAGTCGCCCTTGCGCAGGCCCGCGGGCGGCGCGGAGACCGTGGAGGCCGCGGCGGCGGCGGTGCGAGGGGCCTGCGCCTGAGTGGCGCGGAACACGGAGGAGAGCGAGGGCAGGCGAAGGCTCATGAGGGCTTCCGGGGGGTAGATGCTGCGGAAATCTGCCTGGATTATCGGCGCCCAGCCCCCGGGAGTTGCGTAACTCCCGGGGCGAACTTGAGTGTCCAGTTTCAGCCAGATTGCATTTTTTCAGGCTGTCTGGGTTTCGGCGGGCAGGGGTGGCTCTCCCGTGCCTTCCTCTGGCTGCTCCTGGGGAAGGTGGCGCCGCTTCCAGAGGGCGAAGATGGCCGGATACACGGTCAGCTCGAGTAAAAACGACGTCACGAGTCCGCCCACCAGCGGCGCGGCGATGCGCTTCATCACGTCCGCGCCCGTGCCGGTGCTCCACAGCACGGGGAGCAGGCCAATCATGTCCGTCATCACCGTCATCAGCTTGGGACGGATACGACGCGCCGCGCCATCAACGATGGTCTCCGTCAGGTCGGCCATGGAGCGCAGCCGTCCCTCCTTGTCCGCCTTCTGATGGGCCAGGGTGAGGTAGAGCAGCATCACCACGCCCGTCTCCGCGTCCAGCCCGGCCAGCGCGATGAGCCCCACCCACACGGCGATGCTCATGTTGTAGTCGAGCAGGTACAGCAGCCACACCGCGCCAATCAGGCTGAAGGGCACCGCCAGCAGGACGATGCCCATCTCCACCACGGACTTCGTGCTGAAGTACAGCAGCAGGCACACCAGCAGCAGGGTGACGGGAATCACCACCTTGAGCTTCTCCGTGGCGCGCTCGAAGTACTTGAACTGGCCGCTCCACTCCACGCGCACGCCGGTGGGCGTCTTGACCTCGCGCGCCACCACCGCCTTCGCGTCCTTCACGTAGTCCGCGATGGGCCGCGCGGTGTCCACGAAGACGTAGGTGACGAGCTTGCCGCCCTCGCTGCGAATCATCGGCGGGCCCTGCACGAAGCGCACGTCCGCTACCTGGGCCAGCGGCACCTGCGCGCCGGTTGGGGTGGGGACCAGCACTTCCTTCAACAGTTCGGGGCTGTCGCGGTACTCACGCGCGTAGCGCACGTTGATGGGGTAGCGCTCGCGGCCCTCCACCGTCTGGGAGACGTTCTCTCCGCCGATGGCGCCCATCACCACCTCGTTGATGTCCTTCACGCCCAGGCCCAGGCGCGCGGCCTCTTCCCGCTTCACCCCGATGTCCACGTAGAAGCCGCCGGTGGAGCGGTCCGCGAACGCGCTGCGCGTGCCGGGCACCTGGGCCACGGCCTTCTCAATGGCCACCGCCGCTTGCTCCAGCGTGTCCAGGTCGTCGCCAAACACCTGGATGCCCAGCGGACTGCGGATGCCGGTGGCCAGCATCTCCGTGCGCGTCTGGATGGGCATCCAGAAGATGTTGGGCATGCCCGGGTACTGGAGCGTCTCGTCCATCTCCGCCAGCAGGGCTTCCCAGGTGAGGCCCTTGCGCCACTCGGACTTTGGCTTGAGCACCACCGTCGTCTCGAACATGGACAGGGGCGCCGGGTCCGTGGCCGTCTCCGCGCGGCCCGCCTTGCCGAAGACGCTGACCACCTCTGGAATGCGCTTCAGCTCCGCGTCCATGGACTGGAGGATGCGCGTGGCCTCGGTGATGGACATGCCCGGCGGCGAGGTGGGCATGTAGAGGATGGCGCCTTCGTTGAGCGGCGGCATGAACTCATGGCCCAGCCGCATGAAGGCCGGCACCGTCATCGCCATGGCCACCACGGACAGCGCCACCACCACCTTGGCGTGCCGCACCACGAAGCGCACCACCGGCATGTAGAGGGCCACCAGCCAGCGGTTGAGGGGGTTCTCGTCCTCCCGGCGGATGCGTCCGCGGATGAAGAGCACCGCCAGCGCGGGCGTGAGCGTCACCGCCAGCACCGCGGCGAAGCCCATGGAGTACGTCTTCGTGTACGCCAGCGGCTTGAAGAGCCGGCCTTCGGTGGCCTCCAGCGTGAAGACGGGGAGGAAGGCGACGGTGAGCACCAGCAGCGTGCCGAAGATGGAGGGCCCCACCTCCTGCATCGCGGAGATGATGACCTCGCGCCGCTCGCCGGGGCGGCCTTCCGCCTCCCACGCCTCCAGCTTCTTGTGGATGTTCTCCACGATGATGATGGAGGCATCCACCATGGCGCCAATGGCGACGATGATGCCGCCCAGGCTCATGATGTTGGCGGTGAGCCCCTGGTAGTACATGGGGATGAAGGCGAGCAGCACCGCCAGGGGCAGCGTGAAGATGGTGACCAGCGCGCTGCGCGCGTGCATCAGGAAGAGGAAGATGATGAGGCTGACCACCAGCATCTCCTCCACCAGCGCCCGGCTGAGCGTGCTGATGGACTCCTCGATGAGCCCCGAGCGGTCATAGGTGACGACCAGCTCCACGCCCTCCGGCAGGCCCGCGCGCACCTCTTCCAGGCGCTCCTTCACCGCGTCGATGACGGTGAGCGCGTTCTCCCCGTAGCGCATGACGACGATGCCACCGGCCACCTCGCCCTTGCCGTCCAGCTCCGCGACACCCCGGCGGATGTCCGGCCCCAGGCTCACCGTGCCCACGTTGCGCACCAGCACGGGCGTGCCGTCCCCGCTCACCTTCAGCGGGATGTTCTCGATGTCCTGCGTGGAGCGGATGTAGCCACGCCCTCGGATGATGTGCTCGTGGCCCGCGATTTCCATCACCCGGCCGCCCACGTCCTCGTTGGACTCGCGGACCGCGCGTGTCACCTCGCCCAGCGTCACGCCGTAGGCGCGCAGTTGGTTGGGGTCCACCTGCACCTGGTACTGCTTGACGATGCCGCCCACGCTGGCGACTTCCGCCACGCCGGGCACGCTGGACAGCGCGTAGCGCACGTTCCAGTCCTGGAGGCTGCGCAGGTCCGCCAGGGAGTGCTTGCCGCTCTCGTCCACGAGCGCGTACTGGAACACCCAGCCCACGCCGGTGGCGTCCGGACCCAGCATGGGCGTCACACCCGCGGGCAGGCGTCCGCGCGCCGTCTCCATGTATTCGAGCACGCGGCTGCGCGCCCAGTACATGTCCGTGCCGTCCTCGAAGATGACGTAGATGAAGGACATGCCGAACATGGACTGGCCACGGACGGCCTTCACCTTCGGCGCCGACAGCAGGGAAGAGGAGATGGGGTAGGTGATCTGGTCCTCGACCAGGTCCGGCCCACGTCCCATCCATTCGGTGAAGACGATGACCTGCGTGTCGGACAGGTCGGGGATGGCGTCCAGCTTGGTGTTGCGAACCGCGTGGACGGCCCATACCGCCAGGCCGCCCACCAGCAGGATGGTGAGGAACGGGTTGCGCGCGCACGCGCCGATGATGCGGCCGATGAAGCCCTGTTCGCCGTTCTCAGTGGGCTGCATGGCTGCCTCCGAAGTCATCCGTGGCGGAGCGGATGCGGCTCTCCGCCGCGATGAGGAAGTTGCCGCTGGTGACGACGACGTCGCCGGGCGACAGGCCCTCCAGCACCTCGTAGGTGCCGTTGCCCTTGATGCCGAGCTTCACCTCCTGGGGCCGCAGCCGGCCCTCGCCCAGGTCCACGAACACCAGCCGCCGCGGGCCGGTGTAGATGACGGCCGAGTCGGGAATCTGGAGTCGCGGCGCGCCGCCCTGCAGGACGAAGCGGACGTCCGCGTACATGTCCGGCTTCAGCTCCAGCTCCGGGTTGGGCAACTCGATGCGGATGCGCCCGGTGCGCGTGGCGCCTTGCAGGGACGGGTACACGTAGCCGACGCTGCCCGCGTATTTCTTCCCAGGCAGGTAGGGCAGGGTGACTTCCACCGGATGGCCCGGCTTCACGCGGGCCAGGTCCTGCTCGTACACGTCCGCCTCCACCCACACCTTCGCCAGCGGGGCGATGCGGAACAGGCGCTCACCGGCCTTCACCGCCGCGCCCTCCACCACGTTCTTCTCCAGCACATAGCCGCTGGCGGGCGCCAGGAAGGGCATGTTCTCCACCGGCTGGCCTCGCTGGGCGACGCGCTCGATTTGCGCCGCGGACAGGCCCCACAGCTCCAGCCGCTTGCGCGCCGCGCCCACGAGCGACGCGTTGGCCGCGCTCTGGCTCTGACGCGCCAGCAGGTACTCCTGCTGCGCGGCGTAGAGCTCCGGGCTGTAGAGGGTGAAGAGGACGTCGCCCTTCTTCACCGGCTCGCCCGTGGCGTTGACGCGCAGCTCGTGGATGTAGCCGTCCAGCTTGAGGGTGACGTCCACCAGCGACTTCTCGTCGAAGGTGACACGGCCGAGCGCGCGCAGGGACAGGTCCATGGAGGCCTGCTCCACCTTCGCCGTCTTCACGCCGATGCGCTGCCGCCGCAGGTCGTCCACCCGGATGATGCCGCTCGCCAGCTCGGCGCGGCTGACGGGGGTCAGGTCCATGCCGCAGATGGGGCACGCGCCCGGGCCGTGCTGCTTCACGGACGGGTGCATGGGGCAGGTGTAGTGCGCGATTTCACCCTCGCCGTGAGCACCCTCGGGAGCGGCCGAGCGCCACTCGCTGGCGGAGCCACACGCCAGCATGCGCCGGCCCATGTACGGGTTCTCCAGCTTGGGCTCGCGCTGGAGCCACTGATTCACCCCCTCCACCATGGGGCATTCGAAGACGTGCCAGCCTTCCTGGAGCCGCGGGTCGGCGGCCGCCAGGGCGATGAGCGCTTCGCTCACGCGCGCGAAGTGCTGGCGCGCTGCCTCGGGGTCCTTCGCGGAAGCGAGCTGCGAGGCGCCGTCCGCGCCCTGCTGGAGCCAAGCCTTCAGCGGCGTGCCATCACCCTGTGTGGCCTCGGCGGCCTGCTGGAGCGCGGCCTTCAGCGCTCCCGCCCTGGCCTCGAGTCCTTCCATGGCGTCCTGCGCGAGCAAGGCCCGTGCGGCTTCGTAGGACTCGAAGGCCGCGCGCGTGTACTCCAGGGCGGCGTCGGGCAGCGGCGTGCCCGCGCCGCTGTGCGCCTCATGCGTCGCGGGCGCGGTGCCGGTGTGGGACGTGGCACCGAAGAACCAGCCCGCGAGGGGCTTCCAGGCCACGACGACGATTACGGCGAGTGCCAGCACTCCCAGCCAGGGGGCGATGCGGCGGCGGTTCGGGGGGCTCATCGCGTCTCTCCGTTCCGGGGCAGCCCCGGGGTGTGGCCCATGGCCTTGTCCAACTCCGCCCGGCGGCGCTGCACGTCCGCCAGGGCTGTCTGTTCACGCAACTCCACGCGGCGCAGGCCGCGCTCCGCCTCGATGAGGACCTGGAAGCTGTTCTTGCCGCTCTCGAAGCCCGCGCGGGCGGCGGACACCTGGTCCTTCGCCGCGGGGATGAGCCGCTCCTGGAAGAGCGCCACCACGCGCCGCGCCTCCTCGGCACGCGAGCGCGCCTGCTCCACCTCGACGCGGATGTCGGAGATGAGCTGCTCTTCCTCCCGGCGCAGGCGCTTCAGGCCGGATTCGGCCTCCCGCACAGCGGCCTTCCGCTTGCCGAAGTCGAGCGGGATGTTGAGGGTGACGCCCGCCATGAACTGGTGGGGCGTGTCCATCCACATGGAGTTGTACTCACCCATCACCATGACATCCGGGTAGTAGTCTCGCTTCGCGAGCCGGACGGCGGCCTCGCCTCCACCGAGCCGGGCCCGCAGGCCCTCCAGCTCCGGGCGCAGGCGCAGCGCTTCGTCTTGCAGCCGTTCGGCGGGCACGGACTCCGCGGCATGCGCGGGCATGGCTTCCGGCATGGGCGGCAGCGGTGCCTGGGGGGGGCGGTGCAGCAGGCCGTTGAGCTGGGCGCGAAGCCGCTCGCGCTCGGCTTCGAACATCACCTGTTCGCGCAGCACCTCGCTCAGCTCCACCTCCGCCTGGAGCGGATCCTGCTGCGAGGCGCGGCCGGTGACGTATTGGGCCTCCGCGCTCTTCTTGAGCTGCCCGAGCAGCCGCAGGTGCTCCGCCGTGACGTCGAGCGAGCGCTCCACGACGAACAAGTCATCGAAGAGCGTGGAGGCCGTGAGGGCCAGGCGCAGACGCAGGGCCTCTCGGTCCTCGCGCATCGCTTGCGCTTCCGCCAGCGCCATCTCCCCTCGCAGGCCACGCTTGCCAGGGAAGGGGAGCTGTTGGCTCAGCCCCACGACCTGTCCGAAGGGCACGCTGCCAGTGATGCTCAGCGGCGCGACTTCATAGGTCAGCATCGGGTCCGCGAGCGCCGTCTCACGCGGGTAGCGTTCGAGGCTGGCGCGCCACGCCTCACGCGCTGCTTCCAGTGAGGGGTTGCGCGCGAGCACCTGCCGCACCAGCTCCGCGCGCTCCAGCACGGTGGCGCTCGAGAAGGGCTCGGGTGCCTGGGCCTCGGGGGCCTGCCGGGCAACGGCTTCGAGTTGGGATTGATACCGCTGCTCATTGGCTCCGGCCGCGCCGGGGCCCAGCCACACGGCGACACCGGTGGCGAGCACGGCCCGCGTGGCGGACCGCCTCCAGGTTCCATGGGGTGACATGACTTCCTGCTCCAGATGACGGGATACGAGCCTGTCGCCGGGAGAAGGACGTCACCGGCGGCGGGCGGAATCCGGCCGGTGGACACACGTCCACCCGCCAGGCCTCAACGCATGCGGGCCGGACGTCTCAAATGAGGTAGGAGCAGTGCTGCAGGTACAGCGGTGGCGCGGTGGCGTGATGCACGCCCCGGATGCGCACCCACGACGTGGGCAGGGCCTCGGGCGCGGGCGGCACCACGGGGACCGCGTGGGGAAGCACCGCCAGGGGTGTCAGCGCCCACGCATGGCGTGAGCCCGCGGTGACGGGCTCCGGCGCGGGGAGCTGCACGGCGAGTTCGCCGCAGCAGTCGTGGTGGTTGCCACGGATGCCCGCTTCCTGAGCGTCGGGCGTGGCCTTCGTCCGCTTCGACTGGTGACAGACACACGTCAGGTCCAGCTTCACCGTGCCCTGGCAGAGATGGAATAGCCCCTCGGCCGCCCCCGCGATGGGAGGCAGCCCCAGGACCACCAGCAATGTCAGGACTCGAACGAGCATGAACGTGGGCTTGCCCAGCAGATAGCGCGGCGTGACGGCGCGTGCAACTCCGCACGCGCCGCGCCATTCCCATTCAACTCATGCCGCGCCGCGTGCTGGCGCGGGCTTGGGCTGGATGAGCTCGGTGGAGAAGTAGCGCTCCATGCGGTCGGGGAACACCGTCACCACCTGCGCCCCCGGGCCCAGTCGCTTCGCGGCTTCCACCGCGGCGACGTAGTTGAGGCCGGATGACGGTCCCACCGGGAAGCCGCGGCGGATGAGCGCCCTGGCGGTGCTCATGGCGACGTCGTCCGACACGTCGATTTCAACGCGGCCCGGCATGTCCGCCTCGCGGTACAGCCGGGACATGCCATCCACCACGCCCGGGACGCGGGGGCTGAAGCTGCAACATTCGATGTCGCAGCCCAGGCCGGCGATGGGGCGCGCCACGAAGGCCGTCACCGGACAGCCTGCTTCCGCGAAGGCCTGGTACAGGCCCACCACGGTGCCGCCCGTGCCTACGCCGCTCACTACTCCGTGCACCAGCCCGCCCGGGATTTGCGACAGAATCTCCTGGCCCGTCCACACCCGGTGGGCCTCGGCGTTGTCCAGGTTCTCGAACTGGCGCGGCGCGAAGGCCTTGCGCTCACGCGTCAGCTCCTCCGCCTTCACGATGGCGCCGTGCACGCCGGCTTCGCGCGGCACCAGCACCACGTCACCACCGTAGGCGCGGATGGTGAGGATGCGCTCCCCGGTGACGCCCTCCGGCATCACCGCCGTGAAGCGCAGGCCCATCTGGGCGCAAGCCAGCGCCAGGGCGATGCTCGTGGAGCCGCTGGACGCCTCGATGACCTCGCCGCCGGGGACGAGCTCCCCCTGGCGCCACGCCTTCTCCAGCATGTAGCGCGCGATGCGGTCCTTGGTGGAGCCGCTGGGGTTGAGGAACTCCAGCTTGCACCAGATGGTGGGGCCCTCCTCGTGGAGACGTACGGGGACGAGCGGAGTGGGACCCACGGCCTGGAGGAAGCGGCCGTCCGCGGGAAGAGGGCGACAGGGAGGGCGCATGCGGCCTTCCCTATCGCGAAACGGCTCGTTCGGCACTGGCCATGAACTTTTTGCCGGGTTCCTGGACAGTCGCTCGCCTGCCTGCCCTGACAGCGCGGCTGTTGGTACCCGTAACATCTGGCGTTCAGGCGGAGGCGCGGCTACGAAAGCGCCTGGCCCGCACACTTCCGTATGCCTCCCACTTCCGCGCTCATCCTCAACGTCAACGACGACGCGGCCAGCCGCTATGTCACCTCCCGCGTGCTGGGGCTCGCGGGCTTCCGCGTCCTGGACGCCGCCTCCGGGATGGAGGCGCTTGCCCTGGTGACGGAGGAGACGGACCTCGTCATCCTGGACGTGCGGCTACCGGACATCAGCGGCCTGGAGGTGTGCCGGAGGTTGAAGGAGACGCCTCGCACGCAGGGTGTCCTGGTTCTCCACTTGTCGGCACAGGCCGTGGGGCCGGGAGATCGGGCGCAGGGCTTGGAGCACGGCGCGGACGGCTACCTGGTGGCGCCGGTGGACCCGGAGGAGCTGGTGGCCCAGGTCCACGCGCTGCTCCGGCTGCGCCAGGCCGAGCGCGAGGTGAAGGAGCTGGCCCGCGAGGTGGCGCATCAGCGCCGGCTCCTGGAGTTGGCCATCTCCTGCGCGGCGGACCCCATCGCGCTCTACGACGAGACCGGGCGCGTCCTGTCGGCCAATCAGTCCCTGTATGCCTCGCGCGGCAGCCACGCCGTGCATGCACCGGGCAGGACCCTGGATGAGATGCAGGCCGCGGATGGGGCGCTGACGCCGTACCTGGAACAGGTGCGGGTGGCCCTTCGCACGGGGCAGGTGCAGCGAGGCACCATGGTCCTGGGGTCGGACCGGGGCCCGCGGTACTTCGACTACGTCCTGTCGCCCGCGCTGGGGGCCGGCGGCGAGGTCCTGGCGGTGATGTCCTCCCTGCGGGATGTCACGGAGTCGCGCAGCGCGGAGGAGTTCCGCGAGCAGTTCATCGGCATGCTGGGGCATGACCTGCGCAACCCGCTCAACGCGCTGTCCATGTCCGCGCAGCAGCTGCGGCGCAAGGGTGGGCTGGACGAGCGCCAGGGCATGCTCACCGAGCGCATCCTCACCAGCGCCGAGCGCATGGACCGGATGATTCGCCAGCTGCTGGACTTCGCGCGCTCGCGGCTGGGCGGCGGCATTCCGGTGGTGCGCTCGTCGTGCGACGTGTTCGAGGTGGTGCGCCGCACCGTGGACGAGCTGCGCGCCAGCCATCCTGGCCGGGTGGTGCAGCTGGAGTCCAAGGGCGACGGCCTGGGGAGGTGGGACTCCGACCGCCTGGAGCAGGCCGTGGGCAACCTGGTGGCCAACGCGCTGAAGTACAGCCCGCCGGAGAGCACCGTGTGGGTGGGCGCCGAGGGCTCCGAGCGCGAGGTGGTGCTGCGCGTCCACAACCGTGGCACGCCCATCCCCGCGGAGGACCTGCCCCATGTCTTCGGCGCCTGGCGCCGGGGCCGGCGCGCCGCCAGTGACGCGGGCGCACCCAGCGGCCTGGGGCTGGGCCTCTACATCACCCGGCAGATTGTCCGGGCGCATGACGGGGACGCGCAGGTGGCCTCCAGTGCGACGGAGGGCACGACCTTCCTCATTCGCCTGCCGCGATGATGATTATCTGACGATGGGGGCACCTCACGACTCCCCGCCTGGGGTTGCCGCTACCACCTTCCGTGCATGGCGTCAGAGAAGCTCATTTTCGCTCAGTCCGTGGAAGCGCTCTTCGTGCGGGCGCTCGGGCCGTATCTCACCCGGGATGGACGCCAGCGCCTGAGGGCGGTGGGGCTCGACCTGTCGGAGCCGTTGCGCCCCCAGTACACATTGGAGCAGTGGCGCGCCTTCCTGCGCGTGGCGGCGCAGGATGTCTTCCCGGCCCTGCCGCCGCACGAGGCCAGCTTCGCGCTGGGCGCGCGCTTCCTCCAGGGCTTCCGGCAGACGTCGGTGGGCCGGGCCAGCCTGTCGCTGGTCACGCAGTTGGGGCCGCGGCGCACCCTGGAGCGGGTGCCGTACAACGTCCGGGCCGGCAACAACTTCAATGAGGTCCGCGTGGAGGAGTCCACGCAGGACAGCGCCACGCTGTGGATGAAGGACGTCACGGCGGACACGCCGGACTTCGCGGCGGGCTTCCTGGCGGAGACGCTGCGGTCGGCGGGGGCGGGGCATGTGGAGGTGAAGCCCATCGCCTTCGACGGCACGGCGGCCACCTTCCGCGTCACCTGGTCGAAGGCCGCCGGCCGGGCGCCCGTGGCCGGTGCCGGTCCCCGTCGCATCCACTGAGGAGGGGGCGCCGCCACGACGCGCCCTTCCGCTGGACCGGCTCCGTCTCCGAGTGTCTCGGTTGCCGGTGGAGGCGCTGGCCCCCTTCCGCGAGCTGTCGCACGATGCCGGCCGGACGCGCTCCCTGTCCGGAAGGAAGTCACCGCATGGCCCGGTTGTTCGTCGAGGACCTCTACGTCCGGCTCGGCACGAATGACATCTTGAAGGGCATCACCGCCGACTTCCGAGATGGCGAGGTGGTGGCGCTGCTGGGCCGCTCCGGCAGCGGCAAGTCCACGCTGCTGCGCTCCGTCGCCGGGCTGGAGACGCCCGTGCGAGGGCGCATCCACATTGGCGAGCGCACGGTGTTCGACGCGGCAGCGAAGGTGAACCTGCCGCCAGAGCGGCGTGACCTGGGGCTGGTGTTCCAGTCCTACGCGCTGTGGCCACACAAGACGGTGTTCGACAACGTGGCCTACGGCCTGCGGCTGCGCAAGCAGCCCCGCGAGCAGGTGGAGCGGGCCGTGCGCGAGGTGCTCCAGGGTGTGGGCCTGGAGGGGTATGGCGACCGGTTCCCCAGCCAGCTCTCCGGTGGGCAGCAGCAGCGCGTGGCGCTGGCGCGGGCGCTCGTTTACGGGCCGCCGCTGGTGCTCCTGGATGAGCCCTTGTCCAACCTGGACGCGAAGCTGCGGGAGGAGGCGCGCGTGTGGATTCGCGCGCTCATCAAGCGGCTGGGGCTCACCGCGCTCTTCGTCACCCATGACCAGGTGGAGGCCATGGCCATCGCCGACCGCATCATGCTGCTGGACGGTGGGCGGATGGTGCAGGACGGGACGCCGGAGCAGCTCTACACGGAGCCCCGGAGCCTGTTCGCCGCCGACTTCATGGGGGTGAACAACACCTTGCCTGGCCGCGTGGTGGAGCAGCGCGGCGGCGAGGCGCGGCTCCAGGTGGGAAGCCAGTCGTTGTGGGGGCTGCGGCGTGGGGACGGCTCCGGTGGCGACTCGGCCACTGGCGTCATCCGCGTGGAGGAACTCCAGCTGGCGTCCGAGCCCGGGGAGAACCGGCTCCCGGCCGCGCTGGTGAGCTCCATCTACGTGGGCGGGCGCTGGGAGCACCAGTTCCATGCCGCAGGGCAGACACTGCGCGCCTCGACGCGCCAGTCGTTGGCCCCCGGGGCCTACACGCTCGCGTTCCCCAGGGAGCGCCTCTGGATTTTCTGAGAGGCGCCGGGGACGCGCGGTGCCTCATGGCGCGAGCCCGGTGGGCGCTGGCGCGGAGCGCTGGCCCGCGGCGGGCGTCAGGGCGGGGAAGGCGGTGTGCCGGTTCTTCCAGAAGGGCGCGTCGGGCCACCGTTGCTCCTCGAGGTAGGTGCCGCTTCGCCTGCGCAGGTGTTCGTCGAAGCGCAGATGAAGCGTCTGCTCGTAGGCGCAGAGCGCATCCTCTTCACCACGCAGGTATTGCTCCAGGGCTTTGGCGGCGAGGAGCGCGGAGTCCAGCGCGCTGAAGATACCCTGGGCGGACAGCGGGTCATGGGTGCAGGCCGCATCGCCCACGGCGAGCCAGCGCTCTCCGTGCAGCTGGTCGAGCTCGCCGACGAGCACGGGCGCCGCGACGAGAGGCTCTCCGGCGAAGTCGCAGGCCGCCAGCCTCGCCTGGGTGACGGGGGCTTGTTCGAGCAGGGCCATCCACGGTTCCGGCGTCGCCCAGCGCAGTCCGTGCAAGGAATCTCCATCACCCACCAGGGTGACGGCGACACAGTCCGAGGGCAGTCGCGCGGAGTGCCACCAGCCTTCCGGACATGATTCCACCAGGGCATCCGTGGGGAACGACTCCCCTGGCCGGAGCTGGAACGTGCCATGAACGGTGAAGCAGCGGTCGCGGATGCGGCGCCGCGCGCCCTGGGTCATGGCGAAGGTGGCTTTCCATCCGGTCGCATCCACGACGAAGCGCGCCCGCAGCGTGAGCGCGCCTGTCTTGCGTTGGGAGAGGTGCAGCCGATAGCCCTCCTTCGCGATGGACTCGACGTCCAGCAGGGTCGTGAGGCGAAGGACGCGGACGCCTTGCCGGGCTGCCTCCAGGCTGAGCCGTTCGTCGAAGCGTGCCCGGTCCAGGTGCCAGGCGGAGCCCCAGGGCGACATCCGCATGTCCTGGACGCTGGGCTCCGCGCGGCTCCAGCACAAGGACGTCCCGCGCGAGGCCAGATGTCCATCGCGCAGGAAGCTGCTCCAGACACCGAGCCGGGACAGGGGAATGCGGAGGTCGGGTGACAAGGTCTCGCCCGGGCGGTGCGTGTCGTAATCCGTGCGCTCGAGCATGACGACGGACAGGAAGGGCGCCAGGTCTCGCAGGGCCACGGCCATGGCCGCGCCTGCGGGGCCGCCTCCGATGATGGCGACGTCGTAGGAGGCTTCGCTCATGGCGCGCCCCTCCGCGCGGCGGCGGGCGTCCCGTCGCGGCAGGGCTCAGGGCGCCTGGTTTCGATGCGGGCCCGGAGAATCTCGTGGGTGGGGCTCAAGCTTTCGCTCCTCATGTTGCGAGGGGCGATGTGCAAGGCACATTCCTCCTGGCGGCGAGGCGCGGTGCATCCGCGCGGGTGCTCGGTGTCACGGACTTCCGCTGTATGCGGTGGCTCGTGCCGGGGATGGATGACGCGTCACGCTGCTCCCGTGACGCGTCAGCGTCATGCCCGCACGCAAGAATGGCGTCCCGCCGGGCCCCCGCCTGGTGCCAGGAACACCCGCAGTGGGAGCCTACTCACGACGTTCTGTCGCGTTGACGCCGGGCTGTACCTGTGTTCAGGCTAGTCGTGGAGGTGCCCATGGCCCCGCAAATCAGCCTCGACTTCGCCACGGAGTACGCGGCGCATCCGGCGCTGGCACCGTTCCATCCGGTGGTGCGCCGCTGGTTCGCGGAGCGGCTGGGCGAGCCCAGCCGTCCCCAGGTGGAGGGCTGGCCGCTCATCCAGGCGGGCCAGGACGTGCTCATCGCCGCGCCCACGGGCAGTGGCAAGACACTGACGGCGTTCCTCGCCGCGCTGGACGCGCTCTTCCGGCTGGCGCTGGAAGGCACGCTGCCGGACTGCACGCAGGTGCTCTACGTGTCGCCGCTCAAGGCGTTGGGCAACGACGTACAGAAGAACCTGCTCCAGCCGCTGGAGGAGCTGCTCGCCCGGGCCCGCGCGGAGGGCTTCCGTCCGCAGGAGCTGCGCGTCCAGGTGCGCAGCGGAGACACCCCAGCCTCCGAGCGCGCCCAGATGGTGCGCCGTCCGCCGCACATCCTCATCACCACGCCGGAGTCCTTCTATCTCTACCTCACGGCGGAGAAGGCGCGGGCCACGCTGCGCGCGGTGCGCACCGTCATCGTGGACGAAATCCACGCCCTGGCGCGGGACAAGCGGGGAAGCCACTTCGCGCTGTCGCTGGAGCGGCTCAAGGCGCTCACGGACGTGCGGCCCCAGCTCATCGGCCTGTCGGCGACGCAGAAGCCGCTGGACGCCATCGCCGGGTTCCTGACTGGCGCCTCCCACCGGGAGTGCAAGCGGGTGGAGGTGGGCCACCTGCGCCCGTGGGATTTGACGCTGGAGATTCCAGACGCGGAGCTGTCGTCGCTGGCCAGCCATGAGATGTGGGGGCAGGTCTATGACCGGCTGGTGGCGCTGACGGGGGCGCACCGCACGACGCTCGTCTTCGTCAACACGCGGAAGATGGCGGAGCGCGTGGCGCACGACCTGGGTGAGCGCCTGGGCGAGGGCACCGTGGCGGCGCACCACGGCAGCATGTCGCGCGAAATTCGTCTGGCCGCGGAGGAGAAGCTGAAGTCCGGGCAGCTGCGGGCCATGGTGGCCACCGCGTCGCTGGAGCTGGGCATCGACGTGGGCAACGTGGACCTGGTGGTGCAACTGGGCAGCACGCGCGCCATCTCCGTGTTGCTCCAGCGCGTGGGCCGCGCGGGCCACCACAAGGCGGGCATCTCCAAGGGCATCCTCTTCGCGATGACGCGGGACGAGTTGATGGAGTGCACCGCGCTCCTCAACGCCGTGCGTGAGGGGGACCTGGACGCGGTGCGGATTCCGGAGAAGCCGCTGGATGTGCTGGCGCAGCAGATTGTCGCCGCGTGCGCCTGCGAGGAGTGGGACGAACGCGCGCTCTTCAGCCTCTTCCAACGCGCGTACTCGTACCGGAACCTCACCTGGGAGGAGTACCAGGGCGTGCTGGAGTTGCTGTCCGAAGGCGTGGCGGCGCGCCGGGGCCGCGCGGGCATCCACCTCCACAGAGACCGCGTGAATCAGCGCCTCAAGGGCCGGCGAGGCGTGCGCATCACCGCGCTCACCAATGGCGGCGCCATCCCGGACACCTTCACCTTCAACGTCACCGCCGAGCCCGAGGGCAAGGTGGTGGGCACGCTGGACGAGGACTTCGCGGTGGAGTCCTCGCCCGGGGACATCTTCCTGCTGGGCAGCACCGCGTGGCGCATCCAGCGCGTGTCGGGCAGCACGGTGCAGGTGGAGGACGCGCGCGGCGCGCCGCCCAACGTGCCCTTCTGGCGCGGCGAGGCGCCGGGCCGCACGGACGAGCTGTCGCTCCAGGTGGGCCGCCTGCGCGAGGAGCTCACGCAGCGCGAGGATGCGCCGGCGTTCCTCCAGAAGGAGCTGCGCATGCCGCCGCCCGCGGTGGACGCGCTGTTGGGCTATCTGCGCACGGGGCAGAAGATGCTCGACGCGGTGCCCAGCCACACCACCGTGGTGGCCGAGCGCTTCTTCGACGAGGCGGGCGGCATGCAGCTCATCATCCACGCGCCCTTTGGCAGCCGCATCAACCGCGCGTGGGGCCTGGCGCTGCGCAAGCGCTTCTGCCGCTCGTTCGACTTCGAGCTCCAGGCGGCGGCGACGGAGGACGGCATCCTCCTGTCGCTGGGCGAGCAGCACTCCTTCCCGCTGGCGGAGATTTTCGACTTCCTCCACCCGGACCACGTGGAGGAGGTGCTGGTGCAGGCGGTGCTCCAGGCGCCGATTTTCGGCACGCGCTTCCGGTGGGTGGCCACGCGGTCGCTCGCGCTGCACCGGATGATGGGGGGCAAGCGCGTGGCGCCCAACCTCCAGCGCGCCCGCAGCGAGGACCTGCTGGCGTCGGTGTTCCCAGAGCAGGTGGGCTGCCAGGACAACCACGGTGGTGGCGACCTGGAGTTGCCGGACCATCCGCTGGTGAAGCAGACCATGGATGACTGTCTGCGCGAGGCCATGGACGTGGACGGCCTGCGCGAGGTGCTGCGCGGCATGCGTGATGGCCGCATCCGCCTGCTGGCGCGCGACGTGCCGGAGCCCAGCCTCTTCGCGCACGCGATGATTCACAGCCAGCCCTACACCTTCCTGGATGATGCGCCCGCCGAGGAGCGGCGCGTGCGCAACGTGGCCCTGCGCCGCGCCATGCCCGCCGAGGACGTGACGGCCTTCGGCGCGCTGGACGCGACGGCGATTGCCGCAGTGGTGGCGGATGCCGCCCCGCCCATGCGCGACGAGGACGAGCTGCACGACGCGCTGTTGCAGCTGATTCTGTTGCCCGCCGAGGAGGTTCCGCGCGGCATGGCGACGCCCCTGTTCGAGCAGGGCCGGGTGGCGTGGATGGACCTGCCCGCGGGCCGCTTCCTGGTGTCGGCGGAGCGGGGCAGCGCGCTGCGGGCGCTCTTCCCGGACGCGCCCATGCAGCCGCCGCTGCCGGTGCTGGCGCATGACCGGCCCGTGGAGCGGGACGCCGCCGTGCTCCAGGTGGTGCGCGGACGCATGGAGATGCTGGGGCCCACCACGGTGGCGGAGCTGTCCCGGCTCGTCGTGTTGGACGAGGACTCCGTCAACGCGGCCATGCACCAGCTGGAGGCCCAGGGCAACGTGCTGCGCGGCCGTTTCCGGCCGCTGGAGGTCCCACTGGCGGATGGGGTCAGCCCGCCGCTGGAGTGGTGCGACCGGCGCCTGCTCCAGCGCATCCACCGGCTGACGGTGGGGCGGCTGCGCAAGGAAATCGAGCCGCTGAGCGCGCAGGACTTCATGCGCTTCCTCTTCCGCTGGCACCACCTGGAGGAGCTGGACGCGCTGCGCGGCTCCACGGGGCTGCTCAAGGCGGTGCGGCTGCTGCAGGGGTACGAGGCGCCGGCCTCCGCGTGGGAGCGCTTCCTGCTGCCCGCGCGCATGCGCGGCTACACGCCAGACTTGCTGGAGCGGGCCTGCTACGCCGGTGAGGTGGCCTGGGGCCGCCTGACGACGAAGGATGCGAAGCCCGCGCCGGGGCCTCGCCGGGGCGCGCCGGTGACGCCGCCGGAGCCCGCGCCCACGCGCTCGCGAGCGTCGCCCACGCGCAACGCGTCGTTGACCTTCACCCTTCGCGAGGACCTGGAGTGGATGCTCACCGCGGCGCGGCCTCACGCTGTGCTGGCGGACGGGGACGTGTGGACGCCGCCGGACCTGAGCGCGGCCGGCAAGGACGTGGTGGCGGTGCTGGAGCGGCGCGGCGCCTGCTTCTTCCAGGATCTGGTGTCGCGCGCGCGGCGCCTGCCCGCCGAAATCGAGGATGCGCTGTGGGAGTTGGTGGCGCGCGGGCTGGTGACGGCGGACGCGGTGCAGAACCTGCGCGTGCTCCAGAGCCCGGCACACCGCAAGCGGCAGAAGCTGCTCCAACGCGGTGGCCCTGGCCGCTGGAGCCTGCTGACACCCGCTGAGCCGAAGTCGCAAGACGATGTGCTGGACTCGCTGGCACGCCTCTTCCTCCAGCGCTACGGCATCGTCTGGCGCGACCTGGTGATGCGCGAGGCGCTGGCGCCCACGTGGCGCGAGCTGCTCTTCGTGTACCGCCGCATGGAAGCGCGCGGTGAGGTGCGCGGTGGCCGCTTCGTGTCGGGCTTCGTGGGTGAACAGTTCGCCCTGCCGGAGGCGGTGGACATGGCGCGCTCGGTGCGCCGTCAGCCTCCGTCCGGTGTGCGGGTGCAGCTGTCCGGTGTGGACCCGCTCAACCTCACGGGCGTGGTGACGCCCGGGCCGCGGGTGCCGGCGATGCCGGGCAACGTGGTGACGTACGTGGACGGCGTGCCGCGAGATGTCGGCGCACTGGACGATGCGGCCGACGGCAACGTTGGAGAGGACACGGAAGACGGCGGCGAGGCGATGGCGAGCTGAGTGGTGAGGCCCCGTCGGGCAGCGGATGCTAGGGTGCCGCCCCTTTCGTTTCTTCCGAGGGGTCGCCCGAATGCGTCGCCTGCTGTTGATGGGACTGTTGCTGCTCTCCGCCACCTCCTGTTCAGGCGACGACGAAGACCCGGGGGAGCCGTCCTCCAGGACCGGGCGCATCCAGGGGACGCTGACGCCTTTCCGGAGCAGTGAACGGTCCGCTGGCGACGGTGCCTCCCAGACGGTGCGCTCGCCGTTTCGCGCGGGTGAGCTGGAGAAGCTGAAGGAGACGCTGCGGGAGATGCACGCGGTGCGCTCGCGCGAGCCGCGGGTGGCGCCGAAGGCCGTGCCAGGGCTTCGCATCATCCCGTCGCAGCCGGGCGCCGCGCCGCTCGAGCGGGCGTCTCGAGAGGACCCCACGATTCCCGGGGACGTCATCCTCCGCTTCGAGGAAGCGGGCCTGACACCGGAGCGCGTGCTGGCGGCGGTGCGGCGTCCGGGCTTCCGCGCGGTGCACAAGGGCTACGCGAGTGAGTACGTGCACCTGGTGGGCTACGAGCCGCTGGACGGCAAGGCGGTGACGGCCGCGAAGACGCAGGAGTGGGCGGCGCAGCTCGCCCAGGTGCCGGGCGTGACGTACGCGGTGCGCAACGAGCGGATGCGGGCGACGGCGGCGCCGAATGACCGGGGCTACAGCCTTCAGTGGCACTACCCCACGCTCAACCTGCCCGCCGCGTGGGACCTGGTGCCGGACGCAACGGACGTAGTTGTGGCTGTCATCGACAGCGGCATCGTTCCGCACCCGGACCTGACGCATGTGTTGCCGGGTTACGACATGATTTCGGACCCGCAGAACGCGGGTGACGGCGACGGTCGGGACAGCAATCCACGGGACGAAGGCGGGGACACGCCCAGCGGCGGCTCGTCGTGGCACGGCTCGCATGTGGCGGGCACCATCTCCGCGGACACGAACAACCAGGTGGGCGTCGCGGGCGTGGCCTGGAACGCCAGGCTGCTTCCGGTGCGGGTGCTGGGGAAGAAGGGCGGGAGCAGCTTCGACATCGCCGCGGCCATCACCTGGGCCACGGGCGGTGAGGTGCCGGGCGTGCCGGACAATCCGAATCCCGCGAAGGTGGTGAACATGAGTCTGGGTGGCAGCGCGCCGCCGCAGGCGCTGTATCAGGACGCCATCGACGCGGCCTTGGGACGCGGGGCCATCATCGTCGTCGCCGCGGGCAACGAAGATGTGGATGCGCGCAACAGCACGCCGTGCAACCAGCAGAACGTCATCTGCGTGGGCTCCACCAGTCTTGCGGGGCAGCGCAGCAGCTTCTCCAACTACGGCGTGGACGTGGACGTGGTGGCGTCTGGCGGAGAGATGCGCGAGGACCTGAACGGCGACGGCTATCCGGACGGCGTGCTGTCCACGGTGCTGGATGAGAACGGGCAGCCGGCCTACGCCTTCTCGCAGGGCACCAGCATGGCGGCGCCTCACGTCGCGGGGGTGGTGGCGCTGATGGCGGCGGCGCAGCCGGGCCTGAAGGCCGAGGTAGCGGAGCGCATCTTGAAGGAGACCGCCACGCCGCTCACCAACGCGCAGTGCCCGGAAGGCTGCGGCGCGGGGCTCGTCAACGCGCGCGCGGCGCTGGCCCGTGTCGCCAACGTGGACCCGGGCACGTTGGACCCTCAGCTCAACGTGACGACGTCCACGCTGTTCTTCCGGGGCAGCGGGACGCAGCAGCTCATCCTCAGCAACGTGGGCGGGAACCGGGGCGGCGACTTGACGGTATCGGCCAGCGTCAGTGGGCCCAATGCCTCGGCGGTGTCATTCCCGCAGGGCAACACGGTGCGGGTGCCCGCCTTCGGCTCGGCCTCGCTGAGTGTCGCCGTGGATGCATCCGGGCTGGCCGGAGGGGACACCGTGGTGACGCTGAACCTGGTGGGCTCGGGGACGGCGGGCTCGGCGACGGTGGCGGTGAAGATTGGCGTGGCGGGCGCCTCCAATGACCTGGATGCCCTCATTGCGTTCGTGTGGCAGGACGCGCAAGGGGAGTGGCAGGCCTCGGAGGATGCCATCGCCATCGCGCGCGCCTCGGCGGACTACGCGTACAGCATCTCCCTGGCGCCCCGGACGTACTTCGCGTTGGCCACCATCGACGACGACCAGGATGGCAACTTCTTCGAGGACGGCGAGCGCACCGGCTACTGGCGCAACGTGGACTCCTTCGAGCCGCTGGAGCTGGGGGCGGGCGACCGCATCGAGAATGTGAGCTTCGACCTGATTCCCCTGGCGCCCATCGATGATGACCCGGCGCTGGTGGTGGGCAGCGCGTGCGGCTCCAGCGTGGACTGTCCCGGGGGCGTGTGCGTGACGGACTATCCGGGAGGGTACTGCTCCATGGATTGCACCAGCTCCGCGTGTCCGGCGGGTTCGCGGTGCTACATCGTGGACTCCTCCTCGGGCCTCAAGGCCTGTCTGGCGACCTGCGCGCGGGAGGTGGGGACGGGGCAGGGCGACTGCCGCCCCGGGTACGTCTGCTACAGCGACGGCACGGGCTCGGGGACGTGCCAGCCCAATTGCCGCACCTCTGGCCTGACGTGTGGGCTGGGACGGGCGTGCATGGCCAGCGGCTTCTGCCGCTGAGGAAGGCTCGAGTGCCCGTGTCCAGGGCGCCCGAGGGGTAGAGAGGTGGACACTTGGCCACAGCTCCCGATTCCCACCGGGAAGTGACAGCGGCATCGTGCAAGCACCTTGTCCTTGATGCAGCGACTGAAGCGTGAGACGCGCCCGCACCACGAGCGCACCGAGGCGCAGGTGCGATTGATGGATGCGGACCTGACGCCCACGGCGTACCGACGTCATCTGGAAGCGCTTCACGGCTTCTACGTTCCGCTGGAGGCCCGGCTCGCCGGGCTGGGGCTTGAAGCGGTTCCTGGCCTGTCCGTCCACGCGCGCTGGAAGGTACCTCTCCTGAAGGAGGACCTTCGCGCGCTTGGCCATGACGACGCCACGCTCGAACGGTTGCCACGCTGCGCGGAGCTGCCCTCACTGGCGGGCGTGCCCGAGGCCCTTGGCTGCCTCTATGTGCTGGAAGGCTCCACGCTGGGCGGCCAGCTCATCCTCCGGCACCTGCGCCGCCACTTCGACGGCATGTCCCTGGGCGACTTCTCCTTCTTCCGCGCGTACGGAGATGAGGTCGGGCCCCGGTGGCGTGCCTTCAGTGACGCCGTCAACCAGGCCTCCGTCGTCGCGACGGAAGACACCTTCGATACCCGCGTGGTGATGGGCGCGCGGGACACCTTCGACGCCTTCGCTGACTGGCTGCGACAGGAACAGGCACCCGCCCCCGTCTCCGCCTGACATCGACTGGAGGCAGTGCGTTCGGGAGTCCCTCCACCTGACTGCTTCGTCGTCGCCCTGAGTCAGCGCGTTACAGGACGGCGGGCGCGCTGCCACGCAGCATGAAGTACACGACGACGCCCGTCGCCGACACGTAGACCCAGATGGGCGCCAGCCACCGCGTCACCTTGCGGTGCCTCACGAAGTCCTTGCGCCACGTGAAGTAGAAGGCCACCAGCGCCATGGGAACCACGGGCATGGACAGCAGCACGTGGCTGGCCAGGATGCACAGGTACAGCCCGCGCCAGTCCCCCACGTAACGCGTGTCGCCATGCACGAAGTGGTAGGACAGGTAGCAGACCAGGAAGAGCGCGGACGCGGTGAAGGCCGAGACCATCAGGTACTGGTGGACCTGCCGCGCGCCTCGTTTGATCGCCACCCACCCGCCGATGAGCAGCGCCGCGGCCGTGGCGTTGAGGCCCGCGTTCACCGCCGGGAGGAAGCGCAGGTTCACCCCGTCCACCGGGCCGCCGCCGCGCACCAGCAGAATCCACCCGATGAACGCCAATGCCAGCGCGGACACCACGGCGGTGAAGATGAAGAAAGCCCGGTCACTCACCCGGGGCTGCATCGCGGCAGGGGCGGCGTTCGACATGGGCCCTATGTCTCGCGCGCCGGGCTTCGTTGCAACCCTTGCTAACTGGTTGACACTATTAGGGAGTGCATGTGGGATGGAACATTCCAATGGGTGCTACTGGATACTGAAACTGTAATTCCTGCATACTGAGAATGGTCCCCCCGACCCCCCCTTCCGGAGGTCCCCCGTGCTCCGTGTGCGCTACCTTGCCTGCCTGGCTGGTGCCGCCTTGCTTCTGGCCCTGCCAGCCTCCGCTCAAGAGGAGGCTGTCTGTTCACCAGTTGTCGCGAAGGTGCCCCTGGAACGGCATCTCCGGCAGCTGTCGCTGGACCTGCTCGGCCGCCCTCCCACCTATGAGGAGTACCAGGCCGCCCAGGCCAAGGGCTCCATCGGCGTGGAAGACATCCGCGCGATGATGACGAAGGACGAGTTCAACGCGCGCATCCGCAACTACCACCGCGCGTTGCTGCGCTCGAACCTCTCCGGAAGCCTCAACAACAACCAGAACTCGCGGGTGACGGGCAACGGCATTGCCACCGCTTATGGCGTGGCCGGCAATCCCGCGACGACGCTGCGCGGCGCGAATGGCGCGACGTGCGACTCAGACATCGCGCAGGACAGGTGCCTCACGGCGGAGCAGCCAGACGCGCACGCGGCGCCGCTCACCGAGCGTCCCCGGACGAAGTGCCACGACGACGAGGGCGTGCCGCTGGCCGTCAGCTACGACTACGACACGAACTACTACGCGTGTACGCCGCTCGCGCCGACCACGCCGGATGGCACCGCGAAGTGCTCGGACCTGCTGAGCACCAGCCACCCGAAGCATGAGTACCTCTACTTCTGCGACCAGCGTGGTTCGGGCAGCGGCGCGGGGGCCTTCATCTGTGAGCCGGACCCGGCGAAGACCACGACCCGGGCGCTGACGGTGAAGGAGATGGATGGCGCCAAGATCAAGGCGTTCAAGCACCCGAACCCGGACTCCAAGCCAGCGCTCACCGAGCTGAAGCGCTGCACGCTGGACCTGGAGCTGCGCAGCGGACTCAAGGGCAACTACGGGGTTCAGCGCGGCTGCATCCTGCGCGAGGGCTTCGTGAACAAGGCCGCGCCCTACTGGGCCACCGACAAGACGCCGGAGAGCGTCAAGGTGTGCGCCATCGACGCGCAGGAGCGCACCCACAACCCCTGGAACCTGGCGTCCTGTGAGACGTCCCGCTTCTCCACCGACCGCAGCTGCGGCTGCGGCGTGGGCATGCGCCGCTGCGAGACGCCCGCCATCACCGCGCAGGACATCCGGGACGTGCACAGCCTGCGCGTGGCCGCCTTCAACGACGAGCCGCTGCGCATCGCCGAGTCGGTGGTGCAGCGCGACGAGCCCTACTTCAACATCCTCACCACGCGCCGCTCGTTCATGAACGGCACCCTGTCCGAGTACTTCCGCAACCAGCAGGGCGTGGGCGTCTTCAACGTGACGACGCCCACCGCGCAGGGCGCCGTGCCGGCGGTGGCCTACAACGACACGGAGGCTTGGGCGGAGTACACGCGTGACGAGGGGCACGCGGGCGTGCTCACCACGCCGTCCTACCTCTACCGCTTCCCCACGCACCGCGCGCGGGTGAACCACTTCTACGAAGCCTTCCTCTGCAAGACGTTCGCGCCGCCGCCGGGGGCTTCGTCGCCCGCGCCGGAGGACGCGTGCAACCGCGAGAACAACCTGGCGGTGCGCTGCGGCTGCAACTACTGCCACGCCACCATCGAGCCCACCGGCGCGCACTGGGGCCGCTACGCGGAGCGCTCCGCGCAGTTCCTCGCGCCCGACCAGTTCCCTCGCTACGACCCGAAGTGCCGCGACTGCGCCCTCAACGGCGACACCAACTGCGGTGGCGAGTGCAGCCAGTACATCATGCAGGCCTACGACGGTGATGGTGCCAGCAGCCTGGGCCTGCTCAAGACGTACCTGTACCGCACGGCGGACGAAGAGCAGAACATCGAGGCCGGCCCCGCGCTGCTGGTGCAGAAGATGCTCCAGTCGGGGGACCTGGAGCGCTGCACGGTGCGGCGCATCTGGACCGAGTTCCTCGGCCGCCCGATGACGGCGGAGGAGCAGCGCCTGTACCTGGCGCCCTTCGCGCAGGACTTCGCGCGCAACGGCCACCGCCTCAAGGCGCTCATCGAGCGCGTGGTGACGTCCGACGCCTACCGGAGGATTGACTGATGCGCCGCCTCGTCTTGACCGCCGCGCTGCTCGCGCTGGCCTCCGGCTGCACGAAGGATGACGCGCAGTCCACGGGCGGCATCATCGAGCCCATCCCCAACCCGCATCAGCCCGGGGACTTCACGCCGCTGCCGGACCCCGAGGTCCAGGACGGCAGCGTGGGCCGCGCGCCGCGCCGACTCACCGTGGCCCAGTTGGACGCCGCCATCGTCGGGGCGGTGGGGCAGCGCTGGAGCGAGCTGGACTCGCGCGCCACGTCCATGGGGCGCGCGGACTACGCCCTGGTGGTGAGCGAGAACACCGAGCCCAACCTGGTGTTCGCCAAGTTCCTGGAGGACGGCGCGCGCAAGGTGTGCATCAACCAGGCGTCCGCGGAGATGCGCATGACGGACGCCTCGGCCCGCACCATGGGCCGGCTGCTGCCGGAGAAGTGGGATGACCTGACGAAGCTGACCGACGCGGAGGTGCGCGCGCAGCTCGTCTACATGTCCACCCGCTTCTGGGGTTCGCCGCTGTCGGGCGAGGAGCTCACGAAGTGGACGACCTTCTTCACCCAGGCCGCGGCTCGGGTGCAGACCCTCGCCTCTTCCAAGCGCCATGAGACGTTGGCCGTGGTGTGTATCGCCATGCTGACGGACCCGCGCTTCATCACCTACTGACGCTCGGAGTGACCGCGATGAAGAAGAACCGCCACGACGAGAATGGCTCCCAGGGCTGCGCCCACGGACGCCGTACCTTCCTCAAGGCCACCGCTGGCTTCATGGGCTCCACCCTGTTGGGTGGGCTGCCCTTCCGCGCCTTCGCCCAGGCGGCGGAGATGGCGCCGGCGGACCGCTGCTTCGTGTTCGTCTACTTCAACGGTGGATGGGACCAACTGCTGGCCTTCGACCCGCGGGACCCGACCGAGTTCACCGCGGACCGTGCCTCGGAGACGAAAATCCTCCCGGGCTACGACCAGATCAACGACTCCCGCTTCGAGTCCCGGCCGCTCATCCCCGCCGAGCTTCCGGGCGTGGGCCGGTCGAACATCGACTTCGGGCCCGCGGTGGGCAACGAACTGGCCAGGCACTACGACCTGATGACGGTGGTGCGCGGCATCAACATGAACACGCTGGGCCACGAGGTGGGCTACCGCTACTTCCTCACTGGGAAGATGCCCATCGGCAGCGCGGCGCGTGGGTCCTCCACGGCGACCGAAATCGTGGGGCAGATGAAGCCGCGCGTGCCCATTGCCTCCATCTCCTACAACGTGGAGTCGTACAACGACCGGTACGGCGGCTATGCCAACGCGCTGCGCGTCAGCCGCCGGGACGACCTGATCCTGACGCTGAAGGGCAGCACGGACATGCTGGACAGCGAAATCGAGAAGCAGTTGCTCGACTTCCGCGGCCAGCCCGTCAACTGCGAGCAGGCGGCCTATGGCGCGCGAGGGTTGGGCACCACCTATTCGAACAGCCAGGAGCAGATGCGGCTCATCCAGTCCCAGGGACTGGACAAGTCGTTCGACTTCCTCGTGGGGCCCAACCAGCCGCACAGCGCGGAGATGGCGGCCATCCGCACGAAGTACAACCTGACCAGCGCCAACGACGTGAATGGCGAGCGCGGCCGCGCCGCCACGGTGGCGACCGCGCTGAAGAAGGGCATCGCCCAGTGCGTCACCATCAACCTCACGGGCGGCCTGGACACCCACTTCGGCAGCCAGCTCACGCAGGCCAACAATCAGCGGCGCGGCTTCGACGCCCTGGCCATGCTGGTGAAGGACCTGCGTGAGAGCGGCCATCCCGCGGGTGGCACCTTCATGGACCACACCACCATCATGGTGTTCTCCGAGTTCTCCCGCACGCCGCTCATCAACAGCTCCGGTGGCCGTGACCACCACCTGAGCAACTCCGCGCTGCTGATGGGGGCCGGCATCAAGCACAACTTCGTGTTCGGCCGCAGCGGTGACATCGGCATGGCGCCGGGCACCTTCGACCTGCGCAACGGCGCGTCGGACCCGAACGGCGAGAACATCCTCCCCGAGCACGTCATCGCCACGGTCCTGGCGTCCGCGGGGCTGGACTACAGCATCACCCGCGTCGAACCGCTGCGTCCCATCCTCGCCTGAGCCGTCCATTTCGCATGCGCATCCATCCGAGGGCTTCCGCCTCCGCCGTCTTCTCCCTGCTCTCGCTCTTGGTCCTGGGGGCATGCGGGGAGGACCGTTCGCTTCCGCTCGACAAGCCCGAGCCGACGCCCTTCCAGCCGGTCCAGGTTCCAGCCGTCACGGCCCTGGCGCCGGTCTCCGGCTTCGCGGACCAGGCGGGTGGGGGTGTCTTCACTACCGCTTCGCGCGAGCTCGTCCGGCTGCGGCTGGACGGCACGTACGGGGCGCTGGAGCCGCACCCGGACAATGAGGTGGCGGCGGGCGGCATCCTCGGCGTCTTCCGGCTGGGGCCTCACAGCGCGCTGGTGGAGACGCAGACCGGGCTCTTCATGGCGGAGTCGGGGTGGCTCATCGCGCCGCCCTGGCGGGACGCGCTGGGGCAGGGCGTCATCGCCACCGCGCAGTCCGCGGACGGCGCGGTGTGGCTGGCGCACACGCGCGGCCTGTTCCGCCTGCAGGAGGGTACGCTGGCGGAGTTGAAGGTGGACAGCGCGTCGGTGAAGGCCATCACCTCGCTGGCGGCGGCGCCCTCACCGGAGAACCTGCCCGGCGTGTGGTTCCTGCACGACGGCGGGTTGAGCGTCGCGGTGGCCCTCAGCACCACCTACTACCGGGTGCACACCACGAGCGCGCCCCTGGCGGAAGGCGAGTCGCTGCAAGCGCTGGCCGGAATCGGGCCCGCGGTGGGCACCTCTGGTGAGCTGTGGGCGCTCACCAACCAGGGCCTGCTGCGCCGGGGCAAGAACGGCTGGCGCCGCGTGGAGCTGCCGCAGCCGCCGCAGAAGCTGATCGCCTCGGGCCGCTTCCTGTGGGCGAAGACGGGCGGCTCGTTGCTCCAGTACGACGCGGACGCGAACGTCTGGCGCGCGGCCACGGACGCCGGCGCCGGGGACTTCCATTTCATAGCCGCGGATGAGAGCGGCAGTGTGTGGGTGCTGCAGGGCGGGGTATCCGCCGCGCTGAGCCACGTGCTGGTGCCGCGCCTCCGGGGGCTCTACCAGGGCATGCAACTGGTGAACGACGGCCTGGTGGTGCGCGCGGTGATGCCGCCGGGCGGAGCGCCCGAGCGCGTCGTCTACAAGCTGGGCAACTCGGAGATTCCCACGGAGGGGCCGGACTACAGCCTGGGCGGCCTGGAGGCCGACGGGACGCACCGCGCCTACTCCTTCGCGTCGCTGGAGGCCGGCCGCTACGTCCTGTCGGTGGTGGCGCGCTACGCGGATGGTTCGGAGGCGCGGCGCTCGGTGCCGTTCGACTACGCACCCCTGGCGTCGGGGCCGCTGAGCTGGGACAAGGACATCCGCCCCATCCACGAGGCGCGGTGCCGCAACTGCCACAACAGCTCCAGCGCGGCGCGCTCGCTCGACAGCTTTGAGCTGTGGCGGGCCAACGCGCCCATCATCACCGAAGCCGTGAGAGACCAGCGGATGCCCGCCGACGGTCCCATGGACCCCGAGCTCATCTCCCGCATCCAGCGCTGGGCCTCCTCTGGCGCCAGGCCCTGAAGCAACGCGCAGTCTCCCCGAGGTACCTGACATGACCCGACTGACCCGCGCGGCCCCCCTCCTCGCGCTCCTCGCCGCGGCCTGCTCGGATGAGCCTGCGCCCGCGCGCGTGGCGCAGCCTCACCAGACGGACCCGTGCACGGGCCTGGCCGCGCTGACGCTCACCGCGCAGCCCGCGCGCGTGCGTGTGTCGAGCCCCGTGTCCCTGGTGGCCACCGGCGGCAGCGGCCATTACACCTACCTGCTGGAGCCGGGCGGCTCCTCGGGGTCGCTGGTGGGCAGCCGCTTCCTGGCGGGGCGCACGCCGGGCACGGACACGCTGGTGGTGGAGGACGCGCGCTGCCCGGGCGTGAGCGCCACTACGCAGGTCAACGTGGCGGCGGCGTTCAACGTCGCGCCCGTGCGCGCGGAGCTGCGGCCGGGCACCTCCTTCCAGGTGGCGACGGACGGCGTGCTGGGCTCGGTCATGTACCTGCTGTCGGCCGACGGCTCCGGCGCCACGCTGTCGCCTGGTGGCCTCTACACGGCCGGCACGCGTGAGGGCCTGGACGTCATCACCGTGCGCGACACCCAGTCGGGGGACGAGGCGGTGCTCCAGTACGAGGTCCGCGCCCATGCCCGGCTGACGGGGGCGCCGGCCTTCCTCGCCGCGCCCTCGGGTTCGTCCGTTCCGCTGGCCACGCGCGGTGGCAGCGACCGGGTGAACTGGACGAAGGAGTCCGGCCCCGGGACGCTGGTGGGCGGCCGGTTGACCTTCGAGCCCGGCGCCACCGGCGTGGCGGTGCTCAACGCGGCGGACCCCTTCACCGGGGACACGACGCGGGTGTCGGTGCGCGTGCTGGACGAGCTGACGCGGCCGGGACTGCCGCACGGTCGTCTGTCCGACGCAGCCACCCTGGTGACGGCGGACTTCGACGGCGACGGCCACCTGGACCTGGCGGTGGGGCAGCGCGAGAGCGACCTGAACCAGCCGTCGGGCGGCGCCGTGTTCATCTTCAAGGGGGGCAGCGGCGGCCTGCCGACGGAGCCCACGTGGGTGCTCACCGGCACCACGGAGACGGCGCAGTTCGGTGACGCGCTGGCGGCGGGCGACCTGGATGGCGACGGGCGCGCGGAGCTGCTGGTGTCCTCGCCGGGCGCGGACGTGGCCGTCACCAACGCCGGCGCGGTGTACCTCTACACCTTCCGAAGCGGGGCGCCTGCGCCGCTTCGCCAGCAGCTCACCGGCCTGCTCCGCAACGCGGCGTTCGGCTCGGGCATGGCCATCGCGGACTTCGAGGGCGACGGCGACCTGGACGTGGTGGTGGGCTCGCCGCTGGGCGACCTGGCCCCCACCAACGCCATCCGCAACCGCGGCACGGTGGACATCTACGCGTCGACGCGGAGCTCGCCGGTGCCGGACCTCCCCACGGTGCGGCTGGGCGGCTGGGATTTGACGCAGGACGGCGCCCTGGTGTCGCGCAGCAACACCGAGCTGGGCCGCGCGCTGGTGACGGGCGACCTCAACGGGGACGGCCTGGTGGACCTGGCGGCGCTGAGCCGGGTGTCCCGGTACGACGCGTCCGGAGCGGTGTCGGGCGCGCAGGTGGCCATCTCCGTCTTCCTGGCACGCGCGCAAGGCGCGCGCTTCCGGGCCTCGCCGGACGTGTACGTGCTGCCGGCCAACACGGCGGACAGCAACGAGGGCACGTGGCGGCTGGGCGTCATCCCCGCCGAGGGCACGCGGCCTCCGCTGCTGCTGGCGGTGGCGGACCGGGCGGACTCGCCGGACCTGCGCTCGAGCGGAGGGCTGCAGTCCGGCAGTGACTCGGGGGGGGCGCTGCTGTTCGATTTGACGGGCTACTCCGCCACGGGTGAGCCCGCGAACCGGCCGCCCCAGGTGATGCGCGAGGACGCCTTCGCCCGCATCTACGGCGAGGCCAGCGGCATCAACGCGGGCCGGAGCTGGGCGGTGATGGACGTCGACGGCGAGCCGGGCCTGGAGCTGCTCCTGGGCGCGCCGTACGCGTCCGCGCCTTCGGGGGTGGGGAGCGGCACGCTGCGCTGGAGCGGCAAGATTCTCGTCCATCCCCTGGCGGCGCTCGAGAAGGGCAGCGTCCTCAACCGGCCGCTGACGGTCATCAACGGGACGGCGGTGTCGGACACGCTGGGCTCGGGGCTGGCGACCTGGGGCCCCGCGGCGACCCCGTCGCTGGTGGCCTTCGCGGGCCGGTCCTCGTCGGCGCAGGGGGCCTTCACCGGCAGCGTGGAGCTGTACCACCGTCAGGGCGCGTCGGTGACGGAGTGGACGCGCACCAGCGTCCGGGTGCCGGCGAAGCCGAGCGTGGAGCGCTTCGGCGAGGCGGTGGCCATTGCGCAGGGCCCGCAGGGCCGTCCGCTGGTGCTCACGGGCGCGCCGGGCTGGTCCGGCCCTGGCACCAGCAATGATGGCAATGCCCTGGCCATTGGCCGTGCCTACGTCCACGACGTGGCGGCGCCCGCGCAGGCCACCGTGGCGGAGGAGGGGCTGCCCTCGCCGCACCGGGCGGGCCGCAACGTGGGCGTGGACGTGGCCTTCTCCGACTTCAACGGTGACGGGCGTCCTGACCTGGTGGTGGGCGCGTCCAACTTCTACGTGCCGGGCACGGGCACCACGAGTTCGAACAACGAGCTCAACAACACGTACACGTCGGTGCCCGACGCGTGTGTCACCAGCGGCTCCCAGTCGATGGGCGGCGCGCTGGTGTCGCTGGGGCAGGCGGACGGGAGCTTCAAGCCGGCGTACCGGCTGTTCGCGCCGAACGTCATCGCGGACTGCACGTCGGAGCCGGAGTCCCTCTGCCGGCGCACCGGCATCGGGCGCGGCGTGGTGGGCGGGTTCGATTTGAACGGCGATGGCCGTGAGGACGTGGGCCTGCTGCGCAACGACGGCATGGAGGTGTTCCTGGGCCGCGCGCCCGAGGACGCATCGCTGGCGAAGCTGAGCATGGTGTGTGAGTCCGTCTACACGATGCCGTCCATGGACATTCAAACGTCCGCGCCCACGTCGCTGGGCGACCTCAACGGCGACGGCTGTGACGAACTGGCCTGGCGTTACGCGGAGGGCTCGCGGTCGGGCGTGGCCATCCTGTTGGGCTTCGACGCGGGCGGCTCGCGCTGCGGCGGGCGCAGGGCGGCCACCGTGTGGCGCATCGCCGGTGACAGCGAGGTGCAGCTCACCAACATGGGCCTGGGCCTGAGCATGACGCGCGCGGGCCGGTTCCTGGGCGACACGCGCGACTTCGTGGCCATCAGCGCCACCAGCGTGCCCTTCAACGGCGTGACGCAGCCGGTGGTGCTGCTCTTCGACAAGACGGTGCTGGTGAACCGGATGCAGGCGCTCCAGTCCGCGGGCTCGCCGCTGGTGGTGGGCGCGCTGGGTGACGGCCTCAACCCCATTGTCCTGGTCCACCGCCACCGCGCGGTGAACTTCGGCGCGCGGCTGGTGGGCGGCACGGACCTCACGGGTGACAACATCCCCGACCTGCTGGTGAGCGCGCCGGGCGCCTCCGAGGCCTCCGACGGCGGTGGCGCCGTGTTTCTCTATGCTGGCGGGGTTGGCCAGCAGGGCGCGCTTTCGCCGTTCCTCATGGTGGTGGGAGATGCCTCGGAGCGCTCGGCACTGGGGCAGGCGATGTCGATGATGCCGGGCAGCGGCAGCTCGCCGCCCATGCTCGTCATCGGCGCGCCGCGCAGCTACCGGACGGGGACGCAGAACGGCACGGCCTTCGTGTTGCCGCTCGGCTTTTGACGGTCCGCACCGGGAGGCTGTTGGGTCCACGCTGGGGCCGGGGCTATCCTGGCGCCTGTCTCAGCGTGGGAGGCCCATGAGCCTGAACCGGGAGTGGCGTCACGGCGAGCAGCGAGCGTGGTTCGAAGCGCCGGACATCCTCTGGGCGCGCTTCCGGGGCTCCATCACCCTGGAGACGTCGGTCTGGTCGTGTGGCGTGTACCGGGAGATGGCGGACGCGCAGCGCTTCTACCTGGCCGCGGACATCACGGACTCGCACCTCAGTCCGGAGTCGCGCCGCTACCTGGTGGACCACGCGCAGGCGGGCTGGTTCCTGGGCGTCGTCTACATCGGCGCGGCGATGGAGCAGAAGGCCACCACCAAGAGCCTCATGGTGGGCGCGATGCTGAGCGGCGGGACGCGGCTCGACACGGCCTACGTGGATTCGGCCGAAGAGGCGCGGGCATGGATTGCGCGACACCGCGAGGCGGCGGCGCGGACAGGCTGAGCGCGGTGGGCGGTCCGGCGGGGTGACGGGCGTGCTGCACACGGTAGGGTGCATGCACATCGTCCTGTGGCCAGGAGGGTGCATGGGGGCCGAAGCCCTGGGTTGGTTCAGTTCATTCGTCCTGTTGTTGACCATTGCCGTCCAGGTCCACAAGCAGTGGAAGTCTGGCTCGAGCGAGGGCGTGTCCAAGTGGCTCTTCGTGGGGCAGATGACGGCCTCCGTGGGGTTCACGCTCTACAGTTGGAAGGTCGGCAACTGGGTCTTCGTGGTGACGAACGCGCTGATGCTGTTGAGCGCGGTGCTGGGGGCCGTGATTGTCCTCAAGCACCGCCGGGCCGCGCGGAGGAAGCACGCCACCCAGTCGCGCGCGCCCTCTGACGCCGTGCATGCCTGAGGACCTGGGCCCTGGCTGTCCGCCTGCCCCAGGGGCGGGCAATCAGCGCGTCCAGGAGGTGGGTTGGTTTGCGGGAACAGCCTTCTCACATTGCCCGAGCCCCTTAGCGCAGGAGTTCGACATGGCCGACAAATCGGAAGTGGCCCGGCTGCGCAGCCTGGCCCAGCTCGACGCGGATGCCGTGGGTGCCTACGACGCGGCCCTGGCCCGGATTCCGGAACCGTTGGTCCGCGAGCGGCTCAATGGATTCCGAATCGACCACGTCCGGCACGTACAGGACCTGAACGCCCTCATCCACGAGGCGGGCGGGACGCCGCTGGAGCTGCGCCTGGACCTCAAGGGAACGGCGATGGTGGGCCTGACGGCGATGTCCAGCATGATGGGCACCGAGGCCGCGCTGGTGGCCATGCTCGGCAACGAGGAGTTCTCCAACCGCGCCTATGACGTCGCCCTGCGCTTCGACTGGCGCCCCGAGGTCCGGGCGCTGATCGAAAAGCACCGGGAGGACGAGCGGCGCCACGTGATGTGGATTCGCGAAGCCGTCCGGACGCGTCCTTGGGAGCGGGCGCGCGCCGCCGCGGAGGGTTCCGAAGCGCCCGCCTGAGCGGCCCTCCCGGGCCGATATGCCGGGGCCTGGTCCTCGTTTACGCTCCCGCTGGGGCTCTACGAGGAGACGGGACGAATGCGCTCGGTGGTCTACGCGGCGGTTGTGTTGGCGGGCCTGATGACGGGCTGTGCCCATCAGGCTGGCACCTATAGCGACCTCTTCATCCCGGACGGAGAGGCCATCTACGAACGGCCGGTGGAGGAGATGTGGCCGGAGGTGCGCCAGTACTTCACCGAAGCCAACCTGCCCTTCCGCGAGGACCGGGGCAGCATGGTGCTGGAGACGGACTGGCGCCAGGAGTTCGGTGGCTCGAAGGTGTCCGGCTTCTTCCACCGCTACATGGTGATGGGCAAGCGCGAGTCCCCCACCCAGAGCAAGCTGTGGATCATCCGCATCACCAAGAGCCGCAACAAGGCGCTGGCCCCGCCGGGCCGTGAGCTGGACTGGGGTGTGGCGCGCATCATCGGTGACCAGGGAGGAGGTGCCTCCTCGGCCCCGGGCCTCTCCGTGGAGGATTGGGAGGATCGGCTGGATGCGCCGGTGGGGGAGAACTCCTTCTTCGCGGAGTCGGGGCAGGGCTCGCGAGACCTGGTCATGGAGTGGCGGGTGTTCCGCTCCATCTCCCCCAAGCTGATGAAGGAGGAGAACGCGCCCAAGCCGGTGAAGGTGGCGATGGCGGCTGACGCGGAGGGAGGCGCGGCGGCCATGGACTTCGAATGTGGCTTGCCGATTCTGGGCCTGGGGAAGCAGGTGAAGCCGGGTGGGGTGCTGCTGCTGGGGGAGATGCACGGCACGCAGGAGGTGCCGCGCTTCATCGCGCAGGCGTCATGCCAGACGGCGGTGGCCGGCACGCCGGTGACGGTGGGGCTGGAGCTGCCGCTGGAGAGCCAGACGCGGGTGGACACCTTCCTGGACAGCGCGGGGACGGACGATGACTGGCTGAAGCTGATGGAGGCGCCCTTCTGGCGCAGCCCGTACCCGGACGGCCGCAGCAGCGAGGCGGTGGCGAATATGCTGGAGCAGCTGCGCCAGCTGCGCTCGCGCGGACTGGACGTGGATGTGTTCGTCTTCGACCACCCGAAGGCCCAGGGGCAGGCGAGGGAGAATGCGATGGCGGCGACGGTCCGGCACCAGGTGGAGTCGGGCCCGGGGCGCTTCCACGTCATCCTGTCGGGCAACATCCACTCGCGCACGAAGAAGGGCCTGCCGTGGGACAAGTCCTTCCAGCCGATGGGGCTGGTGCTGAAGGACGCGCTCGACAGCGTGGTGGCGCTGGACATGGCGTACAACAGCGGGTCGGCGTGGATTTGCGCGGTGGACAGCAAGGGCGTGAAGGACCAGCTGGCCTGCGGCATCCGCGAGGCGAAGGGGCGGGACAACGGCGACCGCTTCTTCCTGCACACGTGGGGCGGAACGAACGATGACGGCTACCACGGTGTCTTCTACGTGGGGCCGGTGAGCGCGTCGGCGCCGGCGGTGCACAAGGGGCTGGGACGTCCGGGTGGGGGCGACAACTCGAGTGTTCCGTCGGAAGACCGGACTCCGACGCTCGCGCTCCACTGACGTCTGGCATCTCACGGGGCGCGTCGCGGCTGCTGCGCGCCCCGTGGCGCTGGCGTAAGTTGCCGGCGTGAGCGACATCACTGTCTATCAGCCGGAGCTCCTCTACATGGGCGGCCGGTTCCACGAAGGGCGCGGCCTCGCGGTGAGCGCCGACGGCCGCCTCCTGGCCTTGGAATCCGTCCCCGCGGGCGCGCGCACCGTCGCGCTGCCGGGAAGGGCCTTGCTACCGGGGCTCGTCAACGGACACTCCCACGCGTTCCAGCGGCTCATCCGTGGGCGTACGGAGTACGTGGCATCAGGCCGGGAGGCGGACGACTTCTGGAGCTGGCGCGAGGCGATGTACCGCGCCGCCGAGTCGCTGAGCCCGGAGGACCTCTACGTCGCCTCGCGGCAGGCCTTCGTGGAGATGGCGCTCGCGGGCATCACCACCGTGGGGGAGTTCCACTACGTCCACCACCAGTCCGACGGCACGCCATACGCGGACCGCAACACGTTGGCGCACGCGGTGATTCGCGCCGCGCGGGATGTGGGGTTGCGCATCTGCCTGCTGCGCGTGGGGTACGCCCGTGCGGGCTTCGGCGTGGCGGCGAATCCGCGGCAGCGCCGCTTCATCGACCCGGACGTGGAGACGTTCCTGGGGTCGGTTGAGGCGCTGGCCCGCGAGGTGCGCTCCGACGCGGCGGTCAGCGTGGGGCTCGCGCCGCACAGCGTGCGCGCGGTGCCTCGGGAGTGGCTGGCGGCGCTCGCGGCCTCGCCCGTGCGGCGCCTGCCCGTCCACATGCACGTGGCGGAGCAGCCGAAGGAAATCGAAGCCTGTCTGGCGGAGCATGGCCGCAGGCCGGTGGAGCTGCTGGCGGACGTGGGCCTGCTGGGGCCCGGCTTCACGGCGGTCCACGGGGTGCACCTGACGGACGAGGAGGTGTCGCTGTTGGGCCGGGCCGAGGCCACGGTGTGCGCGTGTCCTTCCACGGAGCGGAACCTGGGTGACGGCATCGTTCCCGCGGATGCGCTGGTGAAGGCGGGCGCGCGCATCAGCCTGGGCTCGGACAGCCAGGCCACGGTGGACCTGCTGGATGAGGCGCGACAGCTGGAAGGGCACCTGCGGCTGTCGCGGCTGCGGCGCGCCGTGCTGGACCCGGGCGGGGGGGCCATGGATGGGCTGGCGGCGCGGCTGCTGGACATGGCCACCGTGGACGGCGCGCGGAGCCTGGGGCTCGCCACCGGCGTCCTGGAGGCCGGCGCGCCCGCGGACTTCTTCACGGTGGACCTGCACCATCCGTCGCTCGTGGGCGCCCTGCCGGCGTCGCTGCTGCCCGCCATTGTGTTGGGCGCGGAGAAGGCGGCGGTGCGCGATGTGGTGGTGGGCGGACGCGAGGTCGTCCGTGAGGGCAGGCATGCGCTCGCGGAGGAGAGTGGCCGCGCGTTCCAGGTGTTGTCTCGCGCGCTGTACGCCTGAGCGGCAGTCCTCCTCCGATATGGCATTGGGGCGCGGCGCGTTCACCCCCGGGAGTTCATTCCCGGAGGGGCCGATGCGCGCGAAGTGGTTCGCGGTGGTGACGTTGATGTGCTTCCAGGTGGGCTGCGCGGCCCGGCAGGGAAGCACCTACAGTGACTTGTTCATCCCGGATGGCGAGGCCATCTACGAGCGGCCCCTGGAAGAAGTCTGGCCCGAGGTGCGGCAGTTCTTCACGGAGAACAAGCTGCCCTTCAAGGAGGACAAGGGGAGCCTGGTGCTGGAGACGGACTGGCGCCAGGAGTTCGGCGGTTCGAAGATTTCGAGCTTCTGGCACCGGTACATGGTGCTGGGAAAGCGCGAGACGCCGACGAAGAGCAAGCTGTGGATCATCCGCATCACCAAGAGCTCCAGCACCGCGCTGAGTCCTCCGGGTCGTGAGATTGATTGGGGGCCGGGCCGTGGCCTCGCAGGAGGGAGTCGCTCCGAACGGCAAGCGACCGCGGGGACAAACAGTCTGTTGGAGTCGACAGGGGGAGGGATGGTGGACCCCATGCTCAGCGTTGAAGACTGGGCGGACCGGATGAACGCGCCCCAGGGAGAGAACTCCTTCTACGCGGGTTCGGGGCAGGGCTCGCGGGACCTGGTCATGGAGTGGCGGGTGTTCCGCGCCATCTCCCCCAAGCTGCTGAAGGAAGAGAGCGCGCCCAAGCCGGTGCAGGTGGCAACGACGCCCGGTGCGAACGCGGGCGCGGAGGCCATGGCCTTTGAATGTGGCCTGCCCATCCTGGGCCTGGGCAAGCAGGTGAAGCCCGGTGGGGCGCTGCTGCTGGGAGAGATGCACGGTACGCAGGAGGTGCCGCGCTTCATCGCGCAGGCGTCGTGCCAGGTGGCGGTGGCCGGCATACCGGTGACGGTGGGGCTGGAGCTGCCGCTGGAGAGCCAGGCGCGCGTGGGGGCGTTCCTGGAGAGCGCGGGGGCGGAGGAGGACTGGCTGAAGCTGATGGAGGCGCCCTTCTGGCGCAGCCCGTACCCGGACGGCCGCAGCAGCGAGGCGGTGGCGAACATGCTGGAGCAGCTGCGTCAGCTGCGCTCGCGCGGGCTGGACGTGGATGTGTTCGTCTTCGACCACCCGACGATGCAGGGGCAGGCGAGGGAGAATGCGATGGCGGCGACGGTCCGGCACCACGTGGAGTCGGGCCCCCAGCGCTTCCACATCGTCCTGTCGGGCAACATCCACTCGCGCACGAAGAAGGGCCTGCCGTGGGACAAGTCCTTCCAGCCGATGGGGCTGTTGCTGAAGGACGAACTCGACAGCGTGGTGGCGCTGGACATGGCGTACAACAGCGGGTCGGCGTGGATTTGCGCGGTGGACCGCCGCGGCGCGAAGGACCGGCTGGATTGCGGCATCCGCGAGGCGAAGGGGCGGGACAACGGCGACCGCTTCTTCGTGCACACCTGGGGCGGAACGAACGATGACGGCTACCACGGTGTCTTCTACGTGGGGGCGGTGAACGCGGCGGCGCCGGCGGTGCACAAGGGCCTGGGGCGGCCTGGAGCGGGAGACAACTCGCTGTCTCCGCTGGAGGAGGCCGAGCCCCAGGTTGCGTCCGTTCGCTGAATCGACATGGGGGAGGGAAGGGCCTTCCGGGGGCTGGCGTGCCGTGGCATGACCCTTCCCCGGAGGTCTTACCCATGAGTGACACGCTGCCCGCGCTGCGGGCCACCCTGACGGAGTTGGTGGCGATGGACACCACGTCCTTCCGCCCCAACGCTCCGCTCATCGACTACGCGCAGGCGCGCCTGGAGGCCGCGGGCTTCAGCGCGGAGCGCCAGAAGTTCCTGGACGACGCGGGCGTGGAGAAGGTGAACCTCGTCGCGGTGAAGGGCGGTTCCAGCTCCGGCCGCGCCGCGCTGGCCCTGGTGGGGCACTCCGACTGCGTGCCGTACGACGCGGCCTGGACGGACGCGCTGCGGCTGACGGAGAAGGACGGGCGGCTCTACGCGCGCGGCGCGTGTGACACCAAGGGCTTCATCGCCTGCGCGCTGCACGCGGCGTTGAACGCCGAGCAGTTGAAGGCCCCGCTGATGGTGGTCCTCACCGCGGACGAGGAAGTCGGCCTGACGGGCGCCAAGAAGCTGGTGGAGGCGGGGCTGGGCCGCGCGCGGCACGCGATTGTCGGCGAGCCCACGCGCCTCATTCCGGTACGCGCCAACAAGGGCTACTGCCTGGCGGAGGTGGAGGTGCGGGGGAAGGAAGGGCACAGCGCGTACCCGGACTCGGGCGCGTCGGCCATCTTCCGCGCGGGCCGCTTCCTCCAGCGCCTGGAGCACCTGGCGCTGACGGTGCTGCGCGAGGACCTCGACGAGGGCTTCCAGCCGCCCTTCACCACTGTGAACGTGGGTGTCATCCAGGGCGGCAAGGCGAAGAACGTCATCCCCGGCGCCTGCCGCTTCGTCGTGGAGTGGCGGCCCATTCCCGGGCAGCCGCCGGAGCGCGTGTCGCAGTTGCTGGAGACCATCCGCCAGGAGTTGGTGCGGGATGAGCCCGCCTTCGAAGCGCAGATTCGCGTGGTGCGCACGGACCGGGGTGTGAATACGCGGGCGGACGCGGAGGTGGTGCGCTTCCTCGCGGAGGCCAGCGGCAACGCGCCGGAGACGGTGTCCTTCGGGACGGAGGCGCCGCAGATGACGGAGCTGGGCGCGGAGGCGGTGGTGTTCGGCCCCGGCGACATCCGCGTGGCGCACCAGACGGGCGAATACGTGCCCGTGGAAGACCTGGTGCGCTGCGAGGCCGTCCTGGCTCGCGCCGTGGCCCACTTCTGCGGCGGGCGCTGAGCCTGAGTGACCGCGCTTGGGCGGAAGCACACGCCTGAGCGCACGGCCTCGGTGGCGGAACGGCCGCCGAGGTCCGCGCCTACGCCTGCGGCAGCGCGCAGTGGCTCAAATCCCTCAGCACCTTCTTGGCCTCGGAGATGAGGTCCTGGCCACTGGCGCCCTGTGGCGCGCGGGCGATGAGCTTCATGTCCGGGGTGAGGCGGTAGACGCCCTTGGAGCGTTGGACCAGCCCCGCCACCTTGGGGCCATCCAGCAGCGCGTCCGCGCCCAGCGTCACCACCAGCCGGGTGGTGCCCACCTCCAGCCCGCGCAGGCGCAGGTCGCGCATGTCGATTTTCAGCAGCGTCAGCTCGGACAGGTGGTCCACCTCGTCGGGGGCTTCGCCGTAGCGGTCCACCAGCTCGGCGCGCAGGTCCGTGACTTCGTCCGGGTGGCTGGCCTGGCTGAAGCGCTTGTAGAAGACGAGCCGCTGGTGGACGTCGCTGACGTAGTCGTCCGGGATGAGCGCCGGCATGGGCAGCGTGACGTCCGGCTCGATTTGCACCTTGGGCGGCTGGCCCTGCATCTCCGCGACGGCTTCCTCCAGGAGCTGCGCGTACATGTCGAAGCCAATCTCTGCGATGGCGCCCGACTGCTTGTCGCCCAGCAGGTTGCCCGCGCCGCGAATCTCCAGGTCATGGCTGGCGATGGAGAAGCCCGCGCCCAGCTCGGTGAAGTTCTGGAGCACCTCCAGGCGCCGCTGCGCGTCCTTCGTCACCGCGCGCCGTGACGGCACCAGCAGGTACGCATACGCGCGCTCCTTGGACCGGCCCACGCGGCCACGGAGCTGGTAGAGCTGCGCCAGGCCGAACTGGTCCGCCCGGTTCACAATCATCGTGTTGGCGCTGGAGATGTCGATGCCGCTCTCGATGATGCTGGTGCACAGCAGCACCTGATACTTCTTCTCCGTGAAGCCGAGCATCACCTTCTCCAACTGCCCTTCGCCCATCTGCCCGTGCGCCACGCCGATGCTGACCTGGGGAACCAGCGCGCGCAGCTGCGTCTCGATGGAGGGCAGCGACTCCACGCGGTTGTGGACGAAGAACACCTGTCCGCCGCGCGCCACCTCGCGCTCAATCGCCTCCTTCACCACCGTGTCCTCGTACTTCATCACGAAGGTGCGGATGGCCCGGCGGTCCTGCGGCGGCGTGGCGATGATGCTCATGTCGCGCACGCCCGACATGCTCATGTGCAGCGTGCGGGGGATGGGCGTGGCCGTCAGCGTGAGCACGTCAATCTGGGAGCGCCACTTCTTCAGCGACTCCTTCTGCTTCACGCCGAAGCGCTGCTCCTCGTCGACAATCATCAGGCCCAGTTCCTTGAAGGCCACCTCGCCGCCCAGCAGCTTGTGCGTGCCGATGAGGATGTCGACCTTGCCCTCCTTGGCGCGTTTGAGGATTTCCCGCACCTCCGGCGCCTTCTTCATCCCGGAGATGACCTCCACCGTGACGGGGTAGTCCGCGAAGCGCTTCTTGAAGGACAGGAAGTGCTGCTGCGCCAGCACCGTGGTGGGCACCAGCACCGCCACCTGCTTGCGGTCCAGCGCGGCCTTGAAGGCGGCCCGCATGGCCACCTCCGTCTTGCCGTAGCCGACGTCGCCGCAGACGAGCCGGTCCATGGGCTCCGGCTTCTGCATGTCCGCCAGCACGTCCTCAATCGCCTTGGCCTGGTCCGGCGTCTCCTCGAACTCGAAGTCCGCTTCGAACTGGGCGAAGTACCGGTCCGGCGCGCTGAAGGCATGGCCGGGGTGCGCCTTGCGCGCGGCGGCAATCTGGAGGAGCTCCGCCGCCATCTTGAGCAGCTGCTCCTTGACGCGCTTCTTCGTCTTCTCCCAGCTCGTGGTGCCCAGCTTGTCCAGCTGCACCTGCGTGGGGTCGCCGCCGGAGAACTTCTGGATGAGCCGCATGCGGCCCACCGGCAGGTAGATTTTGTCCCGGCCCGCGTACTCCAGGACGAGGAAGTCCCCGGGCACGCCGTTGACCTCCATCTTCGTCAGGCCCGCATAGCGGCCGATACCGAAGTCGGTATGGACGATGAGGTCGCCTTCCTTCAGGTCCCCGAAGCCGGAGCCGAACGCGTCCAGCTTCTTGCTGCGCTTGGGACGCCGGCGCGCGCGGGCGCCGAAAATCTCCTCGTCCGCCAGCACCGCGAGCCCGCCCGGCCCATCCACGAAGCCGTGGCTCACCTCGCCCGTGAAGAGGTGCGCGCGGATGGACGGCTCGTACAGCGCCACCGCGTCTTCCAGCGGCTCCGTGTGGACCTTCACCACCACGTTGCGGTCCATCAGCAGCCGCTTCAGCCGGTCCGCCTGGCTCAGCGTGCCGCACGCCACCACGCAGGCCACGCGCAGCTCGCGCCAGCGCTCCAGCCGCTCCACCAGCGGGGACAGCGCGCCCTCTTCACCGTGGTGCGCCAGGATGGCCTCGCGCAGGTCCTGGGTGCCGCCGAAGCTGAAGTGCACCGGCGGGCGCTCCGTCTGCGCCAGCGACAGGCCACCGCCTTCCAGCACGCGGAAGGACTGCAGCCGCTGGTTCACGTCCTCACGGGAGAGGAAGTGCTCCAGCGGCGGACAGATGAGCTCCTGCCGGGCCTCGGCCGCGCCGTGCGAGCGCTCCAACTCCTCCCACAGCGTGTCCGCCGCGCGGTCCTGGCCCAGCGGGTCGTCC
The DNA here is from genome assembly GCF_013116825.1 of Myxococcus xanthus. Taxonomy (GTDB): domain Bacteria; phylum Myxococcota; class Myxococcia; order Myxococcales; family Myxococcaceae; genus Myxococcus; species Myxococcus xanthus_B. The sequence continues at coordinate 99,088 of NZ_JABFNS010000002.1, forward strand.
AGGTAGATGACGGGCGCCTCGGGGCTCCAATCGCGCAGGAAGTCGAACAGCGTGGACAGCCCGCCCTCGAAGAAGCCGGGCAGCAGGCCCTCCATCCCGAAGCCGGGCAGGCCTTCGCGCAGGGCGTCCAGGTGCTCGCGCAGCTTGATGGTGGGCAGGTTGATGCGGTCGGCCACCGCGCGGGCGGCGGACTCGGCGCGCGGGCGCGTCTCGTCGGTGAGCAGCACCTCGCGCGCGGGGACCAGGTCCACTTCCTTCAGCGCGTCCACCGTGCGCTGGGACTGCGGGTCGAAGGCGCGGATGGATTCGATGGTGTCGCCGAAGAACTCCAGGCGGACCGGCTTGTCGTAGAGGGGGCTGAAGACGTCCAGCAGGTCGCCGCGCACGCTGAACGTGCCCACGTCCTCCACCAAGGGGCTGTTCTGGTAGCCCATGCGCACCAGCCGGCGCGCCAGCGAGTCCCGGTCGAAGTCCTGCCCCACGGCCACCCGCGCGGCCAGCGCGCGCATCACCGCCAGCGGCAGCACCTTGCGGTGCAGCGCGCGCACCGACAACACCAGCGCGGGGAAGCGCGTGCCCTGCCCCAGATGGAAGAGGGCGCCCAGCCGCTCCGTGACGGCCGCGGCGTCGGGAGACACCTCGTCGTAGGGCAGCACCTCGTCCGCGGGCAGCCGCAGCACGCGCGGCGCCAACAGGCTGCCCTGGCCGCCCAGGAAGAAGGACAGGTCGGCGGCGAGCGCGTCGGCGGCTTCCTCGTCCACCGCCACGCAGACCAGCGGCGCTCTCAGCGCGCCATGCAGGCGGGCGAGCACATGCCCGCGCGCCGCCCCCTTGAGCCCTTGCGTCCGGACGCGCTGCCCCGCCCGAAGTCCGTCAACCACCTGGGCGAAGGGGTCGCCCGCCGCGCCGCCGTCCTGCGTCTGTGTGATGGAAGTGTCCATGAGTGGACCCTGAGGGCCCCAGGGTAATTAGGAGTCTCACCCTGTCAGGTCAACGACGGAGCGCTTCGGCTGTCGAGCGAAACAGGAGAAATCGGAAGCTCTGGTTAGCTCGGGCACTGTTCAGCCACCCCGGGGACCGGTTGGCCCCGCCCCCTGTTGCGGGGTTAGGGTGGCTCACAACGGCAGCATCGGGGGCCACGCCGACATGTCATCTGGCCGTGGAATCAACAGGTGCCAGGGCACCGAAGGGGACGAACCTCTTTCCGAGGCGGTGGTCGTCTTGCGGAGCGTGCGCTCCGCGGTCGGCGGCATCGTCGACTTCGAGTGTGTCTCCGCCAACGTGCAGGCGGAGCGCTGGCTCGGCGGAGAAGAAGGCAGCCTGGTGCACAACCGGCTGTTGGAGGAAGCGCCGTGGGCGTGGGACGGCGGCCTCTTCAGTGCGTGTGTCCGCGTGGTGACACGCCGCGCGCCAGAAATCGCGCGGGTGTCCCGGCAGTCGCCCATGGGCACCGTGTGGCTCCTGGCGCGCGTATCCCCGTATGACGACGGCGTGGTGCTCTTCCTGGAGGACCTCACCGAGCGCATGGCCGCGGAAGAAGCCCTGCGGCGCGACCATGACCTGCTGCACGCCGTCATCGAGAGCGCCACCGACGCCATCTACGTGAAGGACGTGTCGGGCCGGTACATCCTCATCAACCCCGCCACCGCGAGCGCCTTCCACCGGGCCCCGCGCGAAATCCTGGGCCGCACGGACGCGGAGCTGCTGGGCGCGGACCGGGCCGCGCCGACGCTGGCGCACGACCGCGAGGTGATGAGCTCCGGGCACACGGCCACGTACGAAGGGGCGGAAGGCGGCCCGGGGACGGACCGCATCTGGCACACGACGAAGGGCGTGCTTCGCCGCGGAGACGGCACCGTGTACGGCCTGTTCGCCATCTGCCGGGACGTCACCGCGCGGCGGCGCCAGGAGCTGGAGCGCGAGGAGGAGGCGCGCTTCCAGGAGCGCTTCATCGGCGTGCTGGGCCACGACCTGGGCAATCCACTGGCCGCGGTGCGGCTGTCCTCCGCGGCCCTCCTGGCCAGGGACACGCTGCCCCCGGAGGTGCGGCGCGTGGTGGCTCGCATCGACGGGAGCGCCGAGCGGATGGCGCGGCTGGTGAAGCAGCTGCTCGACTTCACGCGCGCCCGCATGGCGGGTGGCATCCCGCTGCGTCCCCACGAGGTGTGCATGGAGGACGTGTGCCGGCGCATCATCTCCGAACTGGAGCCCGCGCATCCGGAGTGCTGCGTCCGGCTGGAGGTGGACGGCGAGTCACGCGGCATCTGGGACGAGGAGCGCCTGGGACAGGTGCTGTCGAACCTGCTGGGCAACGCGCTTCAACACAGTCCGGAGGGGAGCGCGGTGCGGGTGCGGCTGGCGGCGAAGGACTCGCTCTTCCAGCGCGTGGAGGTCCACAACGGTGGGCCGCCCATCCCCGAGTCGTTGCGCCCGCGGCTCTTCTCGCCGTTCCACGGGGTGTCCCCCGCGCCGGGGCAGCCGAAGCCGAAGCACCAGGGCCTGGGGTTGGGGCTCTACATCGTGTCGCAAATCGTCACGGCGCACGGAGGCTGGCTGGACGTGGCGTCGTCGGCGGACACGGGGACCTGCTTCTCGGTGACGCTGCCTCGCGTCACCCGGCCGCTGGGCGGGCCGCCAGGCAAGACTGCCTGAGGCCCGGCCCGTGGCCTGCTGCTAGCGCTGGCCGAACTTCACGGCGGCCTGCAGGCGGATGACGTCCGTCAGCGCGCCCGGGTCCACCAGCTCCATCGCCGCCTGCTGGGACAGGCCGGCGTAGCGGCGCTTGCGGTACTCCTCCTCGTCCTCCTCACCGCCGCCCTTGTCGCCCTTGTCGTCACCGCCGCCCTTCCCGTCATCCGGGCGGAGGGACAGCGACTGCGCCGGGGACAGCCCCTTCTCGATGTGCACCGACGAGAGCGCGTCCGCGCGCAGGGAGGTGAACAGGCTGGCCATGGAGAGGCAGAAGACGACGGCGACGGTGAGGTTCTTCATGGGGGGGCTCCGTTTCTCTTGCGGGGGATGACGCGCGGCTTCGAACAGAAATTCAAGGGGCCGTCGGCGCCTTCATGGTGCGGATGTGTCCCACGAGTGCGTCAATCTGCGCTGGGGTAAGCTTGTCCTTGAAGGGCTTCATCTTGCTGTTCCGCGGATCGCCGTCAGCAATCACCCTGCGGATGTCGGCGTCCGTCCGGGACTGCTGCCAGGCGGGCCGGCTCATGTCGCCGATGGACTCCTTCTGGCCCATCTTCGTCTGCGCCTTGCCGTCATCGCCGTGACACACGGTGCACTTCGCCTTCCACATGTCGGCCACGGCGTCCGCGTGGGCGCCGGTGGCTCCACCCAGGCTCAGGACCAGGACCAGTCGCTTCATCATCGTCGGGGGCTCCTCGCGGACGGCACGCCGGGCCCTGGGCCCGGGCCCCGAGCATACGCCGAAGGAGCCCGTTCGCACGCGCGACGGCGGCGGTGCGGACGCCGCCTACTGGCAGCCCGCCGTGGAGGCGTGCTTGTCACAATCCACGGGGCGTACGGCCGCCGTCAGGCCATCCGCCTGGAATACCAGCTCCGGTTTCCAGTCCGGCGCTTCGAGCGTCCCCCGGTTGCGCCGGAGGACGAGCCGCCCCTCCGGGGGCAGCGGGTCGTTCTGCTGGCACACCTTTCCGCCGGGCGCCGGCGGAGCCACGACGGGCGCGCCGGGGCCGGGGTCGCTCAGCCAGCACAGGCCCACCAACGGGGCCACGTCGAGCTTCGGCGGGATGACCAGCTCCGGCCCCAGCTCCGCGCATTCGCAGCCGCCCACGCCGCAGGCGTTCTCCTCGCACGCGGGGATGGGACACACCGAGCCCCAGGCGTCACTGCATGCCAGGGCCTCCCAGCGCATGCGCGTCACCTGGACGCCCTGCTCATCCATGACGCGCGTTCCCAGCCGCACGGGCTGGTGGGTCGCGCGTGCTTTCTGACGGGCCTCTTGCATCATCAGCACCAACTCGCGCTGCGCGGCGCTGAGTCGCTGGCGCTCCGTCATGCCCTGGAAGCTGGACACGGAGAGGGTGGCGAAGATGCCAATCAGGGCCACCACGACCATCACCTCCAGCAGCGTCATGCCTCGGTTGCGTGGCCCCATGTCAGCCCCCCGTTCCCACGAACGCGAAGTTGCGAGGCGCCAGGCGGATGACGCTGTGCCGGCGCTTGTAGCCATCCCGCGGGTTGCCGTCGTCGTCTCGCGCTCCGGGCGCTTCGTTCCCGGTCAGCTCGGCGCGCTGCGAGCGCGCGGTGATGGACAGCTCCACCACGCGAATGTGGCGCATCAGCTCGTCACCCGCGCTGCCCGGGCCGCGGTCCGGCGGAACGGGCACGCCTGGGTCCCAGGCCCAGGCGATGTGCGCGGCGCAGGTGGCCTGGGTGCAGGTGGCCAGCGAGGGGCGCCCGGTCTCCGCGTCCGGGAAGAAGCGCACGGGGGCGCCGGGGAGCGCGTTGGGGGCATTCACGCCCAGCCGGACCTGCAACTGCTCGATGTCCTGGGACACCGCGGTGTAGGCCGCGGGCCCTATGGGCCCATCCGCGTCCATCTCCAGCACGGGCGTGCCGCCGGGCCAGTTCACCCGGTAGCTGCGGCTGGTGAGCGGGAGCAGGTACATGCCTCCTTCGCGCGGTTCCCGTGTGCCGAGCCATGGCGACTCGGGAAGCGCCACGGCATCGGGATGGCAGTTGCCGTCGGCGGGCGCGGGCCGGCCTGGGATGGCGGGCGTCCACTCCACGCCTTCCGCCTCGAGGTCCGTCACCTGTCCCACGCAGGCCCAGCCCCGCTCGTCCTCCGTGCCCGGGAACACCACGGCGATGACCGCATTGTCCAGGAAGGCGGGCGGCGGGCCTCCGACGCACAGCGTGTCCTCGAACCAGGCCGCGGTCGCCGGCAAGGGACACTGCTCCAGCAGCACCATGCGCGCCGGGTCCGTCTCCCAGACCTCCAGGGCATCCGACAGCAGCGCGGCGTTGGGGGGCGGGACGAAGGAGGCGTCATCCGGGAAGGTGGCCCGGGGCCGGGCCCACACGGCGTAGAACAGGTTCGCTTCGCCGGAGGGGAGCCGGCCGCCGGTGAGGGAGACGCTGCCAATGCCAGCGCCCGCCCGCTGCACGCCGAACGCCATCAGGTCACGCGCGGCCCGGCCCTTGTTCTGTGTCTCCATGAGGCGCTCCTCCAGGAGGCCCCGGCGCTGGAGGTGGACGCTCACGCCAATGGCGGCGGCGAGCACCACCATGGACATCGATGCGGCCACCATCAGCTCGATGAGCGTGAAGCCGCGCGGCGTCGTCGAACGAAGTCGCTTCATGGCGCCATCCGGGTCTGCAGGGCCACCGCGCGGCGGGGCGCACCGGGCTCTTCCATCCAGCTCACGGTGACGCGGACGTTGACGACCTGGTGCAGGGCCAGGTTGCTGGCGTGGGGGAGCGGGATGGCGCGGCTCAGCGCGGGCTCGCCTGTCTCGGCGCCCTCGAAGGGTGGGTCCACGTCCAGCGTCAGCGTGTAGGCCATTTGCGGCGTCGCGCCCGGAAGGGGCGGCGCCTCCGCCATGCGGCCATTGGCGGACCACCACACGTCGCGCCTCGTGTTGTCGAGCTGCTTGATGTTGACGCAGGGGTCGTTCAGCGGCTCGCCCACGCAGCGGAGGTTGACCACGCGCTCCAGTTCCTGTTCGGCGATGAGGCTCGCCTGGCTCAGGTTGTTGTTGCGGCGGTTGTGACGGGACGCGGTGCCCAGCGTGAGCATGATGCCCAGGATGCCGAGCATGAGCACGGCGGCGGTGGCGATGGTCTCCAGGATGCTGAGGCCGCGCGGATGGGCGTGGAGCCTGCGCCGGTTCATGGCACCACCTCCTGGACGCGTGAGCCGGACTGCACGTCCCAGATGAGGACCCGGGAGCTGCTTCGCGGCGACTCCGAGGTGGGGTTGTTGTACGTCCCGCTTCCCAGCGCGCGCACCTGTCCGTTCTTCACGATGAGCAGGTGATTGTCATAGAGCACGGGCGCGTGCGTGCCGTGGCCGTCGATGGGGGTGTCGTTGCCCGCGAGCGCATTGCCCGAGGTGCTGTAGGCGTAGACCCTGCCGCTGGTGGTGCTGTCCAGGTCGCAGGCGCTGGCGGCGCGGCCCACGGCGCTGGTGGTGAAGACGCCATCCTGGGTGGTGGAGACGCCGCCCCAGACGACCTGGCCCTCGCCCAGCTCGCGTGTCCATGAGAGGTGCGCGGGGCAGTTGGCGCCTGGACGCGTGGCGGGCACCGGGTCGCGGTCCTCGAAGGCCATCAGGTGATAGCGGGGCCGCGGGTTGGCGGTGTCGTCCGGCTCGTTGGCGATGTCCGGGTTGTTGGCGGTGCCGAAGTACAGCCGTACCCGGCGGGAGCCGCTGTCAGGCACCACCGACGCGGAGATGGTGGAGTAGATGCGCTGGCTGGTGGGGTTGCGGATGCCGGGCACGGCCTGCGCGTCCGCGACGACACAGGAGGCCAGCACCTTGCCCAGCGGCGTGTTCGTCCCGGTGTTCGAGTAGGTGGGGTTGATGCGGTAGATCTTCCCCGAGGTGGATGGGACGTAGATGACGTCGACGTTGCCGTCGCCATTCACGTCCAGCGGGATGGGCTCTCCGCCGATGCCTTCATTCACATCCGCGGTGGTGCCCAGCGTGACGACGCCCGCCAGCCGCGCCTTCGCGCTGTTGCCCGTCACCTGCGCGGGCAGGCCCGTCTTGAGGTCCATCAGGTAGACGGTGCCCACCGTGCCGGACTCAGGCGAATAGTCCGTGCCGAACATGGACACCCACTTCTTGCCGCCCGCCTGGCCGAAGTCCATGCGCACCAGAGAGGGTGCATGGCGCGAACCGCGTGTGTCGGGCTTGGGCGTGGCGCCGGTGAAGAGCGCCGGCAGCGGGTTGCAGCCGTTGCCGGTGCTGGTGCACGGAATGCCCGCTGACGTGAAGCGGTCCCGCTTCATGTCGAACTCCCACAGGGGCGTGGGGTAGCTCGGGTCCGTGGGGTTGGTGACGTCGAGCGCGAAGAAGATGCTCTGCTTGGGGCCCGTGGCGCTGGCCAGCACCGTCTTCGCGCCCTCGTTCCGGGCGGGGCGGGGGCGCCAGGCCTCGTCGGTCTCCCGAGGGTCGTGGCCGGTGTCCGGGCGGTAGTCGTCGCTCCGCAGGTCCACGTCCGCCACGGAGGGCGTGGCGTCCATCGTGGCGCGCTCGGTGGAGTACGCGTCGTTGGCGCGGCGGTAGTTCTCCACGTAGTAGGGCAGCATCTTGAAGGGCAGGTAGGCGAACAGCTCGTTGCCCGCGCCGTAGTCCTGGCCACTGGCGCAGCTGCCGGCGCGGCCGAAGTAGCCTTGGTACTCCACGCGGCCTGGCGTGCAGGGGTCATCCCCCGTGCGGAAGTAGCCCGTGCCCAGCGCGTGGAGGTACCCCTGCGTGGTGCCCACGTACGTCACCGTGGGGCGGCCCGTGTTGGCCGCGCTGAAGTTCTCCGTGAACTTCCGGCGCTCCGCGTCCAGGTTGCGGCCTTCGAGCAGCCACGCCGGCACGTTGGGCGGCCCGATGACGGCCGCCGTGGACAGGTTGACGCCGCCCAGCGGCCAGGTCCGCATCCGGTTGCGGATGACCGGGGACTGGCGGTCCTCCCAGCCGTAGAGCCAGTCGCGCAGCGCCACGCGGTCATCCGCGGTGCAGCCGTTGCGGCCGTCCAGGTCATACAAGTAGACGCTGCCGTTGCGGCGGGTGCAGTAGGTGTCGGGGAAGACGGGGCTGGTGGTGTTGGTGCGCGCCATCAGGTCCTTCACGTCGATGGCCTGCTGGTTCACCGGATTGAGCGTGACGAGCCTGCGCGTGTCGAGCGGCTCGCCGGGACGGGTCTCCAGCGTGCGCATCAGGTCGCGCATCCACTTGCCGGAGTCCCAGACCTCCTGGGTGGGCTCATAGGGCGCCAGCGTTGCGGGCTCGTAGAGCTTCTTCAGGTAGATGTGGCCCCGGTCGATGGTGTCCGGACGGTGGTCGTAGGTGCGGATGGAGACCTGGTCCACGCCTCCGTCCGCGACCCAGGCGCGCCCGGGCGTTTCATAGACGCCGTGGATGACGGCGTTGGCCATGGGGATGAGCGACGCGCGGCCGTATTCACCGCTGCGCTGCGCTTTGTAGGAGACGTTGATGTTGTGGATGGTGGGCTGGCAGGACTCACCCGGGCTCTCCAGCACCGCGCGCCAGCACAACTGTGTTCCCACGCGGCCCTGCTCCAGGAAGTCCTGCAGGACGGCCGTCTCATTGCGCACGCCACCGTCACTGTCCGGGATGGGGACCCGGAGCCAGTTCGGATTGTCGTTGAGGACGTACGTGGGATTGGAGGTGTTGCAGGGCTCCTGGCAGACCTTGCAGTCCAGCGCCACCTCATAGCGGATGTCCGGCCTGCGCTGGCCCGTGCCGCCGTCCGGCAGCTTGACGGAGAGCGAGCAGGGCGCGACGCCGCCGCCATCCGCCGCGTAGTAGGGCTGGTCCTCCACGGTGAACGTCACCTCGGTGATGGTGAAGTCCAGGGAGATGTCCGGAGAGATGTCCGACACCACGTCGGAGCGGTAGGAGCCGTTGTTCTGTTTGTTGATGAGGATGACGATGTCGCTGTACGTGCGGTCGCCGCCCGCGTTCTGGTCTTCCCATCCCAGAATCCAGACCAGGGGGTTGTCACGCGGCGCGCCCACAATCGTGTGCGCCGCGCGGCGGTTCACGGAGGGGACATCCTGCGTCTGGTCGAACGGGAAGACGACGCCGCCATAGGCCGGGTCGTTCTCCAGCCGGGGGTACACCATGGGATTCAGCCAGTCAGTGCGGAGGTTCTTCTGTCTCACCACGAGCGGGTCGCTGCCCTGGTGCAGGTCCATGTTGAGCGGCGTCTTGGTGAAGAAGACGTTGATGTCGCCGTGCATCCACAGGTCGCACTGCACCTGGCGCCCATCCATCGTCGGACGGGTGATGAAGCACGAGTCCGTGGCCGGGCCGTACACCTGCTCCACGTAGGTGACGAGGAAGAAGACGATTTCACGCCGGCCCGCGAGTCGTCCCATGGGGACGACCTGGTCCTCGGCCTTGGTGATGGCGGCGGTCGTGCTCTTGCCGGTGATGAGGCGGCCCGCGCTGTCGAACGCGCTGGCCTTGTAGTCAGGGATGCCGTCCGCCTCACCGGATTTGTCCCAGGCCGTGCCGGTGCGCATGAACTGGCCGGCGGCGTCGAGCGTCCAGCCCTGCCGCGGCGCGAAGCACTCCGCCGATTCCGATTCGTGGCACGACGTCTCGTCGTCGTCCGTGGAGAGGAAGACGAGGTTGCCGATGCCTCTGTTCCCGTTGAGGGCATGGCGGGGCTCCAGCAGGTTGGGGATGTGTGGGAACAAGCCCTGGTCGCTGAAGTACGTGTCGATGATGCCGGAGGTGACAGCGCTCGGCCTCAGGTTGTCGCGTCCGTGGTACGGGTCATACACGAGCAGGTCTGCCGTGAAATCGCGCACCGCGCGGCCCACCACGCCGCCAGTCGAGGGCCGGTTGGGGTAGTCCGCGCGCCCTTGCCACCTTCGAGGGCCCGTCCCGGCGGTGTAGTGGCTGCCGGCGTTGCACGGGCCCATCAGCAGGTCGGGCTCTCGCAGCGTCACCGTCCCCGCGTCGCCCCAGCGCCGGTGGATGAACGTCTGGTTGGGACAGCGGGGTGCCACGCCGATGTAGCGCGCGGGGTTGAGGTTGTAGAGGTCCTCGTGGAAGTCGGGCACGCCGTTGTTGTTCTTGTCCAGCAGCCGGTCGTCATCGGAGTTCTCTCGCGTGCCGTTGTCGTCGATGTACTCGGCGTCGATGAGCTCGTCGTAATAGAACCAGCCCAGCGTGCTGGAGGCGCCGCTGCCCGCGCGGTCATCGACGATGAGCGCGGTGAGCTCCTGCTCGAAGGGCAGGATGATTTTCTCCGGGTCCAGGACGTTGAGGTTGGTGTTGAGCCGCAGCTTGGGCGGGTTGTCATCCGTGACGATGATGGCGCTGGGGATGCCCGCGTCCCTGCTGAAGTCGGGTTGCTTGTCCTGGTCCGTGGTGTCGATGCACAGCGCGAGGCTGCTGGCGCCGCCATCCGTGCCGCCACTGCCCGTGCCGCCGCCGGGACTTTGGGCGAGCACGGCTCCCGCGGCGGCCACGGCCACCGCGGCCATCCAGGTTCGAGTCCAGCGCATGATGTCCCCCCTGGCGGCCGGTGCTTCAGGGCCGCCCGATTCAGGTGCAACGGATTGCGGTCGAAGGCTTGGGAATCAGAATGTCGGAAGGCCGCTGCTGGAGGTGCCGGTGCCCCGGCAGCCCATCTTCGTGCCGTAGCTGCACGCGAGCCCTCCCCGGGTGCTGCTGTGCTCCAGGAGTGAGCGGACGATGGTGCGGTAGGGGAGGCCCGGGCCCGGGGGTTGGACCTCGCCCACCGACACCAGCCAGATGCGGCCGTTGGCGTCCGCGTTGCGGTCGGCGTCGTCGTCGTCCTCCACGACGAAGACGCGGAAGGAGACGCTGCGCGCCTCCGGGTAGGCGCGGATGGGCTCGCCCGCCGCGTCGTTGATTTCGACGGAGGCGCCCGGCACGGTGTCGTCGATGGCCGTGCCACGCGCCAGCGTGTACGGCGTCTGGGGAATGAGTTCGCGCCAGGGCACGCCGCCCGTGGCGACGTCGGGCAGGCCCTGCTCGGCCACGACCTGCAGGCGCTGCAGGACGTCCTGGCTGTAGCTGCCAATGCCTCCCGCGACGGGGTTGTTCATCATCGCCAGGACGACGGCGCGCCCTTCGGCCATGCCCGCCTCGGCGGCGAAGAGGGCCTCTCGCGAGCGGCGCTCATGGGATTGGAGCGTGCTCTCCGTGGTCACCGCGCGGAGGGACACGAGCACGCCCGCGGTGACGAGCGCGATGAGGCCCAGCGCCAGCAGCAGGGTGAATCCTCTCCGCGCGCCAGAGGCGTGTGCGGACTTGCGGGTCGGATGACAGCGCACCGGGGACTCCTTGCCCTGAAGGGCAGCAGGGAAGCGCAGGTGTCTGTCTCAGCAATCCTCAGGCCCGCGCTCGCGGTGCAGCCATGTCAATGCATCCAGCCGCTTGGCCAAGGCCCTGGGTAAAGCCTGACACGGAGTCACACGACACGGATTGCGGACCTCGCAAAACTTGCGAGTCAGCGACAAAGTGGGACGGGCCGTGAGGCTCATCCCAGAGGGCAGGACGTGTGATGGCCCCGTGACAGTCTCACGGGGCGCCGTGTCTCAGCCGCGCCCGCGAGGCCAGAACGTCACGTCGCGTTCCGGCGCGTTCAACCAGACGGACTTGAGGAAACGCACGGCGTTGCGGTCCGCGGTGTCATGCCGGCTGGTGAAGACATGCGCCGTGCCCACCAGCAGCAGCACCGCCAGGGCTGCCCCCAGCGCGGGCGCCGCGGGCCACGTCTGGCCGGGCTTCCGCGCCAGGCTGACGAAGACCCAGGCGGCGGTGCCCAGCAGCAGCCCCGCCAGCACCCCGCCCGTCAGTCCCGCCGGCAGCCCCAGGAAGGTCAGCACGCCGGGCGGGAAGTAGCCCGCGCGCAGTAGCGGCAGCGCCAGGGCGCCCACGGCGTTGGAGACGTCATCGGGGATGTAGTTGATGAAGGTGGCCACGCCGGTGGCGACGATGGACACCGCGCACAGGAGCGCGGCCACGCCCAGGGCCCACGCGCCCTGGCCGGCCGCGCGCAGGCGCTCCAGGAGGAGGCCGGCGGGCAGCAGGAGGAAGGGCACCAGGCCGGTGAGGTGGCGCGGCCCCGTCGTCCAGCCCCACGAGTCGTAGGAGAACGACGAGGTGAAGTACGTGTAGCCCAGGAGCAGGGCCAGGCTCAGCCACGCCAGCGCACGGGCCTCCGGCGACTGGCTCCGGCGGCGCCACACGAGCACCAGTCCCGGCAGCGCCAGCAGGAGGAAGGGCGCCAGGGTGAACAGGCCCCGCAGCGGGGAGAAGAAGGACAGGGCGAAGGCGCGCGGGTCCGGCGTGCGGATGCCCAGGAAGCCGCCCAGGTGCCAGGGCTGGTAGCCCGCGTCGTTGAGGTACTTGTAGCCGCTCGTCAGCGGGTGGCCGAACGTCACCTGGTGGTAGGCCATCAGCGCCACCAGGAAGGGCAGGGCGCCCAGCGTGGCCAGCCCCGCGGCCCGGCCCAGGCGCGCCCAGCGAACACGCGCGGGCGCGTCCTGGAAGGCGATGGTGAGCACCGCGTACAACACCAGTCCGAGCACGCCCAGCGCGCCGGTGTACTCGGCGGCCACGGTGGCGCCCGCGAAGGCTCCCGCCAGGACGTAGCCCCGCTCGCGCCATTCGCCACGCGCGCAGCGCCACAGCGCGTAGAAGCTGGCGAAGAGCAGCACCGCCGTCGTCTGGTGGCTCATGAAGAGCAGCGAGTAGCTGAAGGCCAGCGAGCCCAGCCCATACGTCACCGTGAGCGCGTCCGCGACGAGCGGCTCCAGGGTCGCGCGCAGGTAGCGGCGCACCAGCCATAGCAGGCCCAGCGTGGGCAGCACGGTGAGCAACAGGCGCGAGAAGAAGACCAGGGGGACTTCCGGCACGGCATGCCGGTGGCCGCCGCCCACCGCGCGCAGCACGGCGTAGATGGGCACGGCGGTGAACGACAGCAGCGGCGCCTTGCTGGGGTAGTACTTCCCGTCCTTCAAGGACAGGTCACCGACCTTGCCGTAGTCGTGCAGGGCCTGGTTGATGTGCAGGGTGCCGTACTCCACCAGCGCGCGCGTCTGCCACAGCCGGCACAGCTCGTTGGGCGAGCGCAGGCCCGGGTGGTACGGGAACAGCAACACGTACAGCGCCGCCAGGGCGGCCCATACGGCGCGCGGCGCGCCTCGGGACGGCAGGGACTGGCGCTCGGGAGTGGGGGCCGTGGTGGGCTCCAGGGGCGCGTCGGCGGGCAAGGGCGTGGAGTTCATGGCGGCGGGGCCCTGCTCTCGGGCGAGGCCGCCTCGGAAGGCGGCTGCGATTCAATGGACGGCCGGGGTGTCACGCGTGGCGGCGGTGCCTCACGCGTCGCCCCCGGTGGCGCGGGCCACGGCGAAGAGGCTCATGCCCACCGGCAGCTTCACGTGCGACTCCGCCCGCGCAATCAGGGGCGCCAGCGTGTCGTAGAGCTTGAGCTGGAGCTTGGGCACCGAGCGGCGGCGCAGCAGGCGGCTGTTGACGAACCATCCCGGCAGGCCGGCCAGGTTCATCCACTCCAGGGTCTCCACCTGGAAGCCGTTCTCCTCCAGCACCGCGCGCAGCGTGGACGGCGTGTAGCGGCGGTAGTGGCCCACGGCCTCGTCGATGGCGCCGAAGAGCTGCTGGAGCGCGGGCACCAGGATGACCACCCGGCCCCCGGGCGCCAGAATCTGCTTGAAGCGCCGGACGGCGGACGCGTCATCCGGGATGTGCTCCAGCACGTTGGAGAGGACGATGGTGTCCAGCCGCTCCGTCTTGAGCGACTCCCAGTCCGCCAGGGCCACGTCGGACAGGTACGGCCGGATGTGCGGCTTGCCGCGGAAGAGGTTCTTCAGGCGGTCCACGTAGAAGCGGTCCACCTCCAGCGCGATGAGCAGCTCCAGGCCCGACTCCAGCTCGCGGGTAATCGTGCCGATGCCGGCGCCAATCTCCAACACCCGGCGGCCCAGGTGCTCGCGGAAGCGGCGGCCCAGCCACTGGTTGTAGTGGACGGCGCCGTCCATGCGCTCCAGCGTGGTGTAGCCCTCGTGCTGGTTGTCCGCGTCGTCGCGCACCGTGGCGTAGCGGACCAGCGTCTTGAGCCGGGACAGGTGCGCCGCGGGCGTCCGGCGAGGCACCGCGCCAGGGGGCAGCGTCACCTCGGTGAGGCGGAACAACTGCGCGGCCAGCTTCACCACCAGCTCCGCGTCCACCGCGTCGTCGTCGCTGGTGAGCGTGACGGAGCGCAGCGCGTCGGTGCGGAAGGCGCGCAGACCGGTGAGCGGGTCCGTCAGCGGCACGTCGGTGACGAAGCGGGTGACGTGCCCCAGGGCCCGGTCCGCCAGCAGCTCCGGCGCCAGCCCCTGCGCCGTGCGCAGGCCGAAGACGGCGTCCGCGGTGTCCGCCTGGATGGGGCGCACCAGCGCGTCATAGACGTCCTGCGAATACGAGGTGTCCGGATCCTGCAGCACCGTCACCGCGCCCGACACCTTCTCCAGCGCGGCGCGGATGGCCGCGCCCTTGCCACCCGGCACCGAGAGGACGTGCACGTTGGGCGAGGAGGCGGCGTCGACGGAGCCCTCTCCAGCGAGGACGACCTCCGCGCCGGGAGGTAACGCCTGGGCGAAGCGGGAAGCGGCAGCCGCGGTGTCGGGCGAGAAGGGGAGGACGAAGGAAAGCGGTGGCGTCACGCCGGGCTGACTAGCACAGGCGGCTCGGCCATGCGCGTCAGTGCCCGCGAAGAAGCGTGGATGGAGGGCATCCAGCCGACCGCGGAACAATGGACAACCCCGCGGGGACACGGCACGCTCGTCGCGGTCCCCAAGCGTGTGGGTGTAGGTCGGCGGAGTGCCGCGGGCCGTGGAGTCGCTCTGGAGACGGCAGGGAGACGTGACGTGGATGGAACCGGTTTCGACCCGGCCGGCGGCGCTGGTGGCCTGACGCCCGCGGGCCTCATGCAGTATGTGCGCGCGGTGTGGCGCCGCAAGTGGGTCGTCCTTGGCGTGGCGGTGGTGGTGGCGGCGCTCACGGCCGCCCACACGTTGCGCCAGCCCAAGGTGTACTCGGCCAGTGCCTCGCTCATCATCGACGTGATGGCGCCTCGCTTCCTGGATGGGGAAGTGAAGGAGGTGATGGGCGAGGAGCGCAGCAACTACTGGTTCAACAAGGAGTACTACGCCACCCAGAGTCAAATCATCACCTCGCGCGCGGTGGCGGGCCGGGTGGTGGACAAGCTGGGCCTGTCCACGGACGCGGACTTCCTGGGCCTGGCGCACATCACCGACGAGAAGACGCGCCTGCAGGCGATGCAGGGCGCGGACGCGGTGGCGCTGGTCCAGTCGCGCATCCGGGTGATTCCCGCGAGGGACTCGCGGGTGATGAACATCGCGGTGGATGACTTCGACGCCAAACGCGCCGCGCTGCTGGCCAACGAGGTGGCCGCCGCGTACATGGCGGAGAACCTGGCCCTCAAGCTCCGGACGACGGAGGACGCGCGCGACTGGTTGGAGATTCGTCTGGCCGAGCTGGAGTCTCAGTCCAAGTCGAGCGAGCTGGCCGTCTACGACTTCAAGAAGGACGCGGACATGCTGTCCACGTCGCTCGAGTCGAGGATGAGCATCGTCAGTGAGCGCATCAACAGCTTCAACCTGAAGCTGACCGAGGTGCGCATCCAGATTGCCGCTCAGCAGGCGCGAGTGGAGGCCATCCACCGGCTGCGCAAGGCGTCTCCGGAGGATGAGACGTGGGCGGAGGCGCTGTCGGGCGCCTCGGACGGCCCCATCCAGGACCTGCGGCGCAGCTACACCGAGCTGCGCATGACGTGCGCGGAGCTGGGCGAGCGCTACCTGGCCGAGCACCCGAAGCTCCTGGAGTGCAACCGCAAGCTGTCGGTGGTGCGCGAGGACTTCCTCAAGAGCCTGAGCAACGTGGTGCGCAGCGCGGAGACGTCGCTGGCGGAGTCGGTGGCGCAGGAGAAGAACCTGGTGCGCCTGCTGGACGCGGAGAAGTCGGAGGCCTTCCTGGTGAACAAGAAGGCCATCGAGTTCGACCGGCTCAAGCGCGACTCGGACAACAACCAGCGCCTCTACGAACTGGTGGCCAGGCGCCTGAAGGACATCGAGCTGTCGGGCATGCTGCGCACCAGCAACGTGCGCGTGCTGGACCCGGCGCGGCCCATCCTGGTGCCGGTGAAGCCTCACGTGCGCCGCAACCTGGCGGTGGGGCTGGTGCTGGGATTGCTGGCGGGCCTGGGCGTGGTGCTGCTGTTGGAGCTCCTGGAGAACAGCGTGGCCACGCAGGCGGACGTGGAGGAGCGGCTGGGGCTGGCCTTCCTGGGCGTGATGCCGCGGCTGGACGGCAGCAAGGCGCCGCGCGAGCGGGACCTGCATGTCCACCGCGAACCCAAGTCGACAGCGGCGGAGTGCTGCCGCGCCATCCGCACCAACCTGCTGTTCATGTCGCCGGACAACCCGTTCAAGACGCTGGTGGTGACGTCCAGCGGGCCGCAGGAAGGCAAGTCCACCACCTGCATCAACCTGGGCGTGGCCATGGCCCAGAGCGGCAACCGGGTGCTGCTGCTGGACACGGACATGCGCCGGCCGCGCCTGCACCGCGCCTTCGGAGTTCCCAACGAGCTGGGCATCTCCTCGCTGGTGGTGGGTGAGGGCACGCTGGACGCGGCGGTGAAGAGCACCGAGGTGCCCGGCCTCTTCGTGCTGCCGTGCGGACCGCTGCCGCCCAATCCGGCGGAGCTGCTGCACACCCAGGCCTTCACGGACCTGCTGAAGGCCGCCTCCGAGCGCTTCGACCGCGTCATCCTGGACAGCCCGCCCATCAACGCGGTGGCGGACGCGGCGGTGCTGGCCACGAAGTGCGACGGCGTGGTGCTGGTGCTGAAGGCGGCCAAGACGAACCGCGAGTCGGCGCGGCGTGCGCTGCGCTCGCTGGCGGACGTGCAGGCGCGCATGTACGGCGCCATCCTCAACGACGTGGACCTGTCGGCGCCGCGCTACGGTGACTCGTATCTGGGCTACCAGGGCTACGGGCAGTACGCGGAAGACTCCAAGGATGGGGTGGCGCAGTCGTGAACGCGCCATCAGCGGGCGCGGGCTTGCGGGTGCTGCACCTGGGCAAGTTCTATCCTCCCGCGTCGGGGGGCATGGAAGCCCACGTGCAGACGCTGGCGCGCGCCCAGGCGGCGCTCGGCGCGCAGGTGGAGGTGCTGTGCGCCAACCATGCCGCGGACGGCGCGGGCACCAGCCACGAGTTCCAGGGCCGCAGCCCCACGTGTGAGGCGTGGGACGGACCGGTGCGCGTGACGCGCCTGGGCCGGCTGGCCTCCGTCGCGCGCATGGACGCGATGCCGGACCTGCCGCGCATGCTGGGACGCGCGTTGTCGCGGGGCGTGGACATCGTGCACCTGCACACGCCCAACCCGACCTGGGTGCTGGCGCTGGACGTGGCGCGCCGGCTGCCTCCCGTCTTCATCACCCACCACAGTGACGTCATCCGGCAGAGGGTGGCGGGCGCGCTCTTCAAGCCCTTCGAGGCGCTGCTCTACGCGCGGGCCCGGCGCGTGCTGGCCACCAGCGAGGCCTATGTCTCGGGCTCACCGCTGCTGCGCGCCTTTCGCGACAAGGTGCGGGCGCTGCCGTTGGGGCTCGACCTGGCGCCGTACCTCCATCCCTGCGCCGCCGCGCGTGAGGCGGAGGCCCACTGGCGGGCGCAGGCCGCGGGCGCGCCGCTGTGGCTCATGGTGGGGCGGCTCGTCTACTACAAGGGCCTGTTCACCGCGCTGGAGGCCCTGCGCCGGGTGCCGGGGCGGCTGGTGGTGGTGGGGCAGGGGCCGCTGGAGGCGGAGGCTCGACGCCGGGCGCGCGCGCTGGGCGTCGCGGACCGGGTGACGTGGGCGGGCTATCTGCCTCCGGATTCGCTGGTCGGCGCGCTGCACGCGGCCACCGCGCTCTGGTTCTGTGGCAATGCCCGCAGCGAGGCGTATGGGTTGTCTCAGGTGGAGGCCATGGCCAGCGGGCTGCCCGTGCTGAACACGGCGATTCCGCACTCGGGCGTCGCGTGGGTGAGCCTGCATGAGCAGACGGGGCTGACGGTGCCGGTCGGCGACGCGGAGGCCCTGGCGGCGGCGGCGCGGCGACTCCTGGAGGAGCCCGGGTTGGCGCAGCGGCTGGGGCGCGAGGCCCGGGAGCGGGCCGTGGCGGAGTTCCGGCATGACGTCATGGCCTGGCGCAGCCTGTCCCTGTACTCGGAGGCGCTGGGCCGGCCCGCGCCGGTGATGGCGCCCGACGTGGCGCTGCTGCGCTTGACGGGGAGCGTATGAGCCATCCCCTGCGCGTGCTGCACATCTCCAGCGGCAACCTCTACGGTGGCATCGAGACGCTGCTACACACGATGGCGCGCGAGCGGGACCTTCGTCCGTCGCTGTCACACGCCTTCGCGCTCTGCTTCGAGGGCCGGTTGGCTCGGGAGCTGCGCGACGCGGGCGTGGAGGTGCGTGTGCTGGGGCCCGCGAAGACAGGCCGGCCCTGGTCCGTGTGGCGCGCGCGGAGCGTCCTGCGCGAGCTGCTGCGCGGCGGGCGCTACGACGTCGTCATCTGCCACGCCATCTGGCCTCAGGCCCTGTTCGGGCCCGTGGTGCGCACCGCTGGTGTTCCCCTGGCCTTCTTCCAGCACGACGCACTGACGGGCCAGCACTGGCTGGAGCGGTGGGCGCGCGTCACGCCGCCCGACCTGGTGCTGACCAACAGCCGCTTCGCCGCGGGCACGCTGGTGTCCGTCTATCCCCAGGTGCCTTGGCGCGTGACGCACTGTCCGCTGCCCATGCCACCGCCGGCGCTGGGGGCGTCCGAGCGCGCGCGCGTGCGCTCGGAACTGGGGGCCTCCGAAGGGGACGTCGTCATCTTCCACGCCAGCCGGATGCAGGAGGGGAAGGGGCAGCGCTTGTTGCTGGAGGCGCTGGGCCGGTTGCGAGCGGTGCCGGGCTGGCGCGTCTGGTTCGCTGGCAGCGCTCAGCGTCCGGACGAGGAAGCCTATCTGGAGGGGCTGCGGGCGCAGGCGAAGCACCTGGGGATCGAAGGGCGGCTGCGACTCCTGGGGCAGCGCTCGGACGTGTCGCGGCTGCTGCGCGCCGCGGACATCCACTGCCAACCCAACTCGAGGCCGGACGCGTTTGGTCTGGTCTTCGTGGAGGCGCTCCAGGCGGGCCTGCCCGTGGTGACCACGCCGATGGGGGGCGCGCTGGAAATCGTGGATGCCTCCTGCGGGGTGTTCGTCCGCCCGGAGCCGGAGTCACTGGCCCTGGCCCTGGGGCGGCTCATCGAGGACCCCCAGACGCGCGTCCGGTTGGGCGCGGCGGGGCCCGCGCGTGCCGCGGCGCTGAGTGATGCGGGAGGCTTCCTTCGCGGCATGGAGGAGGCGCTGCGCGCGCTGTCCAGGCAGGAGGTGCCGGTGTGAGGGCGCCCCAGCTTCAGGGCCCCGGCGTGCTGAAGCGCCGGTACGTGCGCCGCGCACCGGGGGCCGCGCTGGAGGCGGTCTCGGAGGGGGGCTCGCCCACCGCGCCCGTCGCGCGAGGTGCGCGCATGGGCGGCGGCCTGCTGGCGTCGAGCCGCCTGGTGCCGCTCTTCGTCGGTCTGCTCATCTGCTGCCAGCTCGCGCTGCTGGTGGAGGCCATCGCGCCGCTCCGCGTGGCGGTGCGCGTGCTGGCCTTCGGCGTCAGTCTGGTGCTGCTGGCGCTGGTGCGGGGACGGAGTCTGAAGCACCCGGCGCTTCCCTTCATCCTGGCCGCGCTGGGCATCACCGCGCTCCAGCTCTTCAACCCTGGCACTGGTGCCCCGCTGGCGGCGCTGGCGCAGTTGGGCATCCAGCTCGCCATCGCCGCGCCACTGCTGTGGGTGACCCGGCTGGCCATCGACCCGAAGACGTTCCGTCGCACGCTCGCGCTGCTCTTCTTCTTCAACGCGGCCAGCGCGGGCGTGGGCGTGCTGCAGGTCTACTTCCCCGGCCGTTTCCAGCCCGCGCTGTCCGCCGCGGTGCAGGGCCAGGGCGAAGGTTATGTGAGCAGCCTCCAGTTCGAGACCTCGGACGGCGTGCGCGTGTTCCGTCCCATGGGCCTGACGGACATTCCGGGCGGCGCGTCCACTGGCGGCTTCTACGCGGTGCTGCTGGGGGGCGGCTTCCTGCTGTCATCCCGTCGCGGGCTGACGCGCGTGTTGAGCGTGGGCGGCATCCTGGTGGGGCTCTTCGGCATCTACCTGTCGCAGGTGCGCGCCACCGCCGTCATGCTGGTGGTGTGTCTGGTGGCCCTGGCGGCGGTGCTCCTGGTGAGTGGCCGCGTGGGACGGTTCCTGGCCCTGCTGGCGGTGATGGGCACCGCGGGTGTGGCCACCTTCGGTTGGGCCGTGGCGGTGGGCGGCGACGCGGTGCTGAGTCGCTGGTCCACGCTCTTCGCGGCCAGCCCCGACGAGGTGTACCACAACAACCGCGGCTACTTCCTGACGGGGACCTTCGCGGACGTGCTGCCTGAGTATCCGCTGGGCGCGGGCCTGGGCCGCTACGGCATGACGAATGCCTACTTTGGCGACAACAGCGACCGCGAGCGCCCGCCGTTGTGGGCGGAGATCCAGTGGACCGCCTGGGTCTACGACGGCGGCATCCTGGGCGTGTTGTTCTACCCGCTGGGCGTGCTGATGTCGTTGCTGTGGGCCTTCCAGGTCGCGCGCAGCCGTGACGGTCCGGAGGACGAGTTCTGGCTGTGGGGCAGCGTCCTCTTCGCGTACAACCTGGGCGCCTTCGCGCTCACCTTCAGCTATCCGTTCTTCATGAGCCAGACGGGCATGGAGTTCTGGTTGCTCAACGCGGCGCTCTTCGGCGCCCTGGCCCATGCGAAGACCGTACACCCTCATCGCCGGTGACTTCGTGGACACCGGAGGCATGGACCGGGCCAACCTGGCGCTGGCGCTCTGGCTGGCGAAGCAGGGGCACCCCGTCCGGTTGGTGGCCCACCGCGTGGCGGAGGTCCTCCTGCGTCATCCCAATGTGCGCTTCGTGCGAGTGCCCAAGCCCGCCAATGCGTACCTGCTGGGCGAACCGCTGCTGAGCGCGGTGGGCCGGGCCTGGGCGCTGCGCACCCGCGCCGAGG
This sequence comes from Myxococcus xanthus, assembly GCF_013116825.1. Lineage (GTDB taxonomy): Bacteria > Myxococcota > Myxococcia > Myxococcales > Myxococcaceae > Myxococcus > Myxococcus xanthus_B. The sequence goes on from NZ_JABFNS010000002.1 coordinate 119,970, forward strand.
GAGGCCGCGTGGTGGCCAACGGGGGCAACTGCCCGGTGGCGTCCGCCAACTGGGTCCACTACGTCCACGGCGCCTATGCCTCCGAGCCCAGCGGCGGCGTGCTGCGCCAGCTCAAGGGCCACGTGAGCCACCGGTACTACGTGCGTTCGGAGCGGCAGGCCCTGCGGCGCGCGCGCGTCATCATCGCCAACTCGGAGCGCACGCGGGAGGATGTGGTGGCGGCCACGGGCGTTCCCGCATCCCGGGTGCGCGTCATCTATCTCGGTGGGGATGCGGAGCGCTTCCGCCCGGTAACCGCCGAGGCGCGGCGTGAGGTCCGCGCATCCCTGGGGTGGCCGGAGGCCCGGCCCGTGGCGCTCTTCGTGGGCGCGTTGGGCGACCGCCGCAAGGGCTTCGACACCCTCTTCCAGGCGTGGCTGCGGCTGTGCGCGCGTGCGGATTGGGGCGTGGACCTCAAGGTCGTGGGCTCGGGCGCGCAGCGGGACGCGTGGGAGCGCGAAGCCGCGGACAGAGGACTGGGTGAGCGCATCCAGTTCCTCGGCTTCCGTGACGACGTGGCGCGCTTGCTGTCGGCGGCGGACGTGCTGGTGTCTCCCACGCGGTATGACGCATATGGGCTGAACGTCCACGAGGCGCTATGTGCCGGGCTGCCTGCGTTGGTGAGCCGCTCGGCGGGCGTGGCGGAGCGCTACCCGGAGGCGCTGTCGGGCCTGCTGCTGGACGCGCCGGATGACGTGGCCGCGTTGGTGCGGCGCCTGGAGGATTGGCGCCAGCACGCCGCGGCCTGGGCGCCTCATGTGGCCGCGCTGTCGGAGACGCTCCGGGCGCAGACCTGGGACTCCATGGCGGAGGCCATCGTGGACACGGTGGAGCGCGAGGGCTGAGGCGCCTGCTTCGTCAGCCGCGCCGCTCCAGGACCTCGGTGAAGAAGTCCAGGTGTGCCTTCGCCACCACCGGCCACGAGAAGTGGGTGACGGCGCGCTCTCGGCCCCGTGTGGCCAGCTCTTCTCTGCGCTGGGGACTCTCCAGCAGGTTGGCGATCGCCTGCGTCCAGGCGGACACGGACGCCTCCGGCAGCACGATGCCCGCGTCGTCCATGGTGCGCGGGACTTCGCCCGAGTCACTGCCGAGCACGGGCACGCCACACGCGAAGCCCTCCGCCAACATGCGGCCGAACTGCTCCCGCCATTGGCGCGTCGTCTGACTGGGAGCGCACAGCATGTCCATGGCGTTGAGCGCGCGTGGCACGCCTGAGTGGGGCACTCCGGTGAGGACTCGCACCGATTGAGGGTGCCGGGCCGCCCAGTCACGCAACGCGCCTTCCATCGGGCCCCCGCCGACGAAGAGCGCGCGCCACGGGGTGTCGAGCGCGTCGAGCGCAGCCATCAGGAGGGGCACGCCCTTCTCCGGGACGAAGCGGCCGAGAAACCCCACCACGGGGGGGCCTGATGTCTCCCACCCGAGCTCGCGCCGCAAGGACTCGCCCGCGGCGCGATTGGGTTGGAACAGGTCCGCGTCCACGCCCATGGGAATGGCGCGCGCGGGACGCTCCGCATAGCCGGGACGGGTGAGGAGGTTGTCCCTCACGGTTTCACCCCAGGCCACCCAGCCCGAAGCGCGCTGGACGACGAAGCGCTCCGCCTGGGCGAAGGGCGGCGGGTAACGCTTGGACAGGTTCTGCGCGGTGCTGAAGACGAGCGGGACGCGACGCGGCGTGAGCAATGCCGCCTCCAGGCCGGCCAGCACATAGGGCTCTTCCCACACGTGCACCAGGTCCGCGCCGCGCGCGAGGTGCGCATGCAACTCCGGACCGTAGAGGAAGGTGTGGAGCGAGCGGCTGAAGAAGGCGCGCACGCCTTCCGTCCTGGCGGCCTCGTCCGCTTCGAGCCGCAGGGCGAGCGGGCTCAGGTCGCCGTGGAAGAAGCGGGGTGCCACCGTGGTGACATCCCATGCACCCGCGCCCACGCGCATCATCTCGTTGGCGAGGCGCCGGTTGAGGCCGACGACGTAGGAGTGAGAGAGGGTGATGAGCCGGCGTGACTGCTTCAAGGGATGGGGGCTCCACGGCTTTCAGATGGGGGATTGCTCCGCACGAGCGTGCGGTACAGGGTGAGCACCTCGCTCGCGTAGCGTTCGCGCGAGAAGTTCGCCGCCGCGGTGAGTCGCGCGGCCGTGCCCAGCCGGGCTCGCAGGGCTGCGTCCTCCAACAGCGTTCGCATCGCCTGGACCAGCGCGTGCACGTTGCCTGGAGGTATCAGCAGCGCGTCCGTGCCATTCGTGAGTGCCTCCGCCGCGCCGCTCGCGCTGGAGACGATGGCGGGCCGCCCGCAGGCGAGCGCCTCCGCGATGGTGAGGCCAAAGGGCTCCCGGCGGGTGCTGGCGTGAACGAAGACGTCCAGGGCCCGGTACACAGAGGCTGGATGGGGCTGGAAGGGCACCAGCCCCACGCGCTCCGCCAGGCCGCGTGCGGTGATGAGCCGGCGCAGTTCATCCTCGGAGAACTGCGAGCCGGGCGTCTGATACAGCGGCGCGCCCACCAGGTAGAAGCGCACGGGCAGGGCGGGGTACAGGCGCGTCAGCGTCGCCGCGGCTTCGAGGAAGACGTCCTGGCCTTTCCAGCGGGCATAGGTGGCCACCAGCCCCACGCGGAGCGTGCCCTCGGGGGCTGCGGGTAGACCGGCCAGCCGGTCCAGTTGCGCGCCGTCCGCGGGGCCGGGGGAGAAGCGCGTGGTGTCCACGCCGTTGTAGATGACGTGCACGGGCACTCGGAACAGCACCTCGCGCGTGTCGTCGCCCACCGCTCGCGAGTTGGCGATGGCCGCCGATGCGAGGGGCGACAGCAGCCTCAGCGCGCGGCGGACCAGGGGCCGCTCGCCCAGGAAGTCGTGGACGTGCCACACCCGCTTCAAGGGCAGGCCCGCGGTGGCGGCGCTGAGCAGGTGCGTCTTGATGCCGTTGGAATGCACCAGGTCGGGGCTGATGTCGGCGACTTCCCGGCGGAGCGCGCGTCCATGGCCCACCAGCAGCCCGGAGGTGGGCGCCAGCCGGCGGGCGAAGCGCAGCGCCTCCAGCGGACCGTGGCCTCTCAATGCGGAGTCGCCCAGCGCGGACAGGTGCTCTGGCAATGGCAGCAGCCGCGCATCCACGCCCAATGCGCGCGCTTCGTCGAGCAGCGGCCCCGCGGTTCCGGCCAGCAAGTGGAGCGACAGCGTTGAGTCCTGCTGCTTCAGGCACGCCATCAGGTCCAAGAGCGCGCGCTCGGCTCCACCAAGAATGCCCACGGGATTGAGGAAGAGGAGGCGCACGGCGGGTGGACCGAAGCAAACACCTCACCTCGGGTCAAGGCACGTTGCTGGGGCTTGAGGCACCGGCAACGTCCCCGCGCACTGTGTTCGCGCGATGACCTTGGGCATGTCCGTATCGCCAAGGGCGAGCGGAACGCTCCGGGTTGGGTGGAGCCTGCCGACCTCACGGCGTGGAGGCACCGAGCAGCCGCAGGTAGGCGTCCAGCACCGTACGCGCATGCGCGGCCCAGGTGAAGCGCGAGGCGCGGGTCAGCCGTGCCTCGCGCGAGGGCTGTGCGTCATGGCCGGCGAGCAGCGCGGCCACGGACTCCACCCACGCCGGCACGTCCCCCACGGGGCAGTAGGTGCAGGCTTCTGCTCCGACCTCCCGTAGCACGGGCAGGTCGCTGGCCACCACGGGGGCACCACAGGCCAGCGCCTCGATGACGGGGAGTCCAAAGCCCTCCGCCTCGCTCGTCACCACCACGGCCGCCGCGCGCCGGTAGAGGCCCGCCATCGTGGCCCGCTCCTGCCGAGGAGGCTGAAGCAGTGCATCGCCAATACCCAACGCCTCCACCTGCGCGCGCTGTGTGTCGTTCAGCGCGCCGCCTTGCTGCACCAACCGAAGCTCCGGGGAGCGCGCGCGAAGCGCGGCGAACACGGCGAAGAGCACGTCCAGGCGTTTGCGGGGAATCGCGCTGCCGACGTGGAGCAGGTAGGGCCGGCCCCCCAGCGGTGCGAGCACGGCTTCGCTGGCATCGGGCGTTCCGGGCGTGGGCTCCGGGCGGTATTCGGGGGACACGCCATACGGCGCCCAGACGAGCCGCGACTCCGGCACCACGCCATGCGCGAGCAGCTCCATGCGCACCGCCTGCGTGCTGTGGAACACGATGGCCGCGCGCTCCAGCCCCGCGAGCTGGGCACGGGCCATGGCGCGGAACCACGCGGGACGCGGCTCGCGCCGAGGCTCCAGCACGGAGCGGAACGCATCCAGGTCATGGCAGTAGACACCGGTGCGCGACGCGGGCAACGCGTGCACGAGCTGCGCGTAGGTGTGGTCCACCACGTGGAAGGCGTCGTGCCGCCCCCGGGCGAGCAGCGCACGGCCCGGGTAGAGGCCGAAGCGGGTGAGGAGCCGGTCCGCGTTGAACGCCGCGTTGCGCGCGCCTGCTCGGGGAAGCCGTCGCAGCACCGCGGGCATTTCTGGCCTCATGGCCGTCGCGTGGACCTCGGAGGGATGCGCGGCAAGCCCCGCCAGGAGGGCCTCGCCCACCAGGTCCATGCTGGGCCAGCCTTCCTCGCGCGGGTCCATCAGCAGCGCCAGCCGGGCCGCGGTCTGGGGTGTCGCATGGCGGGGCGTCATGTGGGGCCGGCGCGCAGCAGCGCTTCCACCGTGCGCTCCAGCGCGAAGTGCTCGCGGTAGATTCGGGCCGCGTGCTGGCCCAGCTCCCTCCGCGTGTCCGCGCGCGACAGCAAGCCCTCGGCGCGCTCCACCAACGCAGCGGGCGCCGTGCCTTCGGCCAACGCGACGGCGCCGTGTTCGCGCCACAGCGGTTCCGTGAGGTGCCCGGTGTTCGTGATGACAGGGAGCCCCAGGGCCAGGCCCGCCATGACCGTGGTGCGCCTGGTGCTCACGCCGTCCGGATAGGGCTGCAGGAGCACGTCACACGTCGTCAGATGCACCGCGATGTCGTCCAGCGCGAGCGAGTCCCTGGACACGAGCCGGCCTCGCAGCTCGGGGTGGCGCGTCTCCACGCCTTCGACGAAGGCGCGGCTGCCTCTGCCCAGCATCAACGCCCGGCGCGTTCCCTCACCGCGCAGCAACGGCACCAGCGCGGCCTCCAGGGGCTCAGCGGTGAGGCGTCCGAAGGTGCCGAAGTGTCCCAGCCAGGGCCCCTCACCCAACTCCGCGCGGAGCGCGTCCACGGCGTCACGGGAGACCTCGACGGGCAGGTTGCTGGGAACCGGCAGCCAGGCCGCGTGGGGCCGGACGCGAGCGGGCAGGTGCTCCGCCCACTGGGGAATGGAGACGAACACGCGGTTGGCGGCGCTCGCCACCAGGCGCACCATCAGCCGCGTGGTGCCCGCCAGGATGTGGTGGCGCCAGGGGCCGCGTGGGCTCCACGGATGCACGGCCTCGTGGATGTAGACCCAGCGCGCGTCGTGCCACCGCGAGGCGAACCACGCGCAGAAGGGGACGTTCATCGCCCTCAACCCCAGGGCATGGGGCACGTACTGGAGCAGCAGGCGCCGGGGCCCCGGGCACGCATCCAGCCCGCGTGACAGGCCGGGCAGGCCCCTGGGCGTCAGGAGGTCGGGGGCACGGTGCACGGTGACGCCGTCCTCGTCGCGGACACCACCTTCACCGGGGGCCCAGACGTGGACCTCCTGCCCGGCGCTGGCGAGCGCGCGGCTCAGTTGCCGGGTGTAGTCACCGACGCCGCCGGGCCGCGGCGGGTACTCGCCGGTGAGGACATGCCAGGCGGGAGCGGTGCGCGGAGGAGGCATGGCGCGGCGTCAGGACACTTCCATGTCGCGGATGGCGAGGAGCTGGAAGGCGTGACGGGGCCAGCGCGTGGCGAAGGGCTCGGTGAGGATGGACAGGCGGCTGCCCAGCCGGAAGGGCCGGATGCGCGGCAGGGCGTAGTCACCGCGCAGGGGCTTCCAGCCGCTCATGCCGGTGACGTGGTAGCCGCGCAGCTCGAAGTCGTAGACCTCCCAGCCGGAGCGGTGCACCTGGTGGACGTTGTTGTCCCACTCATCCTGGGGGAGGAAGCCATTGGGCGTGAAGATGATGACGCGCTTGCGCGCCAGCGACTCCATCATCTCCAACAGCCGGAATCCGTCTGGCTTGTCGAAGTGCTCGATGACGTCCAGCGCGACGACGGCGTCGAAGCTCTTGGGACCGAAGCGCTGGCCCGCTTCCATCAGGTCCATGCAGTGGTACTCGCGGTGGATGCCCGCGGCCCGGCTGCGCTCGATGCTGGTGGGGTGCCCGTCCACGCCCACCGTGTGCGGGAGCAGGTTCGAGAAGCTGTGGAGCGGCGAGCGCGAGCCACAGCCGATGTCCAGCACGCTGTCACAGGTGCCGACCAGCGCCTCCTTCAGCGTGCGGTGGAGCACCTCATGCTCACCCACGAGGACTTCGCGCTTCAGGAACTGGAAGATGTTTCCACCGGGACGCATGTGGGCGGACCGTAGCCCCGGCGCTTCGGGAAGGGCAACCCTGACGCGGTGTCCAGGCAGGCGAGCGGGACATCCCACCATGCGGGGAACGCACGTTGCTTGTAGGCCCTGCGCGCTGTCGCTAGCATTTCCGCTCCCGCGCGTTCCCGCGCGCTGGCCCTCCCCAGGACACCCGGAGCGGGCCGCTCCGCACCATGAACGCGACCCCAGCGCCCGAAGCCACCGCCGTCGAAGTCAAGGCGCGTGCCCTGAAGGGCATGTTCGTCCTGGCGGCGCGGACCGTGGCGTCCCAGGGGCTGCGCGTGGTGAGCGCGCTGTTCCTGTCCCGGCTGCTCTTCCCGTCGGATTACGGCCTGTTCGGAATCGTGTCCTACGCGGCCTCCCTGGGCGTGTTCCTGGGGGACCTGGGCCTGAGCGCGGCGCTGGTCCGCCAGTCGCACGAGCCCACGCGGGATGAGACGTTCACCATCTTCTGGTGCCACCAGGCGCTCACCGCCCTCGTCGTGGCCTCGGTCTGCCTGCTGGCCCCCCAGTTGACGCGCGGCTATGCGCTGGGCGACGGCGCGGTGCCCATGGTGTGGGCGCTGGCGCTGGGCCTGTTCCTGTCCTCGCTGCGCGTGATTCCGTTGATGGCGCTGGAGCGCCAGCTGGCCTTCTCCGTCATCGCCCGCGCCGAGCTGATTGAAAACGTGGTGCAGGTCATCACCACCATCTCCCTGGCGGCGCTGGGCTTCGGGGCCTGGGCGCTGGCGCTGGGCGGCCTGGTGCGCGGCGGGGTGGGGCTGGTGTGCATCTGGTGGGCGTCCCCCTGGCGTCCCCAGGGGCGCTTCCGCGTGGACGTGTTGCGGCGGCTCCTGGGCTTCGGGCTGGCGTTCCAGCTTCCGCCCCTGGTGGCGGCGATGGTGGCGGGCTGGGTGCCGCTGGTGGTGGGGCACGTGTTGGGCAAGGAGGCGGTGGGGCTGGTCAACTGGGCCTGGGCGCTGGCCTCCACGCCGATGATGCTGAGCGTGGTGCTCAACCGCGTGGCCTTCCCCGCCTACTGCCGGTTGCAGGATGACCCGGAGGGCTTCGCCGAGTACCTGCGCACGTCGCTGCGCCGGCTGTCCTCGGTGTTGTTGCTCGCCATTCCCCTGGCGGTGCTGGCCGTCCCCGTGGCGGTGCCCCTCTTCTTCGGTACTCGGTGGCTGCCCGCGGTGGTGCTGGTGCAGTGGTTCAGCATGGAGTGCATCCTCACCACCCTGGTGGGGCTGTTGGCCACGGCGCAGAACGCGGGCGGCAGGCCCTGGGAGCGGCTGGCCGTCGTCGTGGGCGTGGGTGCGGCGAAGTGGGGGCTGGGGACGTGGGCCATCCAACGCTTCGGCCTGGAGGGCATGGGCCCCGCGGGCGTGGTGGTGGGACTGGCCGAGGTGTGGGTGACGGCGTGGCTGGTGGAGCGGCTCAACCCGTCGATGCGAGGGCTGACGCGGCAGGTGGTGGAGCCCTTCATCACCCTGGGGCTGGTGCTGCTGGCGGCGTGTCTGGCGGCGCTGCGGCTGGTGGAGGAGGGTGTGGTGGCGCAGGCGCTGGTGGGCGCGGTGCTGTTCGCCATCCTGGTGTGGGCCCGTGAGCGCCTGCCGGGAACGCTGCCACTCCTGGGCGAGCTGAGGCAGATTCTCGAATTCATCCGGGCACGGAGGGCCGCGAGGCCAGCTCCGGTGAGTCCGGCGTCGACGTGAGCAGACACGCGGAGGTCCCGATGAAGAAGCCCGACCTGGTCATCTCCATCGTCAATCACAGCAATCCGGAGTTGCTGCACGACTGTCTGCGCACGCTGTACGCGACGACGCGCGACAGCTCCTTTGAGGTCTGGATTGTCGACAACGCCACGGACGGGCGGGGCGTGGACGCCATGCGGCGCGACTTCCCCCAGGTGCGCTGGCTCTTCAACACGGAGCGCAAGGGCTTCTCCGCCAACCACAACCAGGTGCTGCGCCAGGCCCGGGGCCGTCACTTCTGTATCTTCAATGACGACACCATCGTCCACGAGGGCGCCTTCGACGCGCTGGTGCGCTTCATGGATGACAACCCGCGCGTGGGCATGGCGGGCGCGCGGCTGTTGAACGCGGACGGCACCATCCAGAACTGCACCTTCCGGCCCATGTCGCTGGCCGGGCAGCTCTTCGACATCGTCTTCCTGCCGCGCCCCCTCCACTTCCTCAAGGCGATGTCCATCGACCCGGCGCAGTACGGCCACGACGAGGCCCGCGTGAGCTGGGTGCTGGGCGCCTGCATCGTGGTGCGCGAGGAGGCGCTCGCGGAGGTGGGCCTGCTCGACGAGCAGATGTCCCCGCTGGGCAACACCGAGGACACCGACTGGTGCGTGCGGGCCTGGAAGGCGGGCTGGGAGGTGGCCTTCTGCCCGGAGGCGGTGATTACGCACCTGACCAGCCGCTCGTTCCGTCCGTCCGACTCCGGTGCGGACAAGGTGCGCATCGAGCTGTGGCGCACGCGCCTGGCGTACTTCCGCAAGCACCACGGCCGGCTGCACGAGACGGCCATGAGGGCCATCCTGGTGGGGACCTTGCCGTACAACTCGGCGGTGCTGACGCAGACGCTGCTGCGCGGGCGCATGAGCCTGCCGGAGTACCGCAAGCAGCTGGCCACCTTCCTGGGCATCTCGCAGATGGGCCTGCGCGCCCGCGTGTGACATGCCGTTCTTCTCCGTCATCATCCCCACGTACAACCGGGCGCGGCTGCTGGAGGCGGCGCTCGCGTCCGTGTTCGCGCAGGAGGAGCGTGACTTCGAGGTGCTCGTCGTGGATGACGGCTCCACCGACGACACGCTGGAGACGCTGGCTCGCTACGGCGAACAGGTGCGCGTGCTCAGCCAGCGCAACGCGGGCCCGGGCGCCGCGCGCAACCTGGGCATCCAGGAGGCCCGGGGCACCTACGTGGCCTTCCTGGACAGTGACGACGTGTGGTTCCCCTGGACGCTGGCCACGTACCGGCGGGTGCTCGAGGCGGAAGGGACGTCGCTGGTGCTGGGCACGGCGGCGCTGTTCTCCCGGGCCGAAACCCTGGCGACCGTGCGCCGCGAGCCGCTCCAGGTGCTGCGCTTCGCGGACTACCTGGCCAGCGCGGAGGACCGGACGCCGCGCACCGCGTGTGTGCTGGCGGTGCGCGCGGAGGCGCTGCGGCGCGTGGGGGGCTTCACCCCGCTGCGCATCAGCGGCGAGGACTACGACCTGCTGTACCGGCTGGGCACGGACCCGGGCTTCGCCTGGGTGCGCGCGCCCGTGGTGGTGGGCTACCGGCAGCACGAGGGCTCCACGTCCACGTCACTGGAGTCCGGCTACCGGGGCACGCGGTACCTCCTGGAGCAGGAGCGCCTGGGGCGCTACCCGGGAGGCACGGCCCGCAGGCGTGAGCGGCTGGAGATGCTGCTCTACAGCCTGCGCCACGTGACGCACTGGTTGTTGTCCCAGCGCCGCGTGGACCTGGCGCTGGACCTGTACCGGCGCGGCCTGCCGCTCCACCTGGAGGCGCCGCGCTGGCGCTACGTGCTGGGCTTCCCGCCGTGGGCGCTGGCCACCACCGTGCGCCAGCGCGTGTCAGGCCGTTGATGGTGCGGGGCTTCAGCGTCCGCCGCCCAGCAACCCGCCCAGCATCCCCCCAAGGCCGCCACCGCCGGGCGTGTTGCCACCACCGCCCGCGCCGGCCAGCAGCGGCACCACGGAGAGGATGCGGCCCACGAGCGCGGGGTCCAGGCGCGACTTGAGGAAGTTCAGCAGCAGGGGCGCCACCAGGGACGCCTTGCTCGCGTCGATGTTGAAGCGGCCCAGCAGGGACACCACGGCGGCCACATCACCGGCCTGCCCCGCGGCGCCACCCAGCGCGCTCAGCATGCCGCCCGCGCCGCCCTCCTGGCCGGACATGAGGCCGCCCAGCGCGCCCATCAGCCCGCCCCCCGCATCCGGCGCCGTCTGGGGCGCGGACGTGGCGCTGGGGGCCTGCTGCCAGGTCTCCATCTCCGGAATCGCCTGGCCCAGCTGGTTCGCGGCGTCGGGGCCCAGCTTCTCCTGCACCGTGCCCTGCACCCGTTTCAGCAGCGAGCCCGCTAGCCCCTGGGCCTGCGTTCCATTCACTCCGAGCTGCTGAGAGAGCTGTCCGATGAGGTCCATCCCTTGCCCCTTTCTCTGTCTCGCGTCCGTGTGGAGCGCCTTTCTAGCGGGCCGCGCGAGGCGCCGTGGAGGCGTTGGTGGGGAATCGTTGCTCACGGACAGGCCGGGCGGCGCGCGGGCCGGCCGCTCCCTTGCCTCCCCGCCGCCTTCACCCGGTCCGCGGCGGACTGCGCATCTTCGCTGGGGAGGCGTGTCATGCGGGAGGCGAACGCGGTGGGCTCTCGAGGGAAGGCGGCGGAGCGCGACACCCTGGAGTGCTGGGGCGGCGTCGACCTGGGCGGGACGAAAATCGAGGCCGTGGTGGTGGACCGCGCCGGCACCGTCCTGGGGAAGATGCGCCAGCCCACGCCCGCCGACGGCGAGCCCGGTGACGTGGTGCGCGCCATCCACGACGCCTTGGAGGGCGCGGCGCACGCGGCGGGCCTGACGACCCGTCAGCTCCTGGGGGTGGGCGTGGGCGCGCCCGGCGCGGTGAACGCCAACGAGGGCACGCTGGGGCATGTCAGCAACGTGGGCCAGGGTTGGAGCACGCCCTACCCGGTGGCGGGGGACCTGGGCGCGCGGGTGGGCCGGCCCGTGGTGCTGGGCAACGACGTCCAGGTGGCGGTGGCGGCGGAGTACCGGCTGGGCGCGGGCCGCGCATATCGCTCCCTGTTGGGGGTCTGGTGGGGAACGGGCGTGGGCGGTGGGCTGGTGCTGGACGGCGTGCCCTGGCGAGGCCGGGGCGCTGCGGGCGAGGTGGGCCACATGGTGGTGAAGCCGGGCGGGGCCCGTTGTGGTTGTGGCCGGCGCGGCTGCCTGGAGGCCTATGCGGGCCGCGCGTCCATGGAGCGCCGTGCGCACAAGGCCCTGCGCCAGGGCGAGACGACGATTCTCTTCGACTTGATGCGGAAGAAGGGCCGCACCCGGTTGACCAGCAGCATCTGGGCCCGGGCGCTGGCGCAGGAGGACGCACTGGCCACGTGGCTCATCGGCCGCGCGGTGCGGATGCTGGGCGTGGGGCTCGCCTCCGCCATCAACCTGCTGGACGTGGAGGCAGTCGTCCTGGGCGGAGGCCTGGGCACGCGGCTGGGGCCTGAGTTCGCCGGCCGCATCCACGAGGCCATGCGCCCGCACATCTTCGTCCCCGAGCGCCAGCCACCGGTGCGCGTCGCGGAACTGGGAGAACTTTCCGGTGCCATTGGCGCCGCGCTGCTGGCCCAGCCACCCATGAAGTGAGCCTGGGGAGACGGGGCATGGGGCGCTCCGCCGGGCGCCCTCCCGCACGCAGTGTGGTAGGCGACAGAACCCCGACCGCAGGCGCATGGAACGCCTGGGGGCCTGTCAGGTAGTCTCCGCGCCCTCCCGCTCGCTGGTCGGCTCCTGGAGGCACCTGTCGTTGGCACGTCGCGCACGGATTCCCAAGACCTTGTTCTTCCAGCGGCCCCCCTCCAACCTGTGGCCGTTGGTGGGCGTCATCCTGGCCTCGGCGGTGCTCGTCGGGGCCATGGAGCTGACCATCGCCGTCTTCTCGTCCGCGGGCCTGGAGGGCATCACCCAGCGCAACGTCTACTCCATGCTCCTCAGCGTGGGCGTCATCTCCGCGGTGACGGGCTTGCTGTGGGCGGTGACGAACCGGGTGGGAATCTCGGGGGCCCTGGTGGCGGCGGCGATGCTCTTCACCGTCACCCTGCACATCCGGAAGGTGCAGCTCATCGACCGGCCGCTGATGCCCTGGGACTTCCTGGAGTGGCGGCAGGTGACGTCGCTGGCGCCCACGCTGCTGCCCGGCGGCGGCGCGGTGGCGGCCATCGGCTCGTGTCTGCTGCTGGTGGCCATGCTCGCCGTCATGGGGCGAGCGGTGGCGCGCGGCACGCCCCGGTATCCGTTGCCGAAGGCGGGACGCCGCAACCTGGCGCTGGCGGCGGTGGCGTACCTGCTGGTCATCATCTTCCAGCAGCACCTGCCCGTGCGGCGCGTCTTCAACCGCTTCGGCATCTACGACCAGGTGTGGGACCAGCGCTCCAACTTCCAGATGAACGGGCTCACGCTGATGATGCTCTGGAACTGGGAGGGGCTGCGGCTGGAGCCGGGCAGTGAGTACTCCCAGGCGCAGGTGCACGCGGCCCTGGGGGTCCCTCCGGGCGTGGTGCCCGCCGCGCCCCAGGAGCCCGTCGACGTCGTCGTCTTCATGGCCGAATCGCTCTGGGACCCGACGCGGCTGGGCATCCCCTTCAGCGAGGATCCGCTGCCCTTCGTGCGGTCGCTCATGGGGAGCCACAGCTCGGGCAACCTCATCAGCCCGGCCTTCGGCGGCGGCACGGCCAACGCCGAGTTCGAGCTGCTGACGGGCATGTCCTCGTCGTTCGCCCCGGACGGCGCGTTTCCCTACCAGCACTATGTGATGCGGCCCGTGGACGCGCTGCCGTCGTTGTTCCGCCGCGCGGGCTACCAGACGGTGGCCATCCACCCGTTCCACTCGTTCTACTGGAGCCGCGACGTGGTGTACCCGTTGCTGGGCTTCGACACGTTCCAGTCGCTCACGGACTTCACGTCCCCCCGGCTCGAAGGGCCCTGGGTGTCGGACGAGGAGGTCGTCGACCACATCCTCCACGAGCTCTCCGACGAGCGTCAGCCGCGGTTCATCATGGCCGTGACGATGTCCACCCACGGGCCCTACAACCTGCCGCTCACCGGCGAGGAGCGGATCGAGGTGCAGGGAGAGAAGCTCTCGCCGGACAACCGGCTGCTCTTGAAGAACTACGTGCACAAGCTGCGGCAGATGGACTCGGCCGTGGAGCGGCTGGTGCGCAGGCTGGAGGCGCGCAAGCGCAAGACGCTGCTGGTGCTCTTCGGGGACCACCTGCCGATGTTGGGCTCGGACTACGCGACCTACCGTGAGGCCGGCTACTTCCAGGAGCCCTGGACGGACGCGCAGCGCGAGCGCATGGCGGAGGTCCCCGTCGTCCTCTGGACGAACTTCCCCGTGCCCCGGCAGGACATCCACCTGAGCATCAGCATGCTCACCCCGCGCATCCTCGAGACGGCGGGGCTGCGGCCTCCGGGCTTCTTCGCCTTCGTCTCCGAATTGTCCAAGGTGCTGCCCGTGGTCCGGGGAGACCTGCTGCGCAACGCCTCCGGCGAATACCTGCCCGCGGGCGACAAGATCCCCAAGGCCCGGGAGCCGGGCTCGTGGGAGGACTGGATGCGGCGCTACCGCCTGCTCACGTATGACCGGCTGGCGGGTGACAACTTCAGCGCGGCCCAGCCGGCCGGGACGGCGTCTTCGGAAACGCTGTGACGGAGGCCGCCGGACGCCTCACCCACGCGGGGAGCCTGTCCTTGCGCCGCAAGGCGGGCTGCTCCACCCACCGCCACGACAGCGCCGCCAGCAGCAGCACACAGGGGAATGACACCGCCGCGTTCACCCACCACGCCGTGGGCCCGCCCAGCAGGGTGGTGACGGCCTGCTGCACGGGGAAGGCGTAGAGGTAGACGCCGTAGGACAGGTCGCCCCGGCGCCCGAAGTCCGCCAGCGCCCCCATGGGCCGGAAGGCGAGGTACAGCACGACGTATCCGCCCAACAGGCCGGTGGCGATGCGGCAGCCGTATCCGAGCCGGGCCGTGATGAGCCACCCCACCACGCACGCCGCCGCCACCCAGGGGCTCATGCGCACGTGTTCGCGCCACTGGTACAGCGCCACGCCGCCGCCGAAGTACAGGTACAGCTCCGGCCAGAAGCCCAGCCGTCCGGTGACGAAGGTGGCCACCGCCGCGCCGGCGAGGCCGAAGATGACCATGCCCTTGCGCAAGAGGCCCGTCAGGCCCAGGCCCAGCGTCAGCAGGTAGAAGCCGACCTCGTACTTCAACGTCCACAGCGAGCCGTTGACGGCGTGGGGGTAGGCGTTCGCCTCGAAGACGCCCGGCAGGTGCCATTGAGGCCAGTTCAGGGCGAAGTTGCCCAGCAGGTACAGGGCCGTGTCCGGGGCCGTGAAGTAGTCGCCCAGGGGCAGCCGGGTGAAGGCCGGCCCCAGCACCCCCACCGTCAGCAGCAGCATGGCCCCAAGCCCGGGGAAGATGCGCAGCACCCGGGCCCAGATGAAGCGCGCCGCGTCGGGTGTCCGCTCCCAGCTCCGGGTGATGAGCACGCCGCTGATGATGAGGAACACCGCGACGCCCAGCCGTCCCAGGGAGAACTGCCCCCGGGTGAAGGACTCCAGCGGCTCCGCCGTCCCCTTGCCCTCGCCCAGGGGGAAGGCATGGCTGAGCAATACGCACGTCGCCGCGGCGAAGCGAAGGAAGTCCAGGTTGTTGCGGCGCGAGTCCAGGCTCGCCTGCAACGTGGGAGCGGAGTGCAGGGACATGGGGATGGGGAACGGTGGCATTCTGGCCCACGCCGCTCATCCATGAAAAGCAGGCAGGCCGCCTCCGGGTGTTCTAGAAGTCCGCCACCTTCCCATGCGCATCCTGCTTGGCATCCACCATCCCCTGAACCCGGACATGGGGGCGCCGGGGGTGACGCTCGCGCTGGGGCAGGCGCTGGCGGCGCGGGGCTGCCAGGTGGACTACTTCAGCTACGACGACGCCTATCCCGGCCTGCGGCACCACACGACGATGCACGAGCTGCGGTTCCCCTGGGAGCTGACCGCGCACCTGCTGCGGGCCGCGAGCCGGTACGACGTGCTGGACATCACCACCGGGGACGCGTGGCCCTGGATGCGCCTGGGCCGCCCGGGAGCGCGGGCCCGCCATGCCCTGGTGACGCGCAGCCACGGCCTGGAGCACACCTTCTCTGAACAGCTCCGCGCCGACGCGCGTGCGGGGCACCTGTCGCTGAGCTGGAAGTACCCGCTGTACCATGGCGGCTATCGCCTCTGGGAGGTGCGCCAGACCCTGCTGCGCGCGGACCATGCGGTGCTGCTCAACACGCAGGATGCCGCCTACGCGACGGAACGGCTGGGCGTGCCCGAGCGTCAGTTGAGTGTCATTCCCCATGGGTTGGATGTGGCCTTCCAGGGGCTGCCTTCGCCCACGCCTTCCGCTCCCGGTTCCCCGCTGCGGGTGGCATGTGTGGGGAGCTGGCTGGCGCTCAAGGGGCGCGCGGAGATGGTGGCCGTCGCCACCCACCTGCACGCCGAAGGCGTGTCCTTCACGTTGACGTTGTATGGCACGGGCAACCCGGAGGCGGAGGTGCTGGCGGCGTTTCCCGCTGGGGCGCGCGAGCACGTGCGCGTGGTGCCTCGCTATCCACGCGCCGAGCTGCCCCGCCTGCTGCGGGACGAAGAGGTGCTGTTCTTCCCCAGCCATTCGGAGGGCTTCGGGATGGCGCTGGTGGAGTCGATGGCCAGCGGGCTCACGCCGGTGTCGACGCCGGTGGGCGTGGCGCCCCAGGTCGTGCGTGACGGCGAGACGGGGTGGTTGGTACCGATGGGCGACGTCGCCGCGCAGGTGGCGGCGCTGCGCTCGCTGGCGGAGGATCGCGCTCGCCTGCTCCGGTTGCGTGAAGCCGCGCAGGTCGCGGTTCGGGACATGACGTGGCGGGACATCGCCGAGCGCACGTCAATCCTTTACGAGTCGCTTCTCCGGTCGCCGCGGACCGTCTAGAAAGGGCGCTTGCCTGGCCGGACCGCAGGCGGACACAAGAGCCCATTGCTTCACAAACCTATCGTACTCCCGCGTGCATTGACGCGTGGAGCCGCCGGCCGCCACGATGCGCGGACGGTGCACGTCCCATGACTACGCTTCTGGTCGCCTTCTTCGTCTCGCTGCTGGTGGCACTGGCGCTGACGCGGCTGGTGCGCGACCGGGCCCTGGCATGGGGATGGTTGGACCAGGCGAATTCCAGCCGGAAGGTCCATGTCCGGCCGATTCCCCGGCTGGGCGGGGTGGGCATCGTCGGTGGATTCTTCGCGCCGTTGTGCGCGTTGTTCCTGGTGGACTCTGGCGTGGGGTCCCACTTCCGCTCCCACACGGAGCTGGTGGCGGGCCTGTTCCTGGGCGGCGCGGCGATTGTGGCGCTGGGCCTCTACGACGACCTGCGGGGCGCGGGCGCCCGTCTGAAGTTCGCTGTCCAGTTCACGGTGGCGTTCGGCTTGTATGCCGTGGGGTTCCGCATCGACGTCATCGCCAACCCGTTCGGCCCGGAGTTGGTGTTGGGCGCGTTGAGTCTGCCTTTCACCGTGTTGTGGGTGGTGGGCGTGGTCAACGCGCTCAACCTCATCGACGGCCTGGATGGGCTCGCGGGCGGCGTGGCCTTCTTCGGCGTCGGCACCAACTTCATCCTCGCGCTGTCGCGAGGCGACGTGCTGCTGTCATTGCTGATGGCGGCGCTGGCGGGCGCCATCCTCGGGTTCCTGGTGTTCAACTTCAACCCGGCCTCCATCTTCATGGGGGACACCGGGAGCATGTTCCTGGGCTTCGTGCTGGCCGCGGTGTCCATCAAGACGAGCACCAAGAGCGGCACGGCGGTGGCCATGCTGGTGCCGGTGATGGCGTTGGGGCTGCCCATCATGGACACGCTGCTGGCCATGGTGCGGCGCTCGCTGCTGGGGCGGCCAATGTTCAGCGCGGACCGGGAGCACATCCATCACCGGCTGATGAGCCACCTGGTGCTCAGCCACCGCGCCACCGTGCTGGTGCTGTATGGCCTGTGTGGCCTCTTCATGCTGGTGGCGCTGGCGCTGAGCTTCGCCAGCAGCGCGGAGAGCGCCATGCTGCTGTGTGGCATGGGCGTGCTCATCGTGTTGCTGATGCGGCGGCTGGGCTACCTGGACCTGGGCCGCGCCAGGGGCATGCACCAGGTTCGTCAGCGCAACCTCTGGCTGCGGACCATGGTGAAGGACGTCACCCGCGCGGTGCGCGCATCGCCTTCGCTGGAGGCGGTGTGGAACGCGGTGCGCCCGCTGGCGGATGCCCTGGGCCTGTCGCGCCAGGAGCTGCACTTCCAGCGCGTCCGCCCCACGGGGCTCGCGGACAATGTCGTCTTCGAGGCCCAGCGGCCCGCGGGCGCGGAGGTGCCGTTCGAGGTCCGCATCACCCTCGAGGCCGACGGTGAGGTGCTGGGCGCGATGCTGCTGGTGTGGCGGGATGGCCGGTCCGCCATCAACCGCGATGAGGAGCTGGCGTTGGAGCAGGTGGCGGACGCGGTGGCGGAGAGCGCCGGGCGGCTCCGGCCCCGGGCCGACGCCGAGCCCGGGCGCCTGGTCGCGATGAGGAAGTGATGCCAGACGGGCGAGCGCCGTCTCGCGCCAGGCCGGGTGGGTCGATGCCCCCGGGGGCAAGCGCGCTCCATGCGCTGCTGCGGGCGTGGCCGGACGCCCCGGTGCGCGCCGCTCCGGAGGGCGCGGAGGCGGACGGACTGGTCCACACGGCGGTGGGGCACGGGCTGGTGGGCTTCGTGGCCCACGCGGTGGAGCGGGCGGGCTGGGTGCTGCCCGAGCCCGCGAGTGCCTCCCTGCGCCGGGAAGCGTTGGGGAACGCGGCGCGGGCGCTGCGCGTGAAGACGCTGCTGCTGCGGAGCCTGGACGCACTGGCGACGGTGGGGCAGGTGCCGGTGCTGCTCAAGGGGTACGGGCTGGCGCTGCGGCTGTATCCGGATCCGTTGCAGCGAGCCACCACGGACGTGGACCTGCTGGTGGCTCGCGCGGACGTGGACGCCGCGGTCCAGGTGCTGGCCCGCGTGGGGCTCTCGTTGCGGCGGGACGACGGCGCCCGGCACGGGGAAGAGGACTCCCATCACTTGGAGCTGGCGGGGCCGGCGGGGCTGGTGGAGCTGCACTATCGCGCGCTCGCGGGGTGGGGCGAGGCGCTGGAGGGCGACGCGCTGCTGGCGCGGGCGGAGACGGGCGCGGTGGATGGCCGGGCGGTACGGTGGCTGCGGCCCGAGGACGAGGCCGTCTACCTGGCGCTTCACGCGAGCAACCACGCGTTGCAGCGGTTGGCGTGGCTCTTCGACTTGAAGCTGTTGGCGCTGGCGGACACACGGCTGGACTGGCGGATGGTGGTGGAGCGGGCACGCGGCACGGCCTTCCCACATGCGGCATGGTATGCGTGGGACGTGGCGCGGCGGCTCCTGGCGGCGCCGGTGCCGGACGAGGCGCTGGCGGCGCTGGCTCCGCCTCGCTGGCAGCAAGTGCTCGCACGGCGTCTTTTCTCCGATGCGCGGCTGCTGGGGGCGTCGCTGCTGGATGGCCGGGCCGGGTGGATGGCGGCGAAGCTGCTGCTGGCACCCCGGATGGGCTCGGTGGCCCGATATGGCGTCCGGCGAGCACGGAACGCCGTGCGGTCGAGGCTGCGCCGTCCAGGCTGAGCTGGGGGCGCGGCATACCTCCGCCGCGGGCGGCCATGCACTCCCATCGCCAGCGCGCCTGGCAGCGTCTTCATGCGAACCTTCCTCATGAGGGAGACGCCACACTTCCCGCCGGGCGGGACCGGGGTCGCGGCGCCTGAGGCGCGGGGCCGTGGAGCGACGCCGCTCCACGCCCCTGCTTCGTTCACCTCACGGGCACAGCGGGCTGCCGCCCAGGCCCGACGCGCAGCCCTGGCCCACGCAGTACTTCGGTCCGCTGTCGTGCACCTGCTGGCCGGCCGAATCGCGCGGCACCTCCACGGTGCAGCGTCCGTCGGCCCGGTTCCCGGACGGGTCCTCCACCACGTAGTGCACCGTGTAGACGCGGCCATCCCCGGCGTCGTCGCGCTCTGCGCGCAACTGGACGGAGGTGGCATTCACCCGCACGTCGATGTCGTCGCAAGTGGCGCCGTCGCAGATGCCGGCGACGTCCTCGGACTCATCCGACGTTACCCGGACGATGCGGCCGTACCGCTCCAATGACAGGTCTCCCATGCACGCGTCCTTCGCGGTCGCCGCGCACTCGGCCAGCGTCACCGTGCGGTACTGGTGGTCCGCGGGCCACAGCCGCTTGCCCAGGGATGCGCCGGGCACGGGCGCCCGCGTGTCCCGCACCGTCACGGAGAAGGCGCAGCCGCACGCGTTGCCGGAGCCATCCACCGCGTTGCAGTCCACCACCGAGCGCCCCAGCGGGAACCGGGAGCCATCCGGCGGCGTGCACGTCACCGACACCGGCCCGCAGTTGTCCGCCGCCCGCGCGGCGTAGGTGGCCTCCGCGCCCCCCGCCACGCACTCCAGCACCTGCGGCGCCGGGCAGACGATGGACGGCAGCGTCGTGTCCACCACCTTCACCGTGGCCTGGCACACCGCGCTGTCCTCGCCGTCGTGGGCCGTCAGCGTCACGGCATGCCGCCCCAGGCCGAAGGGCCCGGGCGCCGTCTGCGTCAGCGTGAAGGGGCCCGGCTGTCCGTCCGGGTCATGGCTGCCGTGGTCCACGTTGGCCGACGCACGGCACTGCGCGTCTGCCTCCACGACGACGTCCCGGCACAGCGCCACCGGAGGCTCGTTGGGCGCGCACGCCAGCTTGAGCTGCGCCGACGCGACGTTGTTGTCCTCGAGGCACTCCAACTCGCGTCCGGTGCCGGTGCCGTCGTCATCCACCACCGCGTAGACCAGCACCCAGCCACTCTCCGGGGTGTTGAGCGCCAGCTCCACGGACGCCTCTTCGCCCGCTTTCAGCTGGTGGGGCACGGTGGCCACGCCCAGGAGCGCGCCGCCTTCGCCCACCGCGTCCTGGTAGAAGGCCACCTGGACCCCCGCCGAGGCCGCCGAGTCCCCCTGGTTGCGCACCCGCGCGCCGAGCGTCACCGCGCCCTCGCCCGTGCACGTGGCCGTCACCTGTCCGATGGCGAGGTCCGGCGCTGCGAAGGGGCGCACGGTGCCCGTGCCCTGGCTGTTGGTGCGGAAGGTGTTGAGCCCCGGCGCCAGCCAGTTGCTCACCGGGCGCGCGGGCAGGGTGCCGTCGTCATTCACGTTGGTGACGGAGTAGGCGTGCTGGTTCCAGATGCGCCGCGTGTTCACCCAGCCGTCCTTGCGGTCCCGGTACACGCGGATGCCCTGGAAGTCGCCGTAGCCGCAGGCCGTGTTCTGCGCGACGACGATTTCGGCGTTGCCATCACCGTCCACGTCCGCGACCACCGGATTCTCGTACGCGGTGCACGAGCTGTGCGGCGCCTCGAAGCGGACCTGACCCGTCACGCCGTCGTAGATGCGCAGCGCCGTCTCGTCCGCGTAGACGACCTCGGCGCGGCCATCGCCCTCGAAGTCGAAGGTGGAGGAGCCGGTGCGGTTGGAGCTGTGGTCCTGCGTGGGGCTCAGCCACTTCACCGCGCCGTTCGACTCGAACACGGCGTAGTGCGACGCGCCCGCCACGCCAACCTCCGGCTGCCCGTCCCCGTCGAAGTCCGCGATGTTCGGCGGTCCGCCCACGCCGCCGCCCAGGTGCTGCACGGTCCACTTCACCTTGCAGTTCGCGTCCATCAAGGACACGTGGCCGTCCCACACCACGACGACTTCGCCCTCGGGGCCCGCGTCGAAGTTGCCCACGCCCGAAAGCCCGTGGCCCAGCTCCGCCGCCTTGCACTTGAGCGTGCCGTCATGCCGGTAGATGGCGCGGCCATTCACCACCTCCTGGAGTCCGTCCCCGTCCAGGTCCACCGCGAACGCCAGCGGTCCGGTGTCGTTGGCCGGGCTGCCCACGCCGTCGCTCCCCGCCCACCGGAGTGTCCCGCTGCTGTCGTAGACGTGGTT
This sequence comes from Myxococcus xanthus, assembly GCF_013116825.1. GTDB lineage: Bacteria > Myxococcota > Myxococcia > Myxococcales > Myxococcaceae > Myxococcus > Myxococcus xanthus_B. Next base: position 141,236 of record NZ_JABFNS010000002.1, read on the forward strand.
GCCGGCGATGATTTCCACCGACCCGTCCCCATCCAGGTCGGCCAGGGACACGCCGCCCCAGTCGAGCGGGGGCCCGTCCGCGCGGAACTTGAAGGCGCCGGTGTGCTCGAAACAGATGATGCCCTGGGCGCTCTCCGGCACGGTGCACAGCTCCACCTTGCCGTCGCCGTCGATGTCGCCCGCGGCGACGCTGGCCGAGCCCCGGGTGCGGTACGCCGGGTCCGTCACCGCCCACAGGTCCGAGCCGTCCGCGCCGCTGATGGCGCGCAGCACGCCGTTCGTCTTGAAGTTCCAGCCCTCGAAGCTGTTGAACACCACGTCGGGGACGCCATCCGCGTTGACGTCCACCACCACGGGCGTGGCCTGCGCGTTGGTATGCGTGGGCAAGAGGGGACTGGCCGTCCACGCCCACTCCACCTCGGGCTCGAAGTGGGGCTCGAAGGGCGGCCGCACCTCGCACCGGGCCTCCGATTCCACCTCCGTGGTGGTGTCGAATGCCGGAGGTTCCCCGGGGGCCGTGCCGGTGCACGCCACCCATCCGAGCGCTCCGAGCGTGAGCCAACGGCCCGGACGCCCGTCCGACCATCCCTGCTGCGACATGCCGCCTCCAAGAAAGCCTGCCCGGCCCGCGACGTACCGGGCGGCCCAGGTATTCACTCGGACCGGTTTGGGGACCCACCCTGGAACGCCGCCCCGTGTCGGCTGTTCACCCCTGGCGCACGGGCGTGACGCCATCCGGACGTTGCAGGCCATGCGTCCGGACCGTTAAAGGGGGCCCCATGTCCGCTGGTCTTCTCAATACCTTCCGAGTTCTCTCTTCGTTCGACCCGCCGCGTGGCGCGCTTCGGGGGGCGCCCTGGGATGAGTATGTGGACTGGGCCATCATGCAGGGCCTGGCGCCCCTGGCGGCCTACAACCTGGAGTACCGGTTGGGCGCGGGCAACGCGCCGGAGTGGGCGCGGGACAAACTGCTCAGCATCTACCAGGGCTCCGTCAACGACAACGTGATGAAGCTCGTGAACTTCAAGCGCATCGTGGGCGCGCTGGAGGGACGCAAGCTGGTGCTGATGGGGGCCGCGTCCTTCGCGGACTCGCTCTATCCGCACGTGGGCTTCCGGCCCGTGCCGGAGCTGCAAATCCTGATGAAGCGCCTGGACGTGGACGGCTTCGCGGGCTTCCTGTCCCACCACGAGTTCGCCCCAGAGCCCGACACGGAGAACAGCGGCGCCACGAAGGTGGTGTCCGATGGGCGCACGGTCATCCTGCTCTATTCGGACGTGCTGGGCCCCCAGCGCCGCGAACAGACGGCGGGCATCCTCGAGCGGGCGAAGCCCATGCGCGTGTATGGCTCCTCGCTCTACCGCCCGGAACTGGAGGACGCGGTGTTGCTGGTGGCGCTGGAGCATGCGCGCCATGGGTACGCGGTGCCGTGGTTGTCCTTCATCGACCTGCGCGAGCTCGTCACCGGCGCGAAGTGGATGGGCGGCGTGTACTCGCGTCCGTTGGATGTGCCGGTGCTGCTGGCCCGGGCCGCGGAGTGGCGCCTGGAGCGGGCCCTCTACACGTCCCTGTCGATTGTCGCGCGCTTGTTCCCGGACGCCGCCGCGGACGCCACCGCCGCGCTGCCGCCGCTGCGCCGGGCGACGCGGGAGCTGCTGGAGCGGACGGTGGTGGGTCCTGTATGCACCCCCGGCCGGACCTCGGCCATCAAGGGGATGGAGCGGGTTCGCCGCCTGCTCACGGGCCAGTAAGCCCGGCTGCTCGCAGAGGAGCCCCAGGGAGGGGGATGGGCTTTCTTTCGGACTCCCTCCCGGCGTATGAGTCCTTCAAGAGACATTCACTGGGGCTCCCTCAATGCGTATTGCCATCATCGGAACCGGCTACGTCGGACTGGTCGCGGGCACCTGTTTCGCGGACTCGGGTAACGACGTCACGTGCGTGGACATCGACGAGCGGAAGATCCGCATGCTCCAGGCGGGCGAGGTGCCCATCTACGAGCCCGGCCTGGAGGAGCTCATCAAGAAGAACGTGCGCGAGAAGCGCCTGTTCTTCACCCGGGACCTGACGGAGGCCGTCACCAACGCCCAGGTCGTCTTCATCGCCGTGGGTACGCCGGAAGGTGAGAGCGGCGACGCCGACCTCCAGTACGTGCTGGCCGCCGCCGAGCAGATTGGCAAGGCGATGAAGCAGTACACGGTGGTGGTGGACAAGAGCACCGTGCCGGTGGGCACCGCGGACAAGGTGCGCGAGGCCATCCGCAAGGTGACGGACATCGAGTTCGACGTCGTCTCCAACCCGGAGTTCCTCAAGGAAGGCGCCGCGCTGGACGACTTCCTCAAGCCCGACCGCGTCGTCATTGGCGTGGACTCCGAGCGCGCCCGCAAGGTGATGGCGGACCTGTACTCGCCCTTCGTGCGCACCGAGAACCCGGTGCTGTTCATGGACACGCGCTCGGCGGAGCTGACGAAGTACGCGGCCAACGCGATGCTGGCCACGCGCATCTCCTTCATGAACGACATCGCCGCGCTCTGCGAGAAGGTGGGCGCGGACGTGGACTTCGTGCGCAAGGGCCTGGGGTCGGACAAGCGCATCGGCTACCCGTTCCTCTTCCCGGGCGTGGGCTACGGCGGCTCCTGCTTCCCCAAGGACGTGAAGGCGCTGGTGGCCACCGCGCGTGACTACGGCCTGGAGCTGGACCTGCTGCGCGCGGTGGAGCGCACCAACGAGCGCCAGAAGAAGCTGCTGGTGAACAAGGCGGCCAAGCACTACGGCTCGCTGGAGGGCCGCAAGTTCGGCGTGTGGGGACTGGCCTTCAAGCCGAAGACGGACGACATGCGCGAGGCGCCGTCCATCGAGGTCATCGAGGGCCTCATCGGCAAGGGCGCCCAGGTGATTGCGCACGACCCGGTGTCTCCGCACACGGCCAGGCGCGTCTTCGGTGACCGCATCCGCTACGCCTCCGTGCCCTACGAGGCGCTGGAGGGCGTGGACGGCCTCTTCGTGGTGACGGAGTGGAACGAGTTCCGCCACCCGGACTTCGAGCGCATGAAGACGCTGATGAAGTCGCCCGTCGTGTTCGACGGCCGCAACGTGTACGACCCGGCGCGCATGCGTGAGCTGGGCTTCACGTACTACGGCATCGGCCGGCGGTAGCGGTGAGTGGGAGCAGGGCCCTCGACGCGCTGACGGGGCTGCGCTTCGTCGCGGCCCTGCACGTCGTGTCGTTCCACTTCGCGACGCCGTGCCTGGGCACGGCGCCGGAAGCGCTGCGCGACTGGGTGGGCGCGGGCTACGCCGCGGTGGGCGTCTTCTTCGTCCTGTCCGGCTTCGTGCTCGCCTGGAACTACCTGGACGCGGACGGGCGCATGGAGACGTCGCCCCGGGCCTTCTGGGCCGCGCGCGTCGCCCGCGTGTACCCCGTCTACGTGCTGACGTTCCTCCTGTCCGCGCCCACCACCATCGCCGCGTCCGTGGCGGACAACGGCTGGAAGGTGGCCGCCGCGAAGCTCGCGGTGGGCGGGGGGGCGACGCTGGCGCTGCTCCAGGCCTGGGTTCCCCGGCTCGCGCTGTACTGGAATCCGCCGGGTTGGTCCGTGGCGGTGGAGGCCTGCTTCTACGGCCTCTTTCCCCGGCTGGCGAAGGGGCTGCCCCGGCTCAAGCCCGCGTGGCTCCCCGTGGCCCTGGGCGGCGCGTGGGTGCTGGGGTTGCTGCCGCCGCTGCTGTACCTGGCGCTCCTGCCAGACGGCCCGGGCCCCGTGGACGTGCATGCGTCGGGGCCCTGGCTGATGGCGCTCAAGTTCAACCCGCTGGCGCGCCTGCCGGAGTTCCTCTTCGGCGTCCTGCTGGGCTGGCGCTTCGTGCGCGAGCGCGCGGCGGGCGGGGTGAAGGGCTCCGGCGCGGTGCTGGCGGCGCTGGGGACGGCGCTGCTGGTGGCGGCGGGCGCGGCGGGCTCGAGGGTGCCGTACCCGCTGATGCACAACGCCCTGCTGGCGCCCGCGTCGGGGCTGCTCGTGTACGGGCTGGCGCGGGGCGGAGGCGCCCTGGGCTGGCTGCTGTCACGGCCCACGCTGGTGAAGCTGGGGGGCGCCAGCTACGCGCTCTACCTGCTCCAGTACCCGGTGTCGGAGGCGGCCAAGGGCCTGGGGAATTGGGTGTCGCCCTGGGTGGAGCTGCGCACGCCCGAAGGGCTGCTGGCCACCGTGTTGCTGCTGGGCGTGCCCGCGTCGCTGTGGGTGCACCGCGCCGTGGAGACACCGTTGCGCTCACGCGTCCGCGCCGCGCTGACGCCCTGGGTGGAGGGGGCGCCGCGCGAGCCCGTGAAGCCGGTGGTGTCGGGGCCCTGAGCGGCGGGCTGGCGCCGTCCAGCGAGACGGGCGGTGTCCGGGGCACAGGTGCCCCGAGCCTCCGGTCAGGCGGGCCGCCTCAGCGGGAGAGGCCGCAGGCGCGCTTGCCTTCGTCGGTCTCGATGGCGCGGCAGTCGCAGCCGGCCAGGCGCTCCTCGCACACGGCCTCGTCCTCGGCGGTGGGCTCCACGCGGTTCTCCTCCTGGGAGGCGCGGCGGAGGCACAGCTCCTTCTCCACCGAGTTGATGGAGCAGTCGCACAGCTTCTCGGACAGCTCGCGGCAGGCACCCTTGCAGCCGGTGAGGCCGGACAGGGCGGAAACGAGGAGGGCGGCGGTGACGATGAAGCGGCGCATGGCTGCGGCGAACATGCCAGAAGGTCCCCTGGATGCAAGCTGGCTTCGAGCCCTTCGTGCCTGGGCGGATGCTAGGGTCGCCCGCCTGCTCCACACCTGGGGAAAACGCCACACATGTTGTCAATCGTCGCCGCTGCGTTGCTGGCCTCCGCGTCCACTTCAACGTCCCACGCACTTCTGACGCCCGTGTCCGAGCGGCCCATGACCGCCCGGCTCCTCGTGGCCCAGGCCCCGGCGGAGGAGGCGCCGGACGTCTCCGGGACGTCCACGCCGCCGCCCCCGCCGGAGGACCTGGATGCCCGTGCCCGCGAGCTGACGCAGCAGATCGCGATGCTCCAGAGCGAGATTCGCTCCGTTGACACGAACTGGCCCGCGGGGTCGTTGGTGATGGCGTACTCGGGCTACGTGCTGTCCCCGCTGCTGCTATTGGGCATTCCCCTCATCATCGTCGGCATGGACTCATCGAATGACGACAACGCCGGCACCTTGCTGGCCCTGGGGGTGGGCACGACGCTGGGCGGAGTCGCGGGGGTAGGGCTGCTCATCGCGGGCATCGTCACGGGTTCCAAGCAAGCGGGTGTCAACCGGGCCCACCGGGAAAGCCTGGTTCGCGAGCGCATCCGCCTGGAGGATGAGCTGCGTGACGTGAAGGCCCGCCGGGACGCGCGAGGGGTCATGCAGACGCGGCAGTGGACGCCGCGCGCTGGCATCCCGCTGGTCGCCTTCGCCTTCTGATGTCATCTTTCGCGCACGTCCGGTCTTCTGGCGGCCCGCCCTGGAGGCGGGGTGGCGGGCGAGGGGCGCGGGGGCTGTGATACTCCCCTGGCCAATCCCCGCCATGCCTCGCGCTTCCCGCAGTGCTTCTCGATTCACCCTGTTCGCCGAGGCGGCGCTGGCGGCGCTCGTCGTGGTGTGTCCGCTGGCGTTGGGCGGCGCCGCGGGGTGGCTGCTGGGGCCGCTGGTGCTGTTGTCCGGCGCCGCGGCGGTGCTGGCGGCGATAGGGGCGAAGCGGCAGGGTCAGTCGCTGCGCGTTCCGCTGCTGGCGGTGCCCCTGGCCATGGGGGCGGGCCTGTGCGCGGTGCAACTGGTGCCGCTGCCGGACGGTGTGCTGCGCCTGCTGAGTCCGGAGGCGGCCGCGCTGCGGGAGTTCGCGCTGGTGCCGCTGGGGCTGGAGCGGGCGCGGCCGGTGTCGTTGGACCCGTCCGCCACCTGGCGCGAGCTGGCGAAGCACCTGGCCTACCTGCTGGCCTTCCTGGCGACGGTGCAGGTGAGCCGCTCGCGCGGCAGCCGGGAGCGGTTGCTGGCGGCGGTGGTCTTCACGGGCGCGGGCCTCACGGTGGTGGGGCTGGGCCATGCGTTGCTGGGCGTGAAGTCCCTCTTCGGGCTGATGCACTGGATGCACGCGCGGCCCACGCTGGTGACGCCCTTTGGCAACCCGAACCACCTGGCCGGCTTCCTCGCGCTGGCGTCCACGCTGGGCGTGGGGCTGGCGCTGACGCGCGGGCCGCGGTCGCGGGCGTTGTCGTATGCGCTGGCGGCGGGCGTGTCGGGGCTGGGCGTGGTGCTGTCGCTGTCGCGCGGAGGCATTGCCTTCTTCGCCTTCGGACAGGCGCTGCTGGCGCTGTTCCTGCTCCGCAATCGCCGCGCGTCCGGTGAAGGGGCGCCCCCGGTATGGGCCCGGAGCGCCGCGGCGCTCCTGGGGCTGCTGGGCGTGCTGATGGTGGGGGCATACGCTGCGGCGGACGGCCTGTGGGCGGAGGCGCGCACCGCGGACAGCGTGGAGAAGCTGCGCCAGTCCAAGGTGGCGCTATGGCCCATGCTGGCGGACGCCGCGCGGGCGTTTCCCGTGCTGGGCATGGGGCGCGGCGCCTTCGAGGCCGCGTTTCCGCGCTACCAGTCGGAGCCCAATCCCAACACCTTCACGCACCCGGAGAACGCGGTGTTGCAGGTCGCGGCGGAGCTGGGCGCGCTGGGGCTGGTGCTGCTGGCGGTGGCCGTCTGGGGCTTCTTGCGGCTGCTGCGCCGTGAGGGGCTGGAGACGGTGGACCTGGCGGCGCTCGCGGGCGTGGCGGCGCTGGCGCTGCACGACCTCTTCGACTTCAGCTTGGAATTGCCCGCGTGCGCGGTGGCGGCGTTGGTGGCGCTGGGCGCGGTGGCGCGTCCCCGGGAGCGGGCCGTCGAGGAGAAGGCGTGGTGCGCGCGCCCCTCGGGCGGGGTGCTGGGGACGGGGCTGGCGCTCACGGCGGTGGCGCTGGTGGCGCTGGTGCCCGGCCGTCAACGCCTGGGCGACGCGGAGGCGGAGCTGGCGCGGCTCGTCACGTCGGGGGCATCCGCGCGGGAGGTCCACGCGCGGGGACTGGCCCTGGTGGACCGGCACCCCTCGGACTACCTGTTGTATCGGCTGGTGGCGTCGGCGCACGCGGCGCGAGGGCCTGAGGGGGCAGGGGAGGCGCTGGCCCTGGTCAACCGGGCGCTGTACCTGGCGCCGTTGGATGCCAGCTCCCACCGGGTGGCGGCGCGGGCGCTGCTGGCGTTGGGCCGGAGCGCCCAGGGCTTCCTGGAGTACCGGCTGGCGCACGAGGCCGGGGATGCCACGGTGCTGCTGGGCGAGGCCCTGCCCCAAGCGGAGACCCTGGCCTCACTCACGGTGCTGACGCCGCGGTCGCCGGCGACCGCGGTGCGGCTGCTGGATGCGCTGGCCAACACGCCGGGGCGCCTGGCGCTGGCGCTGGACTACTCGGGCTGGGCGCGGGAGCACTTCGCGGGTCAGCCGGAAGCCGCGTCGCTGTGGGCGCGCGAGGCCCGGTTGCGAATCCTGCGAGGGGACCTGGAGGCGGCGGAGGTCGCGCGGGCGCAGATGGAGCGCCTGGCGCCGGACGCGCTGGACACGCACCTGCTGCGCGCGGAAGTGCTGCGGGCGCAGGGGAAGCGGGAGGAGGCCCTGCGTGCGTTGGAGCAACTGTTGGCGCGCTTCCCGGGCAACGTGGCGCTGTCCTTCCAGTTGGCGGCGCAGCAACTGGACGCGGGGCTGACGCGGCGGGCGAAGGACACGCTCCAGGCGCTGGCGCCCTTCATCACGGACTACGCCCAGCGCGCGCGGTTGCTGGCGATGGAAGCGGCGTGCCTGGAGCGCGAGGGGTTGCTCTCCCACGCACTGGAGCGGCGGCAGACGGCGGCCCGGCTCGCGCCTGGCGCGGATGCGTTCTTCGCGGTGGCGCGGACCCAGGAGGCGCTGCGTCGCTATGACGCGGCGGCGCGTTCGGTCCACGAGGGCATGCGGCATCTTCCCGCGGGCGCGCGGGCCGAGGCACTGGCGTGGGTGTCTCGGCTGGAAGGCGCGGAGCGCGAGCGCGTGGATTCGCGGCGCAAGACGCTGTCGGAGGACCCGCGCGAGGCGGAGCTGGAGTCCCTGCTGCGTGGCCCGGATGTGGATGGCGAGGCTCGGGACGCGCGTTAGGCGCCCGGGCCTCGCTCCGGTTCAGACGTGGGCGTGCGCCTCCTCAGGGGGGCGGCTGGGCGCGCCGGTGTTGTGGATGGCCTGGAGTTGCTGCTCCTTCTCGATGAAGGAGGCCACCAGGGGCCACTCCAAGGTGGCGAAGTCCTGGAAGCGCAGTTCGAGCGACTCCTCGTGGGAGCCCGCGCGGAAGAGCAGCCGTTCCGCCAGACTGAGGGATTCATCCACGGCGACAGGCAGGCCGTAGAGCTCACCAAAGGGGGGCTCCGCGCCCACCTCGCAGTCGGGAAAGTGGCCGGAGAATTCCGGCTCGGTCGCGAGGCGGACGTGCCGGGCACCCAGCATGTCTCGGACCTGGTTCAAATCGACGGTGCCCGCCGCGGGGACGACGACAATCCATGGCTGCCGGTCCGCCATCACGATGACGGACTTGGCCACGCGCCAGCCGGAGACGTGCAGCGACTCGGCCACTTCTTGAGCGCTGACGGCACGCGGGTGCCAGTACCGCTCGAAACGCACCCCGTTGCGGCGCAGATAGTGCTGTATCGCTTCGGGAATCATGGGGAATCTCACCTCCTCTAGAAAGAAGGTGATGACCGCCAGCGCGTCCGACCACGGGTGCCTGCCACACTCGGGCTTGCAGCCGACCACGGAGCGCCCGTCCGCCCGTCCGTAGGGCGGGCGAGCGTTCGGATAGGCTGAGCCGCCATGAACGGGTTGCTACGGCTCCTGACGCTTTGCTGCCTCCTTCTGGGCTCGCTCGCGTGCAGTACGGCGTCCTCTCCCGTGATGCGTGAGTGGGAAGCCGCGAAGTGGCAAGCGGATGTCGAAGGGTGCAGCGCATCGAGCGAGCCGCGCTGCCTCGTCCTGGTTTGTGATGAAGGTGATTGCGGCCTCTTCCGGTGCGAGGACGTGGCGGACGACGTCGTAACGCATGCACCGAGGGTAGGGGCGGTCGAGAAGGCGACGGGCAGCCCCGCTTTCCGTGGGACGGGCACCTACCGAAACTGGTGGCAGCGCCGTACAGGGATTCGAGGGGACGCACGGCCTCTCGCGCTGGCTCCGCTGGCGCGGCGCTCTCCCGTCTTCATCCCCGCGATACCCCGACCGCAGGGCAAGCTCATCAAACATCACCTCTTTCCGCAGGAACCCCGGCTCGCGGCGTGGTTTCGAGCGGCGGGTATCGACATCCACCAGTTCACCCTGGTCGTCCCCGAGCACGTTCACCGGCAGATTCACAGCGGGAAGGGCATGGGGCCGGGAGGAGCGTGGAACAACGCATGGCGCCAGTTCGTGGTGGCCAATCCCCGGCCCCCATCGCGGGATGTCATCATGCGGCACGCGGTCGAACTCGCCTTTCGTTTCGAGCTATCCGGCCCGGTCGTGCTCTACAACATGCCCATTGCCCCCGGAATGCGTGGGCCTCGGATAGAAGCCTTATGAAGGCGATTCTCAGGAGAAGGAGCGCGAGGGCGTGAGGTTCTACCGAGTCGAAGCGAGCACGACGTCACGCTTCACGGGAAACCTGAGTCGCGCCGCGCACAAGTGGGGCCTCCCAGGCGTGGAGCCCTGCACGGAGTGTGGGGTGGGCGGCGGCTGGGCGGGCTTGCAGTATCCGTGTGTCGACCTGTCGAGCTTCTCGAAGGCTGAGCTGAAGCCGTTCTCCGACCCCTGGCCCGTCCCCTTCGAGGTCTTTGCCCAACTGCGCGAGCGTGTCAGGCCCCTGGCGCCCGAGGGCGCGGTCCTGGAGCCCGGAACCCGGCTCGGCCCCCTGACAGGCGCGGCGACAGGGGCATTCGGGCAGCTCGCATTGCAGGACTGGACGCTCGTCATTCGCGACGAAGCGCTGGAGGCGTTGCAGGGCGAAGGCGTCCGGGGACTCACCGGGTGTCGTCTCGACGTGACCTTCCGAGGGAAGAACCCTCCGGTGCTCCGCGAGTTGCAACTGGCGCTTCATGGCCGGCTGCATCCCGACTGCTTCGTGCATCCCCGTGCGCCCACCTGCGCGAAGTGCGGAAGCGAGGCCAGTGAGCGCCTGCCAGATACATACTGGCTCGCTCGGGAGACGCTGCCCGTCGAGGTGGATCTGTTCCGGTTGAGGGATTACCCCACCCTCGTCATCGCGACCGAACGCATGGCGGTCGCGGCAGACCGGCTGAAGCTGGAGGGCGTCACCTTCCAGCCTCTGGACGCGCGCTGAGCCGGACGCTCAGCGGCCGTTGTGCGCCTCAGCGTTGGAAGTCGTAGACGCTGCCCAGGTTGAGAATGCGGGTCAGCTCATCCAGCGCGGTCATCGTCTCCCGGGCCAGCTGCGGGTCCTGCAGGTCCTTGGGGCGCAGCACCTCGCGGTAGTGCCGCCGCACCCAGCCGGCCAGCGAGTCATGCAGCGCGGGCGTGTAGAAGACGTCCGCCTTGATGGCCCCGCGCTCCTCGTCCGTGAGCCACACCCGCTGGCGCAGGCAGGCCGGTCCGCCGCCGTTGTTCATCGACTGGCGCACGTCCAGGTAGTGCACGGCCTTCACCGGCGTGTCCTCGGCCACCACGCGCTCCAGGAACTGCCGCGCCGCGGGCGTCTCCCGGCTCTCCACCGGCGCCACAATCGCCATGGTGCCGTCCGGCAGCGTCAGCACCTGCGAGTTGAACGGGTACGCCTTCACCGCGTCCTTCGCCGGCAGCTCCGCATTCGTGGCCACCACCGCGCGGAAGTCCTGGCCCAGCTTCTCGCGCAGCACCGCCAGCAGCCCCGCGTGGTCCACGAAGGCCAGCTCGTGCAGCATCAGGAACCGCTCGTTGCCCACCGCCAGCACGTCCGTGTGGAAGGCCCCCGCGTCGATGCCCTCGGGGTGCTGCTGCGGGAAGAGCACCGACTTCGCGTCCAACTGGTGCAGCCGCGCCAGCGCCTGGCTGGCCTCCAGCGTCTGCCGCGCGGGGAAGCGGCTGGGCCCCTGTACGTCCTGCCACGCGCTGCGGCCCCAGGCGAGCAGATGGACGCCCGCGTGCCCGGGCGTGACGAGCCGCGTGTGGTTGGCCGCGCCCTCGTCCGCGAAGTGCCCGCTGCCCGGCAGCGGCGCGTGCACCGCGAAGTACTTCTCATTGGAGAAGATGGCGCGCAGCACCGAGTGCGTCGTCTCCGCCTCGATGGCCCGGTGGTACATCTGCGACAGGTTGGCCGGCGTCAGGTGCACCCGGCCATCCGCCGTGTCCGTGCTGGGCGCCACCGTGGCCGCGTTGGCCGTCCACATGGAGGACGCGCTGGACGTCAGGCGCAGCAGGTGCTCGGCCTCGCGCGCGGCCCGGGTGATGACCTCCTCGTCCGAGCCCGTGAAGCCCAGCGCCCTCAGCGCGTGCAGGGACGGGCGCGGCTGGGGCGGCAGCACGGCCTGTCCCACCCCCAGGGCGGACACGAAGCGCATCTTTTCCAGCCCCTGGAGGGCCGCGTCCCGGGGGTGGCTGGGTTCACCGACATGGCTCTGAGACGCCAGGTTGCCGGGCGAGAGACCGCCGTAATTGTGGGTGGGCCCAACGAGCCCGTCGAAGTTGTATTCGCGCATGGGATATTGAACGCCTCGTGGAGCGTCCACCCTTAGCAAAGCGCCTCAAGCGTTTCCTCCGCTACGTGCTCATCCGTGGCGTCCTGTTGCTCCTTCAACCTCTGCCCCTGGGGGTCGCCCGGAGCCTGGGGGCGCGTCTGGGCGCCCTGGCCTACACCCTGGCCGGAGGGGAGCGCCGCAAGGCCCTCAAGTCCCTTTCCGTGGCCTTCCCGGAAAAGTCGGACGCGGACCGGCAGGCGCTGGCCCGCGACGCGTTCCGCCACCTGGCCGCCGCCGCGCTGGAGGTGGCCTGCACGGGCGCCCTGGACGAGGCCCTGGAGCGCCTGGTCGCCTGGCCGGACGCCGACCGGCAGGTGCTGGAGACGGCCCTGGCCCGGGGGCGCGGCGTCGTCTTCGTGTCCGGGCACGTCGGGAACTGGGAGCTGCTCGCCCGCCGCGTGGCGCGCGCCGGATACCCCAGCCAGAGCATCGCCAAGGAGACCACCGACCCCCGGCTGACGGAGCTGGTGGGCCAGTTCCGGGCCCGCGGCGGGGTGCGGAGCATCTGGCGCGGCCAGGACGGCGCTGCCCGGGCCATGCTGCGCGCCCTGCGCAACGGCGAAATCCTGGGCATCCTCATCGACCAGGACACGAAGGTGCAGTCCCTCTTCGTGCCCTTCTTCGGGCAGTTGGCCGCCACCCCGCGCGCCGCCGCGGACCTGGCCATCCGCACGGGCGCGGCGGTGGTGACGGGCTTCTGCCACCGCGAAGGGGCGGGGTACCGCCTGTCCATGGAAGAGGTCCCGGTGCCCCAGGACACGGACCGCGAGGCGGCCGCCCTGGCCCTCACCGCCGCCCTGTCCAGCCGAATCGAAGCCGCCATCCGGCGGACGCCGGAGCAGTGGGTGTGGATGCACCAGCGCTGGAAGACGCGTCCACCGGTGAGCGAGGACGTCCCACTTCCGGAGGCGGCGCCCGCATCCGCCGGGTGATAAGGAAGCCCTGTGTCTCGCCTGCTCTCCGCCAGCCTCGTCATCCTGGTGTTCGCCCCCGGTTGCAAGCCGGGCTCCGGCGGGGGTGCGTCCGGCGGCCAGCCTCCCCCGGAGGTGGTGCTGCACGGCGCGCGCCTGGAGTCCTTCGAGGGCGACCGGCTCATCCGCTCCGGCACGGCCCGGCAGGTGTCCTACCAGCGCACCACCGGCGAGGTGTGGGCCACGGACGCCACCATCCGGATTCCACCGGGCTCCTCTTCCCAGAAAGCGCCCCCCGGGACGGAGGGCGGCGTGGAGGTGAGCGCCCCGAATATGGAGGGGAGCCTCGCGTCCAAGCAGGTGGTGGCCTCGGGCGGTGTCATCATCCGCACCGGGAAGGGCATGGAGGCCCGCACTCCCCGGTTGACGTACGACGCCACCACGGAGCGGGCGCATGGAAACGAGGGCGTGACGGTGAAGGGACCTGACTATCGGCTGAGGGCGGACCGCTTCGAGCTGTTCTTCCCGGACGAGACGTTCAACTTCGCGGGCTCGGTGGAGTCCGTGCTGGGAGCGCCAGAGTGATTGAGTTCCTCGTGATGGCCTTCTTCGTCGCGCAGCCCGCGCCCGCGGTCGCCGCCACCCCCGCGCAGGGCACGCCTCCCGCCGCCGTGGGGGGGGCTGCCCCCACCGCTGGGACGGGGACCCGCGCCCCGGGCCCCCTGGGCGGCAAGGAGCTGACGGAGCCCGTTCAAATCAACGGCGACCACGTCACCTTCCAGAAGTCCCAGGCCACCCTCACCGGCAACGTGAAGGTGAAGCACCGCACGCTCGACCTGAAGTGCGACCGGATGACGGCCAACTACACCCCTCAACGCGAGGTGACGCGGGTGGTGTGCACCGGCGGGGTGCATGCCGTAGACGGCGACCGCATGGCCAAGGGCGAGCGCGCCGAATACGACGTGCCCAGCGGCGTGCTGGTGGTGACGGGCTCGCCCGAGGCCCACCAGGGCACCACGCACATGCGCGGGACGAAGGTCCGGCTGACGCTGGGCAACGAGCGGCTGGAGGTGGAGAACGCCGTCATCGTCTTCGAATCGCTGCCCTCCAACCCCACCCCGGCCAGGCGCAAGGGGCGGCAGTCAGCGCCCCGTCCGGCCCCGTCCTCCGGGACGGCCCCCTCCGCCCAGGGAGGCTCGGCTCGATGAGCGCGAGGCTGATCGCCGAGGGCCTGGAGAAGAGTTTCCGCGGCCGCAAGAAGGTGGTGGCCGGCGTGTCCTTCAGCGTGGCCCCCGGGGAAGTGGTGGGCCTGCTGGGGCCCAACGGCGCGGGGAAGACGACCAGCTTCAACATGGTGGTGGGGTTGGTGTCTCCGGATGCGGGACGCGTGCGCATTGGCGACGAGGACCTCACGCACCTGCCCATGCACCGCCGCGCTCGCCGGGGCGTGGGCTACCTGCCCCAGGAAGCCTCCGTCTTCCGCAAGCTCACGGTGCGCGACAACTTCCTGGCCGTGCTGGAGCTCCAGAAGGACCTGGACGCCAAGGCCCGCGAGCAGCGCGCCGACACCCTCCTGGACGAGTTCGGCCTCACCCACGTCGGGGAGTCCCTGGGGGGAGACCTTTCGGGCGGTGAGCGCCGGCGCGCCGAGATTGCCCGCAGCCTCATCCCCCAGCCCCGCTTCATCCTCTTCGACGAGCCCTTCGCCGGCGTGGACCCCATCAACGTGGGCGACCTCCAGCGGCAGATCTTCCTCCTCCGCGAACGCGGGCTGGGTGTCCTCATCACCGACCACAACGTCCAGGACACCCTGGGTATCTGTGATCGTGCGTACATCATCGCACAGGGGCAAATCCTGGAAGAGGGCACCCCGGCGGAGATCGCCGCGTCCCCCAAGGCCCGCGCCGTCTACCTGGGGGAACGGTTCCGCCTCCAACAAGCGCTCTGAGCACGGCTGGCCACCTGTCAGAGGAGTGCTTAGAATGGGTTGGCCCCGCTTTTGCGTCGACCTGTCAACGTGCATGTGACACACTGAGTGGTCTTAAGCCCCTGGATTCCTTGTGGAATTCTGAGCATGCAAGCAAGGGACCCGCGTTTCGGGGCTAGACGAAGTCAGGGCTCCTTGTTACGTTGGCACGGTCTTTGATGGTGGTCCTCTGTCTAGAGGGACCGAATCAACCCGGGAGACCCCGTCTCATGGCGATGGAACTGAAACAAAGCCTGAAGCTTGCCCAGCAGCTGGTGATGACGCCGCAGCTGCAGCAAGCCATCAAGCTCCTCCAACTGTCTCGCATGGAGCTGCTCGAGCAGGTCCGCGAGGAGATGGAGCAGAACCCGCTGCTGGAGCAACCCGACGAGCAAGCGCCGGGAGATGTGGGAGACAAGGAACCCGGGGAAGCCTCCCTTGAAGCAGACAACATGGAGCTGCCGCGGGACGTGGACCTGCCCGCGGCCACCAGCGACACCGCCACGGAGTTCAAGGCGGACGGGGAGGGCCCCCCGGAAATCGACTGGGAGCAGTACCTCAACAGCTACCAGTTCAATGAGCCCACCACGGCCTCCAACAAGGGCAACGTGGCCACGGACGACATGCCGTCGTTCGAGGCCAACCTCGTCAAGAAGGCGGACCTGGTCGACCACATCCAGGAGCAGCTGGGCACGCTGCGCCTGAATGACGCCGAGCGCCGCATCGCCATGCTCATCCTGGGCAACCTGGATGACGACGGCTACCTCAAGCTGCCGGAGGTGGACGGGGATCCGCTCATCCGCCTGGCCAACGAGGCGGACGTGCCCATGCACGTCGCGGAGCGCACGCTGCGGCGCATCCAGATGCTGGACCCGCGCGGCTGCGGCGCCCGTGACTTGCAGGAGTGCCTGCTCATCCAGCTCCAGGGCATCCGGGAGCCGCACGCGCCGCTGTTGGGCCTCATCATCAAGCGGCACATGAAGTACCTGGAGAGCAAGAATCTGCCCGCCATCGCCAAGGACCTGAAGGTCACCTTGGAAGAGGTGGTGGGGGCGGTGCGGCTGCTCCCGAAGCTGGACCCGAAGCCGGGCCGCAACTTCAGCGGGGACGACGCGCAGTACATCTCCCCCGACGTGTTCGTCTACAAGATGGGGGACGACTACACGGTGGTGCTCAACGATGACGGCCTGTCCAAGCTGCGCATCTCCGGCACCTACCGGAACGCGCTGAAGACGGGCGCGGTGGGCCCGGGCCAGACGAAGGACTTCATCCAGGACAAGCTGCGCAGCGCGATGTGGCTCATCCGCTCCATCCACCAGCGGCAGCGGACCATCTACAAGGTCACCGAGAGCATCGTGAAGTTCCAGCGGGACTTCCTGGACAAGGGCATTGCCCACCTCAAGCCGCTCATCCTCCGGGACGTGGCCGAGGACATCGGCATGCACGAGTCCACGGTGAGCCGCGTCACCACCAGCAAGTACGTGCACACGCCGCAGGGCATCTTCGAGCTGAAGTACTTCTTCAACTCGTCCATCGCCCGCGTCTCCGGTGAGGACACCGCGAGCGAGGCGGTGAAGCACCACATCAAGCAGCTGGTGGCGCAGGAAGACGCCCGCAACCCGTACTCGGACCAGAAAATCGTCGAGCTGCTGCGCTCGCAGGGCACCGAGATTGCCCGCCGCACGGTGGCCAAGTACCGCGAGGTGCTGGGCATCCTCCCCAGCAGCAAGCGCAAGCGGTACTACTGAAGTCACGGCTGTTCTGGAGTCACGGCTGTTCGGGCGCGCCGCTTGTCGACGGCGCGCCCGGGTGGGCAGAGTGGGCGCTCCATGAGCGCCACCCTCCCTCCCGGCTCCGCCGTGCACCGGCGTGACTGCGTCCCCCTCGTCGTTCCGCCCGTCACGCTCGAAGGGCACGACGTCCGCCTGGAGCCGCTGCGCATGGCGCATGCGCCGGCCCTGGCCGCGCTGTGCGAGGACGACATCTTCACCTGGTTCTCGAGCGTGCTGCGGACCGAAGCGGACGTCGCGGCCTTCATCGACAGCGCCTGCCAGGCGGCCGAGCGAGGGAGCGAGCGCCCCTTCGTCATCATCGAGCGGCGGACGGGCGCGCCGGTGGGCACCACGCGCTTCCTCGAAATCCAGCGCGACCACCGGACGCTGGAGATTGGCTACACGTGGCTGGGCCGCCGCGTGTGGCGCACGCGCATCAACACGGAGTGCAAGTACCTGCTGCTGCGGCACGCCTTCGAGTCGCTCGGCGTCATGCGGGTGCAGTTCAAGACGGACCAGCACAACGCGCGTTCGCGGGTGGCCATCGAGCGGCTGGGCGCTCGCTTCGAGGGGGTGCTGCGCCACCACAAGCTGGTGCGCGGCGGTGTGGTGCGTGACAGCGCGTACTACAGCGTCGTCGACACGGAGTGGCCGGAAGTGAAGGTTCGGTTGGAAGGGCTGCTCGCGGACGGCGGGGTGCGGGTATAGGGTGCGGCGCCGCATGAATCCCATTCTTCGTCGCAACCTTCTTCGCATCCCGGCGGGGGCCTTCGTCGCGGTGGGCCTGTTGTCGGGTTGTGGCAGCAGCCTCACTTCGGAAGCCGTGGACCTGGCGGGACTCTCTGACCGGACGCTGACGTTGTCCCAGTCGGACGTGGACATCTTCGAGGGCGTGGACGAGCCGGGCGCCCACCGCGTCACCGTCACCTTCTCGCAAGCGGTGGAAGGGGACCGGTGCACCGAGCTTCGCGAGGGCGTCACGGCCACCTTCAACGGCCAGCCCATGGCACTGGAGCGGGGCGGGGTGGACGGCACCGCGGGCCGCGACGTGTGCGTGCCCACGCGGGCCTACTACGACTTCGACCCCAACGTCTGGGTGCGGGAGCCCATGGAGGACGCCCGCATCGTCCTCCAGGACGGGACGCACACCATCACCCTGGTGATGAAGAACGGGAAGGCCAAGCGCCTCTTCTCCTTCCAGGGCCCCGGCGCCGAGGACCGGCTCACGCGCGGCCAGGAGTATTCGTTCCGGTGGCTGCCCGAGGGCGAGGTCCCCAGCCGCGCCGCGGCCACCCTGCTGCGCGAGGGAGGGAGCGCCACGGCCACCATCCCCACGGAGCAGGAAGAGGCGGTCGTCCGCTTCACCCTGTTGCCGACGACGCCTGTCGCCGCCCACCTGCTCACGCTGAGCGCGACCGCGCCCGGCGAGGTGCTGGAGTGCACGGGCGTCGCCACGTGCGAGGCGACGGTGTTCCACTCCGAGGAGCGGGTCGTCAACGTGCAGTGAGGGGCTGGGGCGCTCATCAACACCAGCTCCAATGCGTCCCGCTACGTCAACGCGGAGGTGCTGGGCGTGACGGGCGGGCGGCTGCTCGCGTGAGCTGACGCGGCGCGTGATGTCACCGGACGCGTCCTGGCATGGTTCCAAACAGGGGCCATTGCCAGTGACGCGAGGTGCAGGCGGGATGTCCTGCCTCGGACGGGTGGTGTGTCCGGGAACAGGCAACCTGGTGGGGTGGGTTGCTTTCCAGGGCTGGGAAAGTTTCAGATCCGTCACGGAGCTCACCTCTCACCCTAGGAGGCAGCCACGCATGCAGTTCAACATCACCTTCCGTCAGTTCGGAGCGTCCGATTCCCTCAAGGAGTACGCACGCGAGAAGGTCGAAAGGGTGAACCGGTTGCTGGACCGAGCCGGCGAGGCCCATGTGGTTCTGTCGTTGGAACGCCACCTCCACCATGCGGACATCACCATCCACTCCGGCGCGTGGGTCCTTCGGGGCCGCGACAAGAGCGATGACATGTACGCGTCCATCGACCTGGCGATGGACAAGATCGAGCGCCAGCTGCGGCGCTACCGTGACAAGCTGAAGTCGCACCATGGCCGTGAGCGCGTCCACCACCGGCATGATTTGGTGGAGCAGCTCCGGGTCCGCCACGCCGTGTTCGAGCTCCCGGACGTGGAAACGCTGACGTCGCTGGCCGAAGCCTCCGCGAGTGAAGATGCGCCGAAACCCGCCGCCGTCGTGCCCGCGCAGCCCGCGGCCTCGTCGCAGGCGGCGCGCGAGGTGCGTGCCACCCACCTCACCGTCAAGCCGCTCACCGTGGATGATGCGGTGATGCAGATGAACCTGATGGACAACGACTTCTACGTCTTCCACAACGTGGCGTCGGAGTCGCTGTGCATCGTCTACCGGCGCAAGGATGGCCAGTACGGCCTCATCGAGCCGCACGCCCCGGCGATCGCCGCCACGGGGACCTGAGCCGTCGCTGACCGCTGACCTTCCGCGCGCCGTCACCCGGTGAAGTGGGGTGACGGCGTGTGACGCTGATTCGAATGCCTCCGCGTGCAGGAGGGCGTCGGGGCGGGTGCCCGTGGGGCCCCGCGCCCACGTCCCGCCGCGGGGCGGTCCACCAGGCCGCTCCCGAAGAGGGCCTGGACGCGGGTGGGGGCCACCCCGGCGAGCATGCGCCGGTCGCCCTCGACGCGATGTCGATGACAGTCGACAGGAACAGACGCTTCATGGGAAGTCCCTACCGCCCGTGGGACGGGTTTCCCTTTCGCGTCATGATGCGCATTGAGCGCGGCGAGCGCGCGTCCAGACAGGCCACCCTTGCGCTAAAGAGGGGTGAAGAGTAATTGCCGCCAACCAGGAGCGCCAGCGCGGGAGCGTCAGTGAGAATCGCCGAGTTCCTCAGCCCCCAAGCCGTCATCGCCGACATGCAGTCGCGGACGAAGCCTGAAGTCCTGCGAGAACTGAGTGCCACGCTGGTGCGCGCCCATCCGCTGCTGACCGCGGACCGGCTGGTGGAGGTGCTGCGCGAGCGCGAGAAGCTTGGCAGCACGGGCATCGGCGAGGGTGTGGCCATCCCCCACGGCAAGCTGCCGGGCATGGGGCAGCTCCAGGCCGCCTTCGGCGTGTCGCGCGCGGGCGTGGACTTCGAGGCCATTGACGGCAAGCCCACCCACCTGTTCTTCGCCCTGGTGGCGCCGGAGAACAGCGCGGGGGTCCACCTCAAGGCCCTGGCCCGCATCTCCCGTCTCTTCAAGAACCCGCGTTTCCGGGCCGCCATCCTCGAGGCGCCCACGGCCGCGGACATCCACGCGCTCATCGTCCAGGAAGACGCACGGCCTTGAGTGGGCGTGCGGTCCGGGGGGAACATCCGCACCATGGACGTCGTCCTGAGACCCATCAGCGACCGCTTCTTCCACGAACACCTGCTGCCCTTCTTCGAGCGGGCCATGGGGGATGCCCCCGGCGCGCTGGAGTCCCTGCAGGAGCAGCTGGGGGACGGTCAGGCGCGCATGCTCTGCGAGCGGATGCTCTCCACGGCGCTGCCCGGCGGCGTGGGCTCCGTGGACGCGGACCCCTGGGCGGACCTGGTGGACCGGCTCGTCTTCCTGCACTGGACAGAAGGCCCCGCGGGCTGGGAGGTCGGTGCGGCGGAGGCGGGCTACGCGGACGGCTGGGACGAGGCCCTGCACCTGGCGCTGATGGTGGAGGAGGCGGACTATCCCTACTGGGACGCGCGGGGCTCGCGCGACGTCAGGGACCGCTTCCGCTTCCGGCCGCGTGAGGACGTGGGCCTGGCCTCGCTGCTGGCTGGCCTGTGGGAGCCCTTCCCGGAGTTCCCGCCGGACCAGGTGTTCACCACCCAGGGCCGGGGCGAGTACTCCCCCGGGGCGCGCTACGCCTTCGCGGACTGGGCCTGGCGCCCGGCGAAGAAGGTGGCGCACTGGCAGGTGAACCTGCCGCGCAAGCTGGAGCGGCTCCTGACCCGCGAGCAGGCGCGGATGAAGCTGCCGTCGCTGCCGGAGAAGGAGGAGGTGCTGGCGTACTGGCTGGGCAAGCAGCCGCAGCCGCCGCCGCTCACGGTGGCCTTCTCCGGCCTGGGGCCCCGCGCGGCCAACTGGATTCGCGAGCTGGGCGCGCTCACCGCGCACCTTCGCGGCGCGGCGCTGGCGAAGCAGGGGCTGGCGGCGCTGGTGACGAAGGGCTCCGGCGTCCGAATCTAGCCTTTGGGCGCGGCCGGCCCGGGGCTCTCCAGCAGCAGCGTGACGGGGCCGTCGTTGACGAGCGCCACCTTCATGTCCGCGGCGAAGATGCCGGTGCCCACGCTCAGGCCGCGCTGGCGCAGCAGCTCACAGGTGCGCTCATAGAGGGCCTTGGCGCTCACGGGCTCCATCGCGTCGATGAAGCTGGGCCTGCGCCCCTTGCGCGCGTCGCCGTAGAGCGTGAACTGGCTGACGACGATGAGCTGCCGGGACGTCTCCTCCAGCGACAGGTTCATCTTCCCCGCGGCGTCCTCGAAGATGCGCAGCGTGGCCAGCTTCTCCACCATCCACGCCACGTCCGCCTCCGCGTCGCCCTTGCCCACGCCCAGCAGCACCAGCAGGCCCGGGCCGATGTCGCTCACGCGCTGGCCCTCCACCGTCACTGACGCCTCCAGCACGCGCTGCACCACCGCTCTCATCGAAGTCACCTCGTGGACAAGCGTGTCTGACCGGGGGCTCGCGTCAGTCACGCCGTTACAGTTGGAATGTCAGGTTTCTGCCTGCTGGAAGAGCGAGCGCCCAGACGTGGACTCACGCAGCCACTCACCCTTGCCCGTCTTTTGCCCCGTTCCGCATAATGGCACCTGACTTCCCCGGAGAGAGTGTGCAGGTCCATCGAGCCAGCTCCATCTTGGCCGCGTCGGCCATTATTTTCCTGTCGCTTTCTCACGCAGCGCACGCCGCGCCCGCTCCAGCGGAGAAGCGCGCGGACCGCGAGGCCCTCAAGTCCGCGCTGCTGCAGGTCCTCCAGCGCGCGCCACTGAAGGCCAGCCGCATGGGCGTGCTCATGCAGAGCCTGGACGACGGCGCGGTGGTGTTCAGCCACAACGCCGACGAACTGCTCAACCCCGCCTCCAACGTGAAGCTGGTGACGTCCGCCGCCGCGCTCGCGTCGCTGGGGCCGGAGTTCCGCTACGACACCGAGTTCCTGGTGGAGCCGGAGCTGGGCGCGGACGGCAAGGTGAAGACGCTCTACGTGCGCGGCAAGGGCGACCCGTCCATGACGACGGAGCGCCTGTGGGGCATCGTCGCGGAGCTGTGGCACGCCGGCGTGCGCGACGTGGGCGAAATCGTGGTGGATGACTCGTGGTTCGACGCCGAGCGCACGCCGCCCGGCTATGACCAGGAGGACACGGACCGCGCCTACATGGCGCCCACCGGCGCGGTGAGCCTCAACTGGAACGCGGTGGCCATCTACCTGCGGCCCGGCAACGCGCCGGGCGCCAAGGGTGTGGTGGAGATGGAGCCGCCCAGCGACTACTTCGTGGTGGAGAACCAGCTCACCACCGGACCGCGGCGCGCGCGCCGGGTGTCCGTCACGTCGGACCCCGCGGGCCTCCAGCAGAAGATTGTCGTGCGCGGCCAGCTCCCGGGGGAGCGCGGCGGCGCCGTCAGCGTCTGGAAGAAGATCGACAACCCGCCCATGTACTTCGGCCAGTCGCTCAAGCAGATGCTGGTGACGCGCGGCGTGAAGATGAAGGGCAAGGTGAAGCTGGGCAAGACGTCCACCAAGGCCCGCATGCTGCACGTGTCGCAGTCGGACACGTTCGACGTGCTCCTCAAGCGCCTCAACAAGCTGTCCAGCAACTTCGTCGCCGAGCAGCTCCTCAAGACGATGGGTGCCGAACTGCGCGGCGCGCCGGGCTCCTTCACCAAGGGCGTGGACGTGGTGGAGCAGTTCCTGGAGCGCGACGTGGGCATCCCCCGCGGCACCTACGTGATGAAGAACGGCAGCGGGCTGAACGACGCCAACCGCTTCTCCGCCACGCAGCTCAACCAACTGCTGCGGCACATGGTGCAGCGCTTCCCCTTCTCGCCGGAGTACCTGTCGTCGGTGCCCATCGCGGGCAAGGACGGCACGCTCAAGTACCGCTTCGAGGGCAGTGACGCGGTGGGCCGGCTGCGCGCCAAGACGGGCACCCTGGAGAGCGTGTCCGCGCTGAGCGGCTACGTGACGAGCGCGGGCGGAGAGCGCTTCACCTTCTCCATCATGGCCAACGACTTCGCAGGCCGCGCCGGTCCCATCGTCGCGGGCCTGGACGCGCTGGGCGCGGCGGTGGCCGCCACCGGCTCCAGCCTGGGGCCGTCCACGGCGGTGGCCGCGCTGGCGGACAGCGGGCGGCCCTCGGGCGCCGTGGACGACGTGGCCGCTCGCATCAAGACGTACCTGGACCTGGGCGCGCAGCGCGACCAGCGCAACATCGGCTTCCTGCGCACCGCGTGGCGCAGCGAGAGAGACCCGGCCGTGCGCGCGGTGCTGGCGGAGAGCCTCTACCAGTCCAACCCGCACGATTACCTGGGCGCGCGCACGCTGCTGGACAGCTATTCGGCCACCGCCGAGGTCTACGGCCGGCTGAAGGACGTGGCGCGGGTGCTGTCCGTGGAGGTGCCGGGCGTCAGCAGCATGGTGGAGCTGGCGGCGGGCGGAAACGCGGAGGCGCTGGCCCGGGTGCTGGAGCTGGCGGGCGCGGCGGGCTCGGACGCCCAGGCCCAGTCGGAGATGGCCGAGGCCCTGGGCGAGGTGGCCCGCACCGCGCCGGAGGAGCTGGTGGTGGCGCTTCGGGCCGCCAGCGCCAGTGACCGGGACGCGTGCACCACGCTGCTGGCGAGGGGGCTGGTGCAGGCGGGGCAGGCGGACCACCCCTTCTGGAAGTCGCTGCGCCGCACGCTGGGCGCTTCGGATCCGCGGCTGGCGTCCTTCGCCAAGGGGCTGGACTCCACGCTGTCGCAGAAGGTGGCGGAGGCCAAGGCCCCGGCGAAGACGCCGGAGGGCTTCACCCCCGTGCAGATGGTGGCGCCCGCGGGCAACGCGCCGGAGTCCTCCACCGCCGACAACCGCCCGGGCGGGTAGGCCGGAATCCGCTGTGTTTCTCGCGAGTTCCCTCCGGCCGGGCCTGCCGCCCCGGCCGGGTGGCGGGCGGGCGTACGGCACCCAGGAAGAAGGCGGCTTTCTGGCTGGGTGTCAGTACCCACTGCTATAGGTGGGAATCAAACCCGGCGGGTGCGTCCGGGGTGTAACCGGTCCTTGGTGGACCGGTTCTCGTGAGAAAGGAATGAAGTCATGGCTGGAGGCGTGAACAAGGTCATCCTCATCGGCAACCTCGGGGCGGACCCGGAGGTCCGGTTCACTCCCGGTGGTCAGGCGGTGGCGAACTTCCGCATTGCCACCAGCGAGAGCTGGGTCGACAAGAATGGCCAGAAGCAGGAGCGGACCGAGTGGCACCGCATCGTCGTCTGGGGAAAGCTCGCGGAGCTCTGCGGCGAGTACCTGAAGAAGGGACGGCAGTGCTACGTCGAGGGCCGCCTGCAGACGCGCGAGTGGACGGACAAGGAGAACCGGAAGAACTACACCACCGAGGTGGTGGCCAACGCCGTGACGTTCCTCGGCGGTGGTGGCCGTGACGCCGGAGACCTGTCTCTTATACACAGCTGAACC
>NZ_JABFNS010000300.1 GCF_013116825.1 Myxococcus xanthus
GAAGCGCTGCGCCGTCTACACGCGCAAGTCCACGGCGGCGGGCCTGGAGATGGAGTTCAACTCGCTGGATGCCCAGCGCGAGTCCTGTGTCTCCTACGTGCAGCGCCAGCCCGGCTGGGTGTTGTTGGATGAGAGCTACGACGACGGCGGCTTCACCGGGGCCAACATGGAGCGGCCCGCCTTCCAGCGACTGTTGCAGGACGTGGACGCGGGCCGGGTGGACGTGGTGGTGGTGTACAAGGTGGATCGCCTTTCGCGCTCCCTTCTCGACTTCGCGAAAGTCATGGAGCGCTTCAACGCGGCGGGCGCGTCCTTCGTCTCGGTGACGCAGAACTTCAGCACGGCGGACGCGATGGGGCGCCTGACGTTGAACATGCTGATGTCCTTCGCCGAGTTCGAGCGCGAGATGATTTCCGAGCGCACGCGGGACAAGGTGGCCGCCGCGCGGCGCAAGGGGAAGTGGACGGGAGGCCGCGCGCCGCTGGGCTACGAGGTGAAGGACAAGCGCCTCGTGGTGAATGAGTACGAGGCGGTGGTGGTGCGGGAGGCCTTCGAGTTGTACCTCCAGCACCAGCAGGCCTCGGTGGTGTCGCGCCTCCTCAACGAGACGGGGCGCAAGACGAAGCGGTACGAGGCGCAGAGTGGTGCCACGCGCGCGGCTCGGAAATGGACGACGCAGGA
>NZ_JABFNS010000301.1 GCF_013116825.1 Myxococcus xanthus
CGTACGCCTTCTTCACCAACTCCGCGCTCAACGCCTCGCCGCTGCACACCACCCGCCGCAGGCTTCCCAGCCCCTCCAGCCCGGGCTCCTCCACGAAGGCGCGCAGCATCGACGGCACGAAGTGCACCGTCGTCACGCCCTCCGCCTTCATCAGCTTCACCAGGTACGCCGGCTCCTGGTGCCCTCCAGGACGCGCCACCACCAGCTTCGCCCCCGCCAGCAGCGGCCAGAAGAACTCCCACACCGACACGTCGAAGCTGAAGGGCGTCTTCTGCAGCACCACGTCCGTGCCGCCAAGCCCGTACTCCTCCTGCATCCACTTCAGCCGGTTGACGACGCCACCGTGCGCATTCATCGCTCCCTTCGGACGCCCCGTGCTTCCTGACGTGAAGATGACGTACGCCAGCGACTCCGGGCCCACCTGCACCGCCGGCTTCGTCACCGGTTGCTTCGCCACTTCGCCCGCTTCACTGTCCAGGCACACCACTCGCGCGGTGCTGGGCGGAAGCACCGACTTCCACTTCTCGTGCGTCAGCAGCACCGACGCACCGGTGTCCTCCAGCATCCACCCCAGACGCTCCTTCGGGTACGCAGGGTCCACCGGCACGTAGGCCGCCCCCGCCTTCAGCACGCCCAGCAGCGCCACCACCATGTCCACCGAGCGCTCCAGGCACAC
>NZ_JABFNS010000302.1 GCF_013116825.1 Myxococcus xanthus
GCCTCTTGGCACCTAGGCATCCACCGCACGCCCTTAGTAGCTTACTTGCCCTAATCTCTTGTTTCACGCCCGCCTCCCGGCGGATTGTCGAAACTCGAAACCAAGGCCCAGACTCCTGCTCTTCGCAGCAAGCCTGGAAGACTTCTTGTTACTTACGCTTGATTCAAAAGCACCTGACTTCATTCCCCTCACCTTCGCCTCACGGCGTCAGCGGGGTACTTTCGTCAGGGCTTCTGCGAGAACTTCTCTCAGCAGAAATTGAACTTACCCTTCGTATGCACTTGTCAAAGAACGCTTCTCCATACCTCAGAGAAAACTTGTGTGGAGCTGATGGGGTGCGCGTCACCGCCTTCCTCCTCTTCAGGGAGAAAATGGTGGGCCTAGGTGGACTTGAACCACCGACCTCGCGCTTATCAGGCGCGCGCTCTAGCCAGCTGAGCTATAGGCCCAGGGGCTATCGCTTCGGCAAACCCTACAGCGTCCTTCATTCTCAAAGAGCCAAGTCGCACGGACTCAGTCCTTCAAAACCAAACAGCAAGCCCTAAGTTTTCAGCTAGATTGTTACTCGGAAACGTTGACCTGGTTGACCTGACGCGACTCGAAAGTC
>NZ_JABFNS010000303.1 GCF_013116825.1 Myxococcus xanthus
GAAGTACCGCGAAGTCGTCGGGCGCCCGACGGGCAGCAGCAACGTCGACTACCTCCAGTGGAAGATTCGGGAGGCGGAGGCTGGACGAATCAACGTAGGCCCCCGCCCCGAGCGCGAGGTGAAGGTTCGCGAGGACGGCAAGCGCGTCATCCCCCTCTCCCTCGACGCAGAGGCCCTGGACGCCCTGGACAAGGCCTGGCGCGACGCGGGCCTGCCGAGTCGGACCCGCTTCTTCATGCGCGCGGTGCACCGGGAACTCACGGCCATGGGCGCCACCGAGGCTGCCGCGCACTTCGCCCCGAAGGCTGAGGAGTAAGGCTCGCCATGGCGACAAAGGAACAAGCCACCGACGCCCTCGTGTCGGTGGCACTTCGCAGGGCGCTCATAGGGGCGCGCGTAGAGGTGAAGCTGGCCCTTCACAGCAGCGGCTGCGAATTACAGCCGGAAGCCGAAGTCACATTTCCCCAGGGCACCTCCGCACGCCAGCGCAACGCGGCCCTCCTGCTTCTTGCCGCCCAGGTGGAGCTGCGCACCCCG
>NZ_JABFNS010000304.1 GCF_013116825.1 Myxococcus xanthus
TGTATAAGAGACAGCCACGCGGGGGGGCTCCGCGGCGTCGAGCCAGTACCGCTCGCCCTCGAAGGGGTAGGTGGGCAGCGCGAGCCGGTGCGGTGGGTGCTCCCCGTAGAGGGCTGCCCAGGGCCAGGGCGTGCCCTCCGTCCATTCGCGCGCGATGTCGTCGTGCGCGCCTTGGGCCACGCGCTCCAGGAGCGCCGCCTCGCCGGGGGACGCGCGCTGAAGGGCCGCCTCGGAGAGGACCGCCGTGAAGAGGCCCTGTGCGCGCGGCGCGGGCGCTTGCGCCTCGCATGACACGAACGTTCGCAGCCGCTCCCGGCAGGTGGACAGGTCCGTCGCCGCGAAGGCGAGCCGGGCGGCCATGGGCTCACGGCCCACTTGCAGCGTGAAGGCGAGCGACGTCAGCGCGTCGCCATCCCACGCCGGCCGCGCCTCGAGCACGTCGAGCAACTGCCGGGCCCGCGCGCGCAGCCCCTGAGGGGTCCGCGCGGAGAGCGTGAGGATGGCGGGCCGCGGCGCGCGAGGGGGGCGGG
>NZ_JABFNS010000305.1 GCF_013116825.1 Myxococcus xanthus
CTTACAACCGATACTTCAGCGCTTAGTGCTATAGGAAATGACTATGGTTTTGAGTTTGTTTTTTCAAGACAAGTGGAGGCTTTAGGAAATGAAAATGATGTTTTAATCGGCATTTCAACCAGTGGAAAAAGTCCCAATGTTTTAGAAGCTTTTAAAAAAGCAAAAGAACTTAATATGCTTTGTTTAGGGCTTAGTGGAAAGGGCGGTGGAATGATGAATAAGCTTTGTGATCATAATCTTGTTGTGCCAAGCGATGATACGGCTAGAATTCAAGAAATGCACATTTTAATCATACACACGCTTTGTCAGATTATAGATGAGGGTTTTTAAGTAAATTTCTAGCTTCTTCTATAACCCTTTGAGGCTTTAAATCTTTCATGCATTTGTGGTGTTTTAAAGGGCAGGTTTTTTGCATACAAGGCATACAAGCTAGATCTAAGTGTACTAATTTTGCGTTTTGATTTTGCCAAGGTGAAGTTTGGGTAAATTTTGTGGGGCCAAAAATAGCTACGGTTTTTACC
>NZ_JABFNS010000306.1 GCF_013116825.1 Myxococcus xanthus
ACGTAGTCCTCCATGCGCGAGGTTTCCGCCACCGCCTCGTGCACGATGGCGCGCAGCGTGCCGTCGCGGTCGGCCGCGAGCTTCAGGCGCTGCCAGGTCTCGGGCCGGTGGCCGAAGGTGAACATCTGCTGGCGCGTGAGCACCACGCGCACGGAGCACTGCAGGTGCAGCGCCGCCATCACCGCGAGCACGAGCTGGTACTGCGGGCGCAGCCCGGAGCCGAAGGCGCCGCCCACGAACGGGTTGCGCACGGTGACTTCGTCTTCGCCCAGGCCGAACACGCGCGAGACCAGCCAGCGGCTGTTCTGCGGGCTCTGCGTCTTGTCGTAGATGGTGAGGTGGCCGTCGTCCCCGCGCAGCACGGTGGAGGCGTGCATCTCCATCGGGTTGTGGTGCTCCACGCCGCTGTAGTACTCGGCCTCGATCTTCACGGGCGCGCGCTCGAAGGCGCCGTCGGCATCGCCGCGGGGCTTCGGCGGCGGCGAGTAGCCGGCCTTCATGCGGCTGGGGT
>NZ_JABFNS010000307.1 GCF_013116825.1 Myxococcus xanthus
CCCGGACGCTGGCTGCCCGGCCCGGGCGCTGGCTGTGGACCTGCCGCGCGGGTTTCGAGGCCCACCTCTTCGAGGAACTGGAGTGGGCCGGCGCCGAGCCCCGTCTGCTGGGCGAAGCCCTGGTGGAGAGTGACGCCGTCTCCGGCCCTCCGCCCGCCTTCGCCCGCGCAGGCTATCAGGTGGCTGCCACCCTGACAGCCACGAACCCCGAAGCCATCGCCGACGCGGCGGCCCGGGCCGTCCTGGCGCTTCCCGGA
>NZ_JABFNS010000308.1 GCF_013116825.1 Myxococcus xanthus
ACACGGGCACCAGAAGCTTTTTCCCGGTAGATGCCTGCCAGGTAGAAGCCCGCTGCCTTCGCCGCGGCAATGATCGCTTCCTGTCTTTCCAGATCCTGCTCTTCGGTGCTGACACGCATGTAGAGCCGAGCCACCTGGGTCGGCGCAGCACGACCGGCTGCCTTGATCACTCCATCCATGGTCTGTTTCCTGAAGTTCATGCGCTTCCAGAGCACGATCAGTTCACGAAAATTGGATTTCCGGCCGTTTCGTGAACTAAGCTCGAAGTGCCAGAGAACAAGAATTATGCATCTAAACCATTGTCATCATTGAGTTTTTTTGCATAAAAAGCGATAATTGACTGCACCGGTATCTAGAAACATCCAAACTAAAAATTTACAAACGAGGCTGCTTTAACGAAAGGGCGTGTGATGAAGAAAGAAGACCTCGTTGTTTTCAGTCTGGGATGGCTTGCGGCGAACACGCCTCAGCTGGTGCAACTGC
>NZ_JABFNS010000309.1 GCF_013116825.1 Myxococcus xanthus
GAGGTCACCCACATGGCCGACGGCCAGAGCGGCATGGCGCGCCTCCAGGGCGGCGATGCCGGCGCGCTGCCCGACCTGGTGATCCTGGACCTGATGCTGCCCGACATGGACGGGCTCGACGTGTGCCGCCGCATCCGCTCGCTGCCCGGCGCCGCGGCCCAGGTGCCGGTGCTGATGCTGACGGCCAAGGGCGACCCGATGGACCGCATCATCGGGCTGGAGCTGGGGGCCGACGACTACCTGCCCAAGCCCTTCGAGCCGCGCGAACTGCTCGCGCGCATCCGCGCCATCCTGCGCCGCCGCGAGACCGGGCCCGCCGCGCCGTCGCAGGCCATGCGCTTCGGCACGCTGGAGATCGACCGCGACGCGCGCTCCGTCACCGTGGGCGGCCAGCCGGCGGACCTCACCTCCTACCAGTTCGACCTGCTGGTGGCGCTGGCCGAACGCGCGGGCCGGGTTCTCACGCGCGACCAGATCATGG
>NZ_JABFNS010000030.1 GCF_013116825.1 Myxococcus xanthus
CCCCGCCCCCCGCCAGCCGAAGCGGCCTCCCCATGCGAGGCCGTCCGAGAACCCCGTCGTCGTCAGCGCGGAGACGGACACCGTCGAGCGACCCGGCCACGGCGCCGCGCGAGTCGGTGGGGATGACTCCTCGGCTGGGACGTCCTCCTCCACCGTCGTGTCGGGCGCTTCGGGGAGCGGTGGTGCCTCCTCGGCGGGAGGCACGACCTCCGAGGGCACCGGGGCGGGCTCCCGGGGACGCAGGGCCTCCGGGTCGATCATCAATGCGAGGACCAGCACGAGCCGACGCTCAATGTCCGCGCACGCGGGCGTGGCGGAGTCGATGTCGCGGCTGCCCAGGACGGTACCCCGAGCGTCCACGAGCGTGAGCCTCGCGGACCACCCCGACGAGGACGCCGGCTCCAGCACGCCATGGATGAGCACATCCGGCAGGGCCCCGAACACGGAGCGTCCCAGGCGAGCCTCCACAGCGCGCGCCAGGGGCGCCGCCTGGATGCACTCCGAGGGCGCATTCCAATGCAGTCCCCACCGCGCCGACGAAGGCGCTGGCGACGCGGTGGCGAGGAGCGGGAGGACCACCCCCAGGAAGAGGGGTGGGGTCATGAGGACACGCGGGCGCACTGGAGGTGGCTCATCCGGGTGACCTCTGTATCAGAGGTCGATTCCCCGGTTCCCCATCAGCTTGTTCGGCGCGAGCTTCACATCCGTCCCGTTGAAGATGAAGAGGGGGAGTCCAATCGCCACCAGTGCGCCGCCACCAATCAGCGAGCCCATGCCCACCTTGCGCAAGGTGTTGTCCTTCGGAAGGGATGAGTCGGAGGACACCGTGCCGTCGAGGGCCATCAGCACCCCACCCGCCACCGCCAGGGAGACGCCGAAGATGGTGGCGAGCCAGCCGGTGGTTCGCAGTCCGGAGCTGCCCGGGTCGACCTTCAGGGACACATCCCGCCCGTGGTCCAACAGCGTGAAGCGCCGTGAGGGCGTGATGCCAGACCCCGCAATGAAGAAGTCCGTCGTCGGGTCGCGAAGGGTGACGTCGCAGGGCATCATGCACTCGCGCTGGTAGTGGACGATGCCCACGGTGCCCGTACCTCTCGTGGTGGCGACGGTGCCGTATCCCTCGCTCGTGACGCGGAAGAGGCTGACCTCGGGGGCGTCGGTCTCGATGCGAACCCGCACGGTCTCATCACGGGGCGAGGACGGCGATTGGGCAAGCGACGTGGGCGCGACGAGACTCAGGGCAAGCAGCAGGCTCAAGGTGTTCCTCCAGACGGCGTGGGCAGCGTCGCCAGATGAATGGAGGCCGGCGCTCCGGATTTTGAAAGGCATTTGTCCGCCCCTTTCCTTGGCAAACGGGGGACCCCTCCGTAGTCAACGCGAACACAAGCGGGGGCCCCACTTCCAAGGAGCTGCCGATGCGTCGTCACCCGACTGTCCTCGTCACCGCCGCCACGGGGCGACAGGGCGGAGCCACGGCCCGAGCGCTGCTGGCGGAGGGCAGCACCTCCGTGCGCGTCCTGGTCGGCAATCCGGAGGCGCCTGGGACGCATACGTATAGGCGGGATAGAGGCGCTGTTGAGGGTGAGGGCTGGAGCGGAGGGGCCGAGGAGGGCCGCTGACGGGGCCTCCCGAGCGATGCTCTCGGCCGGTGGAGAGACCGATTGAACCCCCTTGGGGTACACGCCTGCCCAGGCCGCGCTCCCATCAGGTGCGTGGCAGGGGCCGCCGACCTGGTGGCTGTCTTGCGCCTCAACACCCCGCGGCCTGGGGGGGCCCTCGTGCCGGGGCCCACCTCGCACAGGCCGTGGGCAAGCCCAGGTGCTCCAGAATCGCCCGCACCCCGGGGGCCCCCTTCACGTACGCCAAGACCCGCCGCCTGCCTCCACACCTCATGCAGGCGAACACGTCGAGGTCGAACGTCCTCCTGAGCAACTCGGCCCAGTCCACTCGCGGCGTCTTCTCCTTCATCGGCTCCGTGCTGGCCGCCGCCTCAAGCCCCGCGCTCGCCTCCTGCGCACCTGCTTGAGGGAGCGCATGCGCGCGGAGAAGGCCGTGCGCTTCCTATCCGACGCGAGCGCGCTGCTCGCCGGGTCGCTCGACTACCCGACCACGCTCCAGCGCCTGGCTCGCCTCGTCGCGCCAACGTTCGCCGACTGGTGCATCGTCGATGTGGCCGAAGCGGACGGCAGGATTCGCTGGGTGGCCGGGTTTCACTCCGACCCCGCGAAGCAGAGGGTCCTGCGCGAGCTGGAGGAGCGCTATCTGCCCCAATGGCGCTCGTTCCAGCCGGCCATCAGCGTCATGGTCCGGCAAGCCCTTCCTGCGCTCCGAGCTCTCGGAGCCCGATATGCACGACTACAGCCTCGACGCCGAGAATGCCCGGCTCATCCGCGAACTGGGGACCCGGAGCGGCATGGCCGTGCCGCTCATGGCGCGCGGACGGACGCTGGGGGCCATCTCCATGGGCCGCACGGACCCGAAGCGCCCCTTCGGGCCATCGGACCTGGCGCTCATGGAGGAACTGGCCCACCGGGCGGCCATGGCCATCGACAATGCCCACATCTACCAGGAGGCCCAGGAGGGCATCCGCGTCCGTGAGGAGTTCCTCGGTGTCGCGGCGCACGAGCTGAAGACGCCCATCCCCTCCATGAACATCGTGCTTCAGTCGGTGCTGCGGAGACGAAACGAGCGCCCCTCCGCAGAGCGGCTCATGCAGGCCCTCGAGTCGGCCGAGAAGCAGGTGCAGCGCCTCATGCGCCTAGTGGACGACGTGCTGGATGTCTCGCGGCTGCACGCCGGGCGGCTCAAGCTCCACCTGGAGCGCGTGGACTTCCTGGCCGTCGTGGGCGAGGTCATGGAGCGGTTCATCGAGACCGCCGCCCGAACCGGGTCGCGGGTGGACGTGCGCGCCGAAGGGCCCGTCGAGGGGATGTGGGACCGGAGCAGGCTGGACCAGGTGGTGGCGAACCTCCTCGGCAATGCCCTCAAGTTCGGCGAGGGCAGGCCCATCGAGATTTCGCTCTCACGCGGGGAGGGGACGGCCGAGCTCGTGGTGGAGGACCACGGCATTGGAATCCCGCCCGAGCGCCTGCTCCACATCTTCGAGCGGTTCGAGCGCGCGGTGCCCACCCGGCACTACGGCGGATTCGGGCTCGGCCTCTACATCGTTCGGAGCCTCACGGAGGCCATGGGCGGCACGGTGCGCGTGGACAGCACGCCGGGCCTGGGCTCGAGGTTCACGGTGGTGCTTCCGTGCCAGCCCCTGAATGAGGCCGCGGGAGAGTCGCAGGCGTGAGGAGACGCTGGCTTTCACGACATGAACGCATGCATGCCCCTCGGAAACACTGCCCGGCCCGGCTCCGTATGCCTATTTCCCCGCTGCTCTCAGGCGGGGCGCTACCTGGAGCGCAGGTCCTTCTCTCGCGCCAGCAGAAAGATACGTCATGACCGATTCCTTCATGAAGCTCCGGAGGCTCGCTTCTCTCGTCCTGTATTGCGCCGCGCTCGGCGTCTCGCCGCTCGCATCCGCGGAGCCGCCAGCCGCCGGCGAGCCCGCGGAGGCGGCGCCGCGCGTGGGCGAGCTCAACTACCGCTCCACGGGCCAGCGCCAGCCCCAAATCACCCAGCTGTCCGATGGCGGGCAGCAGATTCACCTCTCCTGCCTTCTGTCGCGTCCCGGCCAGATTCAGCGCTACGCCGTGAGCTGCCCGGGCACGAAGCAACTCGACGTCAAGGTGGCGGACTGCTGCATCCCAGGCGACCACTGGCAGGTGAAGGTGAAGTCCTGGGACTTCAAGCCCAACACGGCGGTGGCGACCTCGCCGGGCGGTGACGGTGACTTCAGCGCGCCCGCCCGCGTCTTCACCTACAGCAGCAGCCGGGACATGAACGCCCTCATCGAGTGCTCGTACCTGCACGGCGTCAACGTCTTCCCGGCGGAGTCCTTCCTCCTCGTGGAGAGCAGCGGCGGCGCATGTTCCGTGACGGACGTGGGCATCACCGAGGAGATTGACCGCTCACCGTGACAGGCCGGTCCGCAAGAGCCCTGTCCCCAGGGCTCTTGCCCCCTCGCGCAAGGTGACATGCTCCCAACTCCTTGAAAGGGGTGGGGTGGAGCGCCCGCTCCAACGCGAGGGAGGGGCGGGCACGTGAGGCGTCACCATCGCCTACAAAGCCGTGGACCCCTCGGATGGAGAGCGACTGCGCGCGGAGATCCACGAGACCGCCGGGAAGCTGACGCCGGGCCAGTGCCCGGGCATGGCTCCCCCATGGAGTGAAGCCCCCCCCCTCTTCTCCTCCGAGTGGTGGCCCTGCCGGTCCCCTCGGACCGGGAGAAGACCCAGATGTACCCGTGGACTCGCTGGTACGATTACTCTCAGGCGCGTGACATGATGTTGGCCGCGACGGATACGCCGTATGCGCCCTGGTTCATCTTGCGCTCCGACAACAAGAAGAAGGCGCGGCTCAACTGCATCCGCTTCCTGCTGGAGAAGATTCCTCACAAGAGGGTGAAGCGTCCCGAGGTGAAGCTGCCCCGCCGCTCCAAGCGGGGCGCCTATGACGACGAGGCTTCGCTCGCGGGGAAGAACTTCATACTCGAGAGGTATTGAGCCCGGAGCACCTTTCCGAAGCCGCGCTCGCGCCCCAGCGAGGGGGCCACGGCGCCCTCCCGCACCGCCTCGCGCCCGGAGTTGAGCACGGCCTTCACCGCGGCATCATTGCGGCGCACCAGCAGGACGAAGCCCCCGAAGTTCTCCATGGGCGCCTCGGCGATTTCATCCAGCTTCCCGTCATCCGATAGGCGATGCGGCCGTCCTCCGCTCGTGACAGCCGCTCCAGCGCCAGCGCACCGCGCGCCCCGTAGCGGCATCGCCGTTCCAGTCCCTGCCTGTCCACCGCGCACGCCCTGCCGCCGTGCCCTGCGACGTTGCAGGGCAAACACCGCTCGCAGGAAAAGGGTGAGGACGTCCGAGAGCAGCCCCCCCTCCACCAGGTGCACCGCCGTCACCTGCGCCCGCTTCGCGTTGCAGGAGGGGCACACCCCTCGCCCCTTGCACGAGAAGGCGACGAGCAGTTCGTCCTTACAGCTCTCGCAGCGCACCCTCGCGAATCCGTGCACCAGCACGCCGCACTCCAGGTACCTGGAGAAGTCCCGCTCCACATACCGGGGCAGGCCGCGCCCCACGTCGCTCGCCTCCGCCAGCAGCGTGGCAAGGTTCTCCCTCACCGCCTCGTACAGCACCGTCGCCTCCGGCTGCCTCCGCCGGTACGCCCACCCCCGCTCCTCCACCTGCCCCTCCCCAGCTCCTCCTCGCCAGGGCACACGCTACCGTCAGCCTCCCACGGGCTTCTCGTGAGCCCGCGAGATCGGGGAACTCGGGCCGCTCGCGTCCGTCAGCGGATTGACCCTGGTGGGCCGCATGTGCCCCCAGTGTGCCCCTCCAGCGAGGCTGAGAACGGGACAAGACGGGATGGGGCGGCACAACGAAACGACGTGAGCACAAGGCGATAGCGGGTATCAGCGCGTCCTGCTTGGGGTTTCCTATCGCCCTGCCAACGGGTTCAAGTCCCGTACTCCTCGCCAATGAGAAGGGCCCGGAATCGCAAGGCTCCGGGCCCTTCGTCTCCGCGGGGAGCGACTTCCGCCCCGGCCCTTGTTCAGCTCAATCCCTGCTCAGTTTTGATACGGACAGGGAACCACCTTGCACGGGAACTTGGTGCAATCGTAGCACTCGAACTGCTGGTAGACCCCGTTGTCACACGACATCATGATGCGCTTGTAATACCGGGTCGTGACACCCCATTCATCGTTCGAGCCGTCGCAGTACTGGGTCCGCTCACCCACCATCTCCGCGGGGTCGAACGCCGAGTTCGTGTAGTACCAGGTACGAACTTCATTGGCCGGAAGCGTCTGGGATTGCGAGTCAAGAGTGCTGCCCTCATCCCCGGGGCCAGCACCGGTGCCACAAGCCGCCAGCAGGCCGGAGACCACCACGGATGCCAACACGGACGGACGCATCATCATTGTTCCTCGGTTGAAGGAGTACCCACCTCGGGCGGGCCTCCGGATTGAGTCAGACATGTGCCTTCAGAGGGGTTGTTGCGTCCAACGCATTGATGGCATCCAAGTTCATGCAGTAGCCTCATGATATGTCCCAGGAGAGCACCCTCGAGGCGCGAGACCTCCGCCTCATCCAGGCCATCTTCGAGGAGGGCGGCGTGACGCGCGCGGCGCGGCGGCTGTACCTGAGCCAGTCGGCGATCAGCCACCAGCTTTCAGGGCTCGAAACGCGGCTCGGAGTCACCCTCTTCGAACGCGTGCGCAAGCGCATGGTCATCACGCCCGCGGGCCAACGGCTTGCGGCGCTCGCCGCCGAGGTGCTGCCGAGGCTCGCACGGGAACAGGCCCTGCTGCGCGCCGCGCTGACGCCCACGCCGCCACGTCCATTGCGCCTCGCCGCCCAGTGCTACACCTGCTACCAGTGGCTGCCGCGGGTGCTGACGGGGCTGTCCACAGCGCACCCGGAGGTGGACCTGCGGCTGGACGTGGAAGCCACTCGCTCGGCGGAAGCGGCCCTTCTTGAAGACCGGCTGGACGTGGCCCTCTGTTGCTACCCCGTGAGCACTCCCGGGCTCGTCTCCACGCCCCTCTTCCGCGATGAGCTCGTGGCCGTGCTGCCCGCGGGCCACCCGCTGGCCGCGCGCCCCTTCGTCAGCGGACCGGACCTGACAGAGCAGGCCGTCTACTTCTACCCGCTCCCCGCGGAGGACGAGGAGCGCTTGCGCCGAGAGCTCCTGCCACGGAGGCCCGATGCACTGCGCGTCCGCACGCTTCCTCTCACCGAGGCCATGGTGGAGCTGGTGCGGAGCGGGCACGGGGTGTCCCTCCTCGGGCGCTGGTCACTCGGGCCGTACCTGGCACAAGGGGGGCTCGTCACCCGCGGCCTCGGGCGCAAGGGCTACTGGCGACAGTGGAGCGCGGTGCACAAGCGTCACAGCCCACTCGCCCCGGCGCTCGCCACACTCGTGGACCTGCTGCGCAGCGCGGTGCTCTCCGCCTGAGCAGCCTGGGCGCGAGGGAGACCCCGGAGCATCAGGAAATGCTCCAATCATGACCCAACCATGATGCTCTGGCCGGCCAGATGGGCCTTTATCGGCGTCATTCCCTGACGCCGGAAGTCCGGAGGATGCCCGCCCTTGTCCGTTCGATTGTCATTCCTGGCCCCGCTCACCCTGCTCGCGCTCCACGGCTGTGACGCCGCTCCATCTGACCCCGCCCCTCTCCGCACACAGTCCGCGGAATTGGCGCCCGCCACGGGCCCGGTGACGCTCGTGACGGACCTCAACGTCACGCCCCTGGCACGCCAGCTCTCCCTCTCGGACCAGTTCACCCGCATGGGGGGCTCCGTTTACTTCTCGGCCACCGGGACGGGCGTGGGCCAGGAGCTGTGGCGCACGGATGGTACGCCCCAGGGCACCACCCTCGTGCGCGACATCATCCCGGGGCCCTGGGGCACAGACCCCTCCCAGCTCACGGTGTGGAAGGAGCGGCTGTACTTCGTCGTCTCCCTGCCGTGGGGTGGCATCACGCTCTACGTCAGTGACGGCACGGCCGCCGGCACGCTCCCGCACGCGGTCATCGCTCCCGAGGGCCAGGGGGGGGCGAAGTACGTGGACTCCGCCTTCCCCACGCGCAACGGGCTGTGCCTGTCGCTGGTGTCGGGCGGCTTCGGGGCGGCGGACGAGCTCCTGTGCGCGAAGGAGACGCCCCAGGAGCTGGTGCGCATCCCCGGGCCCTGGGAGCAGACGACCGGAAGCTCCGGCCTCGGCTACCACTTCTCCGTGGTGGACGGGGTGGCGTACTTCGACGCGGGCGCCAACGGAGCGCGCGAGGGCTGGCGGACGGACGGCACGCCCGAGGGCACGTCCCGCTTCTTCGTGGAGCTGCTGCCGGGGCTGTCGAGCGGGGCCCGCTCGCTGGCGTCCTTCCAGGGGACGCAGTACTTCCGGGGCGGCGATGCGGCCGAGGACCGAGCCAGCCTCTGGCGCACGGATGGCACGCCCGGCGGCACCGTCCGGGTGAAACAGCTCGCCGGGCAGGCCAACTGTGCCTGCGGGCTGTTCCCCGTGGGCGACACGCTCTGGCTGCCGCACTACACCCCGGAGACGGGCGTGGAGCTGTGGAAGTCGGACGGCACGGCGGAGGGCACCGTGTTCGTGAAGGACCTCGTGCCCGGCCCGACCAACTCGAGCCCCTTCGGCTTCGTGCGGCTCGGTGCAACCACTCTCTTCTGGGCGGGCTCACCCGAGGGCTTCGGCGTCTGGCGCACGGACGGCACCGCCGCCGGCACCGTGTTCGTGAAGGCGACGCCCACGCCCCGTGGCGGCCAGGTGGTCGGCGGCGCGTACTACTTCCAGCACCTGACGCCCGGCCTCGAGCAGGAGCTCTGGCGGACGGATGGAACAGCCGAGGGCACGCGGGTGGTGAAGCGACTGGGCCTCGGTGCGAACGTCGAGGCGGGCGTCTCCCTGGCGAACGCGGCCGAGGTGAATGGGACGCTTGTCTTCCGGGGGCGGGACGTCGAGGACCGCTTCGGCCCTTGGCGGAGCGACGGCACGGAGGCGGGCACCCTGCCGCTCGTGGATGCGCAGGGCACGAACAGCACGACGCCGAGGAACCTCGCCGTCATCGGCTCGCGCCTCTACTTCCTCGGGCGCGCTCCGGGGGCGCAGTACGGGGTGTGGACCACCGACGGCACCGCCGCCGGAACCGTGGCGCTGCACCCCACCGTCTCCCCGTTCGTCCCGCTGCCCGTCTTCGGCGGCGCGGAGGGCCGGGTGTTCTTCAGGCCCCTGAGCACCGAGGTGGGCCAGGAGCTGTGGGTCTCCGACGGGACGGCTGGCGGGACGCGGCTGGTGAAGGACATCGTGCCGGGAGCGGGGAGCTCGTGGCCGGAGCCGCTCATCTTCACGGGGGGCGCGCTCTACTTCAGGGCCACGGAGAAGGGGGCCAACGCGGGCGAGCTGTGGCGCACGGACGGCACCCCCGAGAACACGTGGCCGGTGCGGACGCTTTTGCCCGGGGGCGTCAGCGCGGCGTGGCCTCCCGCGCTGGCAGTGGGGAACACGGTGTACTTCCTGGCCACCACCGCGGACGCGGGGCAGGAGCCGTGGCTCACGGATGGAACGCCCGAGGGGACGCGCATGCTGGGCGACCTCGCGCCGGGGACCGCGTCGAGCGGCGCGTGGCCCCTGGCCGCCGTGGGGGACACGCTCTACCTCTTCGACGGGAGCCGGCTGTGGAAGTCCGACGGCACGGCGGAGGGCACGCGCCTCGTGAAGGACGTCGGCCGGGGCACGGCGATGAAGCCGGTGGTGGTGGGCTCCACGCTCTACTTCCTCTTGGGAGGCTCCGTGACGTACGGAGTCCCTCCGACGGGCTACCTCTGGAAGACGGATGGCACGCCCGAGGGCACGCTGCAGGTGCGCACCACGCGCCGGGTGGAGCAGCCCACGGCGATGGGGGGCGTGCTGTACTTCTTCGAGGAAGAGCCCCTGGACACCCACGTCCTGTGGCGCACGGACGGCACGGAGGCGGGGACGTGGCGGGTGAAGGAGCTGCCGCGAATCTGGTGGCTTGAGGGCTCGTCGCTGTCGGAGATGCTGGCCGTGGAGCCCGAGGGACGGCTCATTTTCGCGGCGGCGGACGCGTCCGGCGTGGAGCCGTGGGTGTCCGACGGCACGCCCGAGGGCACCCGGCCCCTTCAGGACCTGTACCCGGGAACGCCGGGCTCCTCCCCCCACGGCTTCTCGCGACTGGGCGGCTATGTGTATTTCGGAGCCACCGACGGGACGCTCGGCCTCGAGCTGTGGAAGGTGCCGGTCTCCGCGCTGGTGGCCCCGGGGCCTGACGGTACCGAGGCCGATGCGGGTACAGCGGTTGACGCGGGCACGCCCGACGACGCGGGCACAACCGACGACGCGGGCACTATGGCCGACGCCGGAGCCACCGACGCGGGCACGCCGACCCCGGCCCCCGACGCATCGGAGGGCGGCTGCGGCTGCGGCGCGACGAGCGTGGGCGCACCGTGGCTGATGCTGGTGTTCAGTGCGTGGATGGGGCGCCGTCGCCGGGACGTATAGGCGGGATAGAGGCCTAGTTGAGGGTGCGGGCTGGAGCGGAGGGGCCGAGGAGGGCCGCTGACGGGGCCTCCCGAGCGATGCTCTCGGCCGGTGGAGAGACCGATTGAACCCCCTGGGGGTACACGCCTGCCCAGGCCGCGCCCCCATCAGGTGCGTGGCAGGGGCCGCCGGCCTGGTGGCTGTCTTGCGCCTCAACACCCCGCGGCCTGGGGGGGGCCTCGTGCCGGGGCCCACCTCGCACAGGCCGTGGGCAAGCCCAGGTGCTCCAGAATCGCCCGCACCCCGGGGCCCCCTTCACGTACGCCACGAACCTTAAGCCTGCCTCCACACCTCACGCAGCCGAACACGCCGAAGTCGAACGTCCTCCTGCGCAAATCGGCCCAGTCTACTGGCGGTGTCCTCTCCTTCATCCGCTCCTTCCTGGCCGCTGCCGCAAGCCCCGCGCGCACCTCCTTCGCACCTGCTTGAGGGAGCCTCTCTTCGATTGACCGTGGAGGTCGTCCTTTCGCTGAGCCGCGCACCCGATTCTCTCAAGCCCAACGCGAGGGATGCGTCCGTCACCGAGTTGATTTGTGCGCTGTTCATGGAGGCGGTGGTTTGGGCAGCCGTCGCCTTCCTTTCATCCAGGACGGGAGCGGCGAGTACCAACCCGTGGTCACGCGGGCGTCAGAGATAGAGCACCGCCTCGGCGCATATGCGGTTCTGGGCCAACCGCACCAGCCGCGCAGGCTCGGGGCGTACAGCCGAGGAGGCGGTGGCACGGTCAACCACGCTGCTGGAAAAGAAGAGTAATGCCTGCATTGTTTTGGGTTTGAAGTGGCCTTTGTTTGCTGGTTTAGTCTGGGTCTTGCACTCCTCAGTCGACGTCGAGCATCCGACCGGAACAACTCCATGAATGAACCGAGCATTGACACACATTGCTCTCGCCTCACCATCGCGCTGCTGGGGATGGCGCTGGGCGTTGTCGCGGGCTGTGCCACGCCGGACGAGCCGGCCTCCGAGCAGCATGCAGTTGGGGGCGCGCGAAGTGAGCTGAGCTATCTCAATACGCTCAACTATTCGATCTTGACGGAGTTTGAGAGGGCCAGGGGCATGCAGCTTAGTGGAGATATTTCCTACCCGGTCTGCATCTTCTCGAACTACACCACGCCAATCTCAGCCAGTAAACGGGAGTCGTACCGGGCTTTGATGCAGCAGGTGGTCAACCGCTGGAACGATGCACTTGAGTCGCAGCCTGGCTGGGCTGTCTGGAACATCCGTTTGTATCTGGTCGGATCAAGCACCGCGTGTCCGGATACGGATGCGAGCCTGAAAGTCTACAAGGTGATGGGGGACCAGACCCGCGAGCGAGGCTACGCGCAGTTCTGGACCTTCCTCAACGTGGCGGGCAGGGGTGAGTTCGACAGTGAGAACTACAAGCGCGAGCTTCACGAGTATGGCCACCAGCTCGGCCTGGGGGACACCTACTCGGAAGCGACGTACCAGCTTCCTTTTGACCAGCCCCCCGGCATCATGAATCTGTACTGGGACGTGCCCGACCTGACCGACGACGACATCGCCTCGGTCCGGCATGTCTGGGCGCGTTTGAGCGGTCGTTCCGGCTCTCAGTGTCCCGCGGGTTTCATCCCTGGCACGGCACAGCCGAACCCTAACGGTCATATCTTCTGCGTCTACCCGCGCTACGACCTCACTTCAATGTGGCTCGGCACCGGGAAGTGTATCGAGCACGTCGACGGTGAGATGGCCATGAGGAACTGCGGCACCTCCCAAGCCCAGGAGTGGCGGATGATTCCAACGGACTGGCCGGGGTACGTCCGCCTCAAGAACCGGCAAGCCGGCTTCAATCGGTGTGTCGACATCATCAATAATGGCGACAAGGACAAGCTGCACCTGGCGGCTTGTGGTGACTACTCCGGCCAGTACTGGCAACTCGTGCCCACCGCGTGGCCTGGGTTCTTCCAGCTCAAGGCCATGTGGCTTGGCGACGGCAAGTGCCTTGGCATCATCAATGGCGGAGTCAATGATCAACTGCGAATGGTTGCCTGCGGCGACTACTCTGGCCAGTACTGGGAGAGGCGGCAGCACTGAGCATCCTTGCAACAAGTATAGGAGCGCGGGAGGCCCTGTTGAGGGTGTGGGCTGGAGCGGAGGGGCCGAGGAGGGCCGCTGACGGGGGCTGCCGAGCGATGCTCCCGGCCGGTGGACGAACACGTCAACATCGGGCGTCCTCCTCCGTAGCTTTGCCCAGTCCACGTAAGCGTTCACCGTGCCCTGTCGTGCTGGACTCCCTGGGGGTGTGAAACCTCCAGTCCTCATGAAATGGAGGCATTCATGGGGCTGGAGAAGGAGTTGGAGAGGTCCCGTTGCGCGGAGGCCGACGTGGCGGGACCTGCAGGCCGAGTCGGCGGTAGCCGGGTCTCACGTCAACGCGGAGGGCACCGGCGTTGGCGGGGGAGGCGGCGAAGGCGCTGTGCCGCTCATGCAGCGTGGCGGCTTTGGCATGGAACTGTGCACTGCGGCCACTCCGCCGCTGCGATGGCACGAGGTCGTAGAGGGCGCGCGTATCCGCTTACGTCCGGCCTCGCGCTCACCCCGAGTTGACCGGCGAACACATCGTCGAGAAGCGCGAACGCGAGTCCCTCTGACATGAGGGTGGCTTGGTGCGAGAGCCAGGCGAGGTGCCGCGCCGCATCAAAGGGATTCGGAGAGCCGATTCCGGGGTCCTCAAGCGCCGCGGCGCGTCTGTGCTCCCCGGTCAGAGAGGTGACTCGGCGAAGGGCAGGCCGTCGTGCCGACACCGCTCCAGCTTCGCGTTTCTCGGTCTTTTCCAGCGAGGAGCCCCTGCAGCCCGCCGCAACCTGGCATGGGCCGCAGGGGGGCTTGCACCATGGGGGTTCGTTTGATACGCGAAATCCTGCCGGTTCCAGACGGTGTGGCGCGTGATTGTCGCCTCCGCTGCCGGTGCTCCATCCGAATGTTCGGAAAAGCTGGCGGGCTCGCTCGTGCTGCAAGGCGCGGCGTTCCCTTCACTTCGTCCGTCCGTGCCGTCCCCGCCGGGGGCGGAGCGGGCGCCTTCTCCATTCGAGGACATGACATGACCATTTCCGTTCGATGCGTGCTGCGGCACCACTTCCGGCACTTCAACGCCCGGACCCTCGTGGATGCAGCGGACGCCTGGGCGGCGCACGCCGATGACGGTGGCAAGATGATGGTGACGCTCGCCGGTGCCATGAGCACGGCGGAGCTGGGGATCTCGCTCGCCGAGATGATCCGCCGCGACAAGGTCCACGCGATCACGACCACGGGCGCGAATCTGGAGGAGGACGTCTTCAACCTGGTGGCCCAGGAGCACTACGTGCGGGTGCCCGATCCCCGCAGCCTCACGGCGGAGCAGGAGGCCGAGTTGCGCGACAAGGGGCTCAATCGCGTGGCAGATACCTGCATCCCGGAAGAGGAGGCGATGCGCAAGGTCGAGCGCCCCCTCCTCGAGCTCTGGCAGAGGGCGGAGCGGGACGGGCGCCGCCACTTTCCCCACGAGTACCTCTACGAGCTGCTCCTCTCCGGCGCGCTGGCCGGCTCATACCAGGTGGATCCCCGTCATTCGTGGCTCCTGGCGGCTGCGGAGAAGCGCCTTCCGATCTTCGTACCGGGATGGGAGGACTCCACGCTGGGCAACGTGTTCGTCGCCAGCGTGATGCGCAAGGAGCTGGAAACCTGGAGTCCCATCCGCGGCGGCGCCGAGTACATGGCGGCCCTCGCCGACTGGTACCGGGAGACCTCCTCGTCCGCGAAGGTCGGCTTCTTCCAGATCGGCGGGGGAATCGCCGGCGACTTCCCGATCTGCGTGGTGCCGATGCTGCGCCTCGACTTGGAGGAGGAGGTCCCCTACTGGTCCTACTTCTGCCAGATCTCCGACAGCACGCCCTCGTTCGGCTCCTACAGCGGCGCACCGCCCAACGAGAAGATCACCTGGCACAAGGTCGACGTCGACACGCCCCGCTTCGTGATCGAGTCCGATGCGACGATCGTGGCGCCGCTGATCTTCTCGTACGTCCTCGAC
Organism: Myxococcus xanthus; assembly: GCF_013116825.1. Lineage (GTDB taxonomy): Bacteria > Myxococcota > Myxococcia > Myxococcales > Myxococcaceae > Myxococcus > Myxococcus xanthus_B. The sequence continues at coordinate 14,204 of NZ_JABFNS010000030.1, forward strand.
TGCTGGGGCGTGCGCCAGAAGAAGAACTGAAAAGAGCGGCTCTGGAGACCCTGCCGGCGAGGTGCTCCGGCTCGGGCTCCACAAGCTCTCCGTCATCGACTCGGGCGTGCGGGAGAGGCTCCGCCGCCCGGGTGCTGCCCGCCTGCACCCTGCGATGCACGGAAGGGCCCGGGCCAGATCAGCGGCCCAGTCCGCGGGCGAAGCGGACCCGCGCCGCCCACTCCGGGAAGTCGATGAAGGGGTTGCGGTTCTTCTGGATGGCGAAGATGGCCTGGTTCCGATGCAGCTCCCACTCGGAGGGGCGTTCTTGCTGGTGCCAGCGCAGCAGCGTCTCCAGCCGCTCCTCGGCGAGCTCCGCCGGGCTGTTGATGGCGTTGGGATAGCGGACGAGGAAGTAGAGCGTGGCGCGCGCGGCGGCGCCCTTCCCGGCGCCCGGCTCGAACCGGTTCCGCTCGGCCCGCCCGCAGTCTTGTTGGAAGGCTTCGGTGCTGGGGAACTCGAAGTAGGCATTGTTGCCGCGGAAGCTGTTGCAGCGCATCTCGCAGGCGAACAGGTGGTGCAGGTCTCCGCGCATCGGCTCACTGGCGTTGAACCAGGACTGGGGCACGACGTGCTCGCAGTTGTACGGCAGGGCGGACTCGAGCTGCTCCAGGAAGCCCTCGTCGAAACGCTCTGTCAGTGGCCGCTCCAGGAGCCGTAGCGCACGCTCCCTCTCCACCTCCAGATCCTTCTGGAGGATCTCCTGGAGTGTGAAGGAGTGGCCCGCCGCCGAGTACAGCGAGCGGAGGAGGAGGTCCTTCTGGCGGTCCACCCATGGGTAGAGCCAGCGGCTCGGCTTGTAGGAGGGGCGGTCCGTATGCGTCCGCTCGAGGAGTCTGTGCAGGCCGTCATAGAACGCGTCCTGGTCGGAGTCCGGCTGCACACCTTCGTAGTAGCGCTCCCGGTCCAGCGCATCCGCCTCGGCGTCGTAATAGGGGAGGTCCCGCGTCCGCTGGGCTTCCGCGACAGCCTCCGCGACGTCGACCTGTGTCAGGGACGGTGCCCCAGCCCCCACACCTCCCCCGGGTTGACCTGGCACTGGCGCGGGCACTGCCGGCCCGGGGGCGAGCGCGGTCTGGCCATTCCCCGCCAGGGTGGGCACCCCCAGGCGGAGGGTGATGTGGAGCGGAATGGTGAGCGCCAAGGACTCGCCGGGCGGCGCCGGGGCGAAGAGGACGGGAGAGGGCGGAGGAGGTGAGGGCGGCACCGCCGGGGGGCCCTCGTTGTCCTTCCAGGCGTTCGCCCATGGGAGCTGTCCTCCGACGTTCGTCTTCGTGAACAGCACCCCGGCATCGACCACGCGGGAGTCCCGGCTGAGGTCATGGGCGGACACCGCGTAGTTCGCTTCGAGGTACCGGCCCCCGAAGTGGAGCCCGAGCACCTTGCCCGAGCGCGCATCCAAGATGGCCGAGCCAGAGTTGCCTCCGAGCGTCGAGCTGTCGTGCGCGAGCGCCTCCACCATCCGGCCGAAGCTCGAGGTGCGCCGTGCGCCCATGAGCTTGCCCGGCTGCAGGCGCTTGACCTGGTAGACGCCCCGGAAGATGCGGTGCTGGAGCGCGGCATCGTTGCGTGGGTCCTGCGCGGGATACCCGATGACGACGACGTCCTGCTCGCGCACCTCGTCCACGTGGCGAGAATCCAGGGTGAGGGGCCGCAGTCCATCAACCCCCTCGACCTCCATCAGCGCCATGTCCCAGTAGGGATGAATCATCAGGACACGCCGCACGCGGAAGGGCGCGGACGCGCTCGAGCCGCGCTCCCGCTTGAAGTCCACCTGCACGTCGTCGAGCCCCGGCTGGAACCGCAGCCCCCGCATCCCCAGCCCCAGCGTGAACAGCTCGGCAACGTGGCGATTGGTCATCATCAGCCCGCGACCGACCACGAAACCCGTTCCAACGTACGGCAGCGTCGGGTGCTCGGGAACCTCCACGCGTCCGATGGCGGGAATGGCCGCCTCGATGGGCTTGCGGAACTCCGCGTCATCCAGGGCGCTCCAGGGTGCCCCTGGGCGCAGGTAGCTGCCGTTGATGATGTCGATGACCGGTCTGTTCCGAGGCAGGACGATGGCCTCGAGCGCCCACAGCTCCTCTGGCCGTAGCGGGGACTCCTGACCCCGGGTCACCGCGTGGACCGCCTTGATGGCATGCTCCAGGACCTCGGCACCTGGCTCGAGCGGGGCGCTGCCTTCCGCCGCGAGCGACTCGATTGGCTCGGCCAAGGGGGCGATCCGCTTCGCGTAGGTCAAGAGCCGCCGCTGCTTCTCCTGCTCGTTCACGCACCCTCTCCCGGGTCTGGCCACCGCATGGGTGGGCGCAAACCCCATCCATGCAGGCAAGGGAAGAGGAGACACCATCACCCTCCAGTGCGTGAGTTGCCCAGACGCCCAACGGGTGTGCTCAAGCGCTCCGCGATGCGATGAGTGCGAGGTTGCGCGGAGACAGGCGCGGCTCGAAGAGCTGGAGGAGCTCGACCTGGAAGCCCCATTCTTCCAGGAGGAGCGCGCGATCAAGCAGGAGCACGACCTCCAACGCCCTCGCGAAGCGGTCCCTCAGCAGATGGCAGAGCAAGAGATCCCGTGTCTCGGCGCGAACGGACACCTCGAAGGCATTCAGTTCGGCGTCCGTCATGCCGGGCTCAAGACCCAGTCGCTCCAGGCGGTCGCGCGCGTAGACGGCGAAGCGTTCGGCGTAAAGCGCTCGGGGCGCGTCCCCTGCTCTCACGAAGCCGCGTTCGGGAAAGCGCCGCCTCGATAGGAGATCGAACGCGAAGCGCCACGCATACACCCGCTTCATTCGCGCGAACTCCTCCTCGGTCTTGTGATGCCGTCCCCGCGTCGTCAGCGCCAGGGCATGTGGGGTGAAGGGCAGCGGATGCCCGCTCCCGATGCGGGAGACGGGATAATCCCGTGGGATCTCCAGCTTGTCGTAGCAGCAACCGATGTTCAGGATGAATCCCGCCCCTTGGCTCTTGCGGAGCTGCGTGAGGGCGAGCGGCCCGCAGGTGTGCAGGCCGATCGAGGCCCGGTCCTGGCCGGAGAAGAGCGGATCGAGCTGTGGTTGGAGCCCGTCCTCGACGGAGGATTGGATGAAACGCAGGGTGTCCCCGCCTGGGGACTGCGTTCGCGTCAGCCACCGCCGACCCTTGTCCTGCAACGCGGCGTCCCGATCGATGCTGTGGAAGGTCCACCCGAACGTTCGCGCACAGAGGCGGGCGAGGTGTCCCATGCCGCCGCCAATATCGACCGCCTGGTGGATGACGCGAGTCCTCGGCGCGAGCAGGGCGAGCACCCGCTCGAGCTCGTGGGTCTTCTTGGCGCTGAGGCCCTGCGTCTCCGCGACAGTCAGCGCGTGAAGGCCCTCGTGCCAGGGCAGCGCCGTCAGTTCCTGGAGCGCGTCCAGGAGCACGCTCAGGGCCGGAGGCGGGACACCCGCGAGCGCTCCCTGGTCCAGCCGCCGCTCGCCCGCTTCATCGAGCGACCTTGCGTAGGCCAGCCAGTCCTCGGGGTAGGCGGCGCCGGACCCCGGCCAGCCCTGGAGGATGGAGCGGGACCAGAGCGGGGACCAGGGCCGGAGATGGTGCGTGAGCGCTTCGAGTCGCGCCTGGAAGTCCATGTCGGCGCATCCTATGCGCCGCCGGTTCGTCATGACGGGGCCGAGCGCCCAGGGCTCGGAGATGATTCAATCATCTCGGACTTCCCCCATCAGCGGCCGCTCGCCCTCAACGGCGCCTCGAATTCTTCGAGGCGCCGCCCCCCCCGGAGGCATCTCGGATGGAGGATGTGGACCTCGGCGGCCAGTGCCGCATTCCGGGGGATGGCGACCAGGTCCGGCCCGTTCCCGCGCAGCTCGAAGCCAAGCAGGTTCGGGGCATCCCATCGGCCCCTCTCGAAGCTCCCATCCCAGTTCGTGGGATGCCGCGTGCTACCCGTCTGCGGCACGTAGCTGGAGACGCCGCTCGCCCTGGACACGGCATCGGAGCTGCGACGACTGGGCGGCAGGTCAGGCCATCTCGCGACGCTGGCGCGCCCAGGTCTCGAAGCGCATGGGCGAAAGGCCATAGGCGCGCGCGATACGGAGGGGCACCCCGTTTGTCAACACGGGTTCTCGTGAGGAGGCGGTCGCGGTGGAGCATGTGAAGCCGTTGCGAGCGGATGGGCGGCGCAACCGGGAGCGGATTGTCGCGGCCGCCACGGAATGGGTCGGCAGGGATGGTGCGCAGGTGTCGCTCGAGGAGATCGCGCGGCGGGCGGGGGGAGGCTCGGCGACCCTGCACCGGCACTTTCCCTCGCGGCAGTCGCTGTTGGAGGTGGTATTCCGCGATGGCGTCGCGCAACTTTGTGCACGGGCATCATCGCAACCGGGAGAGGATCCCGCCGCCGAGTTGGCCGCCTGGCTCGAGGACTTGGCGGTCTACACGGCGACCCACCGCGGGCTTGCCGCAGCGCTGTTGACTGGCCCGGATGGCCTTGCCGCTGAGGAGATCTGCTCCACCGACAAGCTGCTCGTTGTGTTGAGCGTTCTGGTGGCGCGGGCGTCATCGGCAGGCGCGATTCATGCCCGTGCCACGGCGGAGGACCTGCTGATGCTGGCGAACGCGATTGCCGTCGCCAACGAAGACGATCCGCTTACCGCGAGCCGGGTGCTGCGCCTCGCGCTCACCGGCATCCGGCCGTGAATGCAGGGAGCGCGGCGGCCCTGTCCGCGCTCCCATGCGGTGCGCAGCAGGGGCCTGGCTCGCCTGGCTGGGGCAGCTCGAGCCTCAACACCACGCGGCATGGGGCCAGCTCATTGAAGCCGCGCGCAAAGGGAAAGGTCAGGCGGTGGCGGCTTTGCGTGGCTTCTTCGGCCACGCAGGGCGCTCTGCTCGCGGACCTGTCTGAAGGGGATCAGGTGATTTCGCGCGTCAGCTTGGAGTCCCACGGGCACCAGTGTCCGCCCGGGAGGAATGCGCCGCCCGCCTCGTCGAGGTGGTCTTCCACATACGTCATGTTGGCATCGCAGACCTCGATGGCCATCTCGAAGAAGCGGATGGTGTTCGGGTCCAGGTGGAAGGAGAACCTCGGGTTGTAGGCCGCGGCCCGCTTGATGATGCGCCCGTGGACATGGACTTCGTTCTTCTCCTCGCCAGAGAGAATCTTCCGTGCGTGTGCAATCACCTTCTCGTCAGACAACTCGACGATGAACTCCAGGTTGGGCTGGGCGCTCTGCGTGAATGCGAAACGAACCGGGTTTGCCATTGCGAGGCTCCTTGGGGTGGGGGCCCCATATAGGAGATTCCCCTTGCTTGATTGCATCACCTGCCGGTAGCGGCGGTCTGTCTTGAATGCGGCGTCGTGAGGTGTGTCGTATGAGGCAGTCGCACGGGGGGGCCGCCTCGCGAGTAGGAGTTCGTGCTCGCGGCGTTGCCCTCCACCCTGAAGAGCTTGGTGCCGCTCGGCTGTCCGTTGCTCACCCAAAGCTCGTGGCCGTGCGCCTCATCCTGGCGCACACGGTTGCCTGCCTCCCCGGGGGCGGGCTTGCGCGGTCGAATCGCTTCCCCTGGACACCGCCCGTGCGTATCACTGGCCTTCGTGCGTACGCCCACCGACCGATACCTGCCGCCGCGCCCCGACGCTTCCTCCGCCGTCATGCCCCAGCGCGGGCGGGTGGTGGTCATCGCGCCCACGCGCGCCGCGTGCGAAACCATCGAGCTGGCGCTCGGGCTGGAGCTGCGCACGTACCTGGAGGAGCACCACGGCGCGCGCCTCCGCGAGCTGGCCCGGAGCGGGCAGGGGTTTGGCATCGTCGCGGGCACTGGCACTGGCAAGACGCTCGCCATCCGCGCCATCGCGGAGGAGCTCATGGGCCGGCGGCCCCTGCGGGTGGCGGTGGTCAACCGCGAGCGGGAGGCCACCGCGCAGACGCCGCTCGCGGACGTGGCCATCGTCACCACCGGCATCGCGCGGCGCTGGTTCCAGGGCGGTGCCATCCGGCGCGAGGACACGCTCATCGTGGATGAAATCCACCAGACCTCCGCTGAGCTGGAGCTGTGCCTGGCCCTGGGCAAGCGCACGGGCTGCCGCTTCATCTGGCTGTCCGCCACCGTGGACCCGGCCTTCTACGCGCGTTACCTGGACAGCGCGGACGTGCTCCAGGTGTCCTCCTTCGACCCGAAGAAGGCGGCCCGGGTGGAGGTGGAGCGCTGTCAGCCGCTGTCCTTCCTTGACGAGGACTTCCTGCGGGAGGTGCAGCAGCAGGGGCGCGGCGTGGGCGTGTTCCTGGCCACGCGGGCGGGCGTGGAGGAGGCGGCGGCCCACGTGCGCGCGAACGCGCCAGAGCTCCATGCGGCGCACTACCACGGCGGCGAACCGCTGCGCGCCATCCGGCCCTTCCTGGAGGGCACGGCGCCCCGGCCCTTCGTGCTCGCGATGACGGCGGCGGGGCAGAGCGCGCTCAACGTGCCGGGGCTGGACACGGTCGTCATCGACGACATGCGCTTCACGAACCTGGTGGAGCGCGGCCGCAACGTTCTCTCCCGCGTGCACCTGGGCAACAACGAACTCTTGCAGATGGCGGGGCGCGTGCACGGGCGGGTGGAGGGCGGGCGCGTCTTCATCCTGAGCGACAGGCCGCTGCACTTCGCCTCGCTCCGGCCCACTGAACCCGAGTTCCAACTCGCGGGCGAGCCGGAGCGGGTGGCGCTCACCGCCGCGGCCCTGGGCGTGCGGGCGGATGCGTTGGATTTGCCCGTGCCGCTGGACCGCAATGCCTATCGCCGGGCGCTCGCGACGTTGCAGGCGCGCGGCATCGTGGACGCGGAAGGACGGCTGTCCGACTACGGCCGCGCGATGGAGGCCCTGCCCGTGGAGCGTCCGTGGGCGGAGCTCATCGTCAACGCGGAGGAGGCGCTGCTGCCGGTGCTCGCGGTGTGCAGCTCGGTGGAGTCGCTGCACAGGATGACGCGCGAGGAGCGGAACCTGGACGGACTGCTCGTGCCGGGCAGCGACCACCTGACCGCGTACAACCTCTACGCCGAGGCCTTCCGTGAAGCGGGCACGGTGGGGGAGGTGCAGGGGCTGCCGCGCCACGTCTTCCATGCGGAGAAGCTCGTGGCCTGGGCGGAGGTGCGTGGGGTGCTGGTGAAGGCCCTGGAGGACGCGGCGCTCGCGATGGCGAGCGTGTTCCGGAGCGTGGGGCTGGTGCTGCCCGCGCGCATGCCCTTCGTGGACCCGCGCGTCCACCGGCGTTTCTGCGACCTGCTCGCACGCTTCATGCCCTTCGACCTGGTCATCGACGAGCGCACCTCCTGGGGCGAGGTCGCGCGCGTGTCGAAGACGAGCGTGTGTGGCAACCTGGGCGCGGTGGCGGGCACGCTGCGCTACTTCGCCGACCGCAACGGCGACTCGCAGGCGGGCATCGAGGGGACCCAGCTTCCCCAGTCCCTGCTGCGTCGCTACGCCCGCCGTCACGCGGCGGCGCCGGTGTACGACGTGCGCTTCCGCTCGGTCGTGCTCGAAAAGCGGGTGGAGTACTTCGGCTTCGAACTCGAACGGGAAGTGGAGGTACTGCGCGCCTGGGGGCCAGAGCTTGCCAAGGCGGCCCGGCACGCGCTCGCCGAGGCGCTGGCGCAGGGCGACGCCCCCCATCCCGCGGTGGACCGGCACCGGGTCGCCATCGCCGAGGTGCGCGAGCTGTGGCGACGCTCGGGAGGGACCACCGCGCCGCTGGGGTTGTCGGAGCTGACCGCGCTCTACGAGGCGCAGTTGGATGGGGTGGACACGCTCGACGACTTCAAGGCGCGCCCGCTGCGGCTCGAACTGGACGCGCTCGTGCCGCCCGCGACGCGTCAGGCGCTCCTGGCGCTCCCGGACGCCGTGGAGGTGCGCGAGCAGGCGGTGTCGCTCGGATACGACGTGGAGATGCTGTCGGACGGAGCCCCGCGAGGTGTGGTGCGGCTGCACCTGCCGGAGAAGCTCGCGCGCACGCTGGTGGAGGAGGAGCTCCCGCTGCTCGACCGTCCCCAGCGCTTCAGCGTGGCCCGGGGCCGGAGGGGTGTGCTCGAGGCTCGCTCGCTGCTCGAGCTCCAGGAACTGCTCGACCGGCCCTGGATGCCGGACGAGATCGCCGAGGCCACCCGTGAGCGTCCACTCCCGCGACAGGACCGGGAGCGCGGCGCCCCCAGGCCAGGGGGACACCGGGGCCCTCACGGCAGGGCACCTCGGAATGGAAGGCGGACGGGCGGCGGCGGACGGCGGCGCTGACCTGACGTATGGGCAGGGCGCTCACCACGCAGTGAGCGCGCCGTCCAGGGCCGCGCGTCCGGGATGCGGGTCGTCGCGCTTCTGCCGAATCAGGGGGCTCGTGGTCGGGCCCATCATTCGCTTCACCAGGGGCTCTCTTTTTGCTGTCCGCGGCTGAGGGGAAATGCACGCTGGATTCGTTTCCTGTGGGCGGTACCAACGTCAAGCAGGAGCTCTCGAGCATGAAACCTTTCAGAATGAGGCCGCTACTGGCGGTCCTGTCAGCGCTGGTCGTATCCCTCGTGGGATGCGGGGTGCCAGAGGAAGAGCCCCGCGACTCTTCCAGCGCTGAGTCCCAGGCACTGGCCGGCCCATATGATGCCTGGATTGCCCGCCACGGGCTCACCACCGCCCAATATCAGACGGAGTTCAATACGTGGGTGGGGCAGGGCTATCGTCTCTCCTACGTCAGCGGTTACGAAGAAGGGGGCAGTGCCCGTTACGCGGCCATCTGGGAGCAGACGAGCGGCCCGGCCTGGCGGGCCTTCCACGGGCTGACTTCCGCGCAGTACCAGACCACCGTCGTCAATCAAGATGCGCAGGGATACCGCCCGGTGGTGGTCAACGGGTACAGCGTCGGAGGCGTCGCCTACTTCGCGGTCATCTTCCACGTGGACAGTGGTGCCGCGTGGGTGGCCCGCCATGACCTGAGCGCGTCCCAGTACCAGACGGAGTTCAACACCTGGGCGGGGCAGGGCTACCGGCTCGTGCACGTGAGTGGCTACACGTCCGGTGGCGCGGAGCGCTACGCGGCCATCTGGGAGCAGACGAGCGGCCCGGCCTGGCGGGCCTACCACGGGCTGAGCGCGTCCCAGTACCAGTCCACGTTCAATACCAACGCGACCCAGGGGTACCAGCTCGCGAAGGTCAGCAGCTACAACGTGGGCGGCACGGACCGGTACGCGGCCATCTTCCAGGTTTCATCGGGGATTCCGACCGCCGCGCGTCATGGGCTCTCCGCCGCCGCGTATCAACAAGCCGTGACGGACCTCAAGAACCAGGGATATCGCCCCGTCCTGGTGGCGGCGCACAACAATGGGAGCCAGCCCGAGTTCGCCCTGATCTGGCAGAACCTGACGTTCAGCGCGGCCGACCTGCAGCACATTGACGACACCGTCCAGCAGGCGATGGCCAGCACAAACACCGTCGGCCTGTCGCTGGCCATCACCCGTCACGGGCGCCTCGTGTTCGCCAAGGGGTATGGCCTGGCGGACCGAACCAACAACACCCCGGTCAACACCTCCCACCGCTTCCGCGTCGCCAGTGTGTCCAAGCCGATGACTTCCATCGGCATCATGCGGCTGATTGAAAGCGGCCAGATCCGTCTGACGGACCGCGTCTTCGGTAGGGGCGGATTGCTCGGTGAGACGTTCGGCGCTCAGGGCACCTACGCGGACAGCCGCGTCCTGAACATCACGGTTCAGCACCTGCTCGAGCACACCGCGGGCGCATGGGACAATGACGGCGCCGACGGCACGGGCGACCCCATGTTCATGAACACGAGCATGACGCACGCCCAGCTCATCCAATGGGTGTTGCAGAACGTGCCGCTCGAGTTCGCGCCTGGGACGACGTACCAGTATTCGAACTTCGGCTACAGCGTCCTCGGCCGCATCATCGAGCGGGTCACGGGCATGACCTATGACGCCTATATGCGCGCCAACGTGTTCACGCCCAGCGGCGCCACCAGCTTCGCCGTGGGGGGCGATACGTTGAGCGCGCGTCTGACGAACGAACCCGTCTACTACCAGCTTGGCGCGGGTGCCTTCAGCCCGTACGGCATGCCGGTGCGTCGCATGGATGCGCACGGCGGCTGGGTCGCCACGCCCATCGATTTGCTGCGCGTCGCCGTGCGCGCGGATGGGTTCTCCACCGTTTCGGACCTGCTGAGCGCGAGCTCGCTCACCACGATGACCACACGCACGACGGCGGTCGACACCTTGGGCAACTCCGTCAACTACGCCAAGGGCTGGTCGGTGAACAGCCTCCCCAACTGGTGGCACGGCGGCTACATCCCGGGAACTCGGGCCCTGTTGGTGCGCACCGATGACCGCTATGGACCCAGCCGCTCCGAGGAGTTCACCTGGTCCGTCATGACCAATTCGAACAACAGCTCCGGATCGGGCACGCCCGACATCAACCTCGACAGCCTCATGTGGAGCGTCGTGAACGGCGTCAGCGCGTGGCCCGCGCACGACCTGTTCTAACCAGGGGCTCCACCGGATTTCCGGGAGGGTTGGTGGGACCGGCGGGGATCGCCAGAGCCTCCGCCGGTCCGAACCTATCAACGCGAACGAGGCCGTGAGTTCGAGAGGCTGGCTTTGTTTTGTGTGGCTTCGTCCCTATCTGCCAGGACGTCGTCGAAGACTCCGTAGGCAGCGCGTCACGTGCCTGGTCGAACGTGTGGCGCGCTTGAACCTTGCGTGGCCTTGCGAAGAGACAACTTAACAACGCCATGGACACCAATTCGGAACCGAGGAGTAAGCCCTGAACGCTCGAACATGAATCTCGCACGCGCTCAGGCGGTGCGCAGCGGATGGACCTTGCGGAGGACAGGACTGGCACGCCGCTGGGCGTCGCGAGCGTGCAGGTAGGCATGGACGCGCCGCAGGGCTTCTGGAGGGGCGGCCGCGATGATTGCGAGCGGCGTTGGCGTGGAGGTCCAGCCAGACGCGCTCAATGCGATTGGCTTCCGGGCAGTCAGGCGGCAGGAAGTGGAGGACAATCCGGTGAGACCACAACCCACCACCGCCATCTTGGCTGAACGAATCGGGTGCATGTGCAACCTCAGCTTGACGCCAGGTTGTACGGTAGCCCCGAAGCGTGAAGCCCGCCCATCCCTCAAGGAACCGGGCGAACCGGTGGAGCAGGCGTCAACACCAACCCATCCAGGACGCCATACGCATAGGCCACCGCGAAGACATAGGCTCCCACCAGGTACGTCACGTTGAGCGTCCGCGCGGTCCCCGCGTCGTTCGCACTATATCGGCCGTCCGGCCCGCGCAGCGAGAGCGCGGTCCCCAGGGAGACTCCCGCCGCTGCGAGTCCCAACCCCTGCGTCACCGCCAGCGCCGTGCCCATCCCTGAACGCCCGTGCTTGAAGTGCCCCACACCTAGGGGCGCCAGATACCAGGCACGGGTCAGCGTCGGCGAGGTGGGCACCTCGTCTGGGCGGATGGGGTCGACGATGGGGGAGGGCGCCGGAAACAGCCGAGGACTCCGCTCGGCGCGCAGTTCCCCGATGCGTGTCTGGTGTTGGGCACGCGCGCGCTCGACGAAGGCGAGGAAGTCCGGAGGATACAGCAGCGGATCCAGCGCCGAGTCACCGTGAACGGCCAGCCCTCGCACCACCTCGTCCTCCGCGCGGGCCAGTTCCTCCTGTGCGTGATAGGTGGCCGCGAGCAGCAGGTGCGCTTCTGCTTCCAACGCCTCTCCGTCGAGCCGCAGCGGATAGAGCAGGGACTCCAACTCGGCGCGGGCCTTGGGCAGCTCGCCGGATTGGTAGGCACCGCGCGCGCTGTCGAGCGGGGACGTCGCGAGCACCATCAGCATCAAGGCCGCGCCCATCATGGCGTCACGTCCAGCGCCACTTCGAGACGACGACCGGCGACCACGTCCACCTCTCGCACCAAGGGCGGTTCACCCGCGCGGCGTGCCGTCACCGTGTGGCGTCCATGGTCGACCATCACCGGACCGGACAGGGGGGCGACGCCCACTTCCCGTCCGTCCACGAAGAGCCGCGCGCCCGCGGGCGCGTGGATGCGCACCTCCGCCTTTCGCGGTGACAAGACCACGTCGCGCGTCACGGTCTCCCCCGGCGCGAGCGTCACCTCCTGCTCGACCTCGTCGCACAGCGGGTTGACGAAGCGCAGCCGGTAGGTCCCCGCTGGCAGCGAGAGTTCACGCACACGAGGTGTGTAGCCGTGGCTCTCGCCGTTCACGAACACCTCCGCCCACGGGCGCGCCGTCACCTTCAACATGGCGGGACGCGCGGGGAGGGTGGTTTCCACGTCCGGCCCTGGCGCCGGCGCCAAGGGCCGCGCGGCCCCTGTGGACTCGGCTCCCGCCGAGTGCCCTGTCGGCAAGGCTGATACGGCCCGCTTCGCGGAATCCATGCCACCCGAACGCCCTGTCGAAGCGGATGGTCGAGCCCGCTTCGCCCCGGCACCGTCCGCCGCGCGTTCTGTCGGCACGAATGCCCCGGCCAGATTCGGGGTGTCACTTTCAGCCGAAGGCCCCGGTTCCCGGGAGGCGTCCAGCATGCCGGGCTCCGTCCCCGGGGCGGCCCTCTCCTGGTCCGGGGGCGTGGGCGCATGAAGGCGTTCACCCGTGGAGGCGCCGTCAACGGATGTCGTTCGGGGGGACGTCTGCCCTGACGAGGGCTCCGCGCCACGCGGTGTCTTCACGCCTCCGACGCCCTGGTCCGGCCTCATCCACCAGCCCGCGGTCGCGCAGAGCACGAGCCCGGCGCCCACGGCGATAGCCCTCCACGTGGAGCGCCTCGGCCGTTGGCGCAGCAGCGCCACCACCTCGGCGGACGTCGGCTCCAGCGACAGCGCGGCGTTGAGGACCTTCGCGGCCCGCGCCCCCTCGCCGCGCGCCAGCAATCCGCGCCCCTCCTCCAGCAACCGCTCGAAGCGGGCCCGTCGCCATTGACCGGCACGGGGCACCGGGTCTCCCAAGAACTCCCGCGCTACGTCTGCAGGCGGGCCGACCTCTCGTTGGAGCAGCCCCTCCAACGCCAACGCCAGCGCGGCCCCGTCGCGAGGTCTGTCCCGTGCATCCTTCGCCAGGCACCGCGCGACCAGCGCGGACAAGGGCTCGGGCGTGCCCGGCACCACCTCCGTCAGCGGTGGCGCATCCTTCGTCATCACCGACGCGGCCAGATGCGCCGCGCCCTTGCCCGCGTGCGGCGTGGTGCCTGAGCACAGCTCGAACAGGATGACACCCACTGCGTACACATCCGAGGCAGGGGAGTACGCGCCTGTGTCGATGCGCTCGGGCGCCATGTATGGCAGCGAGCCTGTCACCGCCCCGGTGCTCGTGAGGCGCTCCTGGTCCTCCATCGCGGCGAGTCCAAAGTCCGCCAGCTTCAGCGGCCCGCCTTCCGCCACCAGCACGTTGTCGGGCTTCACGTCGCGGTGGACGATGCCGCGTGCGTGCGCCGCCGCCAGCGCCCGGGCGAGCTCCCAGCCCAACACCATTACCGCCTCGGGAGGCACCGGCGAGAGCCTCCCCGCCAGCGCGCGGAGGTCTTCGCCCCGCACCCACTCGCAGACGAGGAAGGGGCCATGGGCCTCATCCTCGCCATAGTCGTGGACCTCCAGGACGTTGGGATGATGGAGCGAGGCGGCCAGCTCGGCCTCCCGCCGGAAGCGCTCCGCGCGGCCCGTGCCGCCTCCCGGGTGCATCCGCTTCAGCGCGACCGGGCGCGACAGCCGCACGTCCGTGGCCAGGAAGACCGTGGCCATTCCCCCACGCCCCAACTCCCGCTCGAGTCGGTAGCGGCCCGCAAGCACTTCACCCGTCATCACCCGGGCATTCTCCGGGAGCGCGCTCCCGCGAGCAACCGGGCAAATTACAGCGACAGCCGACAGGCCTTCGTGTCTCCCACCTGCTCGCAGGCGCCCGTCGCCCCGCCGGGGCAGTCCCGGTCCAGTCGGCACGGCTGCCGGCATCGCAGCTCCGCCCCGGATGACAGGCACACGCTACAGGGCGCGCAGTCCAGCGAGTTCTCGCAGTCCTCTCCCACCGAGACCGGGGTGCCCGAGCACTCCTGTACGCACAGCCCGTCCGGAGCACATTGGTAGCCCGGCTCGCAGAGGCCGCTCCCCGGGTTGCACTTCTCCTCGCACCGCATTCGCTCCCTGGGGCAACTGGCGAAGTCGGAGCACTCGAATGTGTCCCTGCACGCCTCTCCAATCCGAGCCCCCACGACACAGCTCGCATTGGAGCACCGTCGCCCGTCGCGACACGTGAAGTCCGTCGAGCACGTCAGCGTGCACGTCCCGCCGACACAGGCCGCCGCCGCATCCGCGCACTCGCACGGCCGCGTGCATGCTCCTCCCACCTCCACCGTGCTCGCGCATCCGGCATCCGGCGCCCCGCATCCCGAGCCCGTACAGCCGGCATCCGGCACCTCGCATCCCGAGCCCGTACAGCCGGCGTCCGGCACCTCGCATCCCGAGCCGGTGCATCCCCCGTCCGTCGACGTCGTCACCGGCACACATGCGCTCAGGGGGCCGGACGCGTCGGGCACGTGCCCACATCCGTAGCCTGGCCGAGCACAGGCCTCGCCACAGGTTCGCAGACACTGCCCCAGCCCCGGCGCGCACACGCTTCCTGCCGGGCAGGGCGCCGCGTCGGAGCACGCCAGCAGACAATACCCGCCCGGAAAGCCCGTGCCACAGGTGCGCCCCGGCCCGCAGTCCGCATGCTCGCCGCAGGCATCCCCAATCCGCACCGTGTCGACGGGCTCGCAGTCACCTCGCACGCAGACCTGCCCCTGGGGACAGCCGTCGGGTTCGTCACAGCGGATTCGGATGTCGAGCGGACAGCCCGGCGCGACGAGCAGCACCAGCGCGGGCAACAACGAGAGCAGGAGGAGTCGGCGCATCACCAAGGCCCGGGCGACTCTAGGCGGAGGGAGGCTCGGAGAGCACCCCCCAACAACGCCAGAGGCCCCGTGCTCCTCGTGGAGGGAACACGGGGCCGTCTTCGCCAGCTACATGCAGGTGCCCATGACGCCCGGCGCGCCAAAGCACTGGCCGCTCTTGCAGTGGCTGTTCTCCGCGCACGGGAAGCCGAAGGCACCCGGGCTGCAGAACCCGAGGACCGCGCCGGAGAAGGGCTTCACGCAGCTCCACGCCGAGGGGCAGTTCGAGTTGTCACTGCAGAGCCCCTGCATGCAGAAGCGGCCCTTGTTGGGCAGGTAGCCGTCGTTGCACACCGCGCCGCCCAGGCCCGTGGGGCACACGCCATCCTCGGGGCAGGGCGCGAAGCTGGCGCAGTACGGCTGCTGCGAGCCCTCGTCCGCCGCGTCCAGGCACACCGCATAGGTGTCGCAGCCGTCCTTGAAGTCGCTGGTGTTCGGGTTGCACGAGGGCGGGTTGGGCGGAGGCGCCAGGCTGCACAGGCCCTCGATGCAGACCTGGTTGCTCAGGCACTGGCTGTTGGAGTTGCAGGTCGGCACCTTCTTGTTCTTGCAAAAGGAGACGGCCATGCCCGTGTCCTCGAGGTCGCAGTACTGGTCCGCCGCGCAGTCCCCGTTCGACTGACAGCCGATGGCACACAGGCCGTTGAAGCAGAACTGCCCGGAGGGACATGCCTTGCTCGCGCTGCACAGCCCCGCGCTCTGCTCGTTGGGGTTGCCGTCGGGCCCCTCACCGTCATCGTCCTTCGTGCTGCCGCAGCCCATGACCGTCAGCGCCAGGAACAATCCCATCACCACATGCTTCATCGTCGTCTCCGTCAGGTTCATCTGCACCGTGGCGGTTCTCCGCCTGCGTGCGATGGGCAACACCAGTGCAACGTGCGTGCCCAGGCCTGGCGAGACATCGAACTGCCCCGATTCCACGGGGTTGCATGACGCCCCTGGCCCTCCGAGCACCCGCCGCTGGGGGAAACGTGCCAGGACTGGCACGCGGACCAGCCCTCCAGAGGAGGCGGCCTGTCAGTCCCCCTCGCCGAGGTAGCGAAACAGCGAGCGAAGACCGATGCCCAGCGCCGCCGCCGCGTCCTTCTTGCTGCCGCCGCAGCGGGCAATGGCCTCGCGCACGTAGCGCTGGACGAACGCCTCCCGCGCCTCCTCCAGGGGAATCATGGGCGCGGTGTCGCCGCCCAGCTCCAGGTCCTCGGGGCTCAACAACTCGTCCGTCGCCAACACCGCCGCGCGGCGCACGCGCGATGCCAGCTCTCGCACGTTGCCAGGGAAGGGGTGCCCCCGCAGCGCCTCCGCGGCCTTCTGCGTGAAGCCTCGCGCCTTGCGCGCCTCTTGCGTCAGCACATGGTGGGCGATGAGCAGCACGTCCTCACCACGCGCTCTCAGCGGCGGTACGTCCACGCGCACCTCTTCCAGCCGGAAGCGCAGGTCCGCGCGGAAGGTGCCCCGCCGCACCGCCTCCTCCAGGGCCACATGGGTCGCGGACACCACGCGCACGTCCACCTTGCGCGGCTGGTGTTCGCCCAGGCGGGTGACCTCGCGCTCCTGCACCACGCGCAGCAAACGCGTCTGGAGCGACAGCGGCATGTCCCCAATCTCATCCAGGAAGAGGGTGCCGCCGTCAGCCGCTTCCACCAGTCCCGCCCGCTCCGTCCCCGCGCCAGTGAACGCGCCACGCGCATGGCCGAACAGCTCGCGCTCGATGAGGCTCTCCGGCAGCGCCGCGCAGTTGATGGCCACCAGCCGGCCGCGCCGGCCACTGCGCCGGTGGAGTGCCCGCGCCACCAGCTCCTTGCCCGTCCCTGTCTCGCCTGTGACGAGGACGTTGAGCGGCGTGGGCCCCAGTCGCTCCACCTGCCGGTACAGGGCGCGCATCGAAGGGGACTCGCCGATGAGGCCCTCGAACGTCGCGGCTTCGATGCGGCGGGTGAGGCCCTCCACCTGCGCGCGCAGCTCCGTCAATTCGCGCCGGGTCGACAGGAGCAGCGCCGTCAGCGCGGAGAGCGCCATGGCCTCCTCCAGCGCCACCGCTGAAAAGGCCGGAGCACCCAACCTCCGTCCCAGGTACACCACGGACAGCGGCACCGGCTCCACGCGCAGCGGCACCACCAGCGCGGAGCCCAGCCGCAGTGCTTCCATGCTGGGCGCCCGGGCCAGCGCCGCGTCCGCCGCTACGTCGGCCACACGCACCGGGGCACCCGAGGTCAGCACCCGGTCCACGAGGCTGTCCACCACCGCCGCGTCGGGTCGGGCGCCCGTGGAACACAGCACGCGCCGAGGTCCCTCCCGAGCGTCCGCGGCGACGAGGAAGCCCACGTCCGCGCCCACCACGTCGGCGAGCCCCCGCATCGCCACCTCCAGCAGCTCCAGGGGGGGGCGCTGCACCAGCAGCCGCGAGGACAGCTCCGCCAGCACCGCCACCAGCCGTCCGTCCTGTCGCCGGGGGGCCACCTCCGCCGCATCATCCGCGACGGACTCCACCGCTTCGATGAGCTCCAACTCCACCATGCCCACGCGGAAGCGGTCCCCAGGCTCCAGGGGCGCCAGGTCCACGCGCCGCCCTCGCACCTTGATGTCACAGCCCTTGCCCGCTGGTGACACGCTCCAGCCTCGTGCGTCGCGGAACAGCAGCGCGTGGCTCGGCTTCACGCCGGGCGCAAGGAGCACGGCGTCACAGGTGGCGTCGGAGCCCACGGAGATGACGGGCTTGTCCAAAGGGAGGCGGCGGCCGTCGGGGAGGACCAGAAGCTGGGGCATGGCGGGAGCGGACGACGCAGTCGCATATCAGGAATGCGGGGGCGTGCGCATGCGGGGCCCGGGAGGAGCGTGCCAGGGCGGAAGGCCGGCGCGGGCGCGGCGCATCCCACCACACGCCTGCCGCGGCCACGCCATTCCACGGAATCGTAGAATCCATGTACCGTCAGGCGCTGCGCCGTTCTCTGGCAGTCCTTCCCATTCCCGATTCCTCCGAGTGGCACACCCCATGCGCCTCATACGTCCTTCCTGGCTCTGGGCCCTCCTGCTGGCCCTCTCCGCCTGTTCCTCGACCTCCACGACCCCCTCCGACGCGGGGACCCAGCCCGATTCGGGGACGCAGGGCGGGCGCATCGAAGGCCAGGCCATCCTGGAGGGGGCCTCGTCCCACGCGGGCATCAGCGTCTCCGTGGAAGGCGCTTCGCTGAGCACCACCACGGCCACTGACGGCCGCTTCACCCTGGAGAACGTCGCCCCGGGCACGCACATCGTGGTGGCGAAAATGCCCGGCTACTCGGAGGCTCGACAGTCCGTCACGGTCGCCACGGGAGCGTCGGCCTCCGTGAGGCTCGACCTCGTGCGTGGACGGGGTTCAATCCTCGGCAATGTCAAGGTGGAGGGCGTCCTGGATGCCTCGGGCGTCAACGTCACCCTGGTGGAGACGGGCGCCAAGACGACGACGGACGCGACGGGGCTCTTCACCTTCTCCGACCTGTCCCAGGGCACCTACACGGTGGCGCTCCAGAAGACGAACTTCCTGGCGACGCAGCAGACGGTGGAGGTGCGAGGTACGGGCTCAACCCTGGTCAACCTCTCCCTGTCACGCGAGCGGAGCAGCGTGACCGGCGTCATCCAACTCGAAGGCTCGAGCAACCACGCCGGCGCCGTCGTCACCCTGGTGGAAGCGTCCCTCAACGCGACCACGAATGCCGAGGGACAGTTCAACATCGAGAACGTGATGACGGGCACGTACACCCTGCGGGTGCGGCGGGAGAGCTACGTGGACGCGCAGCAGACCGTGGAGGTCCGCGTGAACCAGCCGAGCCAGGTCAACCTGACGTTGTTGCTCGTACGCGGGGACGTGGCGGGCACCGTCCAACTGTCGGACGGAGCCACCCCCTCGGGCGTCACCATCACCGTGACGCAGACGGGCGCCAACACGACGACGAACGCCCAAGGCCAGTTCACCTTCACCGGGCTTCCGCTGGGCACCTACACCCTGACCGCCCAGAAGGAGGGCTACGCGGTGGTGCAGCAATCCGTCACGGTGCGCACGGGCGCTGCTGCCACGGTCGCCTTCACGCTGGTACGGGCCCAGGGCCGCGTGGTGGGCACGGCCGTGCTCGAAGGCGCGAGCAGCCACGGCGGCATCACCGTCACGCTGGCGGAGACGGGGGCCACCACGACCACGAACAGCCAGGGCAGCTTCACCTTCAACAACGTGGCCGCGGGCACGTACACGGTGGAAGCGCGGTTGAGCGGCTACGCCGTGGCGCGCGAGTCCGTCCAGGTGCAGGAGAACCAGGCGGCCAGCGTCTCGCTCTCGCTGACGCGCGAGCGGGGCAACGTGGCCGGTGTCATTCAACTCGAGGGCGGGATCTCACCGGTGGACATCAACGTCACCCTGGCGGGGACGGCCTTCAGCGCGCGCACGAACACCGCGGGCCAGTTCACCCTCACCGGCGTCCCCACGGGCTCCTACACCTTGGAGGCCCAGAAGGACGGCTTCGCCACGGGCCAACGTACCGTGGAGGTTCGCGCCGGCGAGCAGGCGCAGGTCAGCCTGACGCTGTCCCGCGTTCGCGGGAACATCTCGGGCGTGGTCCTGCTGGAGGACGCCAACACCACATCGGGCATCTCGGTGGCGCTGGTGGAGAGCAACGCCTCCGTATTGACGGACGCCCAGGGCCGCTTCTCCTTCAATGGCCTCATCGTGGGGACGTACACGCTGTCCGCCTATTGGACGGGCTATGAGATTCAAGAGCGGAGCGTGGTGGTGCGGAATCAGGAGACCACGGTGGTCAACATCACGCTGCGGCGCAGGCCCGGCGTGGTGGTGGGCACCATCCAGCTCGAAGGCGAAAGCCGCCACGAGGGGGTCACCGTGTCGCTCTCTGGCCATGGCGCCACCGCGACGACGGATGCCCAGGGGTACTTCGTCCTCGAGGGCGTGCCCCAGGGGCGCCACACCCTGGCGGCCAGCAAGGCGAACTACGCGAAGGCGGAGGCCGCGCTGGACGTGCGCGAAGGCGGGCCCCAGCCGGTCAGCCTGTCCCTGTCGCGGCTGGGCGCGCTCGAGGTCTCCGCGTCCAAGCTGGCGGTCCAGGGGGGACACCTAACCTTGACGGGCTCCGGCTTCGGCGCCGAGCGCGGCCCCTTCACCGTCACGGTGGGAGGAGAAGCCGTCACCGACTTCATCTCCTGGTCCGACACGGAGGTGGTGGCGCGGGTGGCGCACCACGTCGCTCCGGGCGAGCGCGACGTCGTCGTGACGCCGGGCGTTCCCTGGCGGCGGCACACCACCACCACCACCGTGTGGGTGGTGCCCCAGGAGACCGTCGCCTACGGGGCGCATTGGGGCGTGGGTGTCCTTACTTCCAATCACGTCTCCGTCTGGGGTGGGCCCTCCCTGGCCGACATCCACCCGGTTCCGGCGGGGCTCACCGACGTGGTGAGCGTGGCCACGTCGCGAAGGACCGCCTTCGCCCTCCAGGCGGATGGCACCGTGGTGGCATGGGGCGGTGACCTTCCCTCGGACCTGAGTGTCCCCGCCGACCTCACGGAGGTCGTGGCCATCGCGGGAGGCGATTCCTTCGTCCTGGCTTTGAAGGCGGATGGCACCGTCGTGGCCTGGGGCGAAAGCGCCAGCGCCCCGTCCTCCGACGTGAGGGACGTGGTAGGCATTGCCGTCACGAGCAACGCGAGCCAGGCCTTCCTCGCCGATGGCACCGTGGTGACGTGGGGGCAGGACAACGAAGGACAGGCAATGCCTGCTGAGCAGCTCTACCTGCCGCCGCACGACCTGGGCCTGCGCGTCCCGGCTCGCTAGTCCCGCACACCATGGGCGACGACAGACGTCGCCCATGGTGCTGGTATTGGTGCGGTTGCTCAGTCGTCCGTCCGCCCCTTGCGCGCCGTCTCCAGCAACTTGCGGATGGCGCCGGCGTGCTTGCCATCGGTTGGCGCCCAGTCGACCGGCATGCGGCCGGCGCGGTCGCGAATGAACGGATCGGCACCGGCTTCGAGCAATGCCTGTACGAGCGCCGGCATCGCATGCGCCAGCGCGCGCTGGAGCGGTCGTTGTCCTTCATCGTCGGGGACGTTGGGATCGGCCCCCGCGGCCAAGAGGCTGCGAATGATGGGGCCGTGCACGCGGGCCGACGGTTTGAACAGCGCCATGTGCAGCGCGGTGAGTCCCTTGTCCGTGCGGTGGTTCACCTTGGCTCTGCGTGCGAGCAGGAGGTCCACCGCACCCAGTTCGCCGCTGCGCGCGGCCAGCATCAGCGCCGTCGGGTTGCCCTTGAACTGGATCCAGTCGGGGTCGAGGCCGGCGTCCAGCATCCGCCCCACCAGTTCGAGGTTGCCGGTAGCGGCCACCGAAGGGAAGTCCTGGGTCGCCCACTGGCTGCGTGCCATGCCGCCGGAGAACGTCCATTCGGGTTCGGCGGCGGCACCACGGACGCCCGTGCCCGTGGCCCTGTCGACAACCTGTGCGCGCCGCGCCTCCGCCGCCTGCCGCGCGCGCTTCTTGCTGCCGCGCCAGAAGGAATGCGTGGCCGGGTAGCTCGCTGGATCGCTCAGGTAGTTCGACAGCGCGACATGGCCATTCTCCAACGCCACGATGGAGGGCAGCTTTCCGTCGTTGTCCGCCTGCTCGCGATCCGCGCCGGCTTCCACCAGGCATCGTGCGATGTCGGCAAAGCCATTCGCGGCGGCCGTCCACAGCGCGCTGGCGCCGGTTTCGTCCCCCACGTTCACATCCGCGCCGGCCTTCACCAGCAAGCTCACAAGAGCGGCAAAGCCATGTTCAGTGGCCGCGACCAACGGCGGCTGGAAGGCCGCTGCATCCGGCGCGGCCTTCGCGTCCAGCAGCGCGCGCACGGCGGCCTCGTCACCGTGACTGCAGGCATACGCCAACGGCGTGGCCTGATACCCGTCGAGGTCGACTTCATCGGGATCGGCCCCCTTGGCCAGCAGGTCCTCCACCGCGAAGACATCGCACTGCTCGATGGCTGCGAACAGGTTGTCGGGCTTGTCGAGCTTCATGAGCGCAATCTGATGGATGCGTGGTGTTGGGCTGGGCGCCGCAGCATCGCAGCCTACCTCCTCAAGCATCCATGTGCGCGCAATGCCTTGCCCCGTCGTACGGCCAACTGCCCCAGCGCGACAGCACGCGCGACCCAGAAGAACGCATGGCAGCTCATGCAGCGCGCAACCAAGGGGGTAGCGGCAGCATGGGAGCTTCGAACCAGCCATCACTCCTGAGCACGGCGTCGAACGTATTTCCGGAGGCCAGGGGCCCGCACCGATGGAGGGCTCCACAGTGCGGACAGCCAATGACTGCGTCGGGACCCGGGAGAATGACGTTGAATTCCAAGTCTTCTGCAGTCATTGAGCGCCGACGCTCTCGGCTCAGGCCGCTGGCTGGCGCAGGTAGGCGAACATGTGCGGGACGTAGTCGGCCTTGCCAAGCTGCACACCGTTGTGCCGCAGAATGCTGTAGGCCGTGACCAGGTGAAAGTAGAACTGCGGTGTCACCCAGTTCCGCGCGTATTCGCTGCCGGTCATGTCGAAGGCCATGCCATTGGGCAACTCGATGGACAGTTGGCGTTGTGCACCTTCCTCTATCCGCGCCCGGTCAGCACCCGACAGCAGTTGTAGCGTTCGCTCAATCAAGGCGTTCGCTTGTTCCATGTCATCCGGCGCGTCTAGCGCTGACAGCGGCTGCTGGCCCAGCCGCAGCACTGCCTCCTGAGCCTGGGTACAGGCGAACTGCACCTGGCTGGCCAGATTGTGCATGTCAGGTGCAAGTCGCGACTGGAGCAGGTTCTTCGAGTCGCAGCCCAGCGCGCGAGCATGCGCCTCCCCCTTCTTCAGGAGACCTTGCAACGCGCGCAGCATCTGCGCGAAGCAGGGAACGGTCATTTCGTAGATCGACATCGGTGCCACCTCGTTGAATGACTCAACCCTAGCAGGCTTGATGCGTCCTGCCAGGCGTCCTGCCAGGCCCCTGTACCTGCTGCGCTCGTCCCCACGGGAGACATGCTCGAAGCGCTCGGCATGCGTGGTGGGGAGAGCCCGGCTTACCGGGCCGGCGTTACGGCACCAAGGGCGATCCGAGAACTCAAGCGCGTCTCGTCCACCTTCAAAGGGTTACGGTTCACCGCTCCGGAGTCTCCATGCGGATGGCCAGCGCGCGACAGCCCGCGCCGGCCTCCTGGTCATCGGGCGGAGCCCACGCTCCAACCGAGTGATAGAGCCGACCCTCGCGCCTCTCCAGGTAGAGAATCATGTTGAGCGGCCAGCCGCTGCCCTGGAAGAGGTGGCGATCCATGGGCGTGGGCTCCTGGCTGACGCGCAGGCCGCGCTCGTGGGGCGGGCCAATGCGGTGCCAGTCCGGGTGCAGGTGGATGGAGCCGAGCACTTCCAGTCCCTGGGCCTCGGCCTCGGTGGTGATTCGCAACAACTCACGCGGCTCGCACCAGAAGCCACGACGCCCGTTGGCGTAGCAGGCGCCGAAGCGGGGGATGATGGTGGTGTCGAACTCCTGGAGCACGCCCTCATCCGTCTCGCGGACGTTGGTGGCGAAGTGAACACGCTCCACGCGCATGGCGTCGCCGGCGACGCGTCCCAGCAGCACGGCCCAGCTCCGGGGCGGGAGCTCCGGGGTGCACGTGGTGTACTCGCGGATGGCGTCCACCAGGAAGTCTGACAGCACCGCCGAATCCAGCAGGACGGTCTCCGTCCTCATTCCGCCAGCTCCGCCGTGGGAGTGCGGAGGCGGCCCGCCGCCCGGTCCTCACGAAGCTGGGTGGCGAGGTGGCGGGCCATGCGCTCCTCGTAGGCGGCGGTGGATTCGGGCGTCCAGGTGTAGAAGCCCTGGCCCGTCTTCTGGCCCAGCTCGCCCCGCTCCACCTTCTGCGCGAGCACGGGCGGTACGGGGCGGCCGGTGCCACGGAGGAGGGCCGTCATGAAGTCCAGCCCCACCAGGTCCAGCCGGTCGAAGACACCCGACGCGCCCAGGCGCCGTCCGACGCCCTGGGTGAGCACGCGGTCCACCATCTCCGGCGTGGCCACGCCCTCCTGCACCAGCCGGATGGCCTCGCCGATGAGGGCCTGCTGCAGGCGCGGGCCCACCGAGCCCGGCACGTCCCTGGAGAACACCACCGGCGATTTGCCCAGCTCTTCGAGGAACCGCCGCACCGTCTCGACCGCGTCGGGGGACGTCTTTTCGCCGGGGATGATGTCCACCAGCGGGATGAGGTGCGCGGGCAGGTAGTAGTGGGCAGAGAGGACGCGCTCGGGCCGCGTGCAGTCCCGGGCGATGGCCGTCACGCTCAGCGCGGTGGTGTTGGTGGCGAGCACGGTGTCGGGGGCCGCGAGCCGGTCCAGTTCGCCGAAGAGCTGCTGCTTGAGGGCGAGGTCCTCGGGGATGGACTCGATGACCAGGTCCTGCTCCACGGCGGCCTCGGCGAGCACGGTGGTGCGGCGGATGCGTCCGAGCGCGGCGGGTGCCTGTTCTGGGGCGAGCAGGCCCGTCTCCACCAGCAGCGCCACGTCTCGCTCCAGCTTTGTGCGCGCCCGCTCGCTGCTGTCGGCGCGCGTGTTGTAGAGCACCACCTGCCTGCCGGCGATGGCGAGCTCGAGCGCGATACCGCACCCCATGGCGCCTCCGCCCACCATGCCAATCCTCTTCAGCCGCTTGTCTGTCATGGGGCACAGCCTTGCCAGCCCGCACGACAGAGACAACCTCTTGATGTGTTGCTGTAATTGTTCATGGCGCATGTGTGATTGATGCACCGGGCCATGCCGGGGGTCTGCGGACTCGTCGACCTGTCCACGGGCGCGCTGCTCGCACACGTGCAGGGGCGCGTGGCGGAATCACGAGCGAGCCGAGGAACAGATGACCCGCGGGCGCGACAGCGGATTCTTCAGCTCGTTGACGCACTGGGCTTCGATGCCATCGACGCAGGCCCCTTATCGGAGTCCTGGCGGAGCAGCCGGCACGGCGGTGTACTGCACCGACCTCGACGCCGAGAAGCTCCCAGAGGCCCTGGCCGCTGCCGACGCGACGAAGGTCGCCGAGGTCCGTCGGCAGAACGACCTGAGCGTCAAGGCCATGTTCAGCCGCTGAGGCCCCCGCGTTCAACGCGACCCGCAGACCGGCTTGTAGGCCACGCGTCGCCCCTGGAAGTGAGGCGGCTCAGGCGCGCGTGGCTTCGGCGATACAGCGGGCGGCTTCGGCCGCGTCGCAGCCGTTGAGCCCAGCGCCCCACGCGGCGTTGGCTTCCAGGAGCACCCAGCCCCGGCCCTCCACCCAGGCCGCGTCCAGCACGCACGTGCGAGGCCGCATGGGCGTGTCTGGCGCGAGGCAGGGGTGGTGCGGGCCTACAACGCCTGACCCGGAGCGCGCGTCACGGCACGAGCTGTTCGACCGAGGGCGCGTGCGAAATGTGGATGGCTGGGATGTCCAGGACATCATCCTGCTTCACGCGGGTCCCCACGATGACCTGGTAGGGCGGTTCATCGAGCACGGGGGCACGCCCGTAGACGACGAAGTACTTGTCGTTGGCATAGGCCACGTTGCCGGACACGAGCTGGCGAGCCGCCGCGCCCCGGGAGATGGCGAAGCCGTGGCGGTCACGGACGTCCCCGTTCAGCTTCACCCGGGCGCCACGGACGCGTCCGGTGTCGGCCGTCAGCGCGCTCCAGGTGACGAGCACCTGGTGGCCCTCGGAGGCGACCTTGGGCGTGATGTCGTTCGTGTTCGAGGTGGCGATGGGGATGCCGCTGGGGTCCAGGACGTTCGCCGTCCCGTCCTTCACGCGGGCGCCGTAGATGTCGGGGGTGCCATTGCGTGCGTCACTCCAGGCGACGAAGAAGCCCTGCTTCGTCGCCGTCACCGCCGAGAAGTTCTGATTGCCCGGCGCCGCGGAGATGACGAAGCCGTCCGGGTCGAGCACCGCGCCCGTGCGCCGGATTCTCGCGGCGAAGATGTCCTGGCCGCCGAAGCGAGCGTCCGTCCAGGTCGCCAGGTACCGGTCATGGGACCATGCCACCGAGACGCCATAGGAGTTGATGGCGGACAACTGGTTGGAGATGAAGACCTCCTGGACGTCGAAGCCCGGCTTCGACGTGTTCAGGGTGATGCCGCGGACCGCGCCACTGGCGGTTCCGCCGAAGCCAATCCATGCCACCAGGCACTTGCGGTCGTGGCAGGCGATGCCGGGGGAGCCCGCGGGCCAGTGGTCGGTGGGGGTGAAGAGCGTGACTGGCGGGCCGTCCAATGTCCCGTTCCGGTTGACACGCGTCAGGAAGATGGAGTTGTCCCCGGTCCAGACGACGAGGAACTGACGGCCATCGAACGCGGTCGCATGGTAGTAGGCGTCGGGGCGAAGCCCGGGGTTGAGGGAGATGGCATCCGGGTCCAGCAGCCGGCCATTCTTCGAGACGCGCGCCGCGTAGAAGCGGCCGGGGCGGCCGTCGTTCCAGGCCACGAAGAACTGGTTTCCGTCCTCGGCCACCTGGGCATTATTCGCGAAGGTCGGTGTCGCCCAGTTCGGGTAGGGCCCCTGGCTCCCCGGACCATGAAGCCCGGCCTCGGCGTCCTCGCTCGAAGGGGAGTTGCCCTCGAACAGCTCCGCTTCACCGCCGCACGCCAGGGTGAGTAGCCCCCCGAGGAGCAAAGCGCCCCAGCCACGAGTTTGCTTTGACAGTCCACGCATGAATTGCCCCCTTGCAACATTCGTCCGGCGGCAGGGTCCACGGCGGGGACGGGTGGTCGCAACGCGCTCTTCCTGCGGACGCGAGCGAATGGACAGACGCCGGGCGCATCCATGCGTGCTTCGTCACGCCTTGAACGAACGCCTGAAACCGTGGCCCATGTCAGGGCGACAGCTTGTCTCCCACGAGCCTGCGGATACCCTGGAGCTTGTCGGGGTTGCGAGTGACGTAGATAGTGACGACTCGGCCATCTTCGATGCCCAGGGCCGTCGTCTGGAGCGTGCCGTCCTTTTCCACTGTGACGAAGGCGGGCAGTCCGTCGATGAATCCCTCGTGCACCAGTTGCGAGGAGTTCACGCCCCTGATGCGCAGCAATCCCTCGAAGAGGCGCAGCGTCTTCTCCTGGCCATAGATTGGGTTGAGGGCGGCCTTCGCCTTGCCGCCGCCGTCGGAGTACAGGACGACATCCTGGGCCAGGAGCCCCTGGAGCGCGCCCATGTCCCCGCTCCGGGACGCGGCGTAGAAGGCCGAGGCCAGCTCATGGCCCTTCGCCTCTGACACGGGGAAGCGGGGCCGCGCCTCGCGCACGTGGGGCCGTGCGCGACTGGCGAGCTGGCGGCATGCTGCCGGCTCGCGGTCGATGGCCTTCGCCACCTCCTCGAAGTTCATGCCGAACACGTCGTGCAGGAGGAAGGCGGCTCGCTCCAGGGGGGACAGCCGCTCCAGGGCCATCATCAGGGTCAGCGTCAAGTCATCATCCTCCACTGCACCGACGATGGGCTCCGGAAGCCAGGTGCCCACGTATTCCTCGCGGCGTACGCGGGCGGACTTCAAGACATCCAGGCACAACCGAGTCACCGTGCGGACAAGCACGGCCTCGGCGTCGCGCACGGCGGCGCGGTCGGTCTGGTGCCAGCGCAAGTACGCCTCCTGCACCACGTCTTCGGCCTCCGCGACGATGCCCAGCATGCGGTAGGCAATGCGGAGCAGGCGGGGGCGCAGCGGGTCGAAGGCGTCAGCGGGATTCACGTCAGGCGGTCTCGGTGCGGGGAGCGGTGACGGGGTGAATGGAGCGGAACCCCACGGCGATGCGGTTCCAGGTGTTGATCATCCCGATGAGCAGGGTGAGGTGCACGATTTCCTGCTCCGAGAAGTGCGGTTTGAGGGCAGCGTAGACCTCATCGGGCGCGTGCGTCTGGGAAACGTGCGTCAGGGCCTCCGTCCAGGCCAGGGCCGCTCGCTCGCGCTCGGTGTACAGAGGCGACTCGCGCCAAGCGTCCAACAGGTAGATGCGCTCCTCGGTCTCCCCATGCGCGCGGGCGTCCCGGGTGTGCATGTGGATGCAGAACGCGCAGCCGTTGATCTGCGAGGCGCGGATCTTTACGAACTCCAGGATGCTCTTCTCCAGGCCCAACTCCAGCAGCATCTGGCCGTAATCGAGCGTCAGCTTCATCGCATCGGGGGCGGCGGCGTACGGGTTTAGCCGGGGCTTCATGGGCGGCTCCTGAGTGTCGTGCAGGACGAAAGTGCCTGCGTTCAACTTCAGGACGACGCAGCCGGGGCCGGATGTGACATGGGCTTTTCCGGCCGGTTTATTCGCCCCGCCATTCCCGGGGCGAGGAATCCGGCGAGCCCCGTCTTGCTGCGCCCCTGCTGCCGGGGGGCGTGAAGACGCGTGAAGCCGCCCCCGCGGTGCGAAAGCTCACGCCGGCTGGAGGAAGCGTCCGTCCACCAGGTGGTCGATGACCTCTCGCGCGGAATGCGGGTCGAGCCGTGCCTGCGCGCCGAGCTTCGACACGGCGCTGGAGACAGTCGTGGGGTGCTCGAAGGCGGCCAGGGCGGCCAGGAGGATGGCGCCGTCCTCGCCCTGCGTGAGCGTGGGGTCGGAGAACCGTCTCGGGCTGACAGCAGGGGCGCAGCTCATCGTGATGCCATCCACGGAGCGGAGGACCGTCACTGCCTCACCCGCGAGGTTCGCGGGGGCGCGGTGGCTGCCCAGCCACTCCCCCAGGGTGAAGCGCTGGGTCCAGGGCGCGGTGTTGCGCAGCCGCGTCCTGCCCTGGATGGCGACGCTCTTGCGCGTGTCGCGGTGCTTCCAGGCCAGCGCGTCCACCCGGTCAGAGGTGTCCTGGACCGCCGCCTCCAGGCCCGCGTCGCGGAAGCGAATCATCGGCACGGACACATCACCGGGCTCGCGGCGCTCGAAGTAGTCGAGGAACTCCGTGAAGGTCTTCGCCTCCGTCACCATGTCGAAGCGCGCCGGGTGCTGCGTCACCAGCGCCCCGGGCTGCGCCTCGAGCCGCTGGTAGCCCACCACGCAGTCCAGGCCGATGATGCGCTCCACGAGCCGCAATTCCTCCGCCAGGGTGGCCTTGCTCGCGAAGGGCAGGCCGCCGATGCCGGAGATTTCGATGTCCAGGTGGGGGTACTTGCGGCAGGCGTCGATGACTTCCAGCAGCTCGCGGTCCTTCGCGCAGGGCTTGAGCAGCCCCCGGCCCATCTGCTCCAGCCGCTGCTGTTCGGAGAAGCAACCGATGTCGATGACCATGTAGACGCGCTGGAACGTCGCGGCCAGCGCCGCCACCAGCTCCACCCGGGGCACGCCCCACAGGAAGTACGTGCAGCAGTGGTGGGACAGGTCCACGCCCGCCCAGGTGCTGCTCAGGAAACCGGCGGTGCTGCCCGCGAAGTCGTAGCGCATCTGCCACGTCCGGCCGGCAATCTCCTGGTGGTCGCGGCGCACGTTCTCCTCGGCGCGCAGGAAGGGCTTCGCGCGCCCGAAGTCCGCCTTCTGGTTGCCTCGCGCCCCGCCGCAATACAGGCAGTTCTCACCGCACCCCTTGCCGGGCGCGACCCAGCCGGAGAACGAGTGCTGGTCCATCTGGCTGAGGAAGATGTCGTTGAAGTGCGAGTAATAGATGTCGTCCGTGTTCGTGGCGCGCTGCACGTACTCCAGCGGCAGCCGGCGCGGACGGCCGTCTGGACTCCTCGTTACGACGTTGGGCGGCGCCTCCTCGCCATTGCACAGCGCCAGCAGTGGCACCTCGCCGTCGCCCAGCACGATGTGGTCGATGCTGTCGTAGCCGCTCAGCTCCTTCCACCAGTACGACGCGGAGTTGCCACCCACGACGATGCGGATGGAGGGGTCGAGCCGCCGCACCGTCCTCGCGATGAGCAGCGCGCGGTCCACGTGGTGGAACCACTTGAGGCTGATGCCCACGAGCTTCGGGCGTACGCGGCGCAGGAGGCTCTCGAAGGTGCGCGTCACCTCGGCTTCGGTCTCATCCCCGTCGTACAGCCGCACGAAGGACTCGATGCCGCCGCGCCGCAGGTAGCCCGCCAGGTACAGGATGCCGCACGTGGCCTCCCCCGTTCCCGCGCCGACGAGGAGGACTGGAGAGAGGACACGACCACCCATACGACGGACACCGGCCTTTCAGGAGACGGCGGGCAGCGTAGGCGAAACAGGCCAGGCTCGGGCGAAATGGTGGGGCCCGTCCGCCTGGCCGCCTGTCCCCAGCCCGTGAAGGCGGAGCCTTTCAGCGCCGAGTCATGGCGGCCTCCCGTTCGCCGTTCACTTCGGCGACGCACCATTGCTCGCGCGGAGCCTCGCGAGGGTTCGCTCGAGGACCTTTCGCTGGAGATGGTCCTGGGGAATGCCTGGCGTCTGGTCCATCTCGCGCAAGGCCTCGGTCAGCAGTCGCTCCGCGTGAGCTTGCTCACCCTGTGCCATGAGGATGCGCGCGTGGCCCGCGAGCACGGTGCCTCGGGAGACTCCCTTGGCCAGGGCCAGGGCCCGCTTGCTCGCCGTCAGCGCCTCATCCTTCCTCCCGGCCATCAGGTACAGCGTCGCGAGCCGGGCCGGCGGGTTGTAGTCCCCGGGCAGCTCCCGCTCGCTGCGCTCCAGGAGGGGAATGGCGGCGTCCGGCTCGCCCAGGAGCGCGGTGGCCATCACCCGATGCGAATCGAGCGCCGCGCGCTCCTCGGCCCCGTTCGCGTGCGTGGCCTGGAGTCGGAGGAACGCCCACCAGCTCCGCGCCTGCTCACGCAGCCCCGCGTCGTCCCCGGTCGCCTCACGGGCCTCGCAAGCCAGCTCGTAGAGCGACGAGCGTTGCAGCGGAGTCAGCTCGGTCTCGGGCGCGCCCAGGGCCCGGTTTGCCTCCTCGGCGAACTGGCCGCGCACCGCTCGCGCCTCATCGGTGTTCGTGTCCAGCGCGCAGCCCATGCCCACGTACAGCAGCCTCGTGCGATCGTCCACGCGCGAGAGCTTCGGCAGTTCCCTCGCGGCCACCCGCATGCAGTCCGCGGAGGCGCCCGTGGCGGCCAGCGATTTGCTCCAGGACACGAGGGCGCCCGCGCGGCGCGCGTCCTCGGGGGCCAACTGCGCCAGGGCCCGTTGATAGGCCACCGCGGCTTCGCCGTGCTGACCGGAGAGGGCGAGCGCATCCGCCCGGACCAGCGCCTCCGTGCCCAGGCGGCCTTGTTGGAAGGTCCGCTCGGATTGCTCGAGCAAGCCCATGAACTGGGGGAGGGACACCGCACCCAACGAGCGCGCGAGGACGGCACCCGTTTCTGGCTCCAGGACGAAGAAGGTGGGCCACGTGTCCACCGGGTATCGCTGGAGGAAGGCCATGCTGGTGTCGGCGTCCGTGTCCACCGCGAGCCAGACGAAGCGGTCCGCCCACTCAGCCAGGGCGGGGGACGCCAGCACCGTGGCCCGCATGGACCGGCACGACTGGCACCAGGGGGCCCAGGTCTCCACGAGGACGGGCCGCCGCCCCTCCCGCCCCGCTCGGAGCGCTTCCTCCCAGTCATTCTCCAGGAAGACGGGGCCTGCCTGCGCGGGCAGGGGGCGCCGCGGGGCGGCGGGAGGCGTCGCGCACCCCCAGAGCAGCAGCAGGGCGCCGACGGCGAGTCTCATCGTCATGGATCCTCCGGGGTTGTGGGCTCGACGCGGGCCCCAGACACCCCGGGGGCTGGTGCGGTTCCGGAAGGCGGACGGATTGGACGGAGCGGGGCCGTGTTGAGAGGGCAGGGCGTGAGCCGCAGCCCCGCGCCCCCCGAGGACCGAGTCGCTCGGGGAGCGTGGCGCGCATGCGGTGGCCGGCGGTGACTTCAGCGCGGCGTGACCTTGAGCAGCTTTCCGTTGGTGGCGTCGGTGAGCAGGTAGAGGGCTCCGTCGGGGCCCTGCACCACCTCGCGGATGCGCGCGCCCAGGTCCTTGAGGAGATGCTCCTCGCCCACCACGTGGTCATTCCGCATCATGAGCCGCACCAGCGCCTGGCTGGACAGGCCTCCGATGAAGACGTTGTTCCGCCACTCGGGGAACAGGGTCCCCGAGTAGATGGTCATCCCCGAGGGCGAAATGACCGGGTCCCAGTAGTACACGGGCTGCTCCATGCCTGGGCCCCGAGGGCTCTCGTGGATGGGCGCGCCGGAGTACTCCTCGCCATACCCGATGGTGGGCCAGCCGTAGTCCTTGCCGGCCTCGGGGCGATTGAGCTCGTCACCCCCGCGCGGCCCCATTTCGACCGTCCACAGCCGGTGCTGGCTGTCGAGCGCCGCCGACAGGACGTTGCGGTGGCCCACCGACCAGATTTCCGGCTTCGCCCCCTCGGTGTTCACGAAGGGGTTGTCCTGGGGCACGGAGCCGTCGGGGTTGATGCGGACCACCTTGCCGAAGTGGCTGTTCACGTTCTGAGCCTGCACCCGGCCCGCGAGGATGGAGCGCTCCCCGAGCGTGACGAACAGCTTGCCGTCGGGGGTGAACACCATCCGTCCCCCCGAGTGCAGCGTCGACTCGAGCGTGGGCATCATGCGGAAGATGACCTGGACGTCCTCCACGCGAGGCTGCGCGCCGTCCACGAGCTTCGCACGCGCCACCGCGAGCCCGTTGCCGCCCTGGCGTGGCTCGGAATAGGTCCAGTAGATGAGGTGGCTCTGCGCGTAGTCGGGGCCGACCTCCACGTCGAGCAGGCCTCCCTGGCCACGGCCATCCACGGGAGGCAGCCCCGCGACGGCGGGAGACTTCGCGCCCTGCGGCGTGACGATGTAGAGCGAGCCGGTGGGCTTCTCCGTCACCAGCATGCGCTGGTCGGGCAGGAAGGCGATGGCCCAGGGATTCCTGAAGCCCGAGGCAATCTCGGTGACCTGGATGGGCGTCTGCGTCTGGATGGCTGGGACGCGTGTCTGCCCGGGGAAGGCCGGATCGAACTCGGGCACGTTGGGTGGGCCCTGCGGGACCGGGGGGCCGGTGGGAAGCGGCTCTTCTGGCGGAACACCCGCGTCGTCCGGCGGGGTGCCCGCGTCATCTGGCGGGGTGCCCGCGTCATCTGGCGGGACGCCCGAGTCTTCCGGCGGGACGCCCGAGTCCTGCTGCGGGACGCCCGAGTCCTGCTGCGGGACGCCCGAGTCCTGGGGCGTTGGCGTGGGGTCTGGGGTCTGGCTGCAGCCAGATAGGAGGGCGGCGACGATGAGGGGCAATGACAGGGTTCGCATGCGACTCTCTCCTGGGCGATAGAATGGAAATGAACATCGCGTGCCTTGAGTCGAGTGGAAAGCCCGCGCTTCAACCGGCGGCCGGACCGTGCCGGACATCGGACAGAGGCTCGCCTCGCGGGCGGAGTTCAGCACGCCATCGCCAATCGCCATGCAGCGAGGCACCAATTGTATGGAGTGGCCGTAGCATCCCGTTCACGGCGAAGAGGACTTGACCGGGCTTCCTGCCGCACGAGCCCTGGGGCCGTTCTTCTCTCGGAACCAGGCAGCCTGGGGCCTGGCGGGATGAGCGGGCTACGGTTCCGCGCCAGGTCGGCCTGAAGACTCTGGCGACGTGGCCCGGCCCGGCAGGACGGCGCGGAGCCGCGCGTCGCGCAGCCAGAGCCCCAGCCAGAGCAGCGTCGCGATGTAGACGGGGAAGAGCATGTGGGAGAAGAGCGGGTTGCCGACCCGGACGTGGGTGGCGACCGCGCCTCCGAGATAGCCCGTCCACAGGATGGCCCCCAGCACGGAGAGCCGGGGCGTGAGGTACACCGCCAGGCACGCCAGTTGAGTGATTCCCAAGCCGAAGAGCACGCTCACGGGGTAGCCGAGCTCCACCGTTCCCTGCTGGGCCTCTGGAATCTGGAGCAATTTCCCGGTGGCATCGAACAGCAGGAAGAGGACGGCGATGCCGCTCAGGACGCGTCCCGTCCACAGGGCCTTCTTCGAGGAGGACTGCGTGCCTGACTGCAGGCGGGTGGCCGGGGCGGCGTGCTGGAGTTCGGTGTGGGGCGTCGTGGTCATGGGGCCTCCGTGAAGGGGTTTTGAGGGTTGGACCGCCATGGCCGCCGAAAATCATCGGTCGGTCGGAAGAAAGATCGCGGGCCCTCCGCGCCTGACGGACCGCGGCTCAGTTGGGCGGGCAGGGTGGAGGAACGAAGTCCTCGCAGGGGCAGGCCTCCCTCGTTTCAGCGCGCTTCGGGCCGGTGCGCCATCCGCCATCGCTGTGCAGTGGGGCTCCCAGCGGGTGCAGGCGCGGACGTCATGCGCAGCCGTCAACCCGACGCATCCGGCAATGTGGTTTCCGCCGGACGTGGCGTCGCCAATTGGAAGTCCCATGTGAGGCTGAAACTCGTCACGACGCGGCACGCCTCCCCGTCAATTGACAGTCTCGAGCGGAGTGCTTCGCGTTGTTGCGACATTCCTACGTGGATGGCTTTCCCCCTGACCCGCAGTGTCCAGTCGCGGGGGGGAGGTCTAGGATGCCGCGCCATGGGAATGTTCGTCATCGGGTCTTTCTTTCTGGCGCTCCTTGGCGGGGGCGTGCTCGGGGTCGTGTCACTCCTCATCCACCTGTTCGCGGTGCGGAAGGGGCGCGGCTCGTGGAAGTGGTTCCTGCTGTTTTCCGGAGCCGCCACGGTGGTAGTAGGCGTGTCCGCCTATTTGTGGATGTTCAGTGCCCCCGAAGCGTCGGGCGCACCGACAGGGGATGACTACGCGCGGGCCGTCCTGGGGGCAGCGCTCCTGGGAGGCTCGCCTGGGGTCGGGCTGCTCGCCGGACTGCTGACCTTGCTCAAGGGCAACGCACCTGCCCCCGTCTCGCCGACATGAGGGCGCCTGACAGGGGGCCCATGCCGCACGCGAAGGGGCCTCCGAAGGCGAGACGCGCTACGGCATGCGCTTCTTCCCCTACTGAGGACGCACTGGCGAAACGGTCGGGTTCTCACACTGAGTCAGCCGTTGCGCGGACGCCGCGAGAATCCCTGTTGCCATGTACCAACCCAGGACAGGACCGGCCCCCGCTCCCATGACGGGTACCGGGAAGTCACCGAGCATCGGCACGCAGAGGGTCGCGGCGATGTAGACGAAGAGACTGGTCGCGAGCGGTTGGCCACGGCCATCGCTTGTCTTCCATCGGGCGGAGCCTGGCGCCGCGGGCAGAAGGAGAAGGCCCAGCGCGGCCACTGCCACGATGCCGAGCGCGGGCGCCAGACTGGCGGCGAGTTGGAGGATGCGCTCGACGTGGGGGACCGCGAGGAGTGGGTCCGGCTGGAGCCACGCCCCGAAGCCAATGAAGAGAACGACGGTGCAACTGAAGGCCCGCTGGAGCCAGGGCGTCGAGTGCGCACGGGCGAGCAGCGTGCTCGCCGCCAGCGCGAAGGCCGTCCCCTGACCTGCGTCGGGTTGCGCGGCATGGACGGCCGATAACCCCACGGCAAGGACTGAAGCGGCGAAGAAGCGCCGGTGCAGCGCATGACTCACCCCGAGGAGCACCCACGGCACCGCCACGGCGGAAGCGTGGAGACGAACCGGCCCCAGCTCAATCCACCGATGAACTTCGTCGAGCCCCGGAAAAAGGAGCGTCGAGGCGGTGAGCAGCGCCGCGATGACGGAGAGGGGGCCGGAGACTCGCAGGAGTGTCTCGCTCGAGAGGCGCCCTACCATGGCCGCCATGCCAGCACCCAGTGCCGCCGCCGTCGCATTGATGGCGAATGCGGCGACGGGTGCGCCACTTCGCCAGGCGACGAAGGCGCCCAGCAGCATGGCGGGAACTGGCAGGAGCAGAAGCCACGACAACGCAGGTTTCCGCGCCTCGGTTGGAGTCATGCGAGGAGCATAATCCGAGCAACGGTGCCCTCGCCTGGCGGTGCCCGGCCCCGACCTCGTTAGTAGGTGCCCCAGCGCGAGGGCAGGGGGCCGCTCCACTGCGACCGAGTCCCGGGCGTCGTCAGTGGTGAGTCTCCGGCGATGCGCATGACGTTTAC
Organism: Myxococcus xanthus; assembly: GCF_013116825.1. Lineage (GTDB taxonomy): Bacteria > Myxococcota > Myxococcia > Myxococcales > Myxococcaceae > Myxococcus > Myxococcus xanthus_B. Next base: position 50,124 of record NZ_JABFNS010000030.1, read on the forward strand.
GTCCGCGTTCATGTTGGACCAGTCCACAGCGATGTTGCGGCAGTACCGGTCACGGGCGAACCCTGTCTGGAGGTCATGCACACAAGGCGTCGGGTCCCAGACCCGGTCTGCCTGGAGGCGCTGGACCGCGGCGACGATGTTGGACGGCATCTCCCCGGAGGCTCGGACGAATGGAACGCCGTCAATGGGGGTGCCATCCGAAGCGAAGAGTTCGAAGACCTTGCCGGAGTAGCTCAGCGCGCCCGGCATGCTGAAGTCCCATGCCCCGGCGGTGAATGGGGCGGCCTGTCCACAGGAGGCCGGGTTCCCAGGGGCATCCGTGCAGGCGCCGCGAAGGTGGAGGACCAACACCGCGCCCGCCTCCACCGTGTAGCCCTGGGGGAAGGTGAAGGCGAAGTCGGAGTTGGTGAGCTCCTTGAGGGAGATGCCCGTCAGCGAACCGCCGGTGACGGCCACCAGTTCGATGAGTTCCTGCTGGACGTACGGGTTGATTTCCGTGATGCGCAGCGAGGCCTCCGGCGCGGAACTCCCAGCATCCGTGCTTGAGTCCGGAGCGCCGGCATCGCCCGAGCCTGCGTCCACGCCACCGTCATCCGAGCCCGGGTCCGTCGAACCCGCGTCCACCCCGGAGTCTCCCGGTCCTGCGTCTACGGTTCCCGAGTCGGGCAAGGACGCCTGAACGCAAGTCTCCTCCACACAGACGATGTCCGGTCCACGGGATGCGCAGTCGCGGTCATCCATGCATTCGGGAGAGGAACAGGCGGAGAGGACTGGGAGCAGGGCGAAGGCCAGGACTCGTGGGACGCGGTGCGCATGGAGCATGGGGAAATTCCTGGAAGCGAGAGGGAAGACGTAGGGCAGCGATGATGGAGTGTCAGGTGCTTCGGACGCAGGGCCCGCCAGCGGTCGGTTGAGGCAACTTCATTACGGGGGACTCACGCGCATGGCGGCGCGGGCAAACATCCGCGCGAGCCACGCGTCGCGTGCCGCGATGCATGCGCGCGCCAGGTCGGACTGCGGGGCGATGTCGTAGAAGCCATGGAAGGCTCCGCCCCAGACGTGCAACTCGCACTCACCGCCCGCCGCCAGGATTCCGCGGGCGTAGGCGACCGCTTCATCTCGGAACGTCTCCGCTCCGCCGACGTCGATGAAGGTGGGCGGCAGTCCGCTCAAATCCGATGCTCGCGCGGGCGCGGAATACGGAGACACCTCGGGGCCTCCGCAGCGGTCTCCCAACACGGCTCTCCAGGCGGTCAGATTGCTGGTGCGGTCCCAGACGCCGACGCCATCGTACTGGTGCGCGGATTCCGTCTCGTTCCGGTCATCCAGCATCGGGCATTGCAGAAGTTGGCCCAGCAGCCGAGGTCCCTGCCGATCCCGAGCCAGAAGCGTGGTGCCCGCCGCGAGCCCTCCGCCGCCGCTCCCGCCGAAGACGACCAGTTGATGGGGATCGAACCGGAGCATGTCCGCGTGCGCCGCCATCCACGCCAGCCCGGCGTAGCAGTCCTCCACCAGGGTGGGTGCTGGATGCTCGGGCGCCAGCCGGTACTCGACGGTGACACAGATCGCATCATGGCGGAGCGCCCACTCCACGAGCGGCTTCGCCCCCGCGAAGCGGGTGCCCATCACCATGCCGCCACCATGGATGTGATAGACGGCGGGACCGGGAACCGAGTGGCCTTGCCGGGCGATGACCGAGACCACGATTTCGGCGCCCTGGTATCCGGGGATGCTGTAGTCAACGCAGCTGACCTGCGCGTCGCCAATCAGCGCTTCCCGGGTCACGTGGCTCAACCGGCGAAAGTGCTCGAGCTGCTCCAACGTCATCTGCAAGGGCACATACCCCTTCAACGGCGGGAGGAGGGGAGCCAGTTGTGGATCGAAGTCCGTCGATGAGGTCGGGCGCGTCATGCGGGTTCCATACCGGATGGGTGTGACACCCGCAAAGCGGCTGTCAGGCAACTGGCGGATGGGCACGTTCGCGTGGGTCTCCCCATTGCCCCACATGCGTGCGTTGCGAGTGCTGCTGGCGTTCAGGGGGGAACGCCCCAATGCCTCACCCCATTACGGCACAGGGCGCTCCGCCCGATGTCGGGCCCGAAACGCTCAATGAACACCTTCACCAGGAAATCCACGAAGGGTGGGCCAGCGCCGGTAGATGCGATTTCTTGAGAGAGGGCCTATCGCCCCCCGGGCCGGCCTCTTAATCCACCGGAGACAATGAGAGCGCATTCGCCCGGGGGATTCGTGACGAGCATTGGTGAGCGTCTGCCTTCTATCTCCGCGTCCAAGGTCCGGACCGCGGCGGACCTGAGCTCCGCCCGTGCGTTCGTGGACCTGCTCGGCTCGGTGATTCCGGCCCAGCGTGCCGCGCCGGTCGCTGCTGCCCGCCACTACAACATCGAGTCCCTGGGCCCCTCCAACGCCATGCAGCAGGCGGCCCATGCGAGGGAGGTACTCCCCTCCCTGCTGGGCCTGCTGACCGATGAGCGCATGGCGCGCTGCGTCGACGAGGCCTACCGGGAAATCTTCCAGGGAGACCGGTGGCCGCGCGGACCGGAGCGGTCCAAGTGGCTGGGCTTCGCGCGTGAGCTTCGCGCCAACGACCCCAAAATCACCGCCGAGCAGGTGCGCGCTGCCATCGCGAACGAGCTGCGGCTCGAGCGGGACGGGCTGGATGTCGCGACGGTCGAGAACATCGACCTGTACATCTCCGGAGCCATCGGCTGGGTGACCTGGTGCTACGAGGGGGTGTCGCGTGACGCCACCGAAGAAGACATGCACCAGTGGCGCGCCTTCGCCGCCGAGAAGAAGCGGGAGAACCCCGATATCCAGCCGGACGAACTCAGGTACGCCATTATCGACGCGGTGCGGGCGAAGGTGATGATGCTGGACTCGACGTCACCGGAGAACGTCGACAAGTTCATCGATGACGCCGTGAAGTGGGTCACGCTCTGCTACCAGGGCAAGGAGCGTCATGCTTCCCCTGCGGAGATGACGTACTGGCGCGCCTTCGCGGCGGAGAAGCTGCGGGAGGACCCGGAGATGTCTCCCGTGGCGCTCAAGTACGCCATCACCGATACCCTCCGCGCGAAGATGACAGGCACGGACTCCGCGTCGCCCGCGAACATCGAACGGTTCATCGAAGACGCCATCGGGTGGGTCTCGATGTGTTACGAGGGCAAGACGCGTCACGCCTCCCCGGCGGAGATGGCGCACTGGCGTGCCTTCGCCACCGCGAAGCTCGCCGAGAACCCGAAGATGACGCCGGAAGAGCTCAGGCACGCCATCACCGACGCCATCCGGGCACAGGCGTTGGGGATGGACACCCTGTCTCCCGCGAACATCGATGACTTCATCATGGAGGCCATCGGCTGGGTGTCGCTGTGCTACCTGGGAGCGGCCCGCGCCCCCACGCCCGAGGAGATGCAGTCCTGGCGCGCCTTCTCGGTGGAGAAGCGGCGGGAGAACCCGGACATCACCCCGGAGGAGCTCAAGTACGCCATCCGGGATGCTGTGCGTATCGAGCTGACGGGCATGAGCAAGCCCGCGGCGCTCAACATCGAGCGCTTCATCCGGGAGGCCTACGAATTCATGTTCCACGCCTACCGGGGGATGCCGGCGAACATGAAGCGCGAGCCGACGCCGCGAGAACTGCACGAGTGGCAGCAGTTCGCCCGGGCCCGACTCCGGGAGGAGCCGAAGCTGTCGAGCGAGGAGCTCAACTCTTACCTGCTCGACAGCCTGCGAACGGCGCTGGCCAACCAGTGACGGAGGCCACTGCCTCGCGACCAGCGGTTTTCGTCCTCCTCGCCGGGGGCGTCCGCGTCAAGAGCCCCTGTTGGTGCCGGCGCGCATGACGGCGGCCGCGGCCCGGTGGGTTTGCCACTCCTGGCGTTACCACCGGGCCTTGCCGTAGCGCCCGACCCAGAAGCCCTCGCCGGAAATCGTACGGGTGAAGTGAGGGGAAAAAATCCCGCCCTCCGTTCGGGTGGCAAGACGCCCACGACGGCCCGTTCCAATGCCACGCTCACTTGGGGACTCGACTCCGCCATGCGCCGGATGCGCCTCACCGACGCCGACACGCGGCTGCGCATCATCGTCTGGGGTGCAGCCCTGCCGTAGTCGTCCGGCCTCCCTGAATCGCGGAGCGCATGGCCTCCCAGGGGGGCGCCTCACGTTCGCCACCTCACTTGCCGCGGGAGGGACCTTTCGATGACCATGAATGCACCTCGGAGGAACTTCCACGTGGAGCCACGACACAGGCCGGCACAGGCCATGGTCTCTCTCCCCTCGGACGTGCTGGAGCGGCTGCGAGAGGACCTGGCCCGTGCGGTGGCCCGGGTGTGTCCGCCTCGGATGGCCGATCGCCGCGATGACCTGGTGCAGACGGCCATGATGCGCGTCATGGAGTTGCAGCGGCGCGAGCCGGACCGCAGCCGGTTGACCTCCGCATACCTGTACCGCGTCGCATACACGGCGCTGGTGGACGAGTTGCGCAACGTCTCACGCCGCCGTGAGGTCCAACTGGAAGAGGTGGAGTCGCTGCCCGAGCCGCCGGTGGCGTCGGGTGACCCGGAGAAGGCCGCGGGCGGCTCCCAGATTGCCCAGGCCGTGCGCGACTGTCTGCGCAAGCTGGTCCAGGACCGCCGGCTGGCGGTGACGCTGTTCCTGCAAGGCCACAGCGTGCCGGAGTCCGCGCGGCTGTTGGGCTGGGACGACAAGCGCACCGAGAACCTCATCTACCGCGGCCTGGCCGCGCTGCGCCTGTGCCTCTCCACGAAGGGATTCGAGCCGTGAGCGAGCGAGGACGCGACGAGATGAATCCCGATGAGGCCACCGTCGAACGTCTGCGCGCCGCCGTGCGTGCGGAGGAGCCGGTGGAGCGCGCGGAGGCGCCGGTGGATGCGGACCTCGTCTGGCGCGCGGTGAGCGGCGAGCTGCCCGCGGAGGAGCGCCGCGCGGTCGTCGAGCGTGTGGCGGCGGACCCGGCCTGGGCGGCGGCCTGGCGGCTCGCGAATGAACTGACTCGCTCCGCCGCGGAGGCCACACCTTCCGAGGAACCCTCAGCGGACAGTTCGCGCAGCCGGCGACGAGACGGTGACGCGCGGCAGAAGCGCCGCTTCCGCTTCGCGTGGAGCCAACCCCTGTGGGGCGCGGCGGCGACCGCGGCCCTGGCCCTCATCGTCGTGGGCGTGGTGATGCACGAAGAGCCCGAGCCGCCGCGGCTGCGTGGCGGCGACACGGCGGCGGTCGCCTCCCAGGTACCGGAGGCGGTGCCTCTCAAGCGCGACGCCTGTGTGCTGCGCTGGAGCGGCGGCCCCGAGGGAACCCGTTGGTCGGTGCGGTTGTCCACGGAGGACCTGAGTTGGGTCCACCGCGTGGACTCGCTGGAGACGCGTGAGTACCGGGTGCCCGCCGAGGTGCTGGCGCCGTTGCATCCGGGAACGACGTTGCTGTGGCAGGTGGAAGCGCGTTTGCCGGACGGGCAGGTGCTTCGCGGCGCCACGTTCGTCAACCGGTTGGAGTGAAGCGCGCGGTCCGAAGTCCAAGTGGGACCTCATGAGAACGGAGCTGGGCATGAAGACACGGCGGTGGATGCGAGCAGGGCTGGTGGCGCTCCTGATGGGGGTGGTCGGTGGGGCAGGGCAGGCCTGGAGCCAGCCGGCTCCTGTCACCCGCGCGGTGAAGACGTCCTTCAGCTACGGCGAGGCGGGGGACCTGGTGGTGGCCTCGGTAGTGGAGACGGGAGTCCGCACGGGCCAAAGCCAGTCCGTGACGCTCCAGCTCCTCGACCACTCCGGTGCCGTCGTCGCGCAGACCACGGGAGTGGTGGGCCAGGAGACTCCCCTGCGCCTGACCTACCGGGCCCCCACCGCGACCCCGGTGTTCGCGCGCGCCATCGCCACGGTGAGCGCGGAAACCCTCTCCGCGGCGGCGGTGACGGTGGAGCGTTGGTCCGTTGCGGAGCCGGCCTCCTGGACCGGAGCCCTCGTTTGCTATTTCGAGCTGGTTCCGATGCCCAGGCCTCCGCCTCCTCCCCCGGGGCCGGTGACGCTCAAGTGCGAGCCCGTCGACCCGCCGCCTCCGCCCACTCGCTGACGTGCCGCTCCGGACGCACCGGTCCGAATGCAGCAACAGAAGGCTCCTCTCCTTCCTGATGGGGGCCATTCTCTCGGTGTGTCCGGCCCTGGCCTTCTCCGCGGCGTCAGGCCGTCCCCAGCCTCCCTCGCTCGAGTCATGCCGGGAGCGCTTCGCCTCGCGGCCAGAGGGCCGGGAGGCGGCGATGTGCTTCTACCAGTGTGCCCAGGTCGCTTCTGCTCGTGACGCGGTGGTGCGCGAGCTGACGGCCTTGATGGAGCGTCACCCCGAGCAGGGCTGGCTGCCCCTGGTGCTCGGGCATGTCGGGATGCTGTCCAGCGGCAAGGAGGCGGAAGGTCCCTATCTTCGCGCGGCGCAGACGTTCCGCCGACTCCAGGACGCGGAGGGCGAGGTGTTGGCGGCCATCAACCTGCGCGCCATCCTCCTGGCTCAAAAACGAACCGAGGAGGCCTGGGATTGGACGCGGCGCGTGGTGGAGGTGGCGAGCGCCTCGGGCCGGCCGGAGCTCCACGCACGCGCGCTCATCATCGAGGCCAGCCAGCTTTATGAGGTAGAGCTCGACCTGGGCCGGGCCTTCCGTGTGCTCAAGCGCGCCGAGCCGCTCGTTTTCCCGGACGGCGCGGAAGGGCTGAAGAAGCAGTACCTGTCCGTCATGAGCACGGTGAGCGAGCGGCTGGGCCGGTTGGAGGAGGCCTTGGACGTCAATGCCCGGCTGGTGGAGTTGACCCGGAGCACGGGCGACCTCTTCCTGGAAGCGCATGCGCGCTTCACGCTCGCCAACGTCGCGCTCCGGCGGCTCGAGCGTGACCATGCGCCGGCGGACCGGGGGCGAGCGTTGGAGTTGGCGCGGCAGGCCCTGGCCGCCGCGGAGAGGGCGGGGAACCCGACGCTGGTGGCCCGGGCGGTGCGTCTCACGGCGGACCTGTTGGGAGACACCCCGGAGGAGCGCCGTGAGGCGGACGCGCTCCTGGAGCGCTGCATGGCGCTCGCGGAGTCGCTGGATTCGGACGAGCGGCGGCTGGCGTGTCTCTGGACGCGCGCGGAGCGGCGGGCAGGCGTGGACCCGGCCGGAGCCATTCAGGACTCGGAGGCGTCACTGCGACTGGTCTCCGAAGGAAACGACCCGCTGTTCCATGCGCTGGCCCTTCGAGGCCGCAGCACGGTGGCATACCGGACACAGCCTTTGCCGCAGGCCCTGGAGCATGCCGAGCGCGCCCTGGACGCGCTGGAGGCCCTGCGCCAGACGCAGCGTGACGCCTCCAGCCAGGCGGAGCTGTTCGCCACGTGGGCCCGCGACTACCACCGGCTCGCGGGGTGGACGTTGGAGGCTGGCGGGGCGACGGGCAAGCCCGCCACGCTTCCCTTCAGGGAGGCTGTGTCGCGGGCCTTCGCCGTGAGCGAACGGCTCCGGGCGAGGACGCTGCTCGATGCCCTGGTCGCCTTCCGTGCACGCGCGTACTCCGGGGACACGCCCGAGCGCAGGGCGCAGCGAAGCGAGGTGCAATCGCGGCTGGTGGTGGTCCAACGCCAGCTCTTGGACCCGTCGCTGACGAGCGCTGGACGCGAGGCGGCCCTGAATGAACTCCAGGAGTTGGAGCACCGTGAGCGGGACCTGCGCCCAGCGCCTCACAAGAGTGTGCAGGAGTTCGCCTCACTGGCGTCCGTGGAGAAGGGGCTGAGGGCGGATGAAGCGCTGCTGGTCTTCCTCGTGGGGGACGACGAGGACCTCTCCGGAATCTCGGCGGGTGGTGCGTGGCTGTTCGTGGTGACAGGGGAGGGAACCCACGTCCATCGCATCCCAGAGCGCACGCGGCTCGCGGCGGCGGCCACGTTGTTCTCAGGGCTCGTCGAGCGCAGGGATGACTCCGAGCGCGGCGCGGCGGTGGCGCTGTATGCGCAGCTGCTCGGCCCGGCGCTCGCGGGGTTGCCACCCACGGTTCGACGGCTGCTGTTGGTTCCGGACGGGCCGCTGCATGACCTGCCCTTCGCCGCGCTGCGGGAGCGCCGGGATGGGCCACCACTGGTCGCTCGCTACGAACTGGCCCTGGTGCCCTCGGCGAGCTTGTGGCGGCACTGGCACGGGGAGTCCCCATTCACGCCTATCGGTGATGCGCTGGTGCTGGCGGACCCTGAGTGGGCCCTGGGACAGGGGGGGGCGCGGCCCGCGGCACGCTCTCGGGCTGGAATCTTCGACGAGGCTGCCCAGCTCGGCGCGCTGCCCGAGGCTCGTCGCGAAGGGCTCGGGGTGGAGCGGGAGCTTCGAGACACCCGCGTCGTCCCCCGGCTGTTGATGGGCACGGAAGCCTCTGAGCGCGCGCTCAAGCGCGCGGACACGGACCTGCCGCTGCTCCGGGTTCTGCACCTGGCGGCGCACGCCGTGGTGGACGCCGAAGCGCCGGAGCGCTCCGCGCTCGTGCTCGCCCCGGGCTCGGAGGACGAGGACGGCATTCTCCAGCCGCGCGAAATCACCCAGCTGCGTCTCGATGGCGCGCTGGTGGTGCTGTCCGCGTGCCGCAGCGCCTCCGGAGCGGTGCTGCCGGGAGAGGGCGTGCTGAGCCTGGCGCGGGCCTTCTTCGAGGCGGGCTCGAACGCGGTGGTGGCCAGCTTGTGGCCGTTGCGCGACGAGGAAGCGGCGGACCTGGTGGAGCATTTCTACCGGCATCTGGCCAAGGGCTTGAGTGTCTCCGCGGCGCTGCGGGCCGCACAGCTCGAGGCCATCGACGCGGGGCTTCCACCCGCGGCCTGGGCAGGGCTGGTGGTGCTCGGCGACGCCGCGCTGGTGGTCGCCGCGCCTCGCGAGGAGGGGGCGCCCCTGGTGTCTGGACTGGCTGGGGCGCTTGTCATTGCCGCGGCGCTCCTCGGGCTCCTCGCGTTGCGGCGCGGGGCCGTTCGCGCTCCGAACGTTCCACGCCAGTGAGGCGCGCGGGAGATGCCCGAGGTCACCGGTTCAGCGGTCGATGAGTTCGCTGGCCGTCTTCTTCACATGCGCGTCGGCGATGAAGCACGGGACCGACGTCGAGGCGTCAGACCTTGCGCGGCCCCACCAGCCGCCACGCGAGGGGCAGCAGCACGGCGGCGATGGCGGCCTTGAGGAGCCCTCCAGGAAGGAAGGGAGTGAAGCCGACGCCAAGGGCCTTGGCCACGCCGAGCCGGGCGGACAGGGCAAGCCAGGGCAGGCCGACAGCGAAGACGGCCAGCTGCCCCACGGCAAAGAGCGGCAGCGCGGTCCACGGCCGCCGGTCGAATCCACGCTGCGCCGCGAGCCCCACCAGGAAGGCCGCTGGAACGAAGCCGACCAGGTAGCCACCGGTTGCCCCCAGGATGCGCTCCAGGCCGCTGGCGCCTTCCGCGAAGAACGGCAGGCCCACCGCGCCCATCAGGAGGTACAGGAGCTGCGCGGCCATGCCTCGCACGGGGCCGAGCGCCGCGGCGGCGACGATGACGCCCAGGGACTGTCCCGTGATGGGAACGGGCGAGCCCGGGACTGAAACGGAGACCTGCGCGAGCCCCGCCGTGAGCAGCGCGCCGCCGAGCACGAGCGCCACGTCGTAGGCCCGGGAACGCGTGAGCGCATCGGCGAGCACGCGGGGGCGGGGGCGGGCAGTGGCGGCGAGCGTCAGGCGGAGCCTCCAGAATCGGACACCGCGAGGGCACGGCGCGCCGCTGGGGTACACGCTCACGTCTCGAGGTGCAACGCCGGAGAAACCCGCATTCCTCCGTCGAGTCTGCTCCGAGGCGCGCATGGGCGGCGTCGATAACACCGCGATGAGACAGCCATGACGCGAGGCGGCACGTTTGCGCGGGGCACCGCGTGCCAGGAAGGGCTGCGTGCCTGCGCGGTGGTGGAGTACAAACGAAGTGATGCGGGGCTTGTACGCATGGTGCCTCCTGCGTGAGCCCCCGCGCGGAAGGACACCACGACATGAACGCAACCCGCTGGTTTGGACTCGCTTCCCTGACCCTGCTGCTGGCCTCGAACGCCTTCGCCGAGGACAAGGCTCCGGCTGCGACGAACGCCGCCGTCGGCCGGTGGACGACCATCGATGACGAGACGAAGAAGCCCAAGTCAGTCATCGCCATCTACGAGGAGAACGGCAAGCTGTACGGGAAGATCGAGAAGCTCTTCCGCGAGCCCAAGGAGGAGCAGAACCCGCTCTGCGACAAGTGCGAGGGCTCGCTGAAGAACCAGCCCATCATCGGGATGACCATCCTTCGCGACCTGAAGAAGGATGATGACGAGTGGTCCGGCGGGAGCATCCTCGACCCGGCGAATGGCAAGACCTACAAGTGCAAGGTTGCCGTCGAGGATGGCGGCAAGAAGCTGAAGGTCCGCGGCTACGTCGGCATGTCGTTGCTGGGCCGCACCCAGTACTGGGTCCGCGCCGAGTAGCACCTTCGGTGGACGGCGGAAGCGGGCACTTCCCGCTTCCGCTCGCCGTGCCTACTCCGAGCCCTGCTGTGTCTCACCCGCGCCATCCGCGGACACGGGCGTCGGAGCGCCGTGAGGCCGCGTGGTGGGGCTGGTGGCGGCGCCACCACCGGGCCGCAGCGCATTCTGTCCCAGGCGCGAGAAGTTGATGGAGTTGCTCAGGATGCGCACCGCCTCCTGGTCCGCGTGGAAGCCCATGGAGTTCTCCGCCTCCACGAAGTCCAGGTAGAACTGGGCACGCTTCTGCATGTCGCGCGCCTTGGCGAGCGCCTCCTCGGGCAGCCCCGCCTTCTGGGCGGACTCGAGGTCGTGGATGAGGTCCACCAGCGCGTCCATGGCGATGTTCCGCGTCTCGAAGGTGCGCGTCTGGATGGTCTCCGCGCGCTGGAGCAGCTCCGCCTCGCTCCACTTGTGGCACGTCTGGCACGCGCGGTTGATGTTCAGCAGCGGGCTGCGCACGTGGTGGTCGCTGACCTTCATCGCCCCTTCACGCATGAACGGCATGTGGCAGTCCGCGCAGGCCACGCCGCTCTTCGCGTGGATGCCCTGGTTGTACAGCTCGAACTCGGGGTGCTGCGCCTTCAGCACCTTGGCGCCCGTGAGCTTGTGCGTCCAGTCGGAGTGCCCGTCCTCGTCGTAGTAGGCCATGATCTGGTCGATGTTGATGCCCTTGGCCCAGGGGTACGTGAGGCGCTTCTCCTTGCCCTTGAAGTAGTACTCGACGTGGCACTGCCCGCACACGTACGTGCGCATCTCCTGGCGCGTCGCGTCCTGATTCACCCGGAAGTTGGGAACGCCCTGGCTGGCCTTGAGCGCGGCGATGCCCTCGATGAAGCCAGGCCGCGTCACGCGCAGCTGCATCGTGGTGGGGTCGTGACAGTCGATGCATGAGACGGGGTGCTCCACCAGCTTGCGCGCCTCCATGAAGGGCATCTGGTTCATCTTCTCGAAGCCCTTGATGAGGTCGCCGTCGCCGAGCTTCTTGTAGGGCACGTACACGCTGGCGTGGCAGTGGATGCAGGTGCCCGGCTGCTGCGTCACGTGCTGGCGCTCGGTGTAGACCTGGTCGTCCAGCATGTGCGCGTGGCCGCGCTCCTCGCGGAAGTCGGTGGCGAAGGCGTAGCCGCTCCACATCGTCACCAGCCGAGGGTCCTCCTCGAGCCGGCTCTGCGCGACGACGGTGCGAGGGTCCGCCTGGGACGGCGTGCGCGCCACGGCCTCACTGCCGCCATAGCGGGTGCGCTGCTGGTCCACCGTGCGCTTGTAGCTGTCGTACTGCAGCGGGAAGTTCCGCCCCCACACCTCCGGGTCGGTGATGGTGTCGTCCAGTTCCACCACCCGGTAGAAGGGATTCTTCGCCTCCTGCTTGCGCTCCATGATGTTGACCAGGAGCGCGGTGACGCCAGCAGCGGCCAGGGCAGCAGCCACCGCCACGGCAATCACCAGCTTGACGCCGCTGAAGCGCCGTTGCTTCTCGGGCTCGGTCATCGTTCAACCTCCTGATGGATGAGTTCGGGGTTCCCGGAGCCTTCGGGGTGCCCCACGGAGTTGTGGCAGGTGAGGCACTGCAGCGAGTCCGCGTGGGGCGTTTCGATGCTCTCCACGAGGCTGGCGTGGCAGTTCCGGCAAGCGCTCTCCGTCACCTGCCGGTTGGCGGGGCGGATGCGGATGGGGTCCGGGAAGGTGCCGGTGGTGAAGTAGAAGGAGTGCCAGAAGCCGTTGCTCGCCTTGTTGAGGTACTTGGGCACCAGCGCCGCCGGCGTGTGGCAGTCGTTGCAGGTCGCCACCGCGTGGTGGCTGCTCTTGCGCCAGCCATCGTACTGCTCGGTCATGATGTGGCAGTTGGCGCAGGCGGCTGGGTCGTCCTGCAGGTAGGCCGCGCCTTTCGCGTACGCGAAGGTGTAGCCACCGATGCCAATGGCCGAGCCCAGGGCGAGCCCCAGGGCCACTGCCAGGAGTGTGCGAGAGGCCGAGGACACGCGGAACACCGTAGCAACGGTTGTGCGGACGGCCAGCCCCATCTCGCAATCGCGCATGAATTTCCGCGCCGTTTGGGCGGCCGGAGCCGAGTCACGGAATTTTTGCGCCCATGTGGGAGGCACGCAGCATTTGCGTCGCGAAACACGCGCGGTGAAACCTCTGGGCCCGTGCCTCGAACCTGCGAGGCACGGGCCCGGAGGTTCACGCTCCACTCAGCGGTAGTACGGAGACAGCGCGCTCGAGATGCGTGTCACCAGCTCCTCGGTCAGCACCTGCTACTCAGGGGGCAGCGACGACAGGCTCGTGTTGAGCGTGCCGCGCAGATCGCGCAGCAGCACGTGCGCGCCGAGTGATTGCCGGGCCTTGAGGACGTCCAACAGGGGCATCCGGTGTTGGAGCAAAGGGACGCCTGCAGTGCGTCCCCCAGCAGGGACTGCGACTGGGGACTACCCCGCACCGCGCAAGCGCCATCCTGGCACCGGCGCCGACAGGCCCGTCATGACAGGAATGTCATGGCAACCCCGACTTTGAGGCCCAGGGTGTGTCGGAAACCCTCGGAAACCCTCGGAAACACCGGGGGTATGGGTTGGCGCGGTCGTTGCTGATGCGGGGGCACTGTCTACCCACCCCCAAGGAGCAACGCCCCATGCAGAACTCCAGGTCCTGGCTCGCGGCTGTCGCGGCTGTCGCATTCGTCACGACGGGCTGTGATTCCGATGAAGCTCCCGATGCGAAGAAGGTCGCCGACATCGCCGCCTCCCGGTCGGCGGAGACGCTGCGAGGCGTCAGCAGCAGCATGAAGACCGTGAGCGGCCTGTCGACGCTCAATGGCCTGGACGACGCGATGGCGCTGTTCGGTGCGGGCTTCGAGGGCGTGCCGCTCCCCGGGCTGCCGGTGGGTGACGAAGGCGAGGCGCTGTCCACCTTGTTCGACGCGGATGAAATGGACGCGCAGGCGGACGAACTGGAGCGGTTCCTGCGCGAGCGCGTCTTTACCGAGGCCAACGTGGAGTCCACGGAGGACAACGCCACCGTCTTCCGCTTGAAGGGCGAGCAGATCTGCACGGACGGCAGGGAGCCTGCGGACGCGGACTGTGTCCGCTTCGTGGATGATGCGCAGCTGCGCGTTCGCGCGACGAACCTGGGGGACGACTCCCTGGAGCTGGAGTTGCTCATCGGCGCGAAGCGCGCGGAGCCGCTGGCGCTGCGCTTCCTGCCGAAGGCCGTCTCGCTGGTGGTGGACCTGGGCGGCTTGAAGGGGGCGGTGGAGCAGCTCGACGCCGAATCTGCCGGGTTCCTGCCGAAGGTGATGGTGGGGCAGGTCGAGCTCAAGGTGTCGAAGGAGGGCGAGTCGCACTGGATGGTCAGCGCCTCCATCCTGGACGCGCTGCGGCTGGAGCTGGCGCTGGAGGGGAGCACCTTCGCGTTCTCCTCCGCGCGGGCCACGCCGCTCGTGGCGTTCGAGGCGGACGGGCAGGCGAAGCGCGCGCGCTTCTCGCTGGACTTGAACACCACGGAGGTTCGTCTCCCGTACACGGGGCTGGCGCCGTCGCTGCGTGGCAAGGATTGGACGGTGTCCCTGGCCGGCATCTCGTACTCCGTCGAGGCGACGGAGAATCAGACGGACTTCGTGGTGAAGAACCTGGGGCTTGGCGACGCGCAGACCCACCTGAGCCTGGGGAACGACAAGCTCTTCTCGCTGGACCTCAATGAGCAGTCGGGTCGGCACTTCGACGTGACGCTGACGCGCGGGGCGGACGGCGCGCCGCTGCTGAAGGTGCAGCCGGAGTTCGACCTGGTGACGCGCTTCTACCTGGCGCCGCTGAAGGCGGACCTCGCGTCGGAGATTCCCGCGGCGTATGAGGACGCGACCTATCGGCTGCGTCTCAGCGGGGGCGCGGGTGGTCCGAGCCTGCGCGCGGCGCCCGCCAACAGCGCCACGGGCTTCAAGGGCGGCCTGCAGGTGGTGACGGGCGAGCTGCTGCTCTCCGCGAATGACTCGCAGGTCGTCGTCGCCCAGGGGCAGTGCCTGGTGGGGGCGGAGCCGGCTTCAGAGAACGATGCTTCGCTGTTGTCGTACCTGCGGCAGGGCAGCTGCGAGTAGTCCTTCAACTCGTCGATGCCGCACGTGAGGGCCGCGCCCATTCCAAGGGGGGCGCGGCCCTCGTTTTTTCAGCGCGTTGCTCCAGGAGTAGGCCCTCACGAGGCCACGAAGCCGTGGCCCCGGACCTTGTCTGGCGTGGTGCCTGTCATCCGCCGGAACATGGCGATGAAGGCGGAGGCGCTGCTGTAGCCCAGGTCGAGCGCGATGGCCTCCACGGAGTGGCCCTGCTCCAGCCTCGCGAGCGCCTTGACCACGCGCAGCCGCTGGCGCCACTCGCTGAACGACAGCCCCAGGTGCTGCTGACAGCGGCGCTCCAGCGTCCGCTCCGTGGTGTGCAGCACCCGCGCCCACTCGGCCAGGGAGCGCTCATCCTCCGGGTGCTGCTCGAGCGCCGTGAGGACCGGCTCCAGGAGCGAGTCATCGGACATGGGCAGGTAGCTCCCATGGGTGGGGGCCCGCGTCAGCTGGTCGATGAGCACCCGGAACAGCCGGCGCTCGGCGCTCGTGCGCGGCTGCGCCAGCTCATGCGCGCGGAGGTGCTCCAGCAATGACTTCACCAGGGGGCTCACCGCCAGCGCGCACGTCGTCTTGGGCATGCCCCGGCACCACGCCTGCGCGAGGTAGAGCGAGCAGTGGCTCGCCGCGAAGCGGTTCATGCCCCGGTGCTCCACGTCAGGGGGAAGCCAGATGCCGTACTGCGGTGGTGCCAGGTAGTGGCTGCCTGCCAGCTTGAGCTCCATCACCCCGCTGAACGCGTAGACGAACTCACCCCAGGGGTGCCGATGCCGGGGGTACGTCGCCGCGGCAGGCAGGCTCGCCGTCCGGAAATACACGGGGTGTGGAAGCTTTGTGGTGAAAGGAACCTGGAGCTGCCTCGCCATGGCGCCTTCTCGGGATGGGTTGTCGGAATCTCGCTATATCAATCAGCCCCGCCATGCGCAGGATGTTCGCATGAGTTCTCACCGGAAACCCGCGGACGGCTTCGCGCTCGCGAGCATGCTCGCGTTGTGCGCCGTCTGGGGCATGCAGCAGGTGGCCGTCAAGCTGGCCGCTCCCCACATCCCCTCCATGATGCAGATGGCGGTGCGCTCGGGTGTGGGCGCGCTGCTCGTGGGGCTGTTGTGCTGGGTGCGCGGCGAGCGAGGGCTCTTGCGCCGTGGCCCCTGGCGTCCAGGGCTCGTGGTGGGCGCGCTCTTCGCGCTGGAGTTCCTCTTCGTCGGCGAGGGGCTGCGCCACACCCACGCGTCACACATGGGCGTCTTCCTCTACACCGCGCCCATCTTCGCCGCCCTGGGCCTGCACTGGCTCGTGCCTGCCGAGCGGCTGCGGCGCACGCAGTGGTTGGGCATCGCCGTGGCGTTCGCGGGCATCGCGCTGGCCTTTGGCGGTGGCTGGCTCCAAGGCGACATCAGCCCGGGCGTTCTCTGGGGCGACGCGCTGGGGCTGCTGGCAGGACTGGCCTGGGGAGCCACCACGGTGGCCATTCGCGTGTCGGCGCTGTCTGATGCGCCCCCCACCCAGACGCTCCTCTACCAACTGGTGGGCGGCGTCGCGCTCCTGCTGCCGGTGTCCCTGCTCACCGGTCAGGCCGGCCCGATTTCAATGGCGCCCATTGCCTGGGCAAGTCTGTTGTTTCAGGGCGTCATCGTCTGCTTCGCCAGCTACCTCACCTGGTTCTGGCTCCTGCGCCGCTATCTTGCCTCCAACCTGTCGGTCTTCTCCTTCATGACGCCGCTGTTTGGCGTCAGCGCGGGCATCCTGGTGCTGAATGAGCAGGCGGATGGCTTCTTCGCCGTGGGGGCCGTGTTGGTGCTCACCGGGATTCTCATCGTCAGTGGTTCGAGCCTGCTTCGGCATCAGCCCTCGCTGAAGACGGGGACGACCTGAGCTTTCCTCGCCGGGGGGGGCCACGGACTCCCCGGGGCGGAGGCCGCAGCCGGACTGCTGCGCGTTGTACCAGGCACCACTCAAGTTCATGGGCATGACGCCCGTGCCAAACTGGAGGGGTTCGGTAGGGTCATGAGGCCGGGCGCCGATACATGAGGTCGGTGCGCAGCGCGTACTTGCGGCCCTGGGTGACGGTGGCGCCCTCGTGAAGCAAGCGGTGATTGAAGAGCAGCGCGCTGCCCGTGCGTGGCGTCACGGAGTGCCCCAGCGACAGGAAGTTCGTCGCGCCTCCGCCCGGACATTCATTGAGGTAGACCATGAAGGTGAGGAGGCTCCGCTCGTCTCGAGTCCTCACGAAGGCGCCGTCGAAATGCGGGGCGAAGTACTCGCCCACGTCATACCGGTAGCAGCGCAGGCGCTCATTGGCACCACAGAGCGTCCACTCGTGTTCGAGCCGGTGCGGCACATGCGGAGCGGCACGCTCGAACAACATCTGCGCCAAGGGGGCGTCGTCGAACATCACCCGGGAGTTGTTCCGGATGTCGGGGCGCATCACGAAGCCCGCGGAGGTGGTGATGGGGGCCGCCGTGGGCCCCTCTGCTTCAATCCGTTCGATGAGCGCGGCGCACTCCTCAGCGCTGAGCAGGTCACCCAGGACGATGACGAGCGGGTTGTGCGTACCGAGCACATCATCCGGGTTGGGCAGGACGGGCGTCATGGTCATCGGGAGGCGGAATGAGGGGGCGGCCACGGCCGGGCCGTGGGGCGGACTCTATCCCGGTTGACCCGCGAGCAACCGGGCGACGGCACCTGGCATCCATCCACGGGGTGACGCCTGGGTGACTAGGTTCTCGCCGGAAGGCGGGCGCGGGTCAGGGAGGTTCATGCATGCCGGCGGTCCATCACAGGACGGTGGAAGTGGAGGGCCTCGAGATCTTCTACCGCGAGGCCGGGCCCGAGGATGCTCCGGTGGTGCTCTTGCCGCACGGCTATCCGTGCTCGTCATTCCAGTTCCGCAACCTGCTGCCAGCGCTCGCGGACGCATGGCGGCTCATCGCGCCGGACGCGCCGGGCTTCGGGTACAGCGCGACGCCGGAGCCGAGCCGCTTCAGCTACACGTTTGACGGGTACGCACGCTTCCTGGAGCGGTTCGTGGAGACGCTGGGGCTCAGGCGCTACGCGCTGTACCTGCA
The DNA here is from genome assembly GCF_013116825.1 of Myxococcus xanthus. GTDB lineage: Bacteria > Myxococcota > Myxococcia > Myxococcales > Myxococcaceae > Myxococcus > Myxococcus xanthus_B. The sequence continues at coordinate 67,819 of NZ_JABFNS010000030.1, forward strand.
TGACTACGGCTCGCAGTTTGGCTTCCGGCTGGCACTGCGCGCGCCCGAGCGAGTCGCGGCGCTCGTCATCCAGAACGGCGACATCTACGTGGACCAGTTCGGGCCGAAGTACCGGATGCTGAAGGAGTCCTGGGCGAATCCGACGCCAGAGCACCGAGCGAAGTTGATGGCCGCGGTGAGTGAGGAGGGCTTCCGGGACGAGTTCATCGGCGAGATTCCCGAGTGCCTCGTCGACCGCGTCAGCCCGGACCTGTGGACGTTGTCCTGGTCCCTGGTGGAGCGCTTCGGCCGGAAGGAGAACCTGGTCCACCTGCTGGAGGACCAGCGCACGACGCTGGCGTGGATGTCCCGCTATCAGGCGTATCTGCGCGAGCATCAACCCCCGACCTTGATTCTGTGGGGGCCCCACGACGGCTACATGCCGGAGGGCGCCGGACGCGCGTACCTTCGAGACGTTCCGAACGCCGAGCTGCACGTCCTGGACGCGGGACACTGGGCGCTGGAGACGCACCTGGACGAAATCGCGTCCCACATGCGGGGCTTTCTCCAGCGCGTACATTCGGTGCACAGGGAGAGCAGCGCCTACCTTTTGTGAAAGCCGCGAGCGGTTTCGTCGGTGAACTCGAAACGCTACGCTGAGGTCCATGAAGGTGAACCGAATCGTCCTCGTGTCGGGCCCGTCAGGTGCTGGCAAGTCCACCGTGGCACGTGGACTCGCGGAGCAGTCTCCCCTGGAGCGTGCGGTCCACCTGCATGCCGACGACTTCTATGCCTACATCCGCAAGGGGGGGCTGGCGCCCTGGCTGCCGGAGTCCCACGCTCAGAACACCACGGTGATGACGGCGCTGGCGGCGAGCGCGGCGAGTTATGCCGTGGGCGGGTATGAGGTCATGGTCGACGGCGTCATCGGCCCTTGGTTCTTCGAGCCCTGGCTTGTCGCCGCCCGGACACATCGGCTCGACTTGCGCCTCATCGTCCTGCTTCCGGGCGAAGCGGAGACGGTGGCGCGTGCCACGAGACGTGTCCACGCGGACGCACTCACCGACGCAGACGTGGTGCGCAACATCTGGCGCGGCTTCCGCGAGGTTGCCCTCCCTGAGGGGCATGTGCTCGACACCAGCAGTCAGGACGCCGCGGAGACCGTGGGCGCCGTTCGCCGTGGGTTGACGGACGGGCGCTTCCGGCTGGAGTCACCGTAGGGCCTCGGTGCGTTCAGCGCGTTCGTTGGCCCTCCAGCAGGCCTTCAATCGTTCCAGGTCCGCTGTGACGGCTTCCGCGTCCCGACGAAACGCCTCGGCGGACATGTCGCGGCGGCGGCGGATGATGCGCCTCATGTGCAGGCGCATCATCCCGCAGCATCTCAGTACATGAAGTTCAACGCGACGATGTCGGAAGGGGTGAACTCACCGTCGGGGCCAGACGGGTAGCAGGTATTCATGATGGACCCGCCCGGCGTTGCCCCCGTCGGCGTTCCGGGGATGTGCAATGCGCCCGCGCCCGTCGGCTCCATCGCGCCACTGCCACAGCTGATGCTCGGGTTGAAATGGTCTGTGTGGCGGAGGCCCAGCGTGTGGCCCAGCGCATGGGTGATGACATGCTCATTCAAGTCTACGCCGTAGCTGTTCAGGCCGGTGCCAATCGAAATCGCCCCATAGGGAAGTCCTCCTGAGGGAAAGCCCGCGACGTGACCACTCCCCGCCATGGTTTTCGCGGTGATGTTCGCGGTACAGCCGGTGGCCGGGCCTCGAACAAAGGTAATCCTGAGTCCCAAGGCATTGTAGTTGGCGAGTGCCATATCGAGACCTTGGACGAGCCGGACATGGCTCCGGAACTCCGTCGTGGGATTGACGCAAATCCTCGTCACGCTGGAGCCGACGATGTTGGTCGCCATGTAGTGTTCTTGGCTTCCCTCTCCGCGCTGGAGCATCTCCCGGGAGGCCGTGAGTGGCACATGTGCGTCGCCCCCGACGTAGACGGCGTCATCGACGACGGTGATGTCGTCGGGGTGGAACCCTGCCTCGGTCAGATTGGAGCGGAGTTCAGCGTTCCCAGCATGTGAGTCGGGCCCGCAGCCGGACAGCAATGCGCCACAGTTCAACATCAGGACTGCCGCTCTCTTGAACATGGTTCGATGGGCTCCTGTCGTGAATCGGGTTTCTGCGCTGCTCGCTCGAGCAAAGCATGGCGGAGGTCGAGGCGGCACCGTGCCTGGCCACTCCCTTGGTGACTCCCGTCACCCATCAGGCAGGGCGCTGACCATGACGTGCTGGTGCGGCTTCCCAGACACAGGCACGGGGCTTGCTGTGGATTGTGGAGATGTGTCTCTCCAGCCTCGTGCTCACGTGGGGCCTTTCCCTCCAGGAAGGTGCCGCGCCTTCACCGCCCAAGCCCGTCACGGTGATGACCTACAACGTCCTCTACTCCGCTCCCGAGGAGGACGTGCAGAAGTCGCTCGATGTCATCGAGAAGGAGGCGCCCGATATCCTGTGCCTGCGCGAGCTGACGCCGAGGTTCGTCAGGGCTTTTCGGAAACGACTGGGGAAGCAGTTCCCCCACGTGTGGTTGGCGCCGCGAAAGGGAACCTGGGGTGTGGGTATCGCCAGCCGGTATCGGCTGCTGCGAACGGAGCACTTCCCACAGACGCCACATCGGATGCCCGCGCTGGAGGCGGAGGTCCGGCTCGGTGAGCACCTGGTGAAGGTGGCCTGTGTGCACCTGATGGCGCCAGGTGCCAGGCATGAGCGGGCAGATGACCTGCTCACTTCCATGGAGAAGAACGCGGTGCTTCGGCATCGCCAGGCGGAGGCGCTGGTGCGGCGCTATGCGCGATGGCGAGGACCGGTCCTGGTGCTGGGGGACATGAATGAAGGCCGCTCAGGCGAGGCCATGAAGGCCTTCGCCTCCGCGGGTTTCCAGCACGCTTGTGACGGACCAGACGCCGACTGCGGTGCCACATGGCCTGGTTCTGCCTCATAGCGGGGTGCGGATGAAGGGAGCAGGCGGAGGGTGTTGACGGAGTGAGGAGGTATCGCCTGCTATGTCCGGTACGCATTCGCTCGACCTGCGCGAGCGTGTCATCGCAGCCTGGCAAGAGGGCGAGGGCAAGAGTGCCATCGCCCGTCGCTTCATGCTTGGTTATGCCACGGTGCGTCGTTACATCGCGCGCTTCGAGGTAACCGGCAGCGTTTGTGCGCGCCCCCATGGGGGCGGGGCCCCTCGC
>NZ_JABFNS010000310.1 GCF_013116825.1 Myxococcus xanthus
GGAAATGTGTATAAGCGACAGTCGTCGGGGGCGTGTGTCGGTCGAAGCGGATTCCGTCGGGGGGACAGTACCCGTGCGCGAGCTGGGCGAACCACGGGTTCAGCGTCGAGGGAACGGGCTCCGGGGCGGGGCCTTCGTCGTGTGGCTCGGGGGCCACGTCGGCGTCGGCTTCCTCCAGGTCGTCGTCCGAGTCGACGAGCTGCGCTGCACTGCTGACGGAAATCTCCGCTTCCTCCACCTCGTCGCTGCTGATTTCGTCCGGCTCCTCGGGTTGGGGCCGCGCGCGGGAGTGGCTGTCGTCGTCCCCCTCGTCGATGGACTGGGCTTCGTCCTCGGAGATTTCCTCGGGCTCTTCGTCCTCGCCGCCGGGGACCGAGGCCGAGCCCTTGAACGCCTGCGGGCTGACGGGTTCGAGCCGGGGAGGACGCTGAACGGGAACAGGCGGGGGCGCCGCCGCGCGCGGAGGCAGGGCGG
>NZ_JABFNS010000311.1 GCF_013116825.1 Myxococcus xanthus
GCGCAAGAAGCTCGGCGCGGAACTGGTGCTGAACGTGCGCGGCGTGGGCTACATGGTGCCCAAGGCATGAGCCGGCCGGCCGCCGGTGAAACCGACGGAGGGGGCCCGGCGCGCGGTCGACCGCAGGGCCGCTGGATGGACCGCCTGGCCGCGCGGGCGCCGCATTCGCTGCGCGCGCGGCTGCTGTGCTTTCTGCTCGTGGCGATCGTCTGCGCGGCGCTGCTGCAGTTCGCGCTGGCCTACCGCTCGGCACTGGCCGAGGCGGACCAGATTTTCGACTACCACATGCAGCAGACGGCGATGGCGCTGCGGCCGGGCGTGCCGTCGATGCCCGAGCGGGCGCAGGAGGCACCGGCGCAGGAGGACGAGAGCACCGAATTCGTGGTGCAGATCTGGTCGGCCGACGGGTTGCGGGTGTTCGAGTCGTCCGTGGGCGCGGCGCTGCCGCAGCGCGCGGTGCTGGGT
>NZ_JABFNS010000312.1 GCF_013116825.1 Myxococcus xanthus
AAAAAATAGTTATCAATAATGATAACAACGTTATCAATAATGATAACTATCGTCAAGCGAGAGCCGCGCCCCACAAGGGCTGAGAGAAGGCTCTCTTCTGTATCTTATAGCGAGAAGCTCATATGCCCGGATAGCGAACCCTATTTTCATCGGTTCGTGCGTAAGCATTTCTATGCCCGTTCAGGTGATATTCCGCTTCCTCGTTCAGGCTGTTCGTTCCTCGCTGCGCTGCGGTACGCCTCAGCCTGACCTGCGGCGAGCGGTTCCTGCTCTTTCAAAGACGATTTCATTGCCTGATTTCGTCAAGGGCGAGCGTAGCGAGTGCCATTTACCCTTGACGACACTCCGGATAAAACAGGCTTGGCAGTGGTGGGGGGTGGCGCGAAGCGACGCCTTCCACCTGCCAGACCGCCGTTGATTTTGACCTTCTGGCAGCTTGCTGCCCGAACGATTTTGCGTAGCAA
>NZ_JABFNS010000313.1 GCF_013116825.1 Myxococcus xanthus
GAGACAGTCACGCCGCCGCCCCCGCCGCCCAGCGTGGGCGGCGGGGGCGGCGGCGTGAGGCTCGGGGGGCGGACGGTGTTGGTGGGCGTGCCGGACACGAAGGCATCCGGCGGCGTCGGAATGCCAGTCGACGTCGACGGCGCAGAGGACGTCTTCGGCGGAGGAGGTGGCGGCGGCGTGCCGGTCGTCCGCGTAGAGGTGCTGTTGGACGTCTTCGTCGTGTTGTTCGTGATGCGGCCCATGGCTCTGTCCCCCTCATCCTGGTGCGTGCCAGGAGGTTGATGTGCGTTGATTCCCCATTCTCGGTGCCGGTGTGGCCGTGGTTGTGTCCGGCGGGGGGTGGAGCAGGAATCATCAGCCTGATGACGGATGCCTGGGCTGACGCGCACGGGATGCAGCGCCGGCCGTGGAGCGGGGAGAAGGCTCCCCGCTCCAGGACGGGGGGTTACGGCTGTCTCTTAT
>NZ_JABFNS010000314.1 GCF_013116825.1 Myxococcus xanthus
CTCTACAACGTCCAGTTGCACGACAAGCTCGGCCAGGCGCGGCCCGAGGCGCTGGCGGTGGTCGAGCTGGCCGACAGCTTCTGCCAGTTCGTGCTGCGCGACGGCGAACTGATGATGCAGAACACCCTGCACGAGGAGTTCCTCGGCAACCATCGATACCGCGGCGTGCTGCTGGCCTACCACGGCGTGCCGATCGGCGACAACGCGGGCGGGCTGTGGGGCACGCTGTGCCATTTCGACTTCGAGGAGCGCGGGCTGTCCGAGGGGCAGTACGAATTGCTCAAGGCGGCAGGCCACATGCTCTACCCGTTCGTGCGCCAGCTGCGCGGCAGCGAGGGCGCGGCAGCGCAGCAGGCGCTGCCAGTGCATGCACCTGCGACTGTGACTGCGCCTGTGCCAGCGCCATCCCCGCCGCCCCCGTCCGCCGTTTCCTGACCGTCCGGCCGGCGCCGGTACCGAT
>NZ_JABFNS010000315.1 GCF_013116825.1 Myxococcus xanthus
GCGCAGGACGGCGCCAGCGCGGTGCCGGCGCTGCCCCGCGAAGCGGTGGGCCGGTGGCGCGAGCTGCTGCTTCTGCGCCGCCGCTGGCGCGCGGCGTTGCTCGGCGAGGGCGGCGCGGTGCTGGTGCGCGGCGAGGCCGGGGTCGGCAAGTCGTGCCTGAGCGAAACCTTCCTGGCGCACGTGCAGGGCCGCGGCGGGCGGGTGCTGCGCGCCGCCTGCTGGCCCGAGCAGGAGAACAGCGCCCTGGCGCCCATGCTGGCGCTCATCCGCGCCCAGTGCGGCGGCCCGGACGAGGCGGATGCCGTGGTCGTGGAGCGCCTCGCGCGCATGCTCGGCGACGCCGGCTGCGACGTGGACCGCGTGCTGCCGATCTTCTGCGTCTGGCTGTCGCTGCAGGTGGGCATGCACCAGGTGGTGGACATCGCGCCCGCGCTGCAGAAGGCACTGCTG
>NZ_JABFNS010000316.1 GCF_013116825.1 Myxococcus xanthus
ACACGCAGCTGCAGCAGCGCAGCGGAGAAACGCCGGATTTCAGCAACACGCTGTTCCTGCTCGATGAGAGCTCAATGGTGGGCAATACCGACATGGCACGGGCATACGCCCTGATTGCGGCCGGTGGCGGTCGTGCCGTGGCCAGTGGTGACACGGACCAGCTGCAGGCCATCGCGCCCGGTCAGCCTTTCCGTCTCCAGCAGACGCGCAGTGCTGCCGATGTGGTCATCATGAAGGAGATTGTGCGTCAGACGCCGGAACTGCGGGAGGCGGTATACAGCCTGATTAACCGGGATGTGGAAAGGGCATTGTCCGGGCTTGAGAGTGTGAAACCGTCTCAGGTGCCTCGTCAGGAGGGCGCATGGGCACCGGAGCACTCTGTGACGGAGTTCAGTCACAGCCAGGAAGCGAAACTGGCAGAAGCGCAGCAGAAGGCGATGCTGAAAGG
>NZ_JABFNS010000317.1 GCF_013116825.1 Myxococcus xanthus
GGCCGTGAGCCGCACGGTGGAGGGGCCCGCGCCCGTGCCCGGCCGCGGCGGCAGCGCGACTTCCCAGCGCGGTGCGGCAAGGCGGGCCTGCAGCTCGAACGGGCCGGCGGCCGTGGCGGGGGCGCCCTGGGGTTTGGCGATGAGACCGGCCGTCTGCAACTGCCCCAGCAGGGACTGCCAGCCGCCGTTCCAGCGCGCATCGAGGCGCGCCTCGCCCTGCAGCGCCGCGCCGCCCAGGGCGGTGCGCAGGCCGGGGAGGGATTCGATCCATTGCTGCATGCGCTGCGCATCGGCCACGCGCACGTCGAGCGTGCCGGTACCCGCGCGCGGCGCGATGCGGCCGTCGACCTGTGCCGTTGCGCCCGGCAGGGTGGCCTGGAACTGGCCCTGGGCGGACTGCGCCGCCGTGTCGATGCGCAACTGGCGTGCACTGGCCTGCACCTGGAG
>NZ_JABFNS010000318.1 GCF_013116825.1 Myxococcus xanthus
GGGTGGTCTTATGGGCGAAATCACCGATGAAGCAGGGATACAATTTCGCATTTTAAATGAGAGTAAGGGTGTAGCCGTTCAAGGAAGTAGGGCACAAATTGATATGGATAAATACCGTATCATTGCACGTAATAAACTTTTAAAACTTCCAAATTTAGAAATCTCTCAAGAACAAGCGAGTGTTTTAATCGTAGAAAATGATGAAGTTAAAGGCGTAAAAACAAATTTAGAAAATACATATTTTGCCAAAAAAGTGATCCTAACAACAGGAACTTTTTTAAATGGACTTATTCATGTAGGTGAAAATAAACTTCAAGCAGGAAGGGTAGGGGAGCTTGCTTCGGTAAATTTAGGAAATTATCTACAAACTTTGGGTTTGAAAATGGGGCGTTTAAAAACAGGAACTTGCCCAAGAGTGGATGCAAAAAGCATTGATTTTAGCG
>NZ_JABFNS010000319.1 GCF_013116825.1 Myxococcus xanthus
GGCCACGGGCGTCCAGACCTGCTTCCACGACCGCCACATCGAGCCGCAGATCTACGCAGGCCTCGACGGCACGAACTGGAGCATCAAGGACTACGAGGCGCGCGGCGGCTACCAGGCCCTGCGCAAGATCCTCGGCACCGACGGCGGCGAGCCGATGACGCAGGACCAGGTCATCGCCACCGTCAAGGAATCCGGCCTGCGCGGCCGCGGCGGCGCGGGCTTCCCGACGGGCCTGAAGTGGAGCTTCATGCCCCGCTCGTTCCCGGGCCAGAAATACCTCGTCTGCAATTCCGACGAGGGCGAGCCGGGCACCTGCAAGGACCGCGACATCCTGCAGTTCAACCCGCACATCGTCATCGAGGGCATGATCATCGCGGCCTTCGCGATGGGCATCTCGGTGGGCTACAACTACATCCACGGCGAGATCTTCCAGACCTACGAC
>NZ_JABFNS010000031.1 GCF_013116825.1 Myxococcus xanthus
CCCCCACCCGCCCCGGGCAGCGCCGCATGGACGCGTCCAGCACCGCGCGGGCCTCCGCGTTGGGGTGGTGCACCGTCACCAGCTCCAGGCGCGTCGTGTCCTCGGAGAGCAGTTGGAGCACGCACGCGTCTCCGAGCGCCTCCGACACCTTGCGCACCAGCACCTCCAGCACCATGGGCAGGTCCAACCCCGCCTCCGCGATGAGGTGGCTGACCTGCACCAGGACGTGGAGCCGCGCCGCCCCGCGCCGGCTCTCCTCCTCCGCCGCGCGCGCCTTGCGGAACAGGTCCGCGTTGTCGATGGCCAGCGCCGCGCGCCCCGCCAGCTCCTCGGCCAGGGACAGGTCCGGGATGTCGAAGGGCGCGGACGTCTCGCTCCGCATGAAGGTGAGCACCCCCAGGGTGCGCTGCCGCGCCACCAGCGGCGTCAGGATGAGCGAGCCCACGCCCAGCTCGCGCGCGGCCGCGTACAGCCGCGCCGCCGCCGTGCTGGTGTCCCCGGGCTCCGCGGTGGGGCGCGCCATCATCCACGGGCGCCCCGAGGCGAGCACCTCCGCCAGCAGCGTGGGGCTGCCTTCCTGCGGAGCGAAGCGCAGGAGCTCCAACCCGCGCGGGGCCGATTGCGGATTCTCATAGAGCACGGCCAGCCGCCGCACCACGCCGTCCTCGTACGAATCCACCGCGCAGCCATCCGCGAAGTGCCCCAACGCCAGCCGCGCCACGCCCGCCACCGTCTCCTCCCAGTCCAGCGACGCCGACACGAGCGCGCTCGCGTCCGCCAGGAGCCGCAGGCGCTGTCCCGCCGCCTCCGCCTGAAGCCGCGCGGTGCGCTCCCGTGCGTACAGCCGCGCGCGCTCCAGCGCCTGGCCACACGCATGCCCCAGGCCGGTGATGGAGGCCCGCTCCAGCACCGAGAAGCGCCGCGACTCCGAGAAACCGAGGCACAACGTGCCAAAGGCATGCCCTTCCACCTGCAAGGGCAGCAACACCAACGCGCGCAGTGCCCCCAGCACGGGCACCACGTCCCGCGCCGCGGCGGGCGTCTCCAGCCACACCGGCGCTCCCTGCACGGGCACCCCGTCCCGCGCCGCCGCGGGCGTCTCCAGCCGCACCGGTCCACCCGCGCCGAGCCCCGGCACACCACCGCTTCGCCAGGGCGGCACCCGGAGCGCCTCCCGCTGCGCGTTGGACACCCCCAGCGCGGCCTTCAACGCCAGCGTCCCGTCCGGCTCCCCCAGGTACACCAGGCCCACGCCCGCGCCCACCGCGGGAAGCCCCTGCTCCAGCACCACGCGCGCCACCTCGTCCGAGGACAGCGCGCCGCCCAAGGCCTCCGTCACCGCCTGGAAGCGACGCAGCCGCAGCACCTCCGACTCCTCCACCTCCGCTCGCGCGGACAGCACGGACTGGCGCAGCGTCTCCGCCATGCGCTCGCGCTCCAGCGCCAGCGCCGCCAGCTTCACCGAGAGGCCGAAGCGCCGCACGTCCTCCTCCCGTGGCCGCCACGGCTCGCGGAAGAGCACGCCCAGCACACCGGCGGCGCCCAGGCCGGAGGCGAAGAAGAGCGGCTGGGACAGCAAGGCCGTGGCCCCCAGGCGGCGCAGGGCGTCCGGCTCGGAGGCCAGCAGCGCGTCTCGCGACACGTCCTCCACCACCCGGGGCAGGCGCGGCTCACCCGGCGCGGGCGCCTGGGCCAGCAACTGCTGAGCCCAGATGGCGGCCGCCTCCGCGTCCACGCCATGCGTGGTGAGCGTGCTCAAGTCGCCCGTCCCGCCCCACCAGCACAGGAAGGCACCTGAAGCCCCCAGCGTGGCGGACGCCTGGCAAAGCAATTCCTCCAGCACCGCCACCACCGGCGGTGCTGCGGACAACCGCTCCAGGGCCCGCGACATACGGTCCACCGAGGCTCCCACGTTTCTTCCGGGCACATTCATGCCCCACTCCCCCCGGCACGGACGCATGGCTCCCTGCCTCGAAGCCTCATCCTCCCATGCCAGACGAAGCGTGGAAACCGCACAGCGCGTTGCCCTGAAGTACGGGGTTCCCCTCGGGTGCCTCAGTGCTCGAAGACGCGGAAGAAGGCGAAGAAGATTTCCAGCACGATGAGCAGGACGATGACGGCCTCCAACGTGTGGGAGCGGTCGATGTCCACGTCGCCCTTGAGCAGGCCATACGTCTGGGCCAACAACTGCTGCTTGCGGGTGACGGCGGCCTGCCACGGCGGGATGCGCATGCGGCGCACGGCGCTCTCGTAGACCTTGGCCAGGTAGAAGTCGCCGATGATTTTGAGGCTGTTCTCCACGCGCTCGATGAACTCGTTGAGGTCCACCAGCGTGGAGAGCGTCTGCCGGGCCAGGCTGCGGTAGGGGCTGCGGAACAACGTGGCCCACCCATGCCGCGCGGCCTGCACCTTCTCGTGGATGCGGGTGATGTGCGCGTCCAACCGCTCGTCGTAGTAGCGGAACTCCAACAACTGCGCGTTGGCGATTTCCAGCAGGTCGGGGATGTCTCGCGAGCCGGACGGCTCGTAGACGAAGGCGCTGTTCCAGTCGATGACGACCAGGTCCTGGATGGTGTAGCTGAAGCGCGACTGGAGCACGGATTCGCTCTCACGCGGAGACAGCGGCACCGTGCCGCTTTCGCCCAGGAGCAGCCGGGCCAGGTCCGCGCGCGCCACCAGCTCATCCGCGGTGGGATTGCCACGGATGTGCTCGGCGAAGATGACGGTGTAGCTCTCGTTCTGCTCCCACAGGTGCGGCGCCTGCGCGGCGGGGGCGATGGTGCGGCGCACACCTTCCACCAACTCCAACGCCAGGTCCTCCAACGCCTGGCTGTCATAGAGCTCGTCCGCCATGCGCGTGAGCGCCTTCAACGAGGTGCCCGGAACGACCGGCACCTGGAGGATGATGGACACGGCGCCATGGTCGAACAGGCGCGCGGTGACATCCACCGTGACGGGGCCGTCCCGCAGCGCCAGGGGCCGGCGGCCCAGCTCATAGGCCAGCGGCGGGTTGGGCAGCTGGATGTACTGACTGTTCTCCCGTGACAGCTTGAGCCGGCGCGAGTCCTCCGTGAGCACCCGGCGCGCGCGCTCCAGGTCCAGCTCCTCCGCGATGTCGAAGGTGCGGTAGCAGAGGACGTACGCCTTGTCGAAGAGCAGCGGTTCGGCAGCGTCCATGGTGCGTGAAGCCTAACCCGCGCCCATGACAATCCGTGGCCGGCCCCCCTGGCATGCCAGACAGTCGTCATTCCCTCCGCGGCGCCGTACCGGACTGGACGGCCCCGCGAGGCGCTGGACTGTCTTCAACCGAGCGAACGTTCAGGGCCGGTGACGCGGAGGAGGCGGCGTCAGCTCCGTGCGCACGTCCCACAGCTCCGGGAAGAAGCGCAGGTCCAACGCCTTGCGCAGGAAGCCCACGCCCGAGGAGCCGCCCGTGCCCTGCTTGAAGCCGATGATGCGCATCACCGTCATCATGTGGCGGTAGCGCCAGAGCTGGAAACGCTCCTCGGTGTCCACCAGCTTCTCGCACATCTCATATGCGTCCCAGTGCGCCTCGGCGTCCTGGTAGATGCGCCGGAACACCTCCACCACCTCCGGGCTCTTCTCGTAGGGCTTGCGCCAGTCACGCTGCACGTGGCTCTGCGGCACCGGATGCCCCATGCGCGACAGGTGGCGCAGGAACTCGTCATACAGGCTGGGGGATTCGAACAGCCGCTCCAACTCGCCGTGGATGGCGGGGACGTGGCGGAAGGGCATCAACGCCTGCGCGTCCTTGTTGCCCAGCAGGAACTCCACCGCACGGTACTGGAAGCTCTGGAAGCCAGAGGAGCTGCCCAGCGTGTCGCGGAACTCCAGGTACTCGTTCGGCGTGAGCGTCTCCAGCACGCTCCACTGTTCGAAGAGCATCCGTTGGATGTGCGCCACGCGCGCGAAAATCTTGAACGACGGCTCCAGCCGGTCTGCCTGCACGTAACGGATGCAGGCGCCCAGCTCGTGGATGAGCAGCTTCATCCACAGCTCGCTCGTCTGATGCTGGATGATGAACAACAGCTCGTCGTGGTGAGGCGGCTGAGAGCGCGTCACCTGCGCCGACAAGAGCCGGTCGAGCTGCAGATAATCACCGTACGTGGTCCTTCCGGCCAGGTCGGTGATGATTCCAGGCTCCAAATCGCGTTTGTTCATGGGCCCGGGCATTCATGCTCGTGCAAGCCCCCACGGGCAAGTCTCTCCCGCATGGGCGGACCCCGATTCCTCTCCCGGCAACAGAGCGGAAGGACGGGGGCGCGGTCACTCTCTGCCCGGGCCGGGGCAGCGTGCCGCTGGCTAGCCTGCGTGCCCAGCCTGAGCGGCAGCCGCCAACGCCTTGGACGCGGCGCGTCCACGCGGCAGCTTGATGTCATCCACGCTGTCCGGGTCGGCGTAGTCCTTCCAGTCGCTCGGGCGGCGGTTGGTCTTCTCCAGCATGCGGAGCTTCTGGTAGTGGGCCGCGCAGTAGCCCTTGGTGCGGCTGGGCTTGCCGCAGCCGATGATGGCGCACGCGCGCGAGCCGTCAGGACCCGCCGCCGCCGGCTTGCGGCCACGACGCTTGCCACCCACGGCCGCGGGAGCCGCCGTCACGGAGCCGCGCGCCGCGGGAGGGCGACCCGGGCCACGACGGCCGGCCTTGGCGGCCGCGGGAATCTGGGCGCCGAACAGGGGCCCGACGACCTCGGCCAGCGGGGCCAGGCGCTCGGCCACGTTGCGGAGCGCGTCCAAGTCCGCCGTGCCCTCCTCCAGCCGCGCGACCACGTCACGCAGCGGCTTGAGCTGGACCTCGATTTCATTGCGGATCATGTCGCGAAACGCTTTATCCACGGACATTCGTTGAATCCTCACCTGGGGAACGACAAGAGTAATGCAGTACTAAGGGGGGGCTGATGCTCGATGCTTGTGATGCTGCCCATACCCTTACCTTCCAAAAATGGTTTTGTCTAAAGGAAGAGATAAAAGTTGTGACTGAGCAACGGACCATTCGCCCCGTTGTCGCAGGTCTCACCTGTTTCCCGGCGGCAACAGTGGCCTAGCCGTCCCAGTGCAGGGACTCCAGCAGGGGGACCTCCCCCGCCACCTGGGACACCTGGGGGCGTGACAGCAGCTCGTCCCAAGTGGCCGATAAATCACGACGCAGGCCGTCCAACGACAGGGAATCCAGGGCAGTCATGAGCTGGGGCAGTCGTGCATTCTCCTCTTCTTGGAAATGAGCCACCGCCAGATCTTCCAGTGTCAACAGACGCGCCTGCCACTCGGAATGGCCCGAGGGCAGCTCTTCCAGCTCAGCCATCAGCTCACGCATCGTGAGATGGTCTTCCGTCTGCTCACGACAAGACTCGCGGTCCTCCACCCCTGCCATCACCGGGTAGAGGCAACGCTCCTCCAGTCGTGAGTGAAGCCTCAGCAATGCCAGCAGCTCCGCCGTCAATCCCCCCAGCTCATCGGGTTCCCCACCCGATGCCAGACGCTCGAGACGCTCTTCCAGTTCCCGATGCTGGTCGATGAGGATGTCGAACGGGCTGCCCATGCCGGAACGTTCGGCATGCACCTGGAAGCAGACAACCTGAGCATGCCTGCGAGCTGGCATTACTCAAACTCCTACGACCCCCCACTGTCGCAGCCGCCGCCTCCGAGGCGCCCGGCTGCCCGGCGGCCGGGAGGCGGGCGCCGCCTGCTGGGGACGCCACGCATCCCCATGTTTTTCCATCATGGATGCCCCGCTCGCCAGCCTGCGCCGGGCCGCGTTCCGCCTCGCCGAGCAGGGCACGGCGCTGTCGGCCCTGTACCACCGGGCGCGGCTGCTGGGCCGCGAGCACCTGCCATTGAAAGGCCCGGTGCCGCTGGTGGGGAGCCACGGCGTCTGGGGTTATGAGACGCCTGCCTTCTTTCATCTGATCCACCGGGGCACCGGCCGCCATCATTGGGGCCTGACGGAACGGGGGTTCTTCCGCATCCCGTTGATCCGCATGGTGTTGCCATGGTTGCTGCGCTGGATGCGGGACATCCTGGCCACGGACCAGATGCCCCGGCGCCATGAGCTCCAGGTGCCCACGCTCGTCATCCAGGGCGGCCGGGACCTGCTGGTGTCGCCCCGCGCCGCCCACGACGTGGCGCGGCACATCCCCGGAGCCCGGCTGGCGCCCATCCGGGGCGCCAGCCGCCTGCCCTACATGAGCCAACGCGATGCCTTCAACACGCTGGCCGGGGCCTCCTCCGGCAGCACCTGGACTGAGCCCCCACCCACACCATGACCACCGACGCCACCCACCTGCCCCGCTCCGCCCTGCTGTTCCTGGCCCGCCGCCCTGGACTGGAGAGCGCCGCCATGCGCCTGCGCCCCTTCCGGCGGCTGGCCTCGCGCTTCATCGCCGGAGAGACGCTGGAGGAGGCCGTGGACGCCGTGAAGGCGCTGTCAGCGCGCGGGCTCATGGCGTCGTTCGACCACCTCAACGAGGCCGTCCAGACACCCGAGGAGGCGCGGGAGGAGGTGCGCCAGTACCAGCGGCTGCTGGCCCGCATCGACGCGGTGGGCGTGCGGGCCAACGTGTCGCTGAAGCTCACCCAGTGCGGGCTGCTGTTCGATGAAGCCCTGGCCCTGGAGAACGCGCGCACGGTGGTGGCCGAGGCCGCGGCCCGCGACTCCTTCGTGCGCATCGACATGGAGGACAGCTCGGTGACGCAGGTGACGCTGGACATCGTGCGGCAGCTGCGCGCGGAGTTCGGCGAGCCCCATGTCGGCGCCGTGTTGCAAAGCGCCTTGCGGCGCACGGAGCAGGACGCGAAGGCGCTGTGCGCACAGCGCATCCGCATCCGTCTATGCAAGGGTGCCTATCTGGAGAAGCCCCACGTGGCCTTCCCAGACAAGCGGGACGTGGATGCCAGCTTCGTTCGCACCATGCGGGTGCTGCTGGACAGCGGCATGTATCACGGCATCGCCACGCACGATGAGCGGATGATTGAAGCGACACTGGACCACGCGGCGAAGCGCGGACTGCCGCGCGGCGCCTTCGAGTTCCAGATGCTGTACGGCATCCGCCGGGACTTGCAGGGGCGACTCGTGAGGGAGGGTCACCCGGTGCGCATCTACGCGCCGTACGGACGGCACTGGTACCCGTACTTCATGCGCCGGCTGGCCGAGCGCCCCGCCAATCTGGCCTTCCTTCTGCGCAACCTGCCACGTGGGTAGGAAGCAGTCCGCGCCTCCCCTCCTGGCATGCGGGGACGCCGCGAGGCCCGCATGGGGGTGAAACATGCGGATGAAACACCAGACCGCGCACCCCCTCGGGCCCCCGCGCGGAGGACCAACGCCAACCGAGAATGGCCGGCCCGCATGGACAGCCATGTCCGGGCAACCCCATACCGGGGGCGGTTCGCGCGCCGCGGCATTCCCTGTTCATGCCCCATGTCTCGTCGCACGGCGTCGATGCGTCGCGAGCGGGCGGCCGCCCCCTCCCCCGCCACCCGCGGGGCCCGCTGGACGGCCGGCCGCTCCGGGTGCGCCTGGAGGGACACGCCGCGGGAGGCGTCCCTAGCTTTGCCGCATGGCGCTGCCCATCGAAGCCCATGCCCTCATTGGAGACACGCACAGCGCCGCGCTGGTGGCGAATGACGGCACCATCGACTGGCTGTGCTGGCCGCGCTTCGACTCGGACGCGTGCTTCGCGGCGCTGCTGGGTGAGCAGCGGCATGGCTTCTGGCGCATCGCCCCCACCGTGCCCGTGCGGCGCGTCCGCCGCCGCTACGTGCGCGACACGCTGGTCCTGGAGACGGAGTTCCACACCGACGCAGGCACCGTGCGCCTGTGCGACTTCATGCCGCTGCGCGAGGACACGCCGCAGTTGATTCGCATCGTGGAGGCCCGCACCGGACGGGTGCCGCTCCACCTGGAGTTCGCCCCCTGCTTCGGCTACGGCGACCGCACCCCCTGGGCCCGCCTGATTCCGGGAGGCGTCAGCACCAAGGCCGGCCCGGACGCGCTCTATCTGTCCACGGAGCTGCCGTTGCGCTTGGAGCACAGCCATGTGCTCGCGGACTTCGCCGTGCCGGAAGGGCAACGCATGGCCTTCGTCCTGTCCTGGCATCCTTCGCACCTGCCTCCGCCCCGGCAGCCGCCGGACCCCTTCCTCACGCGCGCGGACACGGAGCGGTGGTGGCGCGCCTGGGCGCGCTGCTGCATCCATGAGAGCCCCTGGCGCGCGCAGGTGACGCGCTCGCTCATCACCCTCAAGGCGCTCACCTACTCCCCCACCGGCGGCGTGGTCGCCGCGCCCACCACGTCCCTGCCGGAGCGGCTGGGCGGCGTGCGCAACTGGGACTACCGCTTCTGCTGGTTGCGGGATGCCACGATGACGCTGCTGACCCTGCTGGACGCCGGCTACACCCAGGAAGCCCAGGCCTGGCGGGACTGGCTGCTGCGCGCGGTGGCTGGAGAGCCCGACGAGCTCCAAATCCTCTACGGCGTGGCCGGAGAGCGCCGCGTCACCGAGCTGGAGCTGCCGTGGCTGCCGGGCTTCGCGGGCTCGCGCCCGGTGCGCATCGGAAACGCCGCCGTGGGCCAGTTCCAGTTGGACGTCTTCGGCGAGATTGCCGACTGCCTCTACCACGCGCTCCGTCACGGCGTCCGTTCGGACGCCGAGGCCTGGGACGTGAGCGTGCACCTGCTGCGCTTCGTGGAGCGCCACTGGGACCAGCCCGACGAGGGCATCTGGGAGGTGCGCGGCGGGCGACAACAGTTCACCCACTCCAAGGTCATGGCCTGGGTGGCCATGGACCGGATGGTGAAGACGGCGGACCTGCGCTGCATGCGCGGCGCGCAGGTGGAGCACTGGAAGGCGCTGCGGGCGCAGATGCACGCGGACATCTGCGCGCGGGGCTACGACGCGCGCCGCAACACCTTCACCCAGGCCTTTGGCAGCCGGTGCCTGGACGCCAGCCTGCTGTTGATTCCCATGGTGGGATTCCTCCCACCCGACGACGTCCGCGTACGCGGCACCGTGGAGGCCATCCGCCGCGAGCTGTGCCTGGACGGGCTGGTGCGCCGCTACCACACGCACGAGACGCGGGACGGTCTCCCTCCGGGCGAAGGCGTCTTCCTCGCGTGCAGCTTCTGGCTGGCGGACGCGCTGGCGCTGATGGGCCGCAAGGGCGAGGCGCGCGCTCTGTTCGAGCGCCTGCTGGGCCTGTGCAACGACGTGGGCCTGCTGTCCGAGGAATACGACCCGGTGGCCCACAAGATGGTGGGCAACTTCCCGCAGGCCTTCAGCCACCTCGCGCTGGTGGGCACCGCGCTGAACCTGTCGCGCGAGGGCGGCCCCGGTCAGCAGCGGCGCCTCTGACGGCGGCGGCCCGGGACATCGACTGGAAATGAAGCGGGCCCCGGCACGCGGTGGGAGCAGCGTCCCACCTCGTCCGAGGCCCCTGAAGCACCACACGCATGTCCACGTCCTCGAGGGACGCGGCGGAGCGGAGACTAGAAGTAGCCGCCGATGGTGGAGGCGACGCTGAAGTTCACCTCCACGTCATTGCCCAGGCCGAAGGCCAGGCGCGGGCCACCGCCCACGAAGAAGTGCGGCGTCACGTGGAAGAGGAAGGGCGCGTAGCCTTCCAGGATGACGGTGACGTCAGCGGGGAGCGCCGAGTTGGCGAAGGGCAGGATGTCGTCGCCGATGTACAGCGACACTTGGCCCTTGGGCCACACGGAGATGCGGTCGGAGAGCGGGATGTTGTAGCCGACGCGCGCGTTCAGGCCGAAGGCGGCAATCGTGTCACCGCTGCCGAAGAGCGCGCGGACCTGGAGGCCGCTACCGACGGACAGGTTCTTCTTGAGGAAGTAGTCCGCGCCGGGCTCCAGGAAGATGTAGCCGACGCCGCTGCCCTGCGTGGAGTAACCCAGGCTCGCGGAGGCATCCGTGCTGATGACGAACTGCCCCTCCGAACCGAAGCTCCCCGACGACTCCTGAGCGCCAGCGCTCACCGACACCATGACGCCCGCCACTGCGGCCAGGTTCTTCCAGTTGTTTGCCTTCATGAGACGTCCCTCCGTTGCGTAGGCCCGGTGCACATGTCCGGGCGCTCGGCGCCCACTTCTAGCCAATGGGCGCGGAGGAACATCATTTATTTCGTCATGGTTGTGAACAGTCGCGTCGATGTCATGCGTGGCTCAGCCGCGTGACAGCGGGCTCACCACGATTCGTCCAGCAGATGTGTACGAGCCAGCGCTGGCAGTGGCCCATTCTCGCGAGGCAAGAAACCGCGGCACGCACCGCGGCCTACCGCATCCGCGACACTCAGCAGGTCACGAGTCCCAGGACAGCGTGTACTCGCTGTCCAGCAGGGACGTCTGTCCGCCGCGCACCTGGATGTCCTGGGCGCCCACGGCCAGCAGCGCGCCTTCGAGCATGCCCTCGTTGTAGGCCACGGGGGTGAAGATGCGGCGCATGTGGATGCGGCCCGAGCGCGGGCCCGTCCACGCCACCTGCAGCTCTCCGAAGTTGATGGCCATGCGGTAGGCCTCGGGGAGCATCTCCACGAGGCGCTTGGGCTCGCCGCCCACCTGCTGCCGGACCTCGGCGCCGAACATGGAGTTGATGAAGGCCAGCGTGCCCTGGACGCCGAGCTGCCGCATGGCCTCCTCGACACCGCCGAGCTGCGGCGCCAGCAGCCGGGCCGCGGAGAAGAACACGCGCATGAAGGGCGGGACGGGGTAGAGCTCGGTGGTGTCCAGGTCGGCGGGGTAGTCACCGCCCTGCTGGATGGGAGCCACCGCCTGCTCTCCGCCGAGGAAGCGCACGGTGTCGAGGACGGCCGCGAAGTGCATGCCGCGAATGCCCTCGGACGCTTCCACGAGCGCGAGCCGCGAGCTCAGCTCGCGCTCCACATCCTCTGGCGTGTCCCACTTGCCGCGCTCCATGCTGACCTCCCGTCGGAGAACGCGCGGGATGCTGGCACAGCTTGGCCGCCCGCGCGAACTCCGGGCGGCCTCGGAGCGGAGCGTCCCACCTGTCACGTCCCGTGCGCGACGTGGCTCAGGGCGCGGGCCCGACGGCCGGCTCGGCTGCTTCACGGCGCAGGCGCGCTTCGAAGACGAAGGTGCCGAAGGGGAGCAGCGACGCGAAGACGCCGCCCACCACGCGCACGAAGGACCAGCGGTAGGTGATGGCCGCTTCCATGAGCGCGAAGAGGTAGAGCACGAAGAGCAGGCCGTGGACCCAGCCGGTGAACTTCACGGCCTGCGGCATGCCCGCGGCGTACTTCAAGGGCATGGCGATGAAGAAGAGCGCGATGACGGACAGGCCCTCCGCGAGGGCCACGGCACGAAAACGTCCAAGAGGGGTCTTCAGCATGAGGTTCTCCCCCGCCTGTTTCCCACTCCCGGACGCCGGGGTCCATGAGTCATGGTGACGCAGGGGGGCTGCCTGGTTGCTTGCTCTCAGAGCGTAGTACGTTGGCGCGATTCGACGTCGAAGGGCATTGCTGGGGGAGGCACCATGAAGCACGGCTACCGCGAGGGCTGCCTGCTCCTGATGGCGCTAGGCATCGCGTGTTCGAGCGGGCGCAGCCACTACACGCATGAGGAGGTGCCCAAGCTCGGAGGCGAGGACGCGTTTCCCGTGGCGCCAGGGCCCTGGCCTCAGGTGCCTGCGGTGTTCTCGGATTCGGCCAACGTTCCAGACGACCTGGTCATCCCCACCCTCACTGCGTTGATGGCGCTCCCTGGCAGCGCCGGCGCATGCGATGCAAGCACGGGCCGCCCTCGTCCGGATGCCGCAGAGTATTGCGTTGCCCTCTACCGAACGCCGGAGGACTGGAGGGTGTCCTGGCCGCTTCGAAACGTGGCGAACGCATCCGGGACCTGCCAGCCACCATGGGGTGGGGTCGATGATGCGGATTTCGGACGAGAACTCCCCATCTTTGGGTACGCGCACAACCATCCCTGTGGCTCCGGAATCAGTAGTCAGGACCTCTCGGTGTGGCCTCTTGCGAAATCCGGCGAGGGTGTTTGGATCATGGTCGCATATGGAACCACGCCCTCGGGGAAGCTGGCTCGTGACTCGAGAGGCCAGTTGATTCCAGCGTGGGGTTGGCTCGCCACGGGGCAACGCGACGCGCCACTCTTCTACAAATGGAATCAGCAGGGGCAGGTCTACCAATGGGATGAGGGAGGAAAGCACTGGCGGTTTCATGCGAACTGCCAACCTGGGCGGCCCAGCACGTTCCGGCCCCAAGGAGTCCCACCTGACTGCACTCCAGCGCTACGCCAATAGCAGGGCCCAAGGTGCCACATGCTGAACCCCCACCACATCATCGTACTCGTCTCATTGCTCGCGGACGGGGGAGCCCTTCCCGGACTCGCCGGTGATGCAGGAGCGGACGTGGGGACGACTTCACCCCGTCCCCATCTGGCTCCATCGCGCGCCGACGCAGGCACTGTGCCCACCCAGCCGACCGCCATCCCCTGGCCTGAAACGGAGCTGGAGCCTCTTGGAACGTTGGATGGTCCGGCGGTCCTGGCCGCTCACGCAGCGCTTCAAGAAGTCATGAAGCGCTTTCCGAAGACCTCCACGAAGTCGTGTGCCTTCTCACCCCGCGCCCTGGAGTTCGTCGTTGGCTACCAGTCCGGGTGGTACTTCGTCCGGGTCAACCGTCGGGTCGACAAGTGCCCGGAGTTCGGCCCAGGTGTGACGCTGGAATACGACTGGTTCGAGCTGTATGCCGTCTCTCCAGAGGGACGCGTGGAGCGATACCCCCACATGCCTTGAACCCTCACCCCCGCCACGACGGCAGCGCCACACCGTAGCGCGCCAGGTCCTCGGGGGTGTTCACGTTCGCCAGGGACCGGAGTGACGGATCCACCGCGCGCAGCACGGCCTCGGACAACAGCCGCGTGCGCACTCCGGACAACAGCTCCCGCACGGATGGATCCGTCGCCAGTGTCGTCCCCCACGCCGGTGCCAACGCCGACCGGTACGCCGCGAGCAACGGCTCCAGCCTGCCCCGCGCCTCGAAGCACACCGCGTCCACGCCGTCGCCCCGCGCGCCCAGCAACACCCGCAGGACCTCCGTCGTGATGAACGGCATGTCGCACGCCACCGCCACCACCCAGGGTGTGCGCGCGGCCACCAGCGCCGCATGGACACCGCCAGGCGCGCCCTTGCCCGGCACCACGTCCGCCACCGTGCGCAACCCGAAGCGCGCGTAGGGCCCGGGCACGTTCGCCACCAGCAAGACGTCCTCGAAGCACGGGGCCAGCGCCAGGAGCCGCTCCAGCACCGTGCGCCCCTCCACTTCCAACAGCCCTTTGGGCACGCCCGACAGGCGCCGGCCCTGCCCTCCCGCGAGGATGGCCAGCGTCACCTCCAGGAACGCCGTGCGGATCCGCTCCATGCTCGTGCCCCGTTCGCGCGCCTGCCGCGGCCACTCTATCTGTCCGCCCACGCACGCCCCCAGACGAAGTGGCCCTTGCCCTCGTGGACACAGCGGGCGCTCCACGACATAGGCTGCGGCGTTTCCATGCCCCTCACGCCCCTCGACTCCGCCCGGAAGGCCGCGCTCGACGCCATCGCCCCGGCGGCGCCTGAGCGCGTGCCGCTCCTCGATGCCCAGGGCCGGTTCCTCGCCACCCCCGTCACGGCTTCCCGCTCGCTGCCCGGCTGTGACAACTCCGCCATGGACGGCTGGGCCGTGCGCGCCGAGGAGACCCAGGGCGCCTCCCGCGACCGGCCCGCGCGCCTGCGCGTCACCAGCACGGTCTTCGCCGGCACCCTCCCCTCCACGCCCCTCCGGCCCGGAGAAGCCGCGCGCGTCTTCACCGGCGCGCCCCTCCCCTTCGGCGCCGACGCCGTCGTCCGCCAGGAGGCCACTCGCGCCACCGACGACGGCGCCTGCGTGGACGTCTTCATCACCGTTCCGCCCGGCAACGACATCCGCCGCGCCGGAGAGGAAGTCCTCACCGGCACCCCTCTCTTCAACGCGGGCCTGCGGGTGGGCGCCGCCGTGCTCGGCGTGCTCGCGTCCATGGGCACCACGGACGTCTGGGTGCGCCCCGCGCCGCGCATCGCCGTGCTCGCCACCGGCGATGAGCTCGTCCCTCCTGGCACTCCGGCCCTGCCCCACCAGGTGTACGAGAGCAACCTCGTCCTCGTGGCCGCGCTCGCCCGAGAGGCCGGCGCGGAGGTCCGCCAGCTCGCCCGCGCCCGCGATGACGAGGGCGCCCTGCGCGATGCGCTCGCCCGACTGGCCCCGCAGGTGGATGTCCTCATCACCACCGGAGGCGCCTCCGTGGGCGACAAGGACCTGGTGAAACGCGTGCTCGCCGCGCTCGGCGCGCGCTTCTTCGTGGACGGCGTCGCGCTCAAGCCCGGCAAGCCCGTGGCCGTGGCCCGGCTCGGTGACACCTCCGTCGTCGTGCTGCCCGGCAATCCCGGCGCGGCCACCGTGGCGTTCGACCAGTTCGCGCGCCCGCTCCTCCTCAAGCACCAAGGTGTGTTGGAGACGCGCCGCCGCGTCCGCGCCCACCTCTCCGAAGCACGCCACAAGCAGGCGGGCCTCACCTACCTCATCACCACCACCCTGGAAGCCCGGGACGGCCTCGCGCCGCGCGCCGTGCTCCGCCCCCAGGGCGCCGGGCAGATCCTCCAGAACGTCCACGGCGAGGGCTGGGCCCTCCTCCCCCCCGGCCGCGCGGACTTCGTCGAAGACGACCTCGTCGACGTCGAGCTCTTCGACCGGCCCACCTTCACGCCCGTGGGCGCACTGGCATGAGCCGCGTGCCCGCGCTCAGCGTGGTGGGCTGGTCCGGCGCCGGCAAGACGACGCTGCTCACCCGGCTCGTTCCCGAGCTCGCCACGCGAGGCCTGCGCGCGGCCGTGGTGAAGCACTCCTCGGACGCCCATCCGCTGCACCGTCCCGGCAGCGACACCGCCCGCTACCAGGACGCGGGCGCCGTGCTCACCGGCTTCGCCACGCCCGCGGGCGTCCAGCTCACGACGGCCACCGCCCTCTCGGACGCGCTTCCTTCGTTGCTCGAGCGCTCCGCGGGCGCCGTGGACCTGGTGCTCGTCGAAGGCTGGAAGGACGGCCCCCTCCCCAAGCTGGAGGTCTGGCGGGAGGGTCTGGGCCCGCCGCTGGCGCCCTCGCGCCCGGAGGTCCTCGCGGTGCTCTCCTCCGAGCCCGCGCTCCCCACGGACTTCCCACCCGGCCTGCGCGTGCTGCACCCCGACGACGTGCGCGCCGTGGCGGACCTCATCCTGGCCCACCTGCGCCCGAGCCGCCCCGCCCCCCGGCCCCCCGTGGATGCCCGCGGCGTCACGCGCCGCTTCGTCCAGCGGTGGAACGGCGCCACGCTGCTCCCAGCCCAGGAGGACGACATCGCGGTGGAGGAGCCTCTGGAGATTCGCGTCAGCGGAGACTCGGTGGCCACCACCATGCGCACGCCAGGACATGACCGCGAGCTGGCCACCGGCTTCCTCTTCGCCGAGGGCATCCTCCAGAGCGTGGACGACCTGGGCGGGCTGGCACACTGCGGACGGCCAGGCGAGGAGGGCTTCGGCAACGTCATCGAAGTCACCCCCGCCCCCGGCGCCTTCATCGACGTGGAGCGCGTGAGCACCGCCCGCCGGGGCACCCTCACCACCTCCGCCTGCGGCGTGTGCGGCCGGCGCAGCGTGGATGACCTGCTCGCCGTGTGCCCGCCCCTGCCGCCCGGCCCTGTGCTCCACCCCGACGCCGTGGCCCGCGCCACCGAGCGCCTGCGCGACGTGCAGCGCAACTTCGCCCGCACCGGAGGCGTCCACGCCGCCGCCGTGCTCGACGCCGACGGCCACCTCCTGGCCGCCCATGAGGACGTGGGCCGCCACAACGCCGTGGACAAGGTGGTAGGGACGCTGGTGCTGGCCGGCACCGTGCGGGGCCCCCGGGCCCCCCGCCGCCCGCTGACGCGTCAACCCGCGGTGCTCGCCGTCAGTGGACGCGTCAGCTTTGAGATCATCCAGAAGGCCGCCATGGCCCGGATTCCCATCGTCGCGGGCGTCTCCGCCGCCAGCTCCCTCGCAGTGGACCTGGCCCTGCGTTCTGGCATGACGCTGGCCGCGTTCGTCCGGAACGAGCGCTTCAACGTCTACACCGGGTTCGAGCGCCTGCTGCGGGAGTAACCTCTTGAAACTCCTGGCAGCCGTCCAGGGACCACCCGGCGACTGGCATCCTCCGTGCCTTCGCGGCAGAGCGGCACCGTAAATGCAAAGAAACCGTGACGAAGGAAACGCGGCCAGCCGCGATGAATCACAATGTGTTGGTGATGCTCGGTGAACTCGAACCTGGGTAGGGCGGTCGCAAGATTTCACATGCGGTCACGTCTTAGTGACGCGGCAGGGGTTGCACCGCGCCGCAATATCGGGCAAAACTGGTTTCCTTCCGACTTGAACATTTCTAGCCTCAACGGCGACCTCTGCTTCGACTGGACGAAAGTGAGCAGAGGGGGGTGGACACGATGAGCGGCGCAACGGCAAGTGCGGCGGTGGTCGGTGCTCCTGGGTCGGCCAACGCTCAGGGACAAGCAATTGAAGAGGTGCAGGGGCCGCCCAAGCTGGCCCCGGGGTCCGCGGCGAAGCTGAACCTCACGGTGGACCTCGTGCTGCTGTCGTCGGTGCTGGTGGGCTCGGCGTGGCTGAGCGGCCAGCTGTCGGCGGAGTCCGGTTGGAAGGTGTCTGGGCTGGTGCTCGCGGCGTGGGTGGTGTGGATCGTGACGGGCACCGCGCTGTGCCTGTACGACTCGCGCTTCGCCGAGCGCAGCAAGCTGGACCACGTGGCGCTGGTGTCGGTGACGACGCTGGCGGTGGTGACGGTGCTGACGCTGGGCAGCGTGGCGATGCCGGCGGTGGTGACGTCGCCGGTGGTGGGCCCGCTGCTGTTCATCTTCTGGCCGGTGACGCTGCTCCTGCGCCTGTTCGTCTTCCGCCCGGTGGCCTCGCAGGAGCGCCCCATGGACGCGGTGCTCATCGTGGGCACGGGCGCCATGGGCCGCTACACCGGCGAGGACCTGGCCAACCGAGGCCGCCGGCAGATTCTGGGCTACGTGCGCTTCCACGACGACAACGGCTCCGTGGGAGAGCTGCCCGGCCCGGTCATGGGTTCGGTGGAGGACCTGGAGCACATCCTCCGCAACACCGCGGTGGATGAGGTGTACATCGCCGGCAACACGCTGAAGCAGGGCGAGTCCATGCAGGCGGCCATCAAGCTGGCCGAGCGCTTCGGCGTGCCCTTCGCGCTGCCCGCGCACAGCTTCCGCCTGGACCGCGCCCGCCCGGTGGAGCGCCGCGCGGTGGCGGACGGCTTCCTGCACTTCGCGGCGGTGAGCCCCAAGCCGCACCAGATGGCGATGAAGCGCCTGTTCGACATCTGCGTGTCCGCGGCGGCGCTGTGGGCGCTGCTGCCGCTGTTGGGCATGGTGGCGCTGGCGGTGAAGTTCACCTCCAAGGGCCCCATCTTCTTCAAGCAGCTGCGCGTGGGGCAGAACGGCAAGCCCTTCTACATGCTGAAGTTCCGCTCCATGGTGGTGAACGCCGAGGAGCTGAAGGAGAAGCTGGCCGCGCTCAACGAGCAGACGGGCCCCGTCTTCAAGATGAAGCACGACCCGCGCATCACCGGCATCGGCCGCTTCATCCGCAAGTTCTCCATTGATGAGCTGCCCCAGTTCATCAACGTGCTGCGCGGGGAGATGAGCATCGTCGGGCCGCGCCCGCCGGTGCCCACCGAGGTGGCCAAGTACGAGACGTGGCAGCGCCGCCGCCTGTCGGTGCGCCCTGGACTCACCTGCATCTGGCAGGTGTCAGGACGGAACCAGATCTCCTTCGAGGAGTGGATGTACCTGGACATGCAGTACATCGACCACTGGAGCCTGACGAGCGACCTGCGCCTGCTGCTGCAGACGGTGCCGGTGGTGCTCACGGGCCGCGGCGCCAGCTAGCAAGCCTTCAGGCAACCCAACCTTTGCGGGGGCGGCATTGACGTGCCGCCCCCGCTCGTTTTCTATGCACCCGGGCAGTCCTGGCCGGCGCCGGGTCCGCACGCTCCCACCGTGAACAGTCCCAGCCATTCCATTTCGCAGGACGCGGGCGAGCGCGAGCGCTCGCATGAGGCGATGGGCGCGGTGCGCAACGGGCTCCAGCTCGGTGGCTCGCTGCTGGCCACGTACGCCATCGCCATGGGCGTGCGCTTCCTGCTGCCGGCCCACCTGGGACCGGAGAGCTTCGGGCGCTTCAACTACGCCGACAGCTTCTCCGCCGTCTTCTTCATCGCCACCCACCTGGGCCTGGAGATGTACATCCGCAAGGAGGTGTCGCGCCGGCCCGAGCACGCCAGCGACTTCTTCGGCAGCACGCTGCTGCTGCGGCTGGGCCTCACCGCGGTGCTGATGGGCGCCATGGCGCTGGTGATGGCCCACTTCGACGAGCCGCCCGAGGTGCGCCAGCTCGTCTACGTCTTCGCGTTGGCCCAGTCGCTCATCATCATCAACGCCTCCGTGGCCGCGCTGCTGCACGCCAAGGGCAAGGTGGCGGGGCTGTCCGTCTCCAACATCGTCACCAAGCTGGTGTGGGGCGGCGGCCTGCTGGCCGTCGCCGTGGCGGGCCTGCCGCTGCCGTGGCTGGCGGCGCCGCTGGTGGCGTCGGAAGCCGTGAAGCTCGCCGTGGGCTGGTACCTAGCCCGCGAGCACATGGGGCTCACCTTCAAGGTGGACGTGCCGGCCACGCTGAAGGTGCTCAAGGCCAGCCTGCCCTTCTTCATCACCGGCGCGGCGCTGGCGGCCAACGGGCGCCTGGACGTGATGATTCTGGGCATGGTCTCCAGCCACGAAGAGGTGGGCTGGTACGGCGCGGCGTGGAACATCGCGGGCCTCACCTTCTTCCTCAACCCGGTGTTCGGCTGGGTGCTGATGCCGCTGGCGTCCCGCGCGGCCGAGCGCTCCGAGGCGGAGCTGACGAACCTGACGCGCCGCTCGCTGGAGGGCACGCTGGCCGTCACCGTGCCCATGATGATGCTCATCGTCCTGGGCGCGCCGCTGTGGGTGGGGCTGATGGGCGGCGCGTTCTCCGAATCCGCCATGCCGCTGCGGCTGATGTCGCCGCTGTTCGTGCTGGCCTTCGTGACGATGAACGCCGGCCTGTGGCTGACCATGACGAACCGCGAGTGGTGGGTGACCATCACCAGCGTCATTGGCAGCGTGGTGCTGATCCCCCTCCTCAACCTGCTGCTGATTCCGCTGATGCTCTCGGCGCTGGGCAACGGCGGCGGCGCGGCGGGCACGGCGCTGTCCATGCTGCTCATGGAAATCTGCGTCACCATCAGCCTGCTGGGGCGCATGGGCAAGGCGGCCTTCGACGCGCGCCTGGTGTCCATGATGGCCAAGACGGCCGTCATCTGCGCGGCCATCGCCGTGCTGGACCAGACGCTGCTGGCCTCCCTGAACCCGTGGGTGCGCATCACCGTGGAGGCCGTGCTGTACATCGTCGCGGTGCTGGCCACCGGCGCGGTGCGCCCCGGCGAAGTGCTCCAGGTGGTGCGCATCGCCCGCCGCCGTGGAAACCCCGCGCCCGAGGCCGCGCCCACCCCGTGAGGAGAGTTCCGCCGCTCATGCCGTCCACGCACCGCCAGCCGCCCTCCGCCCCGCGCCGTCCCTGGCGCTCGTTCGCCGCCTGCGCCGCGCTGCTGCTGCTGGCGCCCGCCTGCCGGGGCCTGGGCAAGTACACCTGGGTGGATGACTACCAGGAGAAGCCGCCCCCGGTGGACTCGGCGTATCGCATCGCCGCGGGCGACCTGCTCAACATCCGCGTGTGGAACCAGGAGTCGCTCACCACGCAGGCCCGCGTGCGCGAGGACGGCCGCATCAGCCTGCTCTTCCTGGACGACGTGGAGGCCGCCGGCCACACGCCGGCCCTGCTGTCGCAGCAAATCCAGACGCGGCTGAAGGACTACATCAACCACCCCGTCGTCACGGTCGCGCTGGAGATGGCGCGCCCCATCAAGGTGACCATGGTGGGCGAGGTCAACCGCATCGGTCCGCTGGAAATCGACCCGGGCGCCAGCCTGCTGCAGGCCCTGGCCGGCGCGGGCGGCTTCACCGAGTACGCCCACAAGGACCGCATCTTCGTCATGCGCCAGGAAGAGGGCGCCGCGCCCGAGCGCATCCGCTTCCGTTACGACGACCTCATCCACGCCGAGGGGCGCGCGCCCACCTTCCGCCTGCGCCCCGGTGACGTGGTGGTGGTGGAATAACCCGTGCTGGGGACGGTCCTCACCGTCGCGTTGCTGGAGGTGACCTCCGCCTCCGTCAGCTACGCCACGGCCGCGCGCGTCGACTCGCGCCTGCGCTCCAACGAGGACCCCGCCCCCGAGGCCCCCCGTGTCGCCGGTGACACCGACGTCACCCCGCTCCTGGGCCTGGAGATTCGCGAGGGCAACACCGCGCTCCAGGTGGAGTACGCCCCGCGCATCAGCCTGCGCGAGGTCACCGCCCGCGCGCGCACCGAAATCCAGCACATGGGCCGCCTGGCCGGCCTGTGGCGCCCCGAGCGCGGCCTGTCCCTGCGCCTGTCGGAGGAGCTGGTGCTGGGCAGCGTCAACCTCCTCACCACGGACCTGGGCTCCCTGCCCGGCGGAACACCGGGCGCGGACCCCGACGGGCCGCTGCGGCCGCCCGGAAGCGGCGGGCCCCTGCAGCCCCTGCCCCAGGCGGACACCGTCTACTTCCTCTCCTCCGCGACGACGCTGACGGCGGACACCGGCTGGCTGGGGCGGCGGTGGAACCTCACCGGCTCCGGCGGCTTCTCCATCAGCGGCGGCCTGGACGGGCCCGCCCGCGAAGCGGTGCCCATGCAGTATGGCCCGCGCGCGGACGTGTCCCTCAGCCACGCGCTGTCACCCCTGAGCGCCATCACCACCTCCGTGGCGTTCAACCACGCGCGCTTCTCCACCGGGGCGAACAACACCATCGTCACGCTGCGGGAGGCCTGGGGGCACCGGGTGGACCGGCGCACCTCCCTGGAGGCCGGAGCGGGCGTGAGCGTGGTGCACGCCATCCCCGTGCCCCCCGGCGAAGGCGAGCCCGAGCCCGGCCCGCTGGACGCGCCCCGGACGGAGCTGCTCCCCAACCTGAATGTCGGGGTGAGCCACCGGGTTCCCTCGCGCACCGCGGACTTCAACGGCCGGGCGGACCTGCGGCTCGTCCCCTTCACGGACCGGCTCACGGCGCGCGTCTACCCTCGGGCGGACCTGACGCTGACGGGGACGTGGGCCCTGGGGCCCCGCGTGCGCGTGTCCGCCATGGGCGGCGGCGCCGCGGCCGTGGGCGGAAGTAGTGGGGACAGCATCCTTTCCGGAGGCTTCACTGGTTCCTGGATTCTCACACGGTGGGTGTCCGTGGATACCGACCTCCGCGGGACGTGGAGCCGCTCGCCCGAACTCCCGGCGGCCCGGCTGACGTGGGCCGCGACGCTGGGCCTGTCCGTGCGGCAAACTGGTATTCTCTAAGGGCTGGCGCCATGGCGAAGCTCATCTTGATGTCCGTCCTCATCCTCACCATCGCCCTGCCAGCCAAGGCGGCGAGGGATCCGCATCCCATGCGGGGGCTGAAGAAGGCCATCCTCTGGTTCGTCCTCTTCAACGCGGCATACACGTATGGCGTCCTCGTCTGGGTGCCACGGCTCGGGTTCGGCTGAGCGAGTTTCAGAAAGGTTGACGACGGATGGAGTCCGACCTGCACACGGTCCTCTTGGTGGAGGACGCCCCCTTCTTCCGGAAGATGCTGGGCGACTACCTGCGGGACATGGGGTTCAAGGAGGTCGTGGAGCTGCCCAGTGGCCGCGCCGCGCTCAAGCACCTGGAGACGGCCGCGCGTCCCGACCTCGTGTGTCTGGACCTGACGCTGCCGGACATCTCCGGCTATGACCTCTGCGAGCACATCCGCCGCTCGGCGACGATGGCGGACGTGCCCGTGCTGGTGGTGAGCGCCCGGGACTTGCCGGAGGACAAGGCGCACGCCGAGGAGGCCGGCGCCAACGGCTACCTGGGCAAGCCCTTCACCCAGGAGGAGTTCACCCGGCGGGTGCAGTCGCTCCTCAAGAGCACCGGGGCCAGGAGGGCGCCGTGACGGTCCCCGCGCCCGGGGCTCCCGGGCCGCGCCCCCAGCTGGTGCCGCCGCGGCCCGCGTTCACTCCGGAGCTCCCGGAGACGAACGCGCCCGCGGACCTCATCGACTGGGGCTTCGCCATCGACGCGGTCTTCTTCTTGAAGAACGCGGTGCTGCGGCACTGGTTCCTCGCCCTGGTGGTGATGGGCGCGGTGTCCGCCATGGCGGTGGGCGTCAGCAAAATCATGCCGCGCAAGTACCGCGTGGAGACGCGGATGCTGACGCAGCGCAACTTCATCATCTCCTCGCTGGCCAACCCCGGGCGCTCCATCCCGGTGGACGCGGACCAGCCCACGCGCGCCGCGTGGGAGATGGTGATGAAGCACGACAACCTCAGGTCCATCGTCGCGCAGGCGAAGCTGGTGGAGTACTGGGAGCTGCAGCGCTCGCCGCTGAGCCGGCTGAAGGAGAAGGTGCTGCGCAAGCCGCCGGTGGCCATGTCGGACGACGACAAGCGCGACGCGCTCACCGCCATGCTGGAGCAGGCGATGATTGTCGGCGTGGAGGGCGGCACGGGCACCGTCTCCATCGGCGTGGAGTGGACCGACCCGCAGCTGGCGCTCAACATCGTGCAAGCCGCGCAGCAGAACTTCCTCGACATGCGCCAGGCGGCGGAGATGGGCGCGGTGCAGGAGGCCATCACCATCCTGGAGAAGCAGGTGGTGGAGGAGGCCGCGGGCATCCAGCAGGCCATTGGCCAGCTCAACGCGGCGGTGAAGCGCGTGGAGGCCCGGCAGAAGAAGGAGGAGGAGAAGAAGGGGCGGCGGGGCGGCGCCGCGGCCGCGGCCAACGCCGCGCTGGGCATCAACACCGACCACCTGCTGGCGCAGATGCGCTTCATGATTCAGACGAAGCGCCGGGCCATTGGCGACGTGGAGGACTTCCGCTCGCGGCGGCTGACGGAGCTGCGCAACCAGCTGTCCGAGCAGCGCGTCATCTATTCGCCGCAGCACCCCATCATCACCGACCTGGAGCAGCGCATCTCCTCGCTCCAGGAGGATTCGCCGCAGTTGATTGCGCTGCGCTCGGAGATGACGGAGCTCATCAACGAGTACGTGCGCAACGGCGGTGACCCGGGTGAGCTGGAGTCCGGGCTGGCGACGGCGGCCCTGGGCGGCGCGACGTTCGGCGGGCCGGCCACGTCGGATGACCCGGAGGTGTCGGTGGCGGCGGACCGGGTGCGCATGCTGGTGATGCGGCACCAGGAGAAGATGCGGCGGTTGGACCAGGCGCGCACGGAGCTGGAGATTTCCCGCGCGTCCATGAAGCACCGCTTCAGCGTGCTGTCGCCGCCCACCTTCCCGGAGCGGCCGTCCAAGCCGAAGGTGAAGCTCATCGTCGCCGCGGGCGTGGTGGGCGGAATCGGCATGGGCATCTTCGCGGCGCTGGCGCTGGACATCATCCGCCGGCGCATTCTGGAGAAGTGGCAGGTCGAGCGGATTCTGAAGCTACCCGTGCTGGCGGAGCTGGAGCGGCGCTGAACAGCGCGCTCGGGGGTGCATGTCGTGACATCGTGGACGTGGCTGGACGTGGCGCTGTGCGTGGCGCAGCTTCCCGTGGCGGTGGCGTGTGGCTATCTGCTGACCCTGACGCTGCGCTCCTATCGGCCCCAGCCGCCGGCGACGCGCATCGGGCCGCGGAAGTTCGACATCATCATCCCCGCGCACAACGAGGAGCTGGGCATCGCCCGGACGGTGAAGAACCTGTCCGAGGTGGACTACCCGGCGCACCTGCGGCGCATCATCGTGGTGGCGGACAACTGCTCCGACGCGACGGCGCAGAAGGCGCGTGAGGCGGGCGCCTTCGTCCTGGAGCGGCAGGACACGACGAAGCGGGGCAAGGGCTACGCGCTGGCCCACGCCTTCGAGTTCAGCCAGCAGGACGGATTCGCCGAGGCGGTGGTGGTGGTGGACGCGGACACGGTGGTGTCGCCCAACCTGCTGACCGCCTTCGCAAAGCGCATCGAGGGTGTCGAGGGCAAGGAGGCCGATGGCGTGAAGGGCGGGCTCGAAGTCGCGCACGCCATGCAGGCGCACTACGGGGTGATGAACCCCACGGCGTCCTGGCGCACGCGGCTGATGACCATTGCCCTGGGCATGTTCCACAAGGTGCGCTCACAGGGCCGCGAGGCCCTGGGCGTGTCGTGCGGCCTGCGCGGCAACGGCATGTGCTTCACGCACCACGCGCTGGCCAAGGTGCCGCATGACGCCTTCAGCGTGGTGGAGGACCTGGAGTACGGCATCCGCCTGGCCCAGAACGGCTTCCGCGTGCACTACGTCTGGGAGGCGGAGGTGCTGGGGGAGATGGTGTCTGGCGAGAAGCAGAGCCGCTCGCAGCGTCAGCGCTGGGAGGGTGGCCGCGCGCAGATGCGGAAGCTTCACGGGTGGCCGCTGCTGAAGGAAGGCCTGCGGAAGAAGGACGGCACGCTGTTGGACCTGGCCATGGACGTGCTGGTGCCGCCGCTGAGCCAGCTGGTGCTGGCGGCGGTGGCTTGCGCGGTGATGGCCGGGGCGTTCGCCTGGTGGTCCCACAACCCGATGCCGTGGGCGCTGGGCGTGGCGGGCTTCAGCGTGGCCAGCCTGGGGGCGTATGTCCTGCGCGGCTGGTGGGTGTCTGGCGTGGGCGTTCGCGGTCTGCTGGACCTGGCCTGGGCGCCTGTCTACGTGGTGTGGAAGGTGTGGCTCATGCTGCGCGGCCCCGGCGCGGAGAAGCGCGGCGAGTGGGTGCGCACCTCGCGTGAGGGTGAGAACCGGTAGCGGGCGGCGTGCACGAAACTCAAGTTGGACTTGAGTTTTGTGCAGTCGAGCGTGGCGACTTGCACGAAACTCAAATTGGACTTTAGTTTCGTGCGTGGGAACGGCACGACGCGGGCAGCCAGATTGGGACCGGCTCTTCGACATCGTCGCGGGGCAATCGGGCCTGTTCACGGCGCAGCAGGCACTGGAGGCGGGGTATTCACCGCAGGTGCTCGCCCACCACGTGGGGGCCGGGAGATTCCACCGTGTGCGCCGTGGCATCTACCGGCTGGTGCATTTTCCGGCCAGTGAGCACGAGGACCTCGTCGCCGTCTGGCTCTGGTCCGAGCAGCAAGGTGTCTTCTCCCACCAGACCGCGCTGGCGCTTCATGGCCTGTCGGACGTCCTGCCCTCACGGGTGCACCTGTCGCTGCCGGCCGCGTGGAGACAACGCCGGTTCCGCGCCCCCGCGGGCACCGTGCTCCACCATGCCGACGTTGGCGAAACGGAGCGCGTCTGGTTCGGTCCCATCCCAGGGACTTCGCCGCGCAGAACGCTGCTGGACTGCGCAGCGGCGCAGGTCTCACCCGACCTGCTGAATCAGGCCATCGCGCAGGCCCTGTCACGCGGGCTCATTCTCACGTCAGACCTGGCGGGTATTCAGAGTGCGGCCCAACGTCCCTAGGACGCCTCCGCATGCCCCCTCGCAGGTACACGAACGCCGCGGGCTTCAAGCACGCGCTCGAACAGCGCCGCCGCGCAGCGACGCCCTCTGGATTGGCCTTCGCGCGACGGCGACAACTCCTCGTCTTCGACCGGTTCCTCGCACGGGTGGTCCGCGTCTTCGAGGACTCCGTCACCTTGAAGGGAGGACTGGTTCTTGAACTCCGGCTGAACCGGGCGCGGACAACACGGGACGTGGACCTCCGATTCGTCGGGCCACCACTCGACGTGCTTCAGCGGCTCGAACACGCCAGTCAGCTCGACCTGGGGGACTTCATGCGCTTCCAGGTCCGCGCGGATTCAGCGCACCCCGAAATCCAGAACGACGGGATGAAGTATGACGGGCTGCGTTTTCGAGCGGAGTGTGACCTCGCTGGCCGCATCTATGGCGCGCCCTTTGGCGTCGACGTCGCGTTTGGAGATCCCATCACCGGAG
Source organism: Myxococcus xanthus (assembly GCF_013116825.1). Lineage (GTDB taxonomy): Bacteria > Myxococcota > Myxococcia > Myxococcales > Myxococcaceae > Myxococcus > Myxococcus xanthus_B. Next base: position 26,102 of record NZ_JABFNS010000031.1, read on the forward strand.
AACCAGATGTCGTCGTGACCGATGACGTGTTGGGCTTCGCTGGCATCACACCGCCAACGCTGCGGCTCTATCCCGTCGAGACGCACCTGGCGGAGAAGCTTCACGCGTATACGTTGCCGCGCGCCCGGCCCAACACGCGCATCAAGGACCTTCCGGACATTGCGCTGCTCGCCATGGCTCGGGAGATCGATTCGACGCGCCTGCGAGCAGCCCTTGAGCAGACATTTGCGTTCCGCGGAACGCACCCGCTCCCGTACTTCGTTCCCGAGCCCCCGGCGCAGTGGCAGCAGCCCTACGCCAAGATGGCACGTGAGGACGCCCTTCCCTGGCCGACGTTGGACGCGCTCACCTTGGCGGTGCGGGCATTTCTCGGCCCGGTGCTCGTGGACTCGCAGGCGGGCATGTGGGTTCCAGAAAGGTGGACCTGGAATGTGCAGCCCTGAGGTGCGAGTGCGGCCAGAGCGACGGCTCGGAACACATCGCCCGATGATGGAACCGTGATGAAGAGGCGAGGCGCTCATGAAGCGGAACCTGTCAACGCGAGTGAGACAGTGAGTTCGAGAGATTACTGCGCAGCTTTCAGTGAGGCGGAAAGCCGCGCGGGGTCGTTTATCCAGACGGAGGTAGCCGGGGCCTTCGGCACGGGAGCACCGCGAAGGAAGCGCTCAGGGTGAGCGGCGTAGGCAGCGGCGAGCACCGCAGCGCGTGCTACGAGTGCCTGCGCCGCTGCGAGGCCCAAGAAGAGCGGCCCGTGTCGATGTGCAAGCCCGGAAGAAAGACGCGGAGGAAGTAATGGACGACAGCCCCGACTGGGACCCGGTGCGCGCCCTCGCACATGGCGTGTTGAACCAAGGCATCCCGCTGGAGTTGACGGATGACGTGCGGAGCTTGCTTCGGCGCACTGCGCGAGAAGTCGCCATCAGCGACGCGGACACCGCGCTACAGACCGAGGCAGGCGCAACAGAACTTCTGCGAGAAGCCATGCACCGAATCAAGGATGGCTCCTGGCGCCTGATGCGTGCGCTTCACCGCATGTACCAGCACAAGCGCGCGGGTGACTTCGACAGCGCCCGCCAAGAAATGCGGGAGGTGCTCGCCGAAGAAGTGGTGCCCTTCTACCGCGACGTTGCAGCCGGGCAGCTCGAAGACCTCGACGACGAGTCGTAACGGCGACGGGAGCGAGACTGACGCCGCGCCCCCGTCGTGCTCAGGAGCCACCGTCAAGGCCGCGCACAACGTCAGCGATGGGAGGACGGGCGCAGTTGCGCAGGCTGTCTTGCATGAGACTCGAGTTGGACTTTAGTTTCGTGCGTGGGAACGGCGCGGCGCGGGCAGCCGATGCGGCTTGGGAGGAGGCAACGCGGATGGCCGTGCTCGCCAAGGGACGACGCAAGCTCCACCGGGAAAGCCGCCTCTTCATCTGGTGGGTGGACGCAGAGGATGGAGCGGAAAAAGTCCTGCACGTCATCGCGGACGACAAGCGGTTCCACGTCCTGTATCCGCTGGAGCAACCCGCCGAGGAGGGCTTCCTGGCCATCCTCGGCCGGGAGTTTCCGGGACTCCCAGACGCAGGCGGCTGCTGGATTCGAGTGCGAGTCCCCGCCTGGGACTCCACCGCCGTGGGCCCCGGCTTCGTTCGCTGCCTCATCGACTGGGCGCTGACGCCGGACAAGCCGCTCCTTCGGGTGGATTGGCGCGGCAAGCCCAATGAAGGCGGCGATACCCCTTCCCATTGACCTGCCGGACATCAACGCGGCGATGACCTCGACATCGTGATGCGTGGATGGAGCTCGGGCCTGCGCCTCCAACGGCTCGGGCTCAACACGGAGGCCACGGAAATTCTCGACGTGGCGACTGCCTGGTCAGCCCACCCGGCCCCGTTTTAGCCCCGGCATCCTGGCGCGCGATTGATGCTGAAACCGTGATGAAGAGGCGAGGCGCTCATGACGTTCGCTACGAGCGCTCTCTGGAAGATGGCCACCTCTTGTTCCTCCGAGGTGGCCCACGATGCATTCCGTCGCTCGCAGTGTGCTGTGCGTCTTCCTGCTGCTGTTCGCACTTCCCGCGCTGGCTCAGTCCGATGCCGGCACGAATCCAAACACCAGCACCCTCATTGGGACGGTCCTCAACACGCATCAACGCCGTCCCATTGCCAATGTCATCGTGACCGCGAGTTCGCCCAACCTGCAGGGGGAATTGACGACCTCGACAGATGCCCAGGGCAGCTACCGAATCCCTCAACTCCCACCGGGCGACTACACGCTGACGTTCGAGAAGGAAGGGTTCAAGCCCTACAGACGCTCGGCCATCCAACTGCGCCTCAACCGGACCACCCGGGTCGACGTGGAACTCCTCGCCGCTGCATCGGAGGAGCCGGTACATGTCATCGGAACCCCTCCGACCATCGACGTGGGCTCCACGACCATGGGCGTGAACATCGACCAGGAGTTCATCAAGCGCATCGCCGTCGCCCGTCCGGGAGGCAAGGGCGGCGCTACCCGCTCCTACGAAAGCCTGGCAGAGCGCCCCACCAGCGCCCACCCAGGCGTCGCCATCAACGGCCCACCGTCCTCCATCCTGCCCTCGCAGTCCCTGAGCCGTCCGGCGCCCCCGATGCCTCCGAGCGCGCCCCGGTTCGCCCGCAGAGATGCCGAGCCTCCCGCGTCCGTCTCTCCCTTCCACATGTACTTCCAGGGGTACGGCGTCAATCCCACCATCAACACGGAGGAGGAGCGCTTCTCCACCTTCTCCGTCGACACGGATTCCGCGTCGTACACGCTGACGCGGGCCTACCTGGAGCGCGGCGACCTTCCCAACGAACAGGCCGTCCGCGTGGAGGAGTTCGTCAACACCTTCGACTACGGCTACGCGCACCAGGGCAGCGCGCCCTTCAGCGTCCAGGTGGAAGGCTTCCCGTCTCCCGTTCGCAAGGGCTACCACGTGGTCCACGTCGGCGTGAAAGCGCGAGAGGTCAGCCGCCCGCAGCGCAAGCCGAGCCACCTCGTCTTCGTCATCGACGTGTCCGGCTCCATGAACCTGGAGAACCGGCTGGGCCTGGTGAAGCGCGCACTGCACCTGCTCGTGAACGAGCTGGATGAGCGCGACCAGGTCTCCATCGTCGTGTACGGCTCCACCGCGCGCCTGGTAATGGAGCCCACCAGCGCCGTGCACGCACACATCATCCGCGCCGCCATCGACAGCCTGCACACCGAAGGCTCCACCAACGCCCAGGCGGGCCTGGAGATGGGCTATTCGCTCGCGGCCTCCCACCTCGTGGAGGGCGGCATCAACCGCGTCATCCTCTGCTCGGACGGCGTGGCCAACACCGGGCTCACGGATGCCAACAGCATCTGGGAGCGCATCCGTTCGCGCGCGGCGAAGGGCATCACCCTGTCCACCGTCGGCTTCGGCATGGGCAACTACAACGACGTGTTGATGGAGCGCCTGTCCCAGGTGGGTGAGGGCAACTACGCCTACGTGGACCGGATTGAAGAGGCGCACCGCATCTTCGTGCGCAACCTCACCGGCACGCTCCAGGTGGTGGCCAAGGACGTGAAGCTCCAGATGGAGTTCAACCCGAAGGCCGTGTCCCACTACCGCCTGCTCGGCTACGAGAACCGCATGCTCACCAAGGAGCAGTTCGCCGATGACCGCGTGGACGCGGGTGAAATCGGCGCGGGCCACGCCGTCACCGCGCTCTACGAGGTGAAGCTCACCGAGCCCTCCGCGTCCTTCGGCACGCTGCGCATCCGCTACAAGGCGCCGGAGGGTGGGGACTCGAAGCTCATCGAGAAGCCGCTGCCGTCGAGCGTCCTCCGTCCCGCCTACGGCCGCGCCACACCGCCCACGCGGCTGTCCTATGTGGCCGCCGCCTTCGCCGAGAAGCTGCGCGGTTCCTACTGGGTGCGCCCGCTGACCTATGACGCCCTGCTCTCCCTCTGGGAGGAAGTCGGCCAGCCGCTGAAGGCCCGCGAGGACGTGGCGGAGCTGGGCGCCCTCATCCAGAAGGCCCGCGCCCTGGACCACCGCGAAGACCGCTTCGAGGCCTTCGCGCCCGTGAGCACCATGGACTTCGACCGCGTGCCCACCCTGCCCTGAGCCCCGCGCCCGCGCCTGGCGTGATGCCCCGCCATGCCGGGGCACTTCCGCCAGGCGCGAGCGCAAGCTCCCGTCAGGGCGCCGTGTCCAGCCCCGCCGCGAAGAGCACCGAGGCCTCAGCGAGCTTCACCGTCTCCTGCTGCTTCAGGTGAAGCACACGCATGTCCTTGAGCGAGCGGAACGCGTCCAGCAACTCCAGGATGCCTCCGCGCCCCTCGCGGTAGGCGTCCTCGGCCATCCGGCGCACCGTGGGCAGCCGCTCCACCACGTCGTGCTCCAGCCGCTCCAACGCGCCCTTGCGGCCCTCCAGGACGGCGTGAGCCCGGGACAGCTCCGCGCGGGCCTCGGCCAGCTCCGCTTCCAATGCGCGGGCCTCGGCCTGCATCTCCGCGGACGCGCGGGCGACGGCGCCCTGGTTCCGGTCGAAGAGCGGCAATGGCAGTCCCACGCCCACCAGGGCGATGGTGCTCTGCTCGTTCCGGGTGAACATGACACCCGCCGCCACGGACGGCACCGGCAGCCGCTCCCGGCGGGCCACGTCCAGACCGCCGCGCGCCACGGCCTGCCGCGCGCGCGCCGCCACCAGTGACGGACGGCGCTGCTGAGCGGACTCCCACAGGAGTGGCAGGTCCGGCAGGGACTCGGTGGTCCGCAGCGAGCCCTGCGCCTTCGGGTGCCACCCTTCCATGCCGAGCAAAGCGGCCAGCCGTCCGGAGGCGTCGGCCACGTTGACGCGAGCGTTCAACACCTCCACCTCCAGCGCGCGGCTCTCCACCTCGATGCGCTCCACGTCATACCGGCTGGAGTCACCCGCCGCCGCCCGGCCCTTCACCACCTTCTCCACGCGCCCCAGGTCCACCGCCGTCTCCTCCAGCACGCGCAGCTCCTCCTGGTTCGCCAGCAGCGCCGCGAAGGCCTCGCGCACGGCCAGCGCTCGCTCCGCCAGTGCGGCTTTCACGCGCGCCTGCTCGGCGGACACGTTGCGCTCCGCCAGCTCACGGCGCACGCCGCGCTGCCCGAAAATCATCAGGGGCTGCTCCAGCGACAGCTCGTGCACCACCGACGAACCGGTGTTCACGCCCGCGGCCAGGAGCTGCGTGCCGTAGCTGAACGATGGGTTGGGCAGGATGCTCGCCTCGACGCGGTCCGCCGCCGCCACGTCAATGCGCGAGCGCTCCGCTACGGCCCACGGGCTGCGCTCGACCAACAGCGACAGCGCCTGCTCCAGCGTGACGTGCTCCGGAGGCGCCACCTCGGTCCGCTTCTGCTCCTGCGTGAGTGAGTCCCGCGGAGCATCGGACCGCGTCTGCGCGAGCAGGAGTCGGGCCGGCGGGGTATCCGACCGGTTCTGCGCCAGCGCGAATCGACCTGGAGGCGGCGTATCGGCCTGCACGGCCCTGGCAGGCCCGCCCATCAACAGACACAGCACACACCATGCGGTGAAGTGCCTCATTCCGTCACCTCCGCCTCGCCCTGAGCACCTTCCGACACCAACGACAGCCATGGAACTTCCTCTGTGCTGAGACCTCGCCTGGCACCACATGGCTCCGTCTCCGGCACCGCCCAGTGGGCGCGCACCGGCATGAAGCGCTTCAAGCCACCGTTCGCTGAACGCACACCACTTCGCAGAACGGGTCCAAGGACGGTGTCGCGCCGCAGAGCATCGATGCTCCAGCGATGCCGGGCCTTTCGGCCCGCCATGCCGCGCCGTGCACCACCAGGAGACCTCCGCACTCTCGTCCCAATGAAGCGCCTCACGCCGCCACCCCCGCGGTGCCCTGCTCCGGGCCGTGCCCCTTGGAACCCAGGTGCCCCACGCCGGAGTCCAGGTCCTCGTCCTCGTCGTCCCGCGAGCCCGTGGAGGCGGCATGCTTCCCCACGATGACGGAGTAGAAGGCCGGCAACGCGAACAGCGACACCAGCACCGCCGTCACCAGTCCGCCAATGATGACCACCGCGAAGGGCCGCTGCGTCTCGCTGCCAGCTCCGCTGGAGAGCGCCGCCGGCATCAACCCCAGCATCGCCAGCAGCGCCGTCATCAACACCGCGCGGAAGCGACTGGCCGCGCCCGCCGGCAGCGCCGTCTCCAACGCCTCACCCGCCTTCCGTCGGTCATCCACCGCGCTCACCACCAGCAACGACGCCAGGCACACCTGCCCCAGCAGCGTGATGAAGCCCACCGCCGCGCTCACCGACAACGGGATGCCCGTGACGGCCAGCGCCAGCACGCCGCCGCACATCGCGAAGGGCGCCCCCGCCAGCACCGCGCTCGCGCTCCGCATGGAGCCCAGCGCCGCGTAGAGCAACGCGAACACCACCAGGAAGGAGATGGGCACGATGACCGCCAGCCGACCCAGCGCGCGCTCCTGGTTCTCGAACTCGCCGCCCCACTTGAGGAACGTGCCCTCCGGCACCGTCACCTCGCGCTCCACGGTGGCCATGGCCTCCTGGATGGTGGAGCCCATGTCGCGCCCCTCCACGTTGAACTTCAGCGCCAGGGTGCGGCTGTTCGCCTCGCGGTTGATGCTCGCGCGGCCCAGCGCCTTCTCCAGCCGCGCCACCTCGCGCAGCGGGACATGGCCTCCGCTGGCCGTGGGCACCAGGATGCCGCCGATGCGCGCCTCGTCGTCACGCTCCGTGCCCGGCAGGATGACGCGCACCGGGACGGGACGCTCCTGCTCCCACAGCTCCGTCACCACCCGGCCACCCAGGGCCGTCTCCACCAGGTCCTGCGCGGTGGACACGTCGATGCCGGCACGCGCCAGCGCGGGACGGTCCAGCACCACCTGGAGCTGCGGCACGCTGGAGTCTCGGTAGAGCCCCAGGTCCACCACGCCTTCCACGTTCTGCAGCGACGTGACGGCCTGCTCCAGCGTGCCGCGCATGGCCGCCAGGTCCGTGCCGAAAATCTTCAGCACCACCTTGCCGCGCACGCCGCTGATGGCCTCCTCCACGCTGTCCTTGATGGGCTGCGAGAAGTTGAAGCTGACGCCCGGAATCTCCAGCAGCGAGGCGCGCATCTCCCGCACCAGCCGCTCCTTGTCCCAGCCCTTGCGCCACGTCTCCTCGGGCGTGAAGCGGACGAACGTCTTGCCCATGTTGACGGCCTCGTTGTCCGTGCCGTCCTCCGGGCGGCCCTGCTCGACGAGCACCTCCTTCACCTCGGGGAAGTCCAGCAGCCTGCGCCGCACCTCCAGGAGGAGGTCCGCGCCCTTGCCCAGGGAGATGCTGGCCGGCATCTCCACGAAGATGTTGATGTCGCCCTCGTCCAGCTCCGGCAGGAACTCACTGCCCACCCGCGAGCCCACCGCGCCGGTGAAGAGCACCAGCGCCACCATGCTCGCGAACACCAGCGGCTTGCGCGGCATCAGCCACGTCACCGCGCGGCCGTAGCCTTCCCGCAGGGTGGTGAGCAGCTTCGGCTCCTTCACCTCCGCGTCCTTCGGCCGCAGCAACAGCGCGCACAGCGCGGGCACCACCGTCAGCGCGAAGACGAGCGCGCCCACCAGCGCGAAGCTGTACGTCAGCGACAGCGGCCGGAAGATGCGGCCCTCCACGCGCTCCAGGGTAAAGACGGGGATGAGCGCGGCGATGATGATGGCCATCGCGAAGAACGTCGGCCGCGCCACGTCCAGCGCCGAGCGCAGGATGAGCCCCAGCATCTCCTTGCGCCGCCGGGGCCGCTGCACCCCCGCCTCGTGCAGCACGTTCTCCACCAGCACCACCGCGCCATCCACCAGGATGCCGAAGTCGATGGCCCCCATGGAGATGAGGTTCGCGGGCAGGCCCACCATCTTCAGGCCGATGAAGGCCGTCAGCAGCGCCAGGGGGATGACGGACGCGACGATGAGCGAGCAGCGCAGGCTGCGCAGGAACAGCCACGCCACCGCCACCACCAGCAGCGCGCCGTGCAGCAGGTTGTGGTGCACCGTGGACAGCGTGTGCCCCACCAGGTCGTTCCGGTCGTAGAAGGGCTCGATGCGCATGCCCTTGGGCAGCACCCGCGAGTTCAGCTCCTCCACCTTGGCGTGCACGCCCTCCAGCACCGTGCTGGGGTTCTCTCCCCGGCGCAGCAGGACGACGCCTTCGGTGACGTCCATGTCCAGGTTGTGGCTCACCGACCCGCGACGCGGCGTGTGCGACGCCACCACCCGCGCCACGTCGCCCACCGTCACCGGCGTGCCGTCCTCGCTCTTGAGGACGATGCTCTGCACGTCCTGCGCGCCGCGCAGGTAGCCGACGCCGCGGATGAGCAGTTCCTGGTCGCCCTGGCGCAGGAAGCCGCCGCCCACGTTGCGGTTGGAGCGCTCCAGCGCCTCGGTGACGTCCGCCAGCGTCAACTCGTGCGCGAGCAGCCGCGACGGGTCCACCTGGACGTGGAACTCCTTGAGGAAGCCGCCCAGGCTGAGCACGTCCGCCACGCCGGGCACCTGGCGCAGGTGCCGCGCGATGTTCCACTCCATCTCCGAGCGCGTCTCGGTGAGGGTGTGCCGGTCGCTCAGCACGCGGAACTGGTAGATTTTGCCCAGCGGCGTGGCCTCGGGCGCCAGCCGCACGTCCGCGCCGTCCGGCGTGTCCGCGTTGGACATGCGCTCCCCGACGATGGTGCGCGCCTTGAACGGGTCCACGCCGTCATCGAAGGTGAGGAAGATGAGCGACAGCCCGAAGAGGCTCTCGCTGCGCATCTGCACCATGCCCGGCGTGCCGTTGAGCACGCGCTCCAGGGGCACCGTCACCTGCCGCTCGATTTCCTCGGGCGCCAGCCCGGGCATCTGCGCGATGACATTCACTTGGAGGTTGGTGACATCCGGAAACGCCTCCACGGGCGTTTCGAGATAGGCCTTCACACCGAAGAGGCCGATGCCCAGCGTCAGCAGCAGGACGGGCAGGCGGCTTCGGACACAGAACGCGATGAGTGCTCGCAGCATGGGTGGGTGTCCTCGCCGCGCCTAGAGGAGCTGGTCTGCCGCGCCATCCAGCAACAGCGCGCCCCGGGTGACGACCGGGTCCCCCGGTGACAGGCCCGCGATGACCTGCACCCGTCCCTCCACCGGCTGCGCCACGACGACGGGCCGCCGCTCGAAGGTGCCCGCGTCCTGCTGCACGTACACCACGGAGTCCTTGCCGTTGCGCAGCAGCACCGCCTCCACCGGCAGCGTCAGGCTGGCGTCCGGCGAGTCGATGCGCACGCGCCCGAACATGCCGGGCCGCAGTCCCTGCTCCTGCGTGTCCAGGGTGATGCGCACCGGCGCCGTCCGCGAGCCGCTCGCCACCACCGCGCCTACCGAGTCCACCTTCCCCTCCAGCGGCGCGTGCACCGACGGCATCGTCACCCGCACCCGCGCGCCCTCACGCACCAGCGGCAGGTCGCGCTCGAACACGTCCGCCATCACCCACAGCGCCGAAGGGTCCCCCACCTCCACCAGCACGTCTCCGCCCGGCTGCACGGCGATGCCCTCCGCCGCGCTCCGGCTCAGCACCGTGCCCGCCATCGGCGCGCGCAGCACCACGGTGGTGCCGCTGCCGGTGCCCACGAAGCCCACGGACGCCTGCGCCCGCGCCAGCTCCGCACGCGCCTCCGCCAGCCGCGTCTCCGCGGACAGGCGCTCACGCTCCGTCGTGACGCCCTGCTCGAACATGCGCGTCTCGCGCTCGAAGGCGGACTGGGCCTCGCGCAGCGCCGCCGTCGCGGTGGCCACCGCCGTGCGCATCGCCGCGGCCTCCGGGCAGTCCAGCGTCACCAGCGCGTCGCCCGGCTTCACCGTGTCGCCCGTGCGCACGTGGACGCTCACCACCCGGCCCGCCAGGGGCGCCACCAGTCGCGACAGCGCCCCATCCCGGAAGGCCACACGCGCGGGGGCCTGGAGCGCCGCGCTGCTGGCGTCCGCCTTCACCGGGGTGACGGTGATGAAGGCCCGGGAGGCCTCGGCGAGCTGCACCACGCCTTCCTTCAGGGGGGCGGGCGCGGCGCGCTCGGCGGAAGCGGAGGAGGTGCCCGCGCCCGAGCAGGCGGCGGAGAAGGCCCAGAGGCCAAGGAGCAGGGTCCTGTTCATGCCCCAGCCCCTGGGCAAGTCCCGGTCCACCGCGTCAGACGTTCAACCCACGAGAATCATTGAGGACGGCGACGCTCAGCGAGCAGGCACTACTGGTGCTTATTGAACCACCTGTGCACTTTCGCCACAGTGCCCGGCGTGCGCATCTCCACGAAGCTGGGCCTGGGCCTGACGCTGACGAGCGCCATCATCCTGGGCTCCTACGGCTACAGCCAACTCCAGAAGGAGGAGCACGACCTGCGGACGGCCACCGAGCAGGCGGCGCGGCTGCTGGCCACGGCGCTCCAGGTGGCCATGGAGAACGCGCTGCGGGACGGGCAGGCGGCGGACGTGAACGAAATCCTCGAGTCGTTGGACCACCGGGACCCGACCGTGGACGTCTTCGTCTTCGACGCCCAGGCCGTGCCCCTGGTGCGCTCCCCAGGCAGCTCGCAGACGCTGCACCTGGTGGAGGATGCCTCCCGGCAGGTTCTGAAGACGCACCACTCCCTCACCCGCTTCACGGGCCCCGAGAAGCTGTCGCACCTGCTCATCGTCCTGCCCCTGCACAGCGACGACAGCACCGTCGTGGTGGGGGCGCTCGCCGTGTTGAAGCCGCTGGACGGGCTGCGGCAGGACCTGGAGTCCACCAGCCGCTCCACCGTGCTGTCGGTGCTGACGCTCATCACCGGCATCTCCCTGGTGGGCTGGCTGCTGCTGATGCTCTACCTCCAGCGCCCCCTGGAGCGCGTGGTGGGCGCGATGCGCGCGGTGCGCGGCGGCGACTTCACGGCCACCGTGACGCCCGGCAGTGACGACGAGGTGGGCGAGGTCGTCCACGCCTTCAACGGCATGGTGAAGGAGCTGGGCGAGGCGCGGCAGCGGCTGTCGGCCGAGGCCGAGTCACGGTTGGCCCTGGAGGCGGGCCTGCGGCGCGTGGACAAGCTGGCCGCCGTGGGACAGCTCTCCGCGGGGCTGGCACACGAAATCGGCTCTCCCCTGCTCATCCTCAACGGACGGGCCCAGGCGCTGGCCGCGCGCGCCGAGCTGCCCGACGACGTGCGGCGCAACGCGCGCATCCTGGTGGAGCAGTCGGAGCGCATCGAGCGCATCGTCCGCCAGCTCCTGGACCTGGCCCGCCGCAAGCCGTCGAAGCTGGAGTTCCTGGACGCGCTCGCCTCCGTGCGCGCGGTGGTGGAGCTGCTGGAGTTCGACGCGCGCGGGCGCGACGTCCGGCTGACGTTCCATTCCGAGGAGCCGCTCCCCCGCGTGCTGGCGGACGGAGACGGCTTGCAGCAGGTGACGCTCAACCTGCTCACCAACGCGCTGCGCGCCACGCCCCGAGGCGGCGAGGTGCGGGTGACGCTGGCGCCGTCCACCTTCCACCCCGCCCCTGGCCTGCGCGAGCGCCACGGCGTGCGCCTGTCCGTGGAGGACACCGGGGTGGGCATGGATGACGCGGCGCTGGAGCGCGTCTTCGAGCCCTTCTTCACCACCTGGAGCGCCCACGCCGGAACGGGCCTGGGCCTGCCGGTGGTGAAGGCCATCATCGACGAGCACGGCGGCGCCGTGTCGGTGACGTCACGCCCGGGCCAGGGCACGCACTTCGTCGTGCACATTCCTTCCGAGAAGGAAGAAGTAACGGGGGCGGCATGAGCACTCCCAGAAGGCGCCTGCTCATCCTGGATGATGACGCGGGGGTGGTGGACTTCCTCTGCGAATCCCTGGACGCGCGGGGCTATGAGGCGGTGGGACGCACCTCGCCCGAGGAGGCGCTGGCCCTCTTCGAGCGCGAGTCCTTCGACCTGGTCATCACCGACGTGGAGATGCCCCGCCTGCGCGGCACGGAGGTGCTGGAGGCGCTGCTGACGCGCAAGCCGGGCCAGCTGGTGGTGCTCATCACCGCCTTCGGCAGCGTGGAGCTGGCGGTGGCGGCGGTGAAGGCCGGCGCCTGCGACTTCGTCACCAAGCCCTTCAACATCGACGCGCTCGTCCTCACGCTGGAGCGCGCCTTCCGGGAGCGGCAACTGCGCCGCGAAATCGTGCGCCTGCGCGCGGCCGTCCCCGGCGACACGCCCGGCGGGCTGGTGGCTCGCAGCCCCGCCATGCAGAAGGCGCTGGAGGTGTCCCGCCGCGCGGCGCGCAGCGACGCCACCGTGCTGCTCACCGGCGAGACGGGCACCGGCAAGAGCGCCCTGGCGCGCTTCATCCACGACGCCAGCAGCCGGCGCACCCAGCCCTTCCTCCAGCTCAACTGCGCGGCCCTGCCCTCGGGGCTGGCGGAGAGCGAGCTGTTCGGCGCCAGGCGCGGCGCCTACACCGACGCGCGCGAGGACCGGGCCGGCGTCTTCGTGTCGGCCGGCGGCGGGACGCTCTTCCTGGACGAAGTGGGCGAGCTGTCGCTGGAGGTGCAGGCCAAGCTGCTCCAGGCCCTGGAGACGGGGCGCGTGCGCCCCCTGGGCTCGAGCACGGAGACCCCCGTGCGCGCCCGCGTGCTGGCCGCCACCAACCAGCCGCTGGAGGTGCTGCTGCGCGAAGGCCGCTTCCGCGCGGACCTCTACTACCGCCTCAACGTCATCCGCATCGAGGTGCCCCCGCTGCGCGAGCGGCGCGAGGACATCCTGCCCCTGGTGGACTTCTTCCTGGGGCGCCTGGGCGAGCAGCAGCAGCGCGAGGTGCTGGGCGTGTCCGCCACCGCGCTGAAGCGGCTGATGGCCCACGCGTGGCCCGGCAACGTGCGCGAGCTGGCCAACCTGCTGGAGCGCGCGGTGGCCCTGGCGGACCACGACACGCTGGTGCCGGAGGACTTCGACCTGCCGGGCGGCGGCGGCGACGGCCTGACGTCGCTGCTCAGCCGTGCCTCGGGCGAGGACGCGCCCCTGGAAGAGGTGGAGCGCGCCTATGTGCGCCGGGTGGTGGAGGCTCAGGGAGGCAACAAGGCCGCCGCCGCGCGCATCCTGGGCATCAACCGGCGCACGCTGTACCGCAAGCTGGACCTGGACGAGTGAGGCCGCGCCTCAGTCCGCCAGCGGCATGCCCCAGTCCGGCTGGCCGCGCTCGCCCTTCACCCAGCGGTACACCTCCAGCACCTGCTCCGCCTTCGCCTTCCAGGTGAAGTGCTTGAAGATGCGCTCCCGGGCGCGCTCGCCCATGGGGCGGATGACGGACGGGTCCGCGGCCAGCTTCGTCAGCACCTCGCGCACGCGCAGGACGATTTCCTCCGGCGTCCCCATCTGGATGGCGAAGCCGGTGGCCGGGCTCACGATTTCCCCCGGGCCGCCGTAGTCCATGACGATGGGCACCAACCCCAGCGCCATGGCCTCGCACACCACCGCGCCGCCGAACTCGCGCACGCTGGGGAAGCCGAAGATGTGGTTCTTCGCCAGCCGGCCCTGGAGCTCCTGGTGCTTCACCCAGCCGGCGAAGGTGACGCCGGACTCGATGCCCTCGCGCGCCGCCTGCGCCCGGAGGTTGGCCATCTCCTGGCCGTCACCGATGTACTCCAGCACCACCTTGCCCTCGCGGATGAGCGGCGCGGCGGCCTCCATCAGCATGGCCATGCCCTTGTACGGCACGAAGCGGCCCACGAAGGCCACGCGCAGGGGCAGCTCCACCGGGCCCTCCGACTTCTCCGTGCCGAAGCGCCGGGTGTCGATGGCGTTCTCCGGCACGTACACCGTCTTGCCCTGCCACTGCCCCGACACCTGCCCCCGCGTGGCGCGCGAGCCGGTGATGATGGCGGACGCGTTCTCCCGCGTGGACTTGTAGAAGGGCATCAGCTTGTAGACGTCACGGATGTAGCTCAGCCACTCCTTCTCCCGCCGCCGCGCGCCGCCAAAGCCCTTGGGCCAGGGCAGGCCGCCGTTGAGCGGCCCCATGACGAAGGGCACGCCCGCCTTCTTGCACCGCGCCGCCAGCGTGCTGGGCGTGGTGGGGCTGATGGGCGTATAGCGGTGCACCAGGTCGAACTCACCCGCCTCGATGCGCGGGCCGAAGCGGCGCCAGAGCACCTCCTCGAAGTAGTAGTAGGGCAGCGCGCTCAGCGCGGTGGCCGTCGTCCAGCCCACCCCCGTCTTTCCCCGCAGCACCTCGCCCACCTTGTCGAGCGGCTTCTCCACCGGCGTGGAGTCCAGCGCGGTGAACTGCGAGCCCTCCTGCACGCCCTGCTTGAGGATGTTCTCCCGGTTGCGGACGTGGGTGACCAGGTGCACGTCCGCCACGTCGGCCAGCGCGCGGTAGAGCGACCAGCCTTCGAGCGGGACACTCACCCAGTCGGGGTTGCACAGCTCGGCAATCAGAAGGACGCGTGGGCGGGGAGCAGGCATACGTGCCACTCCATCTATCCCAACCCGCTCTCCGGATGTAGCCTCCTCCGGGTCTCGATGTACGCACCCGACCGGCCGCCCTACCTGCGCTACGGCGCACTGCTTGCTTTCCTGGTGCTGGCCACCGTGGGCGGCGCCGTCATCCACCCCGTGGTCGCGTTGGCCCCAGTGCTGTGCCTGGGGGTGGTGTGGGTCATCCTGAAGGTGCCGGTGAAGTACCCGGTGCTGGTGGTGACCTGGCTCGTCCTGGCGGTGGACTACGTGCCAGAGCGGCCCCAGTCCGGCCTGTGGCCCTCGCCGCTCCACCCGCTGGGCGAGCTGATGTTCGCGCAGCTCAGCTACATCACCAAGATCGGGGCGCTGCGCTTCCCGCTGGTGGACGTGCTCATCCTCGGGTTGATGGGGCTGGCGATGTACCGGCGGGTGACGAAGTCCACCATCGACCCGGAGCCGCTGCCCATGCCCCGGCCGCTCATCGCCGTGGTGGCGCTGTCCCTGGTCGCCATCCTCTGGATGGAGGTGCGCGGCATCGCCCGGGGCGGGGACTTCAAGAACTCGCTGTGGCAATGGCACCAGGCCGCGATGATGCCCTTCATCGTGGCGATGTATCACTACGCCATGCGGGGCCCGGAGGACTGGCCCGCCTTCGCGAAGACCATCATCCTGGCGGGCCTCACCAAGTCCGCGGTGAGCACCTACTTCGCCATGGTGGTGGTGCACGAGCTGGGCGTGGAGGTGGAGTACACCACGTCCCACTCCGACTCGATGACGTTCGTCTTCGCCCTGCTGGTGGCGACGCTGCGCTTCGTCGAGAAGCCCAAGTCCGCGCACATGCTGCGCGGCCTGGCCATCATCGCCTTCATTGGCATTGGGATGATTTTCAACGACCGGCGCCTGGCCTATGTCAGCTTCGCCGGCTGCCTGCTGGCGGCCTTCCTCATCAACCCGTGGACGCCGCTGAAGCGGTTCCTGGTGCGGACGCTGCCGTTCTTCGCGCCGTTCATCATCGTGTACATCGCCGCGGGGTGGAACTCCGGCTCGTCCGTCTTCGCGCCGGTGCAGACCATCCGCTCGCTGATTGACGGCCAGGGCGGCGAAGGCAACCTGGACTACCGCGACATCGAGAACCTGGACATGATTGCCACGTGGGCCCAGTTCCCCATCCTGGGCACCGGCTACGGGCACGAGTTCCTGGAGCCCATCCCGCTGCCGGACATCGCCTTCGTCTTCCCCCAGTACCGCTTCCACCCGCACAACTCCCTGCTGGGGCTGTTCGCGTTCGGGGGGATGCTGGGCTACACGGGCGTGTGGATGTACCTGGCCGTCACCATCTACCTGGTGGTGCGCTCGTATCACCGCACCAACGTCTCGGAGTACCGCGCCGCCGCGCTCATCATCGTGGGACTGGTGGCCACGTACATCAACCAGGTGTTCGGGGACATGGGCATCATCTCGTACATCTGCACGTTCCAGATATCGCTGGCCGTGGCCATGACGGGGAAGCTCGCCGTGCACACCGGCGCGTGGCCCATGCCCCACAGCCGGCTGCTGGGCCCCGCGCCCGCCGCGCCCGTGCCACCGCCCGGCGCCATCACCTACCCCAACGAGGAGGCCCCGCCTCCCGCCGCGAGCCAGCGCTGAGCGCGGCGGCTACAGCAGGGTGCCCCGGAGGATGAGCTCCGCCGTGGTGAAGTAGATGACCAGCCCGCTGACGTCCACCAGCGTGGCCACGAAGGGCGCGGACGCGCTCGCGGGGTCGAAGCCGAGCCGCCGCAGCAGGAACGGCAGCATCGAACCCGCCAGCGTCCCCCACGTCACCACGCCCAGCACCGCCAGCCCCACCGTGAGGGCCACCCGGAAGGCGTGCTCGCCGTAGAGGTGGAACAGCACCTGCCAGAGCAGGATGCGCGCCACGCCCACCGAGCCCAAGACCAGCCCCAGCGTCAGGCCGGACAGCAGCTCCCGCCGCAGCACGCGGACCACGTCCCGCAGGCGCACCTGCGCCAGCGCCAACGCGCGGATGACCAGCGTGGAGGCCTGACTGCCGGCGTTGCCTCCCGCGGAGATGATGAGCGGTACGAAGAGGCTGAGCACCACCGCGCGGGCAATCTCATCCTGGTAGCGCGTCATGGCGGTGGCGGTGAGCATCTCCGACAGGAAGAGCACCAGCAGCCAGCCCGCGCGCTTCTTCAGCATGGCGGGCAGGCCCACCTCCAGGTACGGCGCCCCCAGCGCCTCCGTGCCACCCACCTTCTGGATGTCCTCGGTGGCCTCCGCCTGCACCACGCTGACGATGTCATCCAGGGTGACGATGCCCTTCATCCGCCCCTGGTCGTCCACCACGGGGATGGCCGCCAGGCCGTACCGGGCGAAGAGGCGCCCCACCTCCTCCTGGTCCGTGTCCTCCCGCACGCGAATCAGGTCCGTGCGCATCACCTCCCGCACCGCCTTGTCCGGCGTGGCCTGGAAGAGCTGGCGCAGGGAGACCACGCCCTCCAGGCGCTGTGCCGCGTCCAGCACATAGGCGTAGTAGACGGTCTCCACCTGCTCGCGGGCCTGCCGGCGCAGGTAGCTGAGGGCCTCATCGATGCGCAGCTCCGGCCGCACGCGGACGAAGCGCGGGTTCATCAGCCCACCGGCGGCGTCCTCGCCATACGCCAGCAGCGCCCGCACCTCGCGCAGGGACGGCGCGTCGAGCAGGGCCAGCCAGACCTCCCGCTCCTCGGGAGGCAGCCGCCGCACGACGTCCGCCGCGTCGTCCGGCGCCAGCACCCGCAGCCACGTGCCCCGCTCCCCGGGCGAGAGCGCCTCGAGCAACCCCAGTTGCGAGGGAGGCTCCAGGGTGGCGAAGAAGTCCCGCGCGCGCTCGGGCGGCAGCAGGTGGAAGCCCTCCACCCGCTCTCGCGCCGACAGCGCCGGCCACGCGTCACGCAGCTCGTCTTCGTGGACCAGCTCGGCCTCGGGCTCCATCCGCCTCCCCCCTCTTCCCCCAACCCAGGCAGGCGGCCCGGCGGCGTCACGGCGCGGGCTTGCCCGGCGCCACCGGCAGCACGACGTGGAAGGTGCTGCCCATGCCCTGGCTGCCGGGAGACTCCGCCCAGATGCGCCCGCCGTGACGCTCGACGATGCCCCGCGCAATCGATAGCCCCAGGCCCAGCCCGCCGTAGGAAACCCCGTGCGCGCGGCCGAAGCGCTCGAAGATGTCCTCCAGCTTCTCGCCGGGGATGCCCAGCCCGTGGTCCACCACCTCCACGTGCACGCGCCCCGCCTCCTCGCGGGCGGCGAGCCGGATGCGCCCGCCCTCCGGTGAGTAGCGCAGCGCGTTCGACACCAGGTTGGTGAACACCTGGTCCAGCCGCTCGCGGTCTCCCGGCACCACCAACCCCTCGGGCGCGTCCAGCTCGATGTGCTGGCCTTCAGGCAGCGGCTCGAAGTGCTCGGCCACGTCGCGCAGCAGCGCGCCCACGTCCAGCGCCTTCGGCTCCACGTGCAGCTCGCCCCGCTGGATGCGCCCCACGTCGAGCAGGTTCTCCACCAGCTTCGCCATGCGATTCACGCTGCGGTGGATGCCGTGCAGCGCCTTGTCCACGCCCGGCGCCAGCGTGTCGCCCGCCTTCACCGAGGCCAGGTGCGCATACCCCCGCGCGGCCTGCAGCGGCGTGCGCAGCTCGTGCGCCGCCATGGTGAGGAACATGTCCTTCGCCTCACTGGCCGCCCGCAGCGTCTCCACCGCCCGGCGCGCGTCGTCGATGTCCGTCGCCGTGGAGACCCAGCCGGCGAGCTGCCCCTGCTCGTCGCGCTCTGGAATCGTGCGCGTCAGGAACCAGCGATACTCGCCATCCGCCCGCCGCAGCCGGCACTCCTGCTCCAGCGGTTGGCCCTCGCGCTGGGCTTCCTGCCAGGCGTCCCGAAGGCTGGGAACGTCCTCCGGGTGCAGGCAGGACAGCGTGTCCTTCCACTTCCGCCCCTGCTCCGGCGACAGCCCCGCGTAGTCCAGCCAGCCCCGATTGGCGTAGCCGATGGTGCCGTCCAGCAGCAGCTCCCAGACGAACTGGGGCATGGTGTCCACCAGCCGGCGGAAGCGCAGCTCGCCCTGCTGCTCCAGCAGCCGGCGCTCGCGCGCCCACAGCGCGGACTCGTGCCGCTGGAGCCGCTTCTGCTGGAGGTACAGCCCGACGAAGGCCTCCACCTTCCAGCGCAGCACGTCCGGATGGAAGGGCTTCACCACGTAGTCCGCCGCGCCCACCGCGTAGCCGTGCACCAGGTGGGCTTCGTCGCGGCCGTGCGCGGTGAGGAAGATGATGGGCGTGTAGCGGGTGCGCTGGCGCTGGCGGATGAGGCGGGCCGTCTCGAAGCCGTCCACGCCAGGCATCTGCACGTCCAGCAGGATGACGGCGAACTCCTCCCGAAGCAGCCACCGCAGGGCCTCGGGGCCTGAAGACGCCCTCACCAACCGTTGCCCCAGCGGCTCCAGGACGGCCTCCAGCGCGAGCAGGTTGGCCGCGTTGTCGTCCACCAGCAGGACACTCGTGGCGAGCGGCTCCAGCCGGGTGAGCGCATGGAACGTGGGTTGCTGGGGCATTTTCACCCGCGATGCCTCCCTTCGTGCCTGCCCCCAGGCGGTCATGCGCCGTGGGGGGATGTGGCAACGGGTCCAACCCGCCGTGCCCGTGGGTCTCCGCCAGGCGGGCGAACCCAGCGCCCCCCGGTCAGGATGGCCCCATCATGGTGCCGCTCCAGGCCCCCCCACCAGTCCGCGGAGGGCCCGCACCGGGCCAGTGACGGCCGGGCAACACCTTCCAGCGCGGCGGGACTGCCTACCGTGTGGCCCGCGCTACACCACCGCCCGCTGGAGCATCTGCGCGAGCATGTCCGCGCTGCGCTCGCTGCTGAACGTCGTCTCCACCTTGCGGCGGCCCGCCTCACCCAGCCGGTGGGCCTCCTGGGCGTCGCGCGCCACGGCCTCCAGCTTGTCCGCCAGGGTGCGGGGCTGCTGCGGGGGCACGAGGATTCCGTCCACACCGTCGTCCACCAACTCCGGCACCCCACCCGCGCCCGTCACCACCACGGGTACGCGCATGGCCATGGCCTCCATGATGGCCACGCCCAGCGGCTCCTGGAGGCTGGCCAGCGAGAAGATGTGCGCACGCTCGATTTCACCGCGCACCGTGTCCTCGCTCACCGCGCCCAGCAACGTCACCGCATCGCCCAGGCCCGTCTCCTGGATTTTGGCCTCCAGCACCTTGCGGTACGTGGTGCCGCCGGCCTCGTCCTCGCCCGCGATGGACAGCCGCGCGTCCAGCCCCTTCGCGCGCAACATCCCCACCGCGTCGATGAGGTCCGCGTGCCCCTTGCAGGGGTTGAGGCGGCCGCAGGAGAAGATGCGCAGCGGGCCTTCACCCGTCCACGCCGAGTAGGGCACGGAGCGGTTGAACTTGCGCAGCTCCACGCCCATGGGCGCCAGCTCGATGCGCGACGGCAGCGCGCCGGCCAGCTCGTCATTCACTTCCTTGAGCAGCTTCTTCGTAATCACGAAGGCGAACCGCGCGTGCCGCCACTTCTCGCGCTGGTTGGGGCCGTAGTCGTCCAGCGGCCCGTGCAGCGTCAGGCTGTAGGGCAGCCCCGACAGGAGGTTCGCGAAGAGCGCCACGTGCGCGGCGTTGGCGCACGAATGGACGTGGACGTGCGTCCAGCCCCGCTCCCGCGCCAGCGACGCCAGCCGGCCGCCCATGACGGCGAAGGCCAACAGCTGCGCGCGGCCCTTCGCGTCCAGCCCTTCCGCTCGGGCGATGGAGGCCAGGCACCGGGCCCAGCCCGTGGGCATGGCGCGGGCCACCTCCGCGGCGGCCTTGGCGACTCCCAGCGGCCCCGGCGGCGTCAGGTACTCCGTGCGCGACATGGCCTCGCGCGCCCAGCTGTGCGAGATGATGCGCGCGGGAGGCGGACGCGTGGACACCAGCTCCGGCGTCACGCCCTTCCCCTGGAGCGCCTGCAGCTCGCGCCAGAAGAAGATGTGCGTCTGTCCGGGGAACTCGGGAATCAAATAGCCAATCTTCTGCACGGTGGATGGCATAACACGCCTGCCTGCCCCTGCCACGGCGTGGGTAGGGGCGCACCCAGCCCGTCACGCGCGCGGCGGGGCGGCTTCGCGAGCTCCACCGGGCCGCCTGGAGAGCGCGGGGCGAAACACCCGGCCCGGGAGGCGCTGAGGGTCGCGCGTCACCGGCGCGTTCCGCGGCAGCCAGGCGGGCCGCCGCGCCCCGGACTGCCCGGAGAGGCCGTTGGGCCGGCGCCACGCGTTGCGCTATACCGAGCCCCTCCCCATGGCAGCCGATTCCAGCGCACCTCCCGCCGACGCCACCTCGACCGACAGCGCCATTCCGTCCCCGGCGTTGCAACGGCTGTGGTTCGCCCTGGAGCGCCACGCGTGGGGCTTCCTCACGGTGGTGCCGGCCCACCCGGGCGCTCCGGCGCTGGAAGCCGCCACGGCCGTGCTGGAGGCGGGCGCGCCCTACGCCTACACGCAGAAAATCCACCTGGAAGACGCCATCGGCCTGTCGCCCACGGCCGCCGCGCAGAAGGTGCTGGAGCTGCGCGAGCGCGTGTCCCGGGGCGAGCGTGTCATCGCCGTCATCGACTCGTTGATGACCCGTCCGGCCAGCCTGCCGCTGGCGCTGGCCGCCGACGGATGCCTCCTCTGCGTCACCCTGGGCGAGACGGACTTCGGCGCCGCCAACAAGACCCTGGAGTTCGTGGGCCGCGAGCGCTTCCTCGGCAGCGTCACCTTTCCCCGGCTGACGAAGAAGCAGCGCCGGGCGGCGTCCCAGAAGAAGAAGGCATGAGCTCCACCTCCGCGCCCCGGCTCAGCGTCGTCATCGCCACGTACAACCGGCTGCCCCTCATCACCCGGCTGCTGTGGCAACTGGCCGGGCAGACGCTGCCGCCCGAGCAGTTCGAGGTCGTCGTGGTGGACGACGGCTCCAAGGAGCCCACCCGCGAGCCGCTGCAGGCCCTGGCCCTGCCCTACACCCTGCGCGTGGAGGTGCAGCAGAACGCGGGCGCCGCCGCCGCTCGGCACCGGGGCGTCATGGCCGCCCGGGGTGACGTGGTGCTCGTCACGGATGACGACATGCAGGTGGCCCCGGACTTCCTGGAGCGGCACCTGGCGCACCACCCGGAGGGCTCGCGCACCGTGGTGCTGGGCCGCATCCGGCCGGACCCGTCCATTGGCGACATGCCGTTGTTCGAGCGATGGTACGCGTACCTCAACAACCGCATGGCGGATGAGCTCTCCACGCCCGGCGCCCGCGCCCGCGGCGTCCACCTGTTCACCGGCAACGTGTCCTTCCCCCGCGCGGACTACGTGGGCGTGGGCGGCTTCGACAAGTCATTGGGACAGTCGGAGGACGTGGAGCTGGGCGTACGGCTGGAGAAGGCCGGCTGCGCCTTCGTCTTCGCGCGTGACGCGTACGTGCTGCACGGCAGTGACCACGTGTCCTTCGAGCGCTGGCTGAAGCGCGCGCACCGCTACGGCATGTTCGACACGCAGGTGGCCCGGAAGCACCCGGACGTGCGTGACGTCAACCCATGGCGGCTGCTCTTCCAGACCAACCCCCTGACCCGCCCGTTGCTGGCCGCCACCCTGGTGGCGCCGGACGCGTCACGCGTGCTGACGCGCGCGGTGATGCACGCCGCCAACGCCGCGGACAAGCTGGGCCTGGAGAAGGCCGCCTTCGCCGGCACCTCCGTGGTGTACGGGATGGAGTATCTGCGCGGCGCGCGCGGCGAGGCCGGCGGCTGGACGGGCATTGCCCGCGAGGTCGCCCGCTACCTGCAGGGCCGGGGGGAGTAGTCACACACCATGCTGAAGGCCAGGGAATCGATGATTGGCTCGCTCGTCACGGATGCGCTGGAGCTGGCGAAGGCCGCCAATGGCAACTCGGACGCGAAGTCCATCGCCAAGGTGGTGCTGACCAGTGATTCGTACCGCATCACCGCGCTCAACCGCGCCCGCGAGGCCGCGCTGGCCTACCGCATCCCCCTGGTCAACCACGTGCTGCGCGTGGCGCAGACGGCGGTGATGGGGATTGAGATTGGGAAGGACGTCACGCTCGGCAAGGGCGTGTACTTCGTGCACAGCCTGGGCGTCGTCATCGGCGGCGACGCGCGCATTGGCGACCGCGTGCGCTTCTACGGGAACAACACCGTGGGCACCGCGAAGGACAACGGCTATCCCGTCATCGAGGATGACGTCTGGATTGGCGCGGGGGCTCGCATCCTGGGGCCGGTGCGCATCGGCGCGCGCTCGCGCATCGGCGCCAACGCGGTGGTGCTCCAGGACGTACCGCCGGACAGCGTGGCCGTGGGGATTCCCGCCCGCATCTTCCCGCGCAAGGACACGGACGAAGTCGCGCTCTAGGGTCGCGCGCGCTGTGGCGCGGCGAGGCGGGCGCGCCCCTGGAGGATGAAGTGATGCGTTCGCGGACGAAGTGGCGCGCTGGTGACAACGCGCCCGTGGAGGATGGCGTGAAGCGTTCGCGGACGAAGTCGCACCCGTCAGTGTCCCTCACCTCCCGCTCTGCTACCGCCTGCTACCCCCAATAGCGCTCCTGTCCTTCCTATTGTTGCCGCGCACGCTATTCGAGGGATGGACGCCTGTTTTCGCGCGCACTGGTTGAGGGGCTGACGAGCGGAGGCGCCGAAATGCCATCACGGAGCCGGACCACTGGAAGTCATGCTCGTGAGGGGGCTCAATTCCTTGACGCGACAGCAGTTTCCGCGACAAGCGGAACTGATTGCTCCCATCCTACGGCTCTCCGGTCGGGTCAGGGCTGCCCTAAGGGTACCGCCGGAGGCGGCCAAGGCCTTGACGCGACTGGCGAACCGTGGAGGCGATGCCATCAACCAGCCGGTTCATCGCTCCATCAATAAAGGTGCGCGGCAACACTATGCTCAGCAGGTGGTGGATAATTGCGGCCAAGTGCCCGAAGCGGTGACAGCCGACACCGGCTACTTCTCCGAAGAGAACGTGGCGAAAGCGGCGAGCATGGGCATCAACGCCTACATCGCCACGGGCCGGCTCAAGCACGGTGAGGAGCCAGAGCCAGTACGAGGGCGGATGCCGCGAGACTTGGGCCTCAAGGAATGGATGGCGCGGCGGCTTCGGACGAAGAAGGGCCGCCAGGTGTACGCCCGGCGAAAGGTGGCGGCCGAGCCACCCTTGGGCCAAAGCAAACAGGCGCGAGGCTTCCGGCAACTGCTGCTGCGCGGGCTGACGAAGGCTCGCGGGGAGTGGGCGCTCATCTGCCTCACCCACAACCTGAGCAAACTGCACGGCATCTTGCTGGCCGCGTAGCAGCAAGGGGCCCTACGGAGGGGCAGACGTGGAACGAACATTCCTTCCGCCAAGCCGCCTGCCCGAGGGGGCAGGTGGCTCGGGGATAGCAGGGCTCCTTTCACCCGGATCCTTGCCCCTTACGGCAACACGCCCCTAGAGGAGTTGGGCGAAGGCGCGCTGGATACGGCCGCCGCGGCGGAGTGCGCTGCCTAGCTGCGCGCCGGGACCGCCCGGCTCTCCGTCCAGTTCGACGCCTTCCGTGCCCGCGTCCAGGAGTTCTGTGCCCAAGTGCTTCCGCGAGGCACCCGATGAAGGTTATCCACTCTCTTCGGATGCGGGCCGCCATTTGGAGGAGCCGCCTTCGCCGCCGGTCCTGGCCACCACTACTTCGTAAAGGGCAAGTCTTCGATGTCGAACCCCAAATGAGACGCTGCGTTCAGGCCATTCATGAGGTCCCGGTCTATGCTCGTGCGCTCCATCAGCTTGTTCATGCCGGTGACCCGAGACTCTTCACGAGACATGTGCGCGCGGTGCGAGGCGAGCAGTACTTTAATGGTTCCATCAGTCGGTTCGTGTTCCCGTCCCAGGGAATGAAGCGTCACTAGCGACACGATAGTCGACCTGTCGAGTTTGGCTATGTGTTCGACAAATGCGTCATGGGCGGGGCGAGGGATTTGTCTATCCATCCGCTCTCGCATACGCCGCGCCAATTCGCTACCGCTGATGATTCCCCCGGTAGGGGGGGCCATGCGGTGCTCCTCTTCTCTCCTTGCAGCAGCGAGACGAATGGTCGCTTCCACGAGGGAGCGGAAATTGCCGCCATTCCTCTCATGCCGCAAAGCAGTGGTATTCGACTCACCGGTTTCCGCCTTCCGCTCGCGGACCAGCTTCTTCAGGTCTTTCTTGTCGGTCATCGTCGAACCCCGGCGCTCCGGCGCGTCAGCGCGACGCCTTGAATGCCTCCACCAGCATGACAATGTTGGTGGCAGTCAGGTGCAGGGCGTACGACGCAAGGTATCCGGGAACCTCCACGGGTTCCTCACCCTGGCCGTGGCCACCGAGCTTGTTGCGTATCGTGGGGACTCCGGCCTCAAGCGTCTGTCGGAGCCCGCTGAAGTGGGTCTGCAGCGACTGGTGAATGAGCCCTTTCTCAAAGATGACGTTGATCAGCTGTTTCGCAGGTGCTCCCGATGGGTAATCCCACCCCTTGCGCTTGCAGATCGTCTTCATCGTACTCTCGAAAGACTTGAGGGCATCCACGAGCGCTTCCTTGTATCTGCCGTGGCGATAATGTTCGAAGCCATTTCGAAATTCCTCGTCTGCGCCCTCGAATTTCTCCTCGAAGAGAAGGGTCAGGGCCGGTTTCACGGCCTCTGCATGGAGGTGCGTCGAGTCGATTCGAACGATGATGCCCGACTCGAACTGATAGCCGGCGCAGCTCTCTCTGAATCGTTCATTCAGTTCCGTGATGAGGTCCTGAACTGTCTCAGGCTTAAGCTGATAGAGGAGGTTGTTTTTTGTCAGCTCTACCCAGAGAAACCTGAA
The DNA here is from genome assembly GCF_013116825.1 of Myxococcus xanthus. Taxonomy (GTDB): domain Bacteria; phylum Myxococcota; class Myxococcia; order Myxococcales; family Myxococcaceae; genus Myxococcus; species Myxococcus xanthus_B. Next base: position 51,439 of record NZ_JABFNS010000031.1, read on the forward strand.
TGAAAGCTCGATGATGTCGAGCGCTTCTGCGGTGTCGCTATTGAGAAGAAACTCAGCGCATGCTGCCTTGTAGCTATACTGGCCTGCGAGAGTGTTCGACAGCCGGAATCGTCCGTACTCACGGCAAAGCATCTCATTCATCGGCTTGTAGATGGCGGCTTCCGACGTTCTCGGTCCGTAACTTTCTCCGAATGCATCCTCCCACATGTGAATGACTTGGACGCGAAACTCTCTGGGAAGGGTGTCGTACTGGTACACATCGGACGCGCCGGCCTTCTTGGCGCGTTTCTCTCGCCGCGAGAAGATGTCGTAAATAGGCATGGATCTAACGCTACCACTTGCTCCAGGCGCCAAACTGCGGCCATTCCTGGTCCCTCAAGCAGGTGCGCAGGAGGCGAGCGCGGGGCTTGAGGCAGCGGCCAGGAAGTAGCGGATGAAGGAGAGGACACCGCGAGTGGACTTTCGCCGGGTTGCTCAGCAGGACGTTCGACGTCGACGTGTTCGCCTGCATGAGGTGTGGAGGCAGGCGGCGAGTGCTGGCGTACGTGAAGGAGGCGGGAAGGGTGCGAGCGATTCTGGAGCACCTGGGCCTGCCCACGGCAGGTGCGAGACTGGCCCCGGCGCCCGGGCCTCCCCAGGCCGCGTGGTGTTGAAGCTCAAGCCGCCACAGCCAGCCCACAGAGCCAGGCCCCTGCCTCGCCCCGCCTGGGAAGGAGGCTGGGCTGGGCAGGCGTGTGCCTGCTGGAGATAAAGGGCTTCTGCGCCGGCCCGGCGTGCGGCCCATGGGCTACCCGTCAGCGTCCCTCACCTCCCCCTCTGCTCCCGCCTGCTACCCCCAATAGCGCTCCTGTCCTTCCTATGCTCTCTAGCATTGTGGCGACAACGCGCCCATGGAGGATGGAGTGATGCGTTCGCGGACGAAGGCAGGGGCCGCTGTACTGTCGGGTGCGCTGCTGGCGGGTGGCACCGTGACGGTGGCGTGGGCCGTCGGCGCGGAAGCGCCGGGCACTGCGGGAACGAGCAACGCGGCGACAGCGGCGCCGGACACGAGCAACGCAGCGGGCGCGAGCGGCACCACGACCACGGCGCCCGCGACCGGCACGGAGAAGACCGCGCCGGTGATGCTGTACGACGGAGGTCTGTCCCCCGATTGGAAGGACCTCGGCTGGGCGCAGCGCGAGCTCCCAAAGGGCGCGCCGGCGCGCATGCGCCTGTTCAACTACGCCGGGTGGATTCTCTACCGGCCCAAGCTGGAGGGCACCTTCGGCGCGCTGTCGTTCCGGCTCAGCGCGCCGGAGTCCTTCGGCGAGTTCCTGGAGGTCCGCCTGGACGCTCCGGGCGCCGCCAGCTTCCCACGCGTCCCCATCATCCCGGAGCTCCAGGTCCACAAGGACGGTGAGTGGGCTGAGATTGTCATCCCCATGGAGCAGCTCAACCCGCGCGGCCAGCCGTTCGACCGCGTGGTGCTGCGCGCGTCCAAGAGCGTGGGCCGTGAGTGGGTGCTGTTCGACAAGGTGGCGCTGGTGCCGCTGCCGCCCGAACTGGCCGCCGCGCTGGCCGCGGGGGGCGGGCGCACGGGCCAGGGCAGTGGCCGCGAGGCGCCGATGACCATCGACTGCACCGCGCCGAGCCACCGCATCAGCCCGCTCATCTACGGCATCGCCTTCGACGGGTTGACGGAGAAGCGCGACAAGCACCAGTACGAGATGGGCGCCACCACGCGCCGCTGGGGCGGCAACCCCACGTCCCGCTACAACTGGAAGCTGGGCGGCGCGTGGAACACCGCGAACGACTGGTTCTACCAGAACGTCGACATCGGCCTGAGCTACGACGACTTCCTGGAGTCCAACCGCAAGCACGGCATGACGTCCGCGCTGACGGTGCCCATCCTGGGTTGGGTAGCCAAGGACGCGAAGTCGGTGGGCTTCCCCGTGTCGCGCTTCGGCCCGCAGCAGCAGGAGGACAACGGCTCGGGCAACGGGCTCGCCCGGGATGGCACGCCGCTGAAGCCCAGCGCGCCGACGCTCACCAGCACCGAGGCCCCACCAGAGTTCGTCGCCGAGTGGATCCGCGCCATCCGGAAGAAGGACCAGGAACGGGGCCAGCGCAGCGTCCAGACGTACATCCTGGACAACGAGCCCATGCTCTGGAACTCCACGCACCGCGACGTGCACCCGGAGCCGCTGTCGTATGACGGGCTGCTGGAGCGCACGATTGCCTACGGCTCGGTGGTGCGGAAGGAAGACCCGGAGGGCCTCATCGCGGGCCCGGCCGAGTGGGGCTGGACGAACTACCTGTGGTCCGCGGCGGACTTCGCGCCAGGGAAGATGCCGCACTCCGACCGGCGCGCGCACGGCAACATGCCGCTGCTGCCCTGGTACCTGCGGCAACTGCGCGAGCACGAGAAGAAGACGGGCGTGCGGCTGCTCGACATCGTGGACCTGCACTTCTATCCACAGACGAACGTCGGGGTCGGCCTGGAGGGCAACACGGACCCGGCCACCAACGCGCGCCGCATCCGCTCCACCCGCGGGCTGTGGGACCCCACGTACAAGGACGAGTCCTGGATTGGCGAGCCCATCCGGCTGATTCCGCGCATGAAGGAGTGGATCGCCGACAACTACCCGGGCCTGCGCATCTCCATTGGCGAGTACAACTTCGGCGCCTTCCGGCACATGAGCGGCGGACTGGCCCAGGCCGAGACGCTGGGCCGCTTCGCGCAGGAGAACATCTACTCCGCCTACTTCTGGCAGTACCCCACCGAGGGCTCACCGGTGTTCTGGGCGTTCCGCGCGTTCCGGAACTTCGACGGCAAGGGCAGCCGCTTCCAGGACTGGTGGGTGCCGGCGAAGGCCGCCGAGGGCACCAGCGTGTTCGCCTCTCGCGACGAGGCGGGCGGGAAGATGGTGGCGGTGGTGCTCAACTTCGACCCGGACCAGGCCGCCCAGGCGCAGATTCAACTCAAGGGCTGCGGGACACTCGACAGCGTGCGCGTGCTGGGCTACTCGGGCGCACCTGGGGGGTTCACCGAGCAGACTCCCGGTGCGAAGGCCGCGGGTTCCCTGACCCAGCGGCTGCCGCCCTATTCCATGACCGTGCTCGACCTGACGGTGAAGAAGCCATGAGCTCCGCCGCGACGCCTGTACCCCCGCAGACCCCGTTCACCACTGGCCGAGCGCGCCTGAACATCGGCCAGCTCGCCATCGACCAGCTCACCTTCGAGGAGGCGGTGACGGAGATTGGCCGGCTGGTGGACTCGCGCCAGGGCGGCTACGTGTTCACCGCCAACGTGGACCACGTGGTGCTGGCCGAGGACCACGCGCAGTTCCGCGAGGCGTACGCACGCGCCACGATTTCGGTGGTGGATGGGATGCCCATCGTCTGGGCCTCGCGCGCCATGGACGTGCCGCTGCCCGAGCGCATCGCCGGCTCGGACCTCATCCTCCCGCTGATGAAGTTGGGGGCGGAGCGCAAGTGGCGCGTGTTCCTGCTGGGCGCGGGCCCCGGCGTGGCGGAGAAGGTGGGCCGCATCGTCAGCGAGCAGTACGGCGTGGAGGTGGTGGGCTGGGATTCGCCCATGGTGCGCGTGGATGGCGGCGACGCGCAGAACGACCCGATTGTCGCGAAGATTCGCGAGAAGGATCCGCACCTGCTCCTGGTGGCGCTGGGCAGCCCGAAGCAGGAGGTGTGGATTTCGCAGGTGACCTCCAAGCTGGGCCCCACGGTGGCCATTGGCATTGGCGCGGGGTTGGACTTCATCGCCGGAACGGCGAAGCGCGCGCCCGTGTGGATTTCGCGCGCGGGCTTCGAATGGCTGTACCGGCTGGTGAACGAACCCAAGCGCCTGTGGCGGCGGTACATCCTGAATGACTCCCGCTTCGCCACGATTCTGCTGCGCGAGTTCTGGCAGCGGACGGGTACGAAGAAGCCGGAGTAGCCGCCCGCGTCACACGGGGGTGAACTTCATCCCCGTGGCGCCGGACTGTTCCAGGGCCCGCTTGAGGTCCTCGGAGACGATGAGGGCCCCCGGCCAACCCCAGGTCCGGAACATCCGAGCACCTCCGGCCTTCGTGGGGTCGATGCGCAGACCCGCGATGGAGAAGTAGGTCCCGAGCTTCTCGGGCATACCGTCCTCCGGTTCCCAGTAGCGGACCTCGGAGGAGCGGGCGTCATCGATGCACCGGATGAGTCGAAGAGCGTTCAGCACGAGGTACTGGTCGGGCTGCGAGGGAATGTCGACCGGCAGAAACTGAACCTCGTCTGGGCTCTGCTCCGTGAGCAGGGATGCTACCCGGACGTGCACGATGGGAATGCTGTACGGCGCATGAGTGAAATCGAGCGGGCCGCCGGGTTCCTCGATGGCAACCTTCAAGCGGCCCTTCAGCGATAGAGGTGTTCCGCTCCTGAGCAGCGCCGGCTGCACCGGGACGCCATCCGGTCCGTCGAGGGTTCCCAACTCCCAGCGACTGGGCAGATACATGTCATCCGTGAGCTGGAAGTACCGCGTCGGCATGATGGAACGCTCCTAGCGCCGCGAGCCCGAAGTCACCAGTCTGTTGAGCCGCGTGCCGGGTGTCGAGACTTCACGCGCCAGGCGGTTCAGGGCCCGGGTCAATGCCTCGCGGCATTGGACGACACCACGACAGGTGCTCGTGGCCTCTTCGAGCGTGAAGAGGACCTGCTCATGGTACTCGCGTGGATGTGGTCCGCGGTGCGCTGGGATGGGGACGATGTTCTCGGGGTCCTTCAGCTCCATCCCAGCCCGTCTGAAGATGGCCTTGAACCTCGGCGTCCACGGCCCACCACGCACAGCGGAGACCTCGTTCTTGTTCGTGGCGATGTGGTGCTTCTGGATGCGGCTCGCACCGCTAGAGTTACCGGCCGCCATCGCCACGGCATGCGGCGCCAGCGCGACGGTGAAACCATCAGCCGTCATCGCCACAGATTCCACGCTCCCGAGCGCCGCGTACCGGTAACCCGCCTGCGCCTCGACGGTCAGCGCCGCCTGCGAGGAACCTGGGAGCCTTGGCGCCTTCGCCGCCAGCCCCGCCGTGTTCCCGATGGCCGCCGTGGCCAGCATGACAAAGATGCGCGCGGCGTTCTCCCCGAGCACCTCGCCGTAGGCCTCACCCGCCTCGCTGAGCTGCGCGAAGGTCGTGGCCCGGTCCACCTGGCGCACCAGCGCAATCCACCCATCCAGCAAGCGCCACACCGTGTCCACACCGAGATACGCAATCGCGGTGGCCGTCACGAGGGCGGCAACGCCCTTGCTCACCGGCTCCGGCAAGGCCCACAGCAGCAAGTACATGCTGACGGCCGCCGTCACCGTCGCCATCACGGCTTGTGGGTCTGCCATGTCGCGCAGAGCCTCAGCCGTCTCGTCCCAGACTGAGTCCATGGCGATGGCCATCGCCAGCGTGTACTTCCCATCGCTTGCCAACAGAGGTCCTTCATCCAACAGCCGAAGGCAGTCACCCGGTTGCCGCTTCCGCACACACCATTGGCCGTAGTCGCGCGTCAGCGCCTCGTCCGCATAGGCCATCAACAGGCGCGGACCGTCCGCGCGCTCCTTCACGGGAATCAGCCGCTGGCTTCGATGCTCGTACGCGTAGACCCCACTCCTGTCCGGTACACCGAAGCGTCGCCGCGCATCGCGCAGTGGATGCAGGGAGGCCCTCACATCCCGGGCCAATGACACCACGGCGGCCTCGAACGCCTCATCGTCCAACTCCACGGAACTGGCGCCTTCCGCATCACGCGGTGCGTGCACGATGGGCGGAGCCTCTCCCGTGTCCAGACGCACCATACGCACCGTCGAGCACGCGGGCCCGATGAGCAGCAGCAAGACCATCCCAGGCAGCCGCATGGGCACCCCCGTGACCTCGAGTCCATTCGAGGCGCCCCGTCAAACTAGCGGCGGAGGCTGACTCGAATCGGGCAAGCTCCCCCAGGCATCAACAACACGTGCGCCGTCCCCACGGGAGACTCGATGCCATGAAACCTCCACTCGAACTCCCCGAGGACCTCCGGCGGATGCTCCGCTCCCACGCACCGGGACTCGAGTCCGACATCGAGCGGTTCCTCGAAACGGCACCCTCCTCGTGTCTGTACATCCGCTCGGAGCGCGTCTCTCGCTCGCCCCTCCGGCCCTCCATCCTCCACAGACTGCTGGGCCACAGGGCCGCGCAGCCCGTGCTCTCCGCGCTCGACAGCAAGTTCGGCGGCATTCCCTACGTCGAAGAAGCGGACCTGACGTGGGATGGCTTCCACTTCCTCGGGCAGCTCAACTTCGCTCAACTGAGTGACGCACCTGCCACATTGCCGCGTCGAGGCCTCTTCGCCCTCGACCGCAATCTTCGTGCAGCGGACTGCACCGCCAATTCGTTCCGTGTGCGCTGGTATCCAGAACCCACCGAAGCGCGCGCCCGCCCTGTCTCGCCGCCGCGATGCGTCGGCTGCTGGGAAACGCGGATGCAGTTCATCCCCGGCTGGTCACTCCCGAGAGGTGCTGAGTGGGAAGCGCCGCTACCTGCTGGGGTCACGCAACTCCACGATGCATGGAACGCGTGGACGCCTTCAGGCTACCTGGAGGATGAGCAGCGCCCCGGCCTCCACCGACTGTCCGGTCACCGAAGCGCGGGGCTCGACGAGCCCTACTCCTTCGTGCCGCCTCCCGGGCGTGACAGGGCCCTTCGTGCGTACGCGCAACTCTTGCGCATCGACTTCGACAACGCCTCGGGATTTCACTGGGGCACGAACCAGGGCTACGTGCTGATTCACCCCGAGGACCTCGCCGCGAACCGGCTGGAGCGCGCGGTGGTGACATGGGCCAACGCCTGACATGAGAGATGGGACAGCGCGCGTCGGAAAATGGTTTCGTCCATTTTCCCCGCCCCGGACGTTGGGCATTTCGTGGACCCCGTAGGCCCCTCCAGACGTGGCCCTTTGAGCGATGACACCTCGGCGGAGGTAGGCCCGTGGCTTGCCCGGTTCCACGCCGGAGACGCCCGCGTCCTCAACGCCTGCTACCGCGACCACTTCGACACGGTGTACCGCGCCGCCGTCCGCGTCCTCCCGGCCATGGACGCGGAGACCGTGGTCCACGACGTCTTCCTCCGGCTCGTATCCGACGAGGCCGCGCGCCGCTCCTTCCAGGGCGGCTCCCTGGCGGGCTGGCTGCACACCCTCTCCCACAATCTCGCCGTGGACCGGGTGCGCCGTCAGCGGCGTGAGTCAGACGCCCTGGCCCAGCTCGCCGTGGAGTCCTCCGCCTCCGAAGAGCCCACACCACCCGAGCCCGGGCTCGACGCCAGCCTCCTGTTGGAGCGCTTCCGCCAGGAAGGCCTGCCGCCCAAGTGGGCCCCCGTCTTCGAGGCTCGCTTCGTGCGCCAGCTCAGTCAGCGCGAGGCCGCCGCCGCCCTGCGCATGCGCCGCACCACCCTCGCCTACCAGGAGCTGCGCGTCCGCCAACTCCTCAAAAAGTTCCTCCTCACCCCGGAGGCCCGATGAGCCCCTCCTGCGCCCTCCTCCCCCTCGTCGACCGTCACTTCTCCGGGCGAATCGCGCCCCCAGACGAACGGCGTATGCGCGAGCACCTCCCGGACTGCGCCCACTGCCGCGAACGCTACGAGCGCCAGCTCCTCCTCGCCCGGCTCGACCCTTCCGCCCCGGACGCGCGGACACGGCTGGCCCGGGGACTGGGGCTCGACGCCTCCGCGCTGCCGTCGCCCGAGGGGCGCGCATCGGACACGCGCGCCAACGCGCCGCGCTGGTGGCACCTCGCGCTGGTTCCCATGACGGTGGCCTGCCTCGCGCTGCTCGTGGTCCGCCTGCCCTCCATGTCCACCGACGACGCGGGCTTCACCGCCCGGGGCGCGGGCAATGCGGCGGCCCAGGCGCGGCTGCTCGCCTATGCCGTGGCGCCCGGCGGGCACACCACCCTCCTGGGCCTGAAACTTCGGCCCGAACAGGAGCTGGCCTTCGCCTTCCGCAACCCCGACGCCCACCGCTTCCTCATGGTCTTCGCCCGGGACACCGCGGGCCGCGTCTACTGGTACCACCCGAGCTGGACCGACCCGGCGAGCGACCCCTCGGCCATCCCCATCCCCCCGGGCGACACCTTGCGCGAGCTGCCTGAAGCCATCTCTCATCCGCTCGCGCCCGGGACCCTCACCCTCCACGCGGTCTTCCTGGAGTCGCCGCTCACCGTGAAGCAGATGGAGGCGCTCGTGAAGCAGGGCGACCTCGACGCCGTGCTCCCCGCTGGCGCGGACGCCACCTCGCTCCAGCTCCAGGTCATCCCATGAGATTCGCCGCCCTGCTCCTCGCCCTGCTGCCGGTGGCCGCGGGCGCCGCCACGCCACAGGCCGCGACGCCTCCGCCGCGCACCGCATCCTTCGCGCTCATCATCGGCGTCAATCGCAGCCATGAACCGGACCAGCCCGCGCTGCGCTTCGCGGATGACGATGCCGCGCGCTACCTGGACCTGTTCCGCATGCTCGGCGCGCGCACGTACCTGCTCGCGCGCATGGACGACAACACGCGCCGGCTGCACCCGCAGGCCGCCGCCGAGGCCCTGGACCCCAAGCACCCCGAGCTGGCGTCTTCCGTGAAGAAGCTGGGCGAGGACATCGCCCTCGCGCGCAGCCGGGGCGTGGAGACGGTGGCCTACGTCGTCTACGCGGGCCACGGCAACGTGCGCAACGGCGAGGGCTACGTCAGCCTGGAGGACGGCCCCCTCACCGGACAGATGCTGTCCTCGGACGTGGTGGACCGGCTCGGCGCCGACCGCGTCCACCTCATCGTCGACGCGTGCTACTCGTACTTCCTGGCCTACAGCCGCGGGCCCGGCGGACAACGGCGCCCCCTGCCCGCGGGCTTCACGCGCGCGGTGGGACTGGCGCTGGCGGACAACGTGGGCCTCTTGCTGTCCACCTCGTCCGCCCGCGAGAGCCACGAGTGGGAGGCCTTCGAGGCCGGCGTCTTCAACCACGAGGTGCGCTCGGGCCTCTTCGGCGCGGCGGACGCGGACGGTGACGGGCAGGTGAGCTACCGCGAAATCGCCGCCTTCGTGGAGCGCGCCAACGCGGCCATTCCGAACGAGCGCTTCCGCCCCCAGCTCCACGCTCGGCCGCCCAAGGGCTCCGAGTTGCTGGTGGACCTGCGCCCGGGAATGGAGCGGCGGCTCGAGGTCGATGGAACCCAGGGCGCGCACTACCTGCTGGAGGACGCCAACGGCGTGCGCCTGGCCGAGTTCCACAACGCGCCGGGCCAGTCCCTGAGCCTGCTGCGCCCTCCTCCGCGCGGCCCTGTCTTCCTGCGGCGCGTGGGTGATGACGCCCAGGAGTACGTGCTCCCCACCGCGCAAGACGTCGTGCAGTTGGAGTCCCTCTCCGCCGAAGCGCCCCGCGTCGCCTCCCGCGGCGCCGCGCACGCGGCCTTCCAGCACATCTTCACCCTGCCCTTCGGCAGCGACACCGTCGCGGGCTTCGAGTTCCGCGCGCCGCCGCCTTTGACGCTGACGGAGTCCTCGGACACTGGGAGTCTCCGGAGACAGCTCGGCTGGGGCGCGCTGGCGCTGGGCGTGGCCTCCACGGGCGTGGGCATCTGGGCCACGCTGGAGGCGCGAGACATCCGGAGCAGCGTCTCGCCCGAGCTTCCACAACAGGAAGCCGCCGCGAACAACCGCCGCATCCGGACCTACAACACCGCCAGCGGCGTGCTCTACGGACTGGGCGGCGCGGCGGTGCTGAGCGGCGCGCTGCTGTTCCTGTGGCCCGACTCGGGCACCGTGCCGCTGGCCACCCTGAGCTCGGATGGCGCGGCCCTGGGCCTCACGGGCGCATTCTGATTCGTCCAACGCGCGGGCGTCTTTCGTTGTGAAGCTTGAAATGAAGACATCGCCTCGGCTTCCTTCCCGCGTCCTGAGCCTGCTGCTCGGCGCACTGCTGTTCTCCGGCTGCATCAGCCCCGTGAGTGAGGGTGAGCGCCCCTGTCCCTGCACCGACGGCTGGACGTGCTGCCCCGACGCCAACGTGTGCGTGGCGGATGCCTCCCGGTGTGAACAACTCCGGCCGCCCAAACCGCCCGAGCCCACCACCCCATCCGCACCGCGCGAGGTGTCCGCGATGACGGACCCAGGCACGGTGACGCTCACCTGGTTCGAACCCGCGCAGAATGGCGGCAGCGCGATTACCGGCTACGACGTGGGCGTCGAGCCTCACGATGATGGCATCCAGGTACAGGTGGACGGCACCAGCGCAGTCGTCACCGGCCTGCGCGCCGGAGGCACCTACCGCTTCACCGTCACCGCGAACAATGCCGTGGGCGTGAGCCCCGCGGCGCGCGTGGACTCCGTGAACCTGCCGGATGTGCCCACCGCGCCGGTGGCGCTCGGGGTGGTGCGAGGCGACCGGCAGGTGCGTCTCACATGGAACGCCCCCGCGTCCGACGGTGGGCGCTCCGTTCTTCACTACGTGGTGACAGCCCACCCGAGCGGCGCGAGTGTCGCGACGGACAGCCCCGTGCTGACAACCACCGTGAGCGGGCTGACGAACGGCGCGGCCTCCACCTTCACCGTGCACGCGGTGAACGCCGTGGGCGCGGGCCCCGCGTCCGCCGAGTCCGCCGCCGTGGTGCCCGCCGCCCTGCCCGGCGCGCCCGTGTCCGTGGCCGCCTCGCCCGGCGTGCGCGAGGTGTCCGTCTCCTGGCAGCCGCCCGAGGACACCGGCGGCCTGCCTGTCTCCGGCTACGTGGTGACGGCCTCGCCCGGTGGCACCACGCACCAGGTTGAGGGCGCGGCCAGCGAAGCCACCTTCACGAGCCTCCAGGACGACACCGAGTACACCTTCACCGTGTCCGCGCGAAACGACGTGGGCCAGGGACCTGGCAGCAGCACGGCCTCCGCGCGAACGCATGCACCGCCGGGCGCGCCCGCCTCCGTCCAGGCCGAACCGGGAGTGCGCTCACTCACCGTAGCGTGGGAGCCCCCCGTGTCCGACGGACGCTCACGCCTCACCGGCTACACCGTCGTGGCTCAACCTTCGGGAAGGCGCATCGCGGTGGGCGCGGACCAGCACGGCGCCGTGTTGGAGGACGTGCCCAGCACGAAGGCACAGACCATCTCGGTGGTGGCTCGCAACGCCGTGGGTGACAGTCCCGCGGCCACGGCGGGCAAGCCCGTGAAGTCGCGGCCCACGCCCGTGGAGGTCACCCGACTCGACACGCCGTCGGCGGTCCGTGGCTGCCAGCCGGTGACCTACACGCTGCGGCAGGTGGACGGGGAACGCGCGGACGTCCTGGTGGAGTTCGATGCCACGGGCAGCGGCACCTTCACCCGCGCGACCCAAGCGGCGGACTCCTATTACGAACGCACGTCCGGACTGGTCTCGCTTTCGACCTCCACGCAGGGCACCGACCACACCTTCCGCTGGAACCGTCCCACGGACCTGCCGGGTGCCGCACCCGAGGCACGGCTCCGCATCACCGCCACCGTCCCTGGCACCGCCTCCTCGACGCGCACGCACACCGTGGCGCTGACCCCGCCGGAGCGGCGCTGCGAGGTGAACCTGGACACGGGCCCCGTGCAGCGGGTGACCCCGGAAGTCGCGGGCATGTCCCATGGACTGGCGCTCGGCGACTTCAATCAAGACGGGAAGCTGGACCTCGCCGCCCGCCACGACAACAGCCCCGGGGTCACCTTCCTCCGCGGACTCGGCAACGGCGCGTTCGAGGCGGAGAACTCCCCCCACCTCTCCATGACGGCAGCGCACCTGGTCTCCGCGGACCTGGACCGGGACGGCTCGCTGGACCTGATTGCGGCGGAAGCCAACTACTGCCGATGCGTCTCCTTCTTGCGCGGGCAAGGAAACGGCGCCTTCGAGCAACCTGTCATCAACTCCGTGCTGGACGCAGTCAGCCACTCCTCGACCTATGACATCACGCCTCCCGCCGTGCTGGACGTAGACGGTGACGGCGCGCCTGAAGTCGTGGTGTCCCAGCGGGACAGCCTGCTCGTGCTTCGCCACACCGGCGGAGGCCGGCTGGCCGTGGCCTTCCGGGAGCCGTTCGCGCCCAGGGGCGCCGTCGTCACGGGGGACTTCGACCAGGATGGGCTGGTGGACCTGATGGTCGTGGGCCCCTCCCTCCATGGCTTCTATGGCAGAGGGCTCCTCACCTTCACCAAGGAGTTCCTGGGCACGCTTGACGGCCCCGTGCCCCATGCGGTGACCACGGACTTCAACGGGGATGGCCACCTCGACATCGTGGCCCTCGTGGTGGGGAACCGGGAGTCCTCCATCCACCTGCTGCCAGGTGACGGCCACGGCCGCTTCACGGCGCCCGTGCGGCTGCACCAGCACACGTGGCAGAGCTTCGGCATCTGGAGCCACCTCATCGCGGGGGACCTGGACGGGAATGGCACGCAGGACCTGGCCTATGTGCACGCGGACAGCGACACCCTCACCCTCCTCCAAGGAAGAGGGGATGGAACCTTCGAATCCAGGACGCTCACCACGGGGATGCACCCCTCGTATCTGGTGGCGGCGGACTTCAACGGCAGCGGCAAGACGGACCTGGCCGTGCTCTCCGGCATGCACCACACCGTCCATGTCATCTGGGACCTGGAGCTGCCCACGCGTCCGGACATCGGCTGGCTCTTCGCGACAGGGGACTTTGATGGCGATGGCCACACCGATGTGGCTTCACTCGTCGACGGCGGCGTCCAGACGCACCTCACCCGAGCGGGCGGTGGATTCGAGCACCGGGGCCCCGCTCCGGTTCCCCCGGGCATATGGAAGCTGCTGGTGGACCGCTTCGACTCCGGCCCGACAATGGACCTGCTCGCGATGAGGGCCACGAGCACGCCACGCAACCGCGCCCTGGTGCTGCTGCGCGGCAACGGGGACGGGACCTTCGCCGCGGCGGAGGAGCTTTCGCTGGAGGGAGTGACTTCGGGCGCCCTTTCGAACCTGGTGGCCGCTGGCGATATCGATGGAGACGGGGACCTTGACCTGGCCGTGACCACCTGGCGCGAAGAGGGCGGGTTCTCCACCTATGACGTGCATCTCCTTCACAACCAGGGCGAGGGGCACTTCGTGGACGCGGGCGTGCTCACCACCTACTCCACGTTGAGCAAACTCGCATTGAAGGACCTGAACCGGGATGGGAGAGCGGACCTGGTCGTGCTGCGGAGCACCTACCCAAGCTTCGAGCTGGTCATGTTCGAGGGACGGGCGAACGGCTCGATGGTCAAGGTGCGAGAGTACACGCCAGTGATTTCCGCCTGCGCTCCCTTCGGCCTGATGTTCGCGGACTTGAACCTCGATGAGCACATGGACCTGGCGGTGACGTGCGCGGGGTCCGCCGCGGGCGGGGTGATCCCGATGTTCGGCTCCAGCAACTTCGTGTTCTACGACCGCGAGTTCCTTCGAACGGGCGGCAGCGCGGCAGGGCTCACCGCGAGCGACCTGGATGGGGATGGTCTTCCCGAGCTCCTGGTCGCGACACCGGAACAACGGGCCGTCTGTATCCTGCCCTCGCGGGGGCACACCGACTGGGGCTCCGCGCGCTGTTTCGGAACCCTGACCGCACCGCACGACGTGGCCCTGCTGGACGTCGACCACGATGGCGTCCCCGAGGTGCTCACCGGTGGAGGCCCCCTCCTCGGCTCCGGCACCACGTTGCTGCGCTTGCGCTGACACGGCGCGCCCAGCAACCCACGGCAGGGTGCTATCCTCACGGGCTCCACGGACATGACGGAGCCCTCCTCCAGCCCGCCCGAGCAGGACGACGACTACGGCATGTCCCTGCCGGCGCTCGTCGTCCTGCGCATCAGCATCGTGTTCATCGAGCTGTTCACCCGGCTCGGTGACGTCCTGGTGCTGCTGCGCCGGCCCCGGCTGCTCCCACCCTACCTGGGCCTGTGGCTGGGCGAAGTGCGCGTCTCGCCGTACCGGCTGAAGCGCTCGTTCGAGACAACGCGAGTCCTCCAGTCGAGCGGGCAGATTTTCAAGGAGCTGATGTACGGCGAGATGCCGGTGCACACGGGGGTGTGGCTCTTCTGGAAGGCCGGGCTGGGCCGTGGCTCGCGGCTGGTGGACCTGGGCGCGGGACGGGGCCGCACGCTGCTGGCCGCGCGCTGGCTGGGAGCGGAGGCCCAGGGCGTGGAGCTGATGCAGCACCACGTGGACCTGGCCCGAAAGTCCATGGAGAAGGCAGGCGCGCAGCTCCTCGTGGGTGACGCGACCCGCGCGGACCTCCAGGACGCCACGCACGTCTTCACCAACTGGACGGCGCTGACGCCGCGGACGCGGGCCCGGCTGGTGGAGCGCTTCCGCACCTGCCGCCCCGGCACGCGCATCCTCACGGTGACGCGGCCGGTGGAGGCGCCGGGCTTCTCCGTCCTCTCCAAGCATCGGCTGCTCTTCACCTGGGGCCTGGAGCACGTCTGGATTCAAGAGGTCCGCGACAGTGTCGTTGGAGATACAACCAATTGACGCGGCTTCCTGTGACGCGGGCTCCATGCCTACGCTCCGCGCCACGACGCCGGGCCGACTGGGCTCAAGGCCCTGGGCCTGGGCGTCCAGGAGCTGAATCACATGAAGGCATGGATGACGGTGGTGTCGCTGGCGGTGGTTCCCCTCGCCGTGGGTTGCACGTCGTCGCGCGAGCTGACGCGGGCGCGCGTGGAGGCGAACACGCTGCGCAAGGACGCGGACACGCTGCGCGAGGAGAACGCGACGCTGAAGGAGCGCGTCAGCGAGTTGGAGGGGCAGCTGGCGAAGGTGCTGGAGGAGCGCGACACGCTGAAGGCCGCCGCGGAGAAGCCCCCAGAGCCCGCCGTCGCGCCCGCCGCGGGCAAGAAGCGCAAGAAGTAGCGTCCGCGAGGCCACGCCGATGACCGTGACGCGCACCACGGCGGTCCATGTCCACGACGGCTGCGACGTGTACGTGGGCCGGGCCTTCCGCGCCTATGCGAAGCCGAGCCCGCTCAACCCGGTGCCCGGCCGCTTCGGCAACCCCTTCAAGCCCGGAGGCGTGCGCACTCCAGGCGCCATGCTGCGCACCTACTTCGCGCCGTGGCTGGGGACGCTTCCGGAGGCGGAGCAGGAGCACATCCGCCAGGAAGCCCTGCGCCGAATGGGGCCGGACGAGGACGCCTTCGACGCGTTCCGCTGGTACCTGGCGCTGCGCACCCGGCATGACGCGGACCACCGCGCCGCCGTGCGGATGTTGCGTGGCAAACGCTTGGGCTGCTGGTGCAAGCCCGGCCCCTGCCACGCGGACATCCTGGCGGAGTGGGTGGATGCACAGCCGGCATAGCCAGCGCTATGTAGCGCCGCCATGCCCGCGTGCTCATCGACTCGCACCGCGCCGTCTTCGGCGACAGCCTGGAGTTGCTGCTCGCCGACACCTCCGAGGCCGCCGCCAAGGCGCTCCAGGCCGAGAAGGGCGGCCGCGTCGTCAGCACCCAGGAGGCCTGCGGCGCCGACATCGTCTGCACCGCCACCCCCGCCCGCGTCCCCGTGGTGAAGCGCGAGTGGTTCCAGCCCGGCGCCCACATCAACGCCATGGGCGCGGACGCCCCCGGCAAGCAGGAGCTGGATGCGCGCCTGCTCACCGAAGGCCGCGTCTTCATCGACGACACCGAGCAGGCCCTCCACTCCGGCGAGGTCAACGTGCCGCTGCATGACGGCCTCCTCCGTCCCGAGCAAATCGCTGGAACCCTGGGTGAAGTCGTCTCCGGCAAGAAGCCCGGCCGCACCAGCGATGCCGAAATCACCGTTTTCGACTCCACCGGCCTCGCGCTCCAGGACGTGGCCCTCGCTCGAGCCCTCTACGACACCGCTCTGGCGCGAGGGCTCGGACAGCCCTTCGACATCGTCGAAAACGGATGACCCAGTGGGTCAGCCCTACCCCTCACATCTTGTAACGCATTCGGAACCTGCAGGACTGGACAGTTCCAGTAAGCCAGGAGTATTCCTCCAGCCGCGCAGTCCGGGGGGATGCTCTCAAAGCCGCAACAGCCACTCTGGGTGAAGCGCGAAGAGAGCGCTCGCCCAGCGCCGCCGTCGTGCGTCTGGAGCGCTCCTCCCGGAGGTCGCGCGGGGTGCCAATCCCGGCACCCGCCTCCCTTCGGAGACCTCAGATGGCTCACGTCCCCCGGCGTCCCTCCTGGCGTCACCTCCCCGCGCTCTTGCTGCGGTTGGTGACGCTCGTCCCGCTCGTCGTCGCCCTTCCCTCAGCCGCGCAGACACAGACGAACACCCAGTCCACGCAGCGGGCCATCAACTTCCTCAGCGCGGACGTGGTGCACTGGACGCAGGAGAACAACTGCGTGGCCTGCCACCGCCAGGGCGCGGTGGTGTACGGCCTGTCGAGCGCGCGCGCCAACGGCTATGACATGAACGCCGTCGTCGGCAACGGGCGCACCAACCTGGCCAATCTGGAGCTGCTGGCCCAGCGCATCCGCAATGACCAGCTCGCCAACGGCTCGTGGATTCACGAGGGCACCGCGTTCCGCTACGAGAAGACGTCCTTCTCCGTCTTCGGCCTGGCGGGCTACGACGAGAACGTCTCCACCCAGTACAGCAACGCGCTGGTGAACGCGGCCAACTGGGCGCTGACCACGCAGGAGCCCAGTGGCCGGTGGCCGAGCGACCACGCGCACTTCCCCGTGGACCACGGCAGCGTGTCCACCACCGCGCGCATCATGACGGGCATGGCCCAGGCGAAGCAGCGCGTGGACCCCGCGCGCGCCGCCGCATACCAGGCCGCGCTGGACCGCGCCGCCGCGTACCTGCGCGCCAACCTCAACAACAACGACACCAGCGCGCCCGGCAACGGCATGCCCTACACCTTCCAGGTGGCCTGGACGGTGCTGGGCCTCAAGGCCGCGGGCCCCGGCCTCAACGACGTCAACACCGGCGCCATCAACACCCTGGCCGAGCGGCTCATCACCCGCACGTCCCCCGGCAACGCGGGCTGGGGCAACCTGCCCAACGAAGCCGCCAACGACTTCGCCACCGGCAGCGCCATCTACGCGCTGTGCCTCGCGGGCCGCGAGCCCGCCACCGACCCGCGCCTGCGCAACGCGATTGAGTGGATGAAGACGCGGCAGTCCGCCGACGGCAGCTGGCGCACCGGCTCGGCCACCTTCGACATCCCCACCACCTTCGCGGCCCTGGGCCTCTCCTGCTTCGGTGACTTCAGCGTGCGCGTCTCCGTCGTCGGCGCGGAGCGGCAGGAGCTCCTGGTGGACAGCCCGTCGCCGCAGCAGGCCACGTTCACCTTCACCGTGAAGAACCACGGCTATCAGGCGGACACGTACACGCTGAGCACCCAGGGCGGCCTGCCCGGGTGGACCGCGTCCGTGAGCCCCGTCACCCTCTTCCTGCCCGCGGGCGGCGAAGGCACCGTCACCGTCACCGTCCATGCGCCGCCCCGGCTGCTGCCCGCGCTCACCTCCGCGGTGACGCTCATCGCTTCGTCCGGCGGCGCGCCCGGCGTCACCGGCTCCGCGCGCGTGGCGGCGTACACCCCGCCCCTGCCGCCCGTGACGGGCCTGCCCACCGTCACCACCATCGTGACGCCCGCGGCCAACGCGCGCGTCACCATTGGCAACGGCACCCTGCTGTCGGCGCGCGTGACGAACGGGGGCGCCGTCGTCCCGGGCCCTGCCCATGGCGTCGTCACCTTCTACGTCGCGGGCGTGCCCGTGGGCGCGGACGTGGACGCGGATGGCGACGGCATCTACGCCTTCAACTGGGTGCCCGCGGTGGACAGCTGGACCGTCACCGGCGCGCAGGACTACCGCGCGGTGTACTCCGGCGTGGAGCGGCAGGCCCCGCTGGCCAACCTGCTGGGCAGCACGGCGTCGAGCACCCTCATCATCGACCCGTTCCCCCACCTGACGCCCATGGTCACCATCGGCAACCCGCCGGCCTTCACGCGGGAGACGGCGCTGGACATCTGGGGCTACGCCACGCCGCGCGCGCCGGGCGCCGTCATCACCTACGCCGCGTTCATCATCAACGGCGGCGCGCCCATCGTCCTCACGCCGGGCAACGGCGGCCTCATCCACACCTCCATCACCCTGGAGGAAGGCCCCAACATCATCCAGATGACCGCGCGAGACAGCTTCGGCGGCGTCACCACCAAGCAGGTCAACCTCACGGTGGACCGGGTGGCCCCCATCCTCACCATCCTGTCGCCCGCGGAGAACGCCGCGGTGAACACGCCGGTGGTGATGGTGCGCTCGTCCGTGCAGGACCAGACGCCCGTGCGCGTGGAGACGCAGTGGGTGAACAGCTCGCTCCTGGAGTTCGGCAACGGCACCGTGGAGCACCCGGTGAACGTCAGCTACGGCAGCCAGGTCATCCTGGTGCGCGCCACCGACAGCGCCGGCAACGTCACCGAGAAGCTGCTGTACCTGTGGGTGGACGCGGGCACGCCCGTGGTGAGCACCCACTTCGCGGACGGCCAGCTCTACGGCCCGCTGCCCAACGACACCTTCCAGTACGCCATCAACGTGCAGACGGTCTCCGCCACCACGGTGCGCGTCAACGGCGGCCCCGCCTACAACCTGCCTCGTGGCGGCGGTCAGATTCAGGCGTCGGTCACGCTGGCCCCGGGCGTCAACACGCTGGGCATCTCCGTCATCAGCGAGACGGGCATGACGGCCAACCTCGTGCGCCGGGTGAACTACGACGTGCAGGCCCCCACGGCCACGCTGCTCAGCCCCACCGCGGGCAGCACCGTCAGCGGCGCCATCACCGTGCGCGCGCGCGTCACCGACAACTTCGGCCCGGTGACGAACGTGGGCTTCAGCCGCGACATGTCCGGCATCCGCGTAGGCACCCAGCAGTCGGATGGGACGTGGACGGCGCAGTTCGACACGCGGGAGATGGTGAACGGCGCGCACACCATCGACCTGTGGATGAACGACGGCGTGGGCAACTTCGCCGTGCAGAGCTTCAACATCGTCGTCAGCAACTGACGCGGTGAGCGCAGGGCCCACCCTGGAGTCCCATCCAGGGTGGCGCTCCCTGTGATGTCCACGGCGCGCCAAAGCGCCGGTGCGCGGCCCCCACCGGGAGACGCCTGCCCGCCC
>NZ_JABFNS010000320.1 GCF_013116825.1 Myxococcus xanthus
ATATAACCCCACTCTATATTGTGATGAAAAATTCCTTGGGCGATAGTACTCATTAAATTTGCTTGCGGTGCTGCTAAAGCTGATGAAGCATCCATACCTTCTCTTGGCATTGCTCCGACAAAACCATAGGCTTGATAAAGCAAATTTAAAACAGGAACTATAGCCAAAGCACCAAAAACACAGCCTACAAGTAAAGCAACTTGTTGTTTCCAAGGAGTAGCTCCGACTAAATGTCCTGTCTTTAAATCTTGTAAATTATCATTCGAAATAGCAGCTGTAGCTAAAATAACACTAGTAGTAAAAATAGCTAATGCTACTGCAAATTTAGAAAGCATAGGATCTTGAAAAAGTTCCACACCTAAAACCAAAAAAACAATAGAAGAAATAATAACACCAATAAGTCCGATTCCAGAAATAGGACTAGAAGAAGATCCTACAAGTC
>NZ_JABFNS010000321.1 GCF_013116825.1 Myxococcus xanthus
TCTGGAGGGAGGGCCCGTCAGCGGTCCAGTTCGGCCAGCGGCATCGCGAGCCTGCGCCGCACGAAGGGAAGGTGGTCGACCAGGCCGAGCAGTGCCCCCCGCGCCGCGCGTGCCAGCGGTGAAGACGCCGTTGCCAGCCGGGTGAGCGCATCGGTCGTGCGGACCACCTCGCGCGCGATCGCATGGCGCCGCTCCGCCCAGGCCGCGATCGCGCCGGTGTCGCCTTCGCGCAGGGCCCGGTGCAGCGGGGCCGCGAGTTCGACGGCGTCCTGGATGCCCGTGTTCATTCCCTGCCCGCCCGCCGGGCTGTGCACGTGGGCGGCATCTCCGCACAAGAGCGCATGCCCCTTCCACACCTGCGCCGCCAGCCGGTGCTGCACGTGGAACGACGATCCCCACAGCAGCTCCCTGATCGCGGGGGTCGTGCCGGGCCGGGG
>NZ_JABFNS010000322.1 GCF_013116825.1 Myxococcus xanthus
GGCTACAACAACATCAACTTCGCGGTGATGACCGTCGCCGGACCGGACGACGCCACCACCGCGGCCGTCACGCCCTGAGCGGTTGCTGAACGGGCCTCGAAGCCCTGAACGCCCTGGCCCTTTCGGCCGGGGCGTTTTTGTTTTTTCCGGAGACCTCATCTCATGCAGCTTCGTGCCGTCTTCTTCGACCTCGATGGGACCTTGGTGGATTCGCTGGGGGACATCGCCGACGCGATGAACCACGCGCTCGCGCACCACGGCCTGCCCACGCATCCAGAGTCCGCCTATCGCCGCTTCGTCGGTGAGGGAGTCAGGGAGCTGGCGCGCAGGGCGGTGCCCGCGGGCCGCGAGGACCTGGCCGCGCCGGTGCTGGAGACGTATCGCGCGTACTACGACGAGCACCTCTTCGATAGGACGGCGTCCTACCCCGGCATCCC
>NZ_JABFNS010000323.1 GCF_013116825.1 Myxococcus xanthus
GTTCCGCCCCAGCTCGTCCAGTAACCCGTGGGTATCTTGATCTGAGCCAGCCCTTGCTCTGCCTCCGCAACGAAAGATCCCACGTCGCGGCCACGCACGTTGGCGCTGACCACTATGCGGCGCTTTCCGTTCTCGCGGCTGACTTGATTGGGGCCAGGGGCGAGTTCGAAAGAAGCGACCTCGGCAAGCGGGATGAAATTGGTCCGTGCTTCGGCAGTGCCCACTGAGCGAGGCAGCGGGATAGGCAGTCGCTTCATGCCTTCCATGTCATTGCGGATCGTTTCGGGCAGGCGCACCAGGATGTCAAATCGCCGATCACCCTCGAACATCGTTCCGGCTTCACGTCCACCGATGGCTGTGGCCACGGTGTCCTGGATGTCGGCCACGTTCAGGCCATAGCGAGCCGCCTTCTGGCGGTCGATATTCACCGTGAGC
>NZ_JABFNS010000324.1 GCF_013116825.1 Myxococcus xanthus
TTTACCCTCTAAAGCATCTTGTATGGCCATTTTATAAGTCCTTGTTGTAAGCGCAACATAATATTCGCTTTTAGTACGCCCTTCTATTTTAAAAGCACTGATACAATTTTCTTGCATGATTTTTTCTATATAAGAACAAAGATTTAAATCTTTAGAATTAAAGATATGAGTACCATTTTCATCTTCTTCTAAACGAAATAAAGTGCCATTTTCTGGATTTTTAGCATAAAGCTCATAATTAAATCTACAATCATTTGCACAAGATCCACGATTGCTCATTCTTCCACTTTGCACAGAGCTTATTAAACAACGCCCAGAATAAGCAAAACACATCGAACCATGCACAAAAGCTTCAAGTTCAATATCGCAATTTTCCTTTAAAGCTTTAGCGTCTTTAAGCCCTAATTCTCTGGCAATTACAACCCTTTTAGCAC